>CAZWUJ010000012.1:97523-105812 GCA_964636705.1 uncultured Vicinamibacteraceae bacterium
GCCATCGGAGCCGCAGGCGACGATGGTCGGGCTAGCAGGCTGCGCCGTGGAACGATGCAGGCTAGAGCTACACCGTGCCGAGCAACGCCCGGACCCGCTGTTCCGTCGGCGGGTGCGTGCTGAACAGCGACATCATCCCTCGACCGCCGAACGGCTTCATGATGAACATGTGCGCGGTCGCCGGATTGGCGTCGAGCGGGACGCGCCGCGAGGCTGCCTCGATCTTCTTCAGCGCGTTCACCAGGCCGTACGGGCTCCCGACGATCTGTGCCGCACCCCGGTCGGCCGCGAACTCGCGTGACCGCGAGATGGCGGCCTGAATGAGCGCGGCCGCAAGCGGCGCGACGATGATCGTGGCAAGCAGCGCCAGCGGATTGCCGCCCCGATCGTCCCGTCCGCCGAAACCGCCGAAGATCGCCGCCCACTGGGCCATGTTGGCAACCATCATGATGGTCGCGGCAATCGTCGCCGCGACCGAGCTGATGAGAATGTCCCGGTGCTTGACGTGGGCCAGCTCGTGCGCCATCACTCCCTCAATCTCCGCGTCGTCCAGCACGCGCAGCAACCCTTCGGTCGCCGCGACCGCGGCGTGCCTGGGATTGCGGCCGGTCGCGAAGGCGTTCGGCGACCCATCCGGGATGACGTATACCTTCGGCATCGGCAACTCCGCACGCTGAACCAGCCGCGCCGTGATCCGGTAGAGCTTGTGATCCGGCCCCACTTCGCTCGCGCGGTACATGCGGAGGACCACCTTGTCGGACCACCAGTACGACCCGAAGTTCATCACCACCGCAAACACGAAGGCGATGAGCAATCCATTGGATCCACCGAACCATTGGCCGATAGCGAGCAGTACCCCGCTCAGCAATCCGAGCAGCAACGCGGTCTTGAATGCGCTTCCCATTCGACTTTTCTCCCTGTTTCGATTCTAGCAGCCTGCGCCGTGAAAACGGTGCAGGCTGCTAGATAGGCCTGGTTGGGCGGCCATCGGAGCCGCAAGCGACGACGGTCAAGCTAGCAGTTCGGACCCGCCCAGCCGCTCTATCACGCCTGCCACCAGGGCCGCGCGCCAAGTGAGATCGGCGGTCAGGAGATGCTCGTCCAGCGCGTGCGCGCCGTCTCCCACGGCGCCCAGGCCGTCGAGCGTGGGAACACCCAGAGCGCCGGTGAAGTTGCCGTCGGATCCGCCGCCCGTCGATCCCTCGCCCAAATCACGGCCCAGTTCGGCCGCGACGCCGCGCGCCATCTCGTACAACCGGGCCACCGCCGCCCTCCGTTCGAACGGAGGGCGGTTGAAACCGCCCGCGATCTCGATCGTAGTGCCTTCAATGGCGGGCGTGAGCCCACGTATCGCTTCCTCGATCCGGCGAGCGTCGGCCATCGTTCCGGCACGGACATCGACGACGGCGCGGGCCGAGTCCGCGACAACGTTCGGCCGGCTGCCACCCTCGACGATCCCGACGTTCAAGGTCACCCCCCGTGCCGGGTCCCGCAGCCCGGCGATTACACCAATCTGGGCCGCCAGTTCATCGATCGCACTGGCGCCGCGCGACGGATCGATACCCGCGTGCGCCGCAACACCCTGAATCCGCAACTCGAACTCACCGCACCCCTTCCTTCCGGTCTTCACTGCGCCACGCGGCAACCCGGGTTCGAGCACAAGCACGGCCGCGCTCCGCCGGGCCTCACGTTCGATCAGCGCCCGCGAGGTGCCGCTTCCCCGCTCCTCGTCCGCCGTCAGGAGCATCGTGAGGCGGCGTCCCTCGAGCCGTCCGGTCTCTGCCAGCGCGCGCAGGGCGAGCAGGCCGATACCGATGCCTCCCTTCATGTCGAAGATACCGGGACCGTGCAGCCGGCCGTCCACTTCGCGGATCGGCATCCGTTTCAGTTGCCCGACCGGCCACACGGTGTCGAAGTGACCCAGGAGCAGCACCTGATCGTCCGCTCCGCCGCCGAACCTGGCGAGCAGGTGGTCGCCACACTGGCGCGAGGGAACCCTCTCGACCTCTGCCCCCTGCGCTTGCGCCAGCGCCGAGATCAGGTCGCCGCACCGATTGGCGGCGTCCCGGTCGGTAGTGGGTGATTCCGCACTCACCAGCGCGGTTATCGTCTCGATCAGCCAGTCGTAGTGGGCGTCGCAGAACTGCCGAACTTCTCGCATTTGGGGCATAATACGAGTGTGACGCACGTCGGTGCGGCGTGGCGAGCCTACATCGCGCTTGGGGTGGCGCTTGTTGTCCTCGTCTTCGCCTCGGGCGCCGCCGAGGCGCAACGGCGACCGCTGACACCCCGTCCCTTCCCGACGGCGGAAGAGCCGGAACCGGCGCCCGCAGCCGAGAACGCCAGCGCCACCACCTCCCCTGCGCCGGAGCTGGCGCTGCAAGTCGACGAGGCGGCATTGTCGGCGGCCCTCGCGGCGATGTCCAATACGGAACCGCCCACCGAGGCGGAACTCGGCATCACGATCTTCCCGAATGCGCGGTACATCACGTCCTACGACGCGGGCAGAGGACAGTGGTTCCACCTCTTCGGCGCCGTTGCGCCGTTCAACGATCTAGTGGACTACTACTCGGTGGTGCTCGACGATCGGGGCCGCCGCGTCTACGACCGGCCGGCGATCCACCAGTTCGAGACGGCGCGGTTCCGGGAGCGCGAGATGGGCTACCGTCCGAGCGTGACGATCAAGGACTACGCTTGGAACGGCACGCCCTCCTATCCGAATACGACGCCGGGAGGTGAGCCCCCGGCATTCTCGACGATCATTCAGATCACGACACTCCCGAACTCACCGGCGGCGACGGACGAACGCTGACGCCGGGCGCGGGAGCCGGCGGCCCGCGGGCCGACCGCCCTCCGGCGCGCCTCCCTATCTGCCCGGTACGTAGATTTCGCGCGCCTTGCGGAACTCCGCCGACTTCTCGTCGAGCCCCGTCCGCACCGCCGACTTCTCGTCGAGCCCCCGCTCGGCGGCGTAGTCCCGAATCTGTTGCGTGATCTCCATGCTGCAGAACTTCGGGCCGCACATCGAGCAGAAATGGGCCACCTTCGCACCCTCGGCAGGCAGCGTCTCGTCGTGGAAGGCGCGCGCGGTGACCGGATCGAGCGCCAGATTGAACTGATCCTCCCAGCGGAACTCGAAGCGCGCCTTCGACAGGGCATCGTCCCAGGCCTGCGCCCGGGGATGGCCCTTTGCCAGGTCGGCGGCGTGGGCAGCGATCTTGTAGGCAATCACGCCCGCCTTGACGTCTTCTCGATTCGGCAGGCCGAGATGCTCCTTCGGCGTGACGTAGCAGAGCATCGCCGTCCCGTACCAGCCAATCATCGCGGCGCCGATTGCCGAGGTGAGGTGGTCGTAGCCGGGCGCGATGTCCGTGGTGAGGGGGCCGAGCGTGTAGAAGGGCGCCTCGTCGCACCACTCCAGCTGCTTCTCCATGTTCTCCCGGATCAGGTGCATCGGAACATGGCCGGGTCCCTCGTTCATCACCTGAACGTCGTGCTCCCAGGCAATGCGCGTCAGCTCGCCCTGTGTCCGCAACTCCGCAAACTGCGCCTCATCGTTCGCATCGGCAATGGATCCGGGACGCAGCCCGTCGCCCAGGGAAAAGGAGACATCGTACGTCTGCATGATTTCGCAGATCTCGCGGAAGTGGGTGTAGGCAAAGTTCTCCTGGTGATGTGCCAGGCACCACTTCGCGTGGATCGATCCGCCGCGCGAGACGATGCCGGTCACGCGCCTCGCGGTCATGGGAACGTAGCGAAGCAGAACTCCGGCATGCACGGTGAAGTAGTCGACGCCCTGCTCGGCCTGCTCGATCAGCGTGTCGCGGTAGATCTCCCAGGTCAGTTCCTCGGGCTTCCCGCCCACCTTCTCGAGCGCCTGGTAGATCGGCACCGTCCCGACCGGCACCGGTGCGTTCCGGAGAATCCACTCGCGCGTCTCATGGATGTCGGGGCCGGTCGACAGATCCATGATGGTGTCGGCTCCCCAGAGCGTCGCCCAGCGGAGCTTCTCCACCTCCTCGTCGATCGACGAACTGACGGCGGAGTTGCCGATATTCGCGTTGATTTTCACCAGGAAGTTGCGGCCGATCGCCATCGGCTCGAGTTCTGGGTGGTTGACGTTTGCAGGAATAATCGCACGCCCCCGCGCCACTTCGGCGCGAACGAAATCGGGTTCGAACCCCTCGCGCCGGCCGACGAACTCCATTTCGGGCGTCACTTCGCCGCGGCGCGCGTGGTGCATCTGCGTGACGGCGCCCCGGCCGCGCAACGCCGGACGGCGGAGCGTCTCGGGGATCTTCGCCGACCCGGGCTCCCGCTCCGCGCGCGCCGTTTCGGTCACGCCGCCGCGCGCCAGGATCCAGTCCCGGCGCAGGCGCGGGAGACCGGTCCGGACATCAACGTCGTGCGGACCGCTGGTGTCGTAGACCAGGAGCGGCGGTTCGTTCCCGCTCAACGTGATCTCGCGCATCGGGACCCTCAGCCGCCCGCTCCCGAGGTACGCCTTTCGCGAATTCGGGAACGCTTCGGCGAAACGGCCCCCGGAAGTGGTCGCGGCTGCAGAGGAAACGGCGGAACTCGCCATCGTATCGAGTACCGAATATAGCACGCGCCCCCGGCGGGCGGATCCCGCGGGTGAGATAGTACAATCGAAACATGCGGGTGGCCTTGGGAGCCGATCACGCGGGAGTTGCGCTGAAGGATCGGGTCCGGCGGGCAATCGAGCGGAACGGCTTCCCCAATGCCGGGAGCGTCGACGCGCAGGTCGCGGATCTCGGCGTCCATTCCGCGGATCCGGCCGATTACCCCGACGTGGCGCACGAGGTGGCGTCCGGCGTGGCGAGCGGCGTCTACGACCGCGGCATCCTGATCTGCGGGAGCGGCGTCGGCATGTCGATCGTCGCCAACAAGGTGCCCGGTATCCGCGCCGCGCTGGTCCATACCGTCGAAAGCGCGAGGCTCTGCCGGGAGCACAACGACGCCAACATTCTGGCCCTCGCCGGCCGCTCGCTGGCCGAGCCGGAAGCCCTGACCATCATCAAGGCGTTTCTCGAGACGCCTTTCGCCGGCGGACGCCACAAGCGCCGCGTCGACAAGATAGCAGCCCTCGAAGACCGCGCCACACCATGACTGACACGCTTGACGCCCTCGGCATCACTGCTCCGCTTGCGGTGCGCGACCCGGAAATCGCCACCGCCATCGCCAACGAAGTCAACCGGCAGAACGACGGCCTCGAGCTGATCGCCTCCGAGAACTTCACCAGTGCGGCGGTGATGGAGGCGATGGGGTCGGTCCTCACCAACAAGTACGCCGAGGGCTACCCGGGGAGGCGCTACTACGGCGGCTGCGAGTTCGTCGATGTCGCGGAGTCGTTGGCCATCGGGCGGGCAAAGACGCTCTTCGCGGCCGAGCATGCGAACGTGCAGCCGCACTCCGGGGCGCAGGCGAACATGGCGGCGTACTTCGCGCTTCTCAAGCCGGGCGACACCGTGCTCGGCATGAACCTCGCGCATGGCGGGCACTTGACGCACGGCCATCCCCTCAATTTCTCGGGCCAGCTCTACACGATCGTGCCGTATGGCGTCCGGCGCGACGACGAACGGATCGACTACGAAGCCCTCGATAGACTTGCCCGCGAGAACAAGCCGCAGATGATCATGGTGGGCGCTTCCGCCTACCCGCGCGTTATCGACTTTGCGCGGATCGCCGCCGTTGCCGCCGAGATAGGTGCGCCAGTGGTGACGGACATGGCGCACATCGCCGGCCTCGTCGCGACCGGACTCCATCCAAGCCCGGTGCCTCACTCCGACATCGTCACCACGACGACCCACAAGACCCTTCGCGGCCCGCGCGGAGGCCTGATCCTCTGCCGCGACACGCACCGCAAGGCCATCAACCGGACGCTCTTCCCCGGCGTGCAGGGAGGACCGCTCATGCACGTGATCGCGGCCAAGGCGGTCTGCCTCAAGGAGGCTGGAGAGCCGTCGTTCGCCGACTATCAACGGCAGGTGGTCCGCAACGCGGTGCGGCTGGCGGACTCCCTGGCGGCGCAGGGCTTCCGGATTGTCAGCGGCGGGACCGACAATCATCTGCTGCTGGTCGACGTCTACTCGCGGGGCCTGACGGGGAAGGTGTCGGAAGAAGCGCTTGGCCGCGCCGGAATCACGGTGAACAAGAACGCGATCCCGTTCGACGAGCACCCGCCCATGGTGGCCAGCGGCATCCGGCTGGGAACGCCCGCCCTTACGACCCGAGGCATGGCGGAGGCGGAGATGGAAACGGTGGCGGAGCTGATTGGACGCGTCCTGGCCGACCCCGAGGACGAGCGCGCCGCCCGCATGGTTCGGACCGAAGTGGAAGCGCTATGCCGAAGGTTCCCCCTGTACCCGACAACGGTGTCGAGCCCGAGCGGGAACTGACGGTCGAGCCGGACGACGACGCCGCGGAGGCCTCGGCGGACCTCGCGCCGCGGGTGGCGGGGACCCTGGCTGACGCCGGATCGCTCGCCCGCGCCCTGCCGGGCTTCGAGCCGAGACCGGGCCAGCGGCGGATGGCCACCGCAGTGGCGAACCTGCTCCGGACAGGTGGCGTGTTGCTCGCCGAAGCGGGAACGGGCACCGGCAAGACGCTCGCCTATCTGGTGCCGGCGATTCTGAGCAGCGAACGGATCGTGATCTCGACCGGCACCCGGAATCTGCAGGATCAGATCTTCTACAAGGACCTTCCCCAACTGCGCGACGCGCTCGGCGTCGACTTCCGCGCCACCTACATGAAGGGACGCGGCAACTACCTTTGCCTCCACCGTTTCGAGACGGCGCGAACCGAAGCGCACGGCGCCCTGCTGCCGCACCCGGACCGCAACCTGCTCGACCGCATCGCCGAGTGGGCCGAGCAGACCGGCACCGGCGACCGCGCGGAAGTCGAGGACCTGCCGGACGATCTGGCGATCTGGAACGATATCGCGGCAACCACCGAGAACTGCATCGGGATGGACTGTCCCCGCTACCACGACTGCTTCATCACGTCGATGCGCCAGCGCGCGGCGGAGGCGGATCTCGTGATCGTCAACCACCATCTGCTCTGCGCCGACGCGGCGGTGCGAAACGCTGCGGCCGGCGCTGGCAGCGTGATACCCGACTGCACGGCGCTCGTCGTCGACGAAGCCCACCAACTGGAGGACGTCGCGACGCAAGCGTTCGCGAGCACCATCAGCAACTTCAAGCTGGCCGAGCTCGAGCGCGACGGCCGGCGGCTGGCATCCGCCGCGACGTCCGGCGACGGGCGAAGGGCGTCTCGCAACAACGAGGCAGACAACGACTCGCCGGCGGCCGGCGGACCCCTAAACGAGACCGATGCACGCGAGTTGCACGAGCGGCTCGACGCCGTCAGGAGCGGCGCCCGCAGCTTCTTCGCCCTCCTCGAGCCGCTCGCCCCAGGGCACGATCGGATCCGCGTGACTGCCGACATGCTGGCCCCGGCGGCCGAGGCAGGCCGGATGCTGGTCCGGAGCCTGGGCGATCTCGCCGACCTGCTGTCGAAGGCGGCGGCGCCGACGGAGGATGCGGAACTCGCTAACCTCGGGCGCCGGGCCAACGGGCTGCGGGAGCAGGTAGTCTTTCTCGTTGCGGCGGACGACCCCGGCTTCGTCTACTACCTGGAGCGACGCGGCCGCGGCGCGTTCCTGCGGGCCGCGCCTATCGACGTTGCGGACATCATCCGGGAGCTGTTGATCGAACGGATGCAATCGGCACTGTTCACCTCCGCGACGTTGACGGTCGACGGATCGTTCGAGTACGTCCGGGGACGTCTCGGCATCGGGGACGCTGCCGAGCTTCAGGTGCCCTCGGAGTTCGACTTCCGCCGCCAGGCGGTCCTGTATCTGCCTCGCCGCATGCCGCCGCCGGGCGACCGCGGCTTTGCCGACGCGGTTGCCCGCGAGGTGCGCGCGTTGCTCAAACTGACGGCCGGGCGCGCGTTCGTCCTGTTCACGAGCTACGCCAACCTGGAAGCAGTCCGGGCCCGGATCGAACCGGACTGCCCGTACCCCGTCCTTGTGCAGGGAACCGCGCCCCGTAGCGCGCTCCTGCGCGAGTTTCGAGGCACCCCCAACGCCGTGCTGCTGGCAACGTCCAGTTTCTGGCAGGGAGTGGATGTTGTCGGCGACGCGCTGAGCTGCGTCGTGATCGACAAGTTGCCGTTCGCTTCGCCCGGGGATCCGCTCGTCGCCGCCCGGCTGGACCAGATCACTCAGGAAGGAGGGAATGCCTTCTCCGACTATCAGGTCCCGCT
>CAZWUJ010000013.1:0-3040 GCA_964636705.1 uncultured Vicinamibacteraceae bacterium
CACTATGTCCTTTGGATCCTATGGTTTAGGCCGAAACCGGCTCAGAAACTTCGGGTTAGCTGGAACGTCAACGGCCTCCGCGCCTGCGCCAGGAAGGGCTTCCTCCGGTTCCTCGCGGACGCCGACGCGGATATCGTCGGCCTTCAGGAAGTGCGGGCCTTCGAGCATCAACTGGAACCGGCGGTCCGCGCTCCGGCCGGTTGGCACGCGGTCTTCTCGCCGGCGGAGCGCCCCGGCTACAGCGGCGTCGCCATCTACTCGCGCGCGCGGCCCGACCGCGTCGAGACCGCGCTGGGCGAACCGCGCTTCGATGTCGAGGGGCGATTGCTCATCGCCCGTTTCGGACGCCTGGCGGTGGCGTCGGTCTACTTCCCCAAGGGTAGCGGCCGAGATCGCGACAACAGCCGGGTGCCCTACAAGCTCGACTTCTACGCGGCGCTCCTGGACCGGCTGCAGCGCCTGCGCCGGCGAGGACCGGTTCTCGCCATCGGCGACTACAACACGGCCCGCGAACCGATCGATCTCGCCCGGCCTGGAGCCAACACGAAGACCAGCGGCTTCCTGCCCGAGGAGCGCGCGGAACTGACGCGCTGGATCGATGCAGGCTGGGTAGACACGTTCCGCGCCCGGCATCCCGGCGAGGCGGGGCACTACACCTGGTGGCGGCAGTGGGGCGGCGCCCGCGAACGGAACATCGGATGGCGGATCGACTACGTGCTCGCCTCCCCCGCCGCGGCCCGCCGGGTGACCGACGCGTTCATCTGGCCCCACGTGGCCGGTTCCGACCACTGCCCCGTCGGTGTCGACCTGTCCGGCTGAGGCCGGGGATCCGGGCGCTCAGGTCGCTCGGACGGTCTCGCCGCTCCCGCGCAGTGCTTGTGCGTGACCTCCGGCTTCTGCTACCGTCAAAGACTTATGGTCGCAGGAGGATTGATGCGCAGAGGGGTTGCACGCCGCGGCCCCGACTGGCGCGTTCTGGTCGCCGCACTGGCGGTCGCGCTGGTTGGCGCCGCTTCCGGCGCGGCCGTCTGGCACGAGGAGCATGCCGGCGATCAGGACTGCGCGGTCTGTCAGCTCCGGCATCAGCCGGCTGCCGACCTGGCCGTCTCGATCCCGATCGGATCGGTGGACGTTCCGGAACTGCTCGTCCACGCTCCCAGCGCCGGATGGGTCGCCTCCGGCCACATTCCTCGCCTCCCCGCCCGCGCCCCACCCGCCTAGCCGCCCTTCGTATCCCGGCTGGCTCTGATCGGCGACGACGCCACCCGTTCTCGGCGCGGCAAGTGCATCTGCCCCATGTCGGGCGCGGTGCCCGAACGCCACGTCGCGCGTTCCGCCGCCCATCCGCCGGCCATCACAAGACAGGGAAGGAATGCGAGCTGTCGCTCGCGTGTGGGGAGTTCGAGGATGAAGTGCATGAAGAAGAAATTGACGAGCGAGGTGGTAGTTGCAGCAGGCATCCTTATGATGGCCGGCATGGCCACTCCCGCCGGCGCCCAGGAACCCGGCACGGTGAGCGGCACGGTGACGTTGACGGATACGGGAGGCCCGGTCCACGGGGCGGTGATCCTGGTGGTCGGGTCCGGCGCGTTCGCGCTGACCGACGAAGACGGGATGTTCGCGGTTGAGAACGTGACGCCGGGAGACTACGAGGTGCTCGCGCAGCGCGAACACCTGACGGCGGGGCGGCAGACGGTGAGCGTCCCGCCGGGCGGACAGGCGACGGTGGACTTCGCGCTGGAGCTGTCACCTGTCCATGAAGATGTGACGGTGACCGCCTCGGTCACCGGCGCCGAAACGACGTTCGAGGCATTCAACGCGGTAACGACGCTGGATTCGTTCGACATCGTCGGCACGGCGGAGGGAAGCCTGGGCGACGCCTTGCGCAACGAGCCGGGCATCGCCAGCCGGAGCTTCGGTCCTGGATCCAGCCGTCCAATCATCCGCGGCTTCGACGGCGACCGCGTCCTGATTCTGGAGGACGGCGTCCGGACCGGTGACCTCTCGAGCCAGTCCGGCGACCACGGGGTGACCATCGACCCGAACATCGCCGAGCGGATCGAGATCGTCCGGGGCCCGGCGACGCTGCTCTACGGCTCGAACGCGGTAGGCGGTCTGGTCAATATCGTGACGCCCCACGAGAGCTACCGCGACTCGCTGTTCTCCGGCACGCGCGCCCAGTTCAACGCCGATGGCGGCAGCGCCAACAGCCAGGTCGGCACCAACGGCAGCGTGCAGCACGCGCAGGGCAACGTCCTGTTCTGGGCGGGCGCCAGCACCCGGCGGACCGACGACTACCAGACGCCCGAGGGAACGGTCGAGAACTCCGCCACCGAACTGACGAATGGACGGGCGGGCGTCGGCTACTTCGGCGGGAACTTCTTCGCGAGCGCCGGCATCACCATGGAGAACGGCCGCTACGGCGTCCCGTTCGCGGGCGAATTCCACGGCCATCACGGAGTGGAAGACGATCACGCCCACGAGGAAGAAGACGACCACGACCACGAAGACGAGGACGATCACGACCACGAAGAGGAAGAGGACGACCACGACCACGAAGAGGAAGACCGCGAGGTGGCGATCGATCTCGATTCGCGGCGGCGCGCAGGCCGGTTCGACATCGGAGCGCGCGACCTCAACAACAACCTCATCGATGGCTTTCAGCTCAGCGTGAGCATGATCGACTGGGAGCACGACGAGCTGGAGATCGAGGAAGGAATCGAGAGTATCGGCACGGCGTTCACCAACCGGACCACTCTCGTGCGGGCCGAAGTGGATCAGCGTCAGACCAACCGGTTCGCCGGCAAGTTCGGCGCGTGGGCACAGTTCCGCGACTTCGAAGCCGTCGGCGCCGAGGCGCTCGCGCCGCAGACCGACCAGACGTCGTTCGCCGCCTTCGCCTACGAGGAGGTGAACTTCGGACGGGTGCGGCTGCAGTTCGGCGCCCGTGTCGAGCGGAACGACTACCGGGCCATGGAACGGGTCGGCGGACATGCGCATGACGAGGAGGACCACGACCACGAGGAAGGCGAGGATCACG
>CAZWUJ010000013.1:3140-98068 GCA_964636705.1 uncultured Vicinamibacteraceae bacterium
ACCACGAGGAAGAGGACGACCACGACCACGAGGAAGAGGACGACCACGACCACGAGGAAGAGGACGACCACGACCACGACGACGAAGACGACCACGACGACGACCACGACGAGGAAGAGCACGTTCTGGTGGCGCCCGACCCGCGCGATCGCAACTTCCTCGGCGCGTCAGCCTCGTTCGGTTTGCACGCCGACCTGGGCGCCGATACCGCGTTCGTAGCCAATGTGACCCAGTCGCACCGCGCGCCGGCGCTCGAGGAGCTCTACAACTTCGGCCCGCACGTCGGGAACCTCGCCTTCGAAGTGGGCAACCCGGAGATGGACGCGGAGACGACGCTCGGTCTCGACCTGAGCCTGCGCCATCAGTCGGACCGGGTCCGGAGCGAGCTGAACTTCTACACCTACGGCATCAGCAACTTCATCTACGGCGAACGGACCGGCGAGGTCGAGGACAACCTGATAGTGCTCGACTTCACGCAGGGTGACAGCCGGTTCGTCGGGTTCGACGCGCGGGGCAGCGTTCGACTGGCGGAGAGCGCGTGGGTGACGCTTGGCCTCGGCTACGTCAGTGCGCGGCTCACTGCGACCGACGAGCCGCTGCCGCGGATCCCGCCGCTACGCGGGACCCTCAGTCTGGACGTGCCGGTCGGCGGTTTCACGTTCAGCCCGGAACTGGAGTTCGCCGGCACGCAGGATCGGGTGTACCACGATGAGACGGAAACCGATGGGTACTCGGTGGTCAACCTGCGCGCATCGTACGTCTGGCCGCGCCAGCACACCGCGCACATCCTGAGCGTCACCGGCTTCAACCTGACGAACGCCACGTACCGCAACCACACGTCGTTCATCAAGGACCTCGCGCCGGAGATCGGCCGCGGCGTGCGAGTAGGCTACTCCGTGCGGTTCTTCTAGACGGGGGGCGTCGCCCGAGTTGCCGCGCGTGTCCGGCGCCCTGGTCCAGGGCGCACGTCAGTGCAGGAGGACGCGCGCGACGACCGGGTAGTGGTCGGAGGGGTACCGCCCGTTGTCGTGATCGATGATGGTCTCGACCGAGCGGACCCCGATCGGCCCGCCTACGAGGATCCAGTCGATCCGGCCCTCGTTCGCGTGCTCTGGAGGAAGAAAGTCGCTTGACGTGCGGGCCGGGCCGATCCGGCGGTCCGCCAGCGTCCACGCGTCGCGCAGGCCCGTGGAGGTCGCTACGCGCCAGGTATCGCTATCTTCCGCCGCCGCGTTGAAGTCGCCAACGGCCAGGACCGGCGTGCCCTCGGGCAGCGCGGCGACCCGCTCCGCGATCATCGTCGCGGACTGAACCTGTCGCTCGCCCCGCCGGAGCGTGAGATGCGTGTTGTAGACATAGAACCGGCGGTCGGTGTGAACGTGATGGAAATGCGCCCAGGTGACGATACGGGAGACACGCCGGCGGAAGCCGGTCCCGGTCGGCCCGGCGGGTGTCGCCGAGAGCCAGAACGTGCCGGACTCGACCGGCAGAAGCTCGCGGTGCCGATAGAAGATCGGCACGTGTTCGCTCAGGCCGCGACCGCCGTTCAACCCGCGGTCGACGCCGAGCCAGCGATAGTCGGGCAGCTTCGCGGAAAGGTAGTCAAGCTGGTCGGCGAGTGCCTCCTGCAGGCCAGCCACCTGCGGCGCGACTTCCGCGATGGTGTCGGCCACCAGTGCGCGGCGGTGGGGCCAGCCGTTCTCGCCATCTTCCGCGCTGTTGCCGGACGTCCGGATGTTGAATGTCATCACGGTAAGCGGCAGCGGTTCGGGTGGGGGATCTGCTTGCCCCGCGCGCTGTGTGCCCAACCTGCCCTGCTCGCCGCTTGCGCCGGCGCCGTCAGCGACCGCCAGGACCACGGTGAGTGCGGCGGTGAGCGCGGCCGACACGGCACGGGCGGTTCGACGCGGAGGGCGGCGCGGCACCACGCCGGCAGTTTACAGGCAATCGGTCGCGACGAAGCTACCCGGAGCGCCCCCTTGGCGTCTTTGGCTTCCGCATCGGATAAGGTGAGATAGAGAGCAGATGACGACCACCGTAGCGGCGACCCCACCTTCAGCCGCACCGGCCGACGGCGCCACCGAGCAACTCGATTTTCGGGTCGAGGGTCTCGACTGCACGGAAGAGGCGACGTTGATCCGGCGCGAGCTGTCGGGCTGCGCCGGCGTCTGCAACATCGCATTCCACGTCATCGAGGGGCGGATGACGGTGGATATCGACCGATCGCTATGCGGTCCGGATGAGGTGACGGCGGCGGTCGCGAGGCTCGGGATGAAGGCGCATCCCTGGACGCCGGCCACGGACGGCCTGGCAGCGCCAGCGGCCGCTACGTTCTGGGAGCGGCACGGGCGCCAACTGCTCACCGGCGTCAGCGGAACGGCCCTCGCTGGCGCCCTCACGTGGCATGGCATCGGGGCGGGACAACTGACTTCGGCGCTCCTCGCCCACGATCATGGCGCCGCAGGCCTGGAGCCGATCGTGCTCGTCCTCTTCGTCACGGCAATCGTTGCCGGGTTGTTCCAATCCGCGCCCACCGCGGTCCGGTCTCTGGCGCGGCTCCGCCCGGACATGAACGCCCTGGTGCTGGTGTCAGTCGTGGGTGCGATCACGCTGGGAGAATGGGCGGAAGCGGGAACCCTCGCGTTCCTGTATGGACTCGCCGGACTGATCGAGAACTGGAACGCCCTGCGCGCCCGGAAGGCCATCGGCTCGCTCGTCCGGATTTCGCCGGCGATGGCGTCGGTTGTCCACGGGGAACATGAACATCGCGTGACCGTCGACCGCGTGGCGGTCGGCGCGCACGTACGGGTGCGGCCGGGCGAACGCGTCCCCTGTGACGGTGTGGTGACCGGCGGCAGCTCGTACGTGGACCAGGCATTGGTGACCGGCGAGTCCGCGCCGGCCTGGAAGTCGGCCGGCGACCCGGTCTTCGCGGGAACCCTGAACGGCCACGGCGTGATAGAGATCCGGACGACACGGCCTGCCTCCGACACGACCCTCGCCCGGATCATCCGGATGGTGGGCGAGAGCCACCATCACCGCGCGCAGTCGGAGCGCTTCATCGACACCTTCGCGCGCTACTACACCCCGCTGATGTTTGTCGTCGCGGCTGCGGTCGGAGTCGTCCCGCCTCTCCTGCTGGGGGGCGCCTGGGACCACTGGTTCTACCAGGCGATGTTGATCCTGCTGATTTCGTGCCCGTGCGGCCTGGCGATTTCGACGCCGGTAACCATTGCGGCGGGGCTGGCGGCGGCGGCGCGGGGCGGCGTGCTGATCAAGGGAGGTGTCCACCTGGAGAACCTTGCGCGTGTCCGCGCCTTCGCGTTCGACAAGACCGGGGTCGTCACCCAGGGCGAACCGGAAGTGCAGGAGCTACGGCCGGTGGGCGCGCGCTCCGAAGGCGACGTGCTGTCGCGCCTGCTGGCCATCGAACTGCGAAGCGAGCATCCGCTCGCGCGCGCCATCGTGCGCTACGCGCGCGAACGCGGCGTGGACGCTCCCGATCTGGCGAACTTCGAAGCGATCGAAGGACGCGGCGCCGAGGCGACAGTGCACGGCGAAGATTTCTGGGTGGGCAGCGCGCGGTTCGCGCGCGAGAAGCTGGGGCACGACCATCTGCCGCAGGAGCTGTCCGATCTGCCCAGTGCCGACCGGACCGTCGTCATCTGCGGCGCAGGAACGGAGCCGTGGGCCGTGGTTACCCTGTCGGACCCGGTCCGCTCGGAAGCGTCCTGGACGATGTCGCGTCTCGGCGCGCAAGGAATCCGCCCAGTGCTGCTCACCGGTGACAACCGGGTGACGGCCCATAGCGTCGCCGGGCGAGTCGGCCTCTCGGACGTGCGTGCCGAACTGCTGCCGGAGGACAAGGCGGCCGCGATCGGCGAACTGCGCGCCCGCTACGGCGTCACCGCGATGGCGGGCGACGGTATCAACGACAGTCCGGCCCTGGTCGCGTCGTCCGTTGGCATCGCCCTCGGCACGAATGCGACCGATCTCGCGGTCGAATCGGCCGATGTCGTCCTGATGCGGCCCGACCTCCGCGTCCTGCCTCTCCTCGTCGATCACGCCCGTCGCGCGCGCACGCGCATCATCGAGAACATCGTCATGGCCCTCGGCGCCAAGGCACTCTTCCTCGTCGCCATGGCCCTCGGCGCCGCCACGTTGTGGATGGCCGTCGCCGCCGACATGGGCGCGTCGCTGCTGGTCACGTTCAACGGTCTCCGGATGCTGCGGCAACCGAGCGATCCCTCCGACGGCAGCGCCCCCGCCGACCTCGCCGCCCAGGACGCATAAGGTGATTGCCGGCCTGGAGGCCGGCGCACCCTGGTCCGCCGGCCTCCAGGCCGGCACCGTCCGCATCATTCACTGAGGAACGCCGCTCTCACTTCGGACTCCGGCACGAACCGCGCAACGCGCCGGTAGATGGCGCGCACGGTACCGAGCGGAAGCTGCTGATGCAGCGGCACCGTCACCACCTGGCGGGCGCCGGTCGGAGCGATTCGAACCAGCGTGACGTGGCTTCCACGCGTGCGGTCGACGCCAAAGCCCATCCGCTGCAGAAGGCGCACGATCTGCTTCGCCGTAAGGCGTCGCAAGCGCGCCATCACTCGCCGAACGGAGAGAACTCGTAGGTCAGCGACAGCCGTGGCTTCGGTGACAGTCCGGACTCGATCGGGTCTTCAGCCTCCAGGTGCAGGCCGACGGCCTCGCGCAGGTTGTCGATCAACGCGTCCAGCGTGCGACCCTGCGTGACGACCGCCGCCTCCATGCACTCGGCGACGTACCACCCCTCGCTCTCGGTGACTACCACGTGAATCGTCGACGCCGTCGTCGGAGCATCGATCACATAGGCGGGGGCGACCTCCCGTACCACCATGACGGTCGCGCCGGGCGTCTCGGTGGGCGCGGGGCGCTGGCGGTAGTCCGGCTCGACCTGGTACAGGCCACGTGCGACGCGGAGGAAGTACGGCCAACGGTGTTGGTGATGACTCGGTGCGTTGACGCAGCACCGACTGTTCACGTGGGTACGAACGGTGGACTCGTTCAAGTGCGCAAGTTCGCGCACCACGTCCACCATGCGGAACGTCCAGTCCCCGCCGGCCACACGGCGCGCTGCTTCGAGGACCTCCATCTGGACGGTCCGGTTCTCCGGGTATTCGGCCATGAGGCGCCTCCTTCCCGACGATAGTAGTTACTTGTAGTCAAGTGATTGTCAAGTGTAATACCGCCGGGGTCCGCCGCGGTCCGCCGGCTTCCAAGCCGGCAAAGAAAGTGATCGCTGGCCCGGAGGCCGGCGCACCTGGGAAGGCGGGCGCACCCTGGTCCGCCGGCCTCCAGGCCGGCACCGTCCGGCGCACTATTGCGCGTTGCGACGGCGCAGGTACTCGACCGTTGCCAGCAGGAGGACCGCGAAGAGGATGAGGAACGTCGCGACGGCAAGTATGGCGGGGCTGATCTGTTCCCGAATGCCCGACCACATCTGGCGTGGAATGGTGCGCTGGCTCCCGCCTGCCATGAACAGCACGACGACCACCTCGTCAAACGACGCGGCGAAGGCGAAGAGCGCGCCGGAAAGCACGCCGGGCGCTATCAACGGCAACTGCACGCGCCGGAAGGCGTAGAGCGGACTCGCTCCGAGGCTGGCGGCGGCGCGCAACAGGGTGGGATCGAACGACGAAAGCGTCGCGGTGACCGTGATCACGACGAACGGCGTCCCGAGCGCCGCGTGGGCGAGGATGATGCCGATGTGGGTCTGCGTCAGGCGCAGGTCGGAATAGAAGAAGAACATGCCGGTGGCGGAGATGATCACCGGCGTCACCATCGGCGAGATCAGGAGCGCCGTCACGAAGCGGCGCATCGGCATCGCCCGATTGGCAAGGCCGAGGGCGGCCAGCGTGCCGAGGGTGGTCGCCAGCGCGGTTGCGGCAACGCCGATCAGCAGGCTGTTGGCGAGCGCGCCGGTCCAGGCGCCGCCCGACGCAATCTCCCGGTACCACCGGAGCGACCAGGCGTCCGGGTCGAGCCGCAGCATGCCTTCGGTGAAGGTGAAGTACGGCTCGGCGTTGAAGCTGAGCGGCACGATCACCAGGATCGGCGCCAGCAGAAACACGAAGACCAGCGTGCACGCGGCGAGATAAACGACCCGCAGCACCCGCTCCTGCGGCGCCATCGGGGGATGGACGACCGCCGCCTCGCCAGCCGCCATCTCAGCCGAACCTCATCCGGTCGATGCCGATCAAACGGTCGTACACGACATAGAGCGCGATGATGCACGCCAGCAGCACGCCGCCCAACGCACCCGCCAGACCCCAGTTGAGCGACGTCTGCATGTGGTACGCGATCAGGTTGGAGATCAACTGCCCGCTCTGCCCGCCCACCAGGGCCGGCGTGATGTAGTAGCCGATGGCCAGTATGAAGACGAGGAGCGATCCGGCCCCGACGCCCGGCAGCGTCTGGGGCCAGTAGACCCGGCGGAACGCCTGCCACGGACCGGCGCCCAGCGACACCGCGGCGGACATCTGCTGGCGCGGGATCCCCCGCATCACCGAATAGAGCGGCAGCACCATGAACGGCAGCAGGACATGCGTCATCGCGACGGCGGTGCCGGTCATGTTGTAGACCATCGCGAGCCGATCGCCGTCCGGCACGAAACCGATCGCCACCAGCAGGTCGTTGATGACCCCCTGTTGCTGCAGCAGGACGATCCAGGCGGTGGTCCTGACAAGGAGCGACGTCCAGAACGGCACCAGCACCAACGCCAGCAGCAGGTTGGCGCGGCGCGGCGGCGCCTGCGCGATCAGGTGCGCTATCGGGTAGCCGAGCAACAGGCACAGGAACGTGATTCCGAGGCTGACGAGCAGCGTCCGCGACAGGAGCGGCAGATAGATGCGGCGTTCCGGAGGCTGCCGGACAATCGCGCCCTCCGCTCCCTCATCCAGATCGAGCGCGTTCAGGTAGTGGCGAATCGTGAAGCGCTGCCCCGCCGTGGCGACCGCCCTCCAGGTGGCGGCATCGGCCCAGGCCGGATCGGCAGCCACAAACGCGGCGCGCCAGCCGCCCGCGGGCGGCTGGTCTCCGTCCGGCAGGGCGCGGGCGGTCCGGACGAGGACGCTCCGCAGGCCGCCGGCCACGCGGTTGACACGCCCCGCGACGCGGCCGATGGTACGAGCCTCGCGCACCTGCCTCAGCTCGCGCGCCGCCGCCGCAAACGTCGCCTCGTCCGGCGCCCCGGCGCCGTTCCAGGCGTCCAGTCGCTCGAGCGTCTCGGGCAGCGCGTCGGCCACCACCGGGTCGTAGACGCTGCGCGACAGCATCACGGTCAGCGGGGCGAGGAAGGTGATGCCGATGAACACGACGAGCGGCAGCGTCAGGCCGACGGCGCGCCACTGCGGCCGGGTCAGGCGCGGGCGGGTAAGCATCTCAGGCGGTCACTGCGCGAGCCAGGCGGCGAACCGCTCGTTCAGTTCGTCCTGGTGATCGCTCCACCATTGCCAGTCGTTCCGGAGCGCCCGCTCCAGGTGCTCCGGCGTCGCGGGCATGTGCGGGTCCATGTCGACGCCAGTGTCGAAGTGGGTCGTGATGAGCGGCGCCGCCGACCGCCGCGTCGGGCTGTAGGAGATGTAGCGGCCGAGGCGCGACATCGACCGGGCAGTCGTGGCGAAACGGACGAACGCCAGCGCCTCGTCGTAGTTCCGCGTTCCGGCCACGATGCCCATCTGGCCGACGTCGAGCACCTGCCCGTCCCAGACGATGACGAACGGCTGCTTCTCGATCACCTGGGCGTTGAAGATCCGGCCGTTGTACGCGCCACTCATCACCACCTCGCCGTCCGCCAGCATCTGCGGCGGCTGCGCGCCAGCCTCCCACCAGACCACTTCGTCCTTGATCGTGTCGAGCTTGGCGAAAGCGCGGTCGATCCCCTCGGGCGTGTCGAGCGTCGCATAGACCTCGTCGATCGGCACGCCGTCGGCGATGAGCGCCCACTCCAGGTTGACGAACGGCGTTCGGCGCAACCCGCGTCGGCCGGGGAACTTCTCGAGGTCGAAGAAGTCCGCCATCGTCTCGGGCCGCTGACCGGGAAACAGCTCCGCGTTGTAGGCGTAGATGCCCGACGAGAAGATGGTGCCGACAGCGCACTCGGTCTGGGTGCCGGCGAGGAAGTCGTCGACGGCCGGCGTGCCGTCGGGGGCCGGCGCCAGCACGTCGGTCGGGATCGGCTCGAGCAGACCCTCGTCGCAGGCGCGGACCGCGTCGGCGATTTCCATGTCGACGACATCCCAATAGACGTTGCCGGTGTCGACCTGGGCCCGAACCTGGGCAAGCCCGCCGTTGTAGTCCTCCAACTGGACCCGGATGCCGGTCTCGGCCATGAACGGCTCGTGGTAGCCGAGGACGCAGGCCCGGGTGTAGGCGCCGCCCCAGGACGTGACGGTTACGGACGGGCCGCCGCCGCCGAGACAGGCGGCCTGCGCGACCAGCAACAGCGTCGCGGCGCCGGCCGCAAGTCCCCCCGGACGGGCGCGTCCGCCCCTGACTCCTGGCTCCACTAGACTGCCGCTCCGTCGTCACGTTCGCAGTTCAGCGCGCGGCAGTCGGTCGGCGTCCAGCCGAGGCGAATCCGGTCGCCCTCCAGCACCGCGCCATGTCCCACGATGTTCTTGATCTTCACCACGAAACCCGAGTGTCCGCAGACGGTAACCCGCAACTGCAGTTGATCCCCCATGAACGCGATGTCGTCCACCGTCGCCTCGTACTCGTTCGTATAGAGCCCCGGCCGGGGATCGACCGCCACCCGCTCCGGACGTATCGAGAGCGTCGTCTCGTCGCCCGGGCCGCACGGCGCGACGCGGAGCGCCTGCACGCTGGCCCCGGCCACGTCCACCTCGCACAGATCCTCGTCGCGGAATCCCGTGACCCGGCCGTGGAGGCGGTTGTTCTCGCCGATGAAACTGGCGACGAAGGCACGCTCCGGCTCCTCGTAGAGCGCCTCGGGCGGCGCGATCTGCTCGATCTCTCCGGCCCGGAAGACGGCCACCCGGTCCGACATCACCATCGCCTCCTGCTGATCGTGCGTGACGTAGAGGATGGTGACGCCGAGCGTGCGGTGAATCCGGCGGATCTCGTACTGGAGCTCCTCGCGCAACCGCCGGTCGAGGGCGCCTAGCGGTTCGTCCATCAGGACCAGTTCGGGCTCGAACACCAGCGCCCGGGCAATCGCCACCCGCTGCTGCTGCCCGCCGGAAAGCTGTCCCGGGCGGCGATTTTCGAAGCCCGCGAGCCGCACCAGATCGAGTGCGCGCCGCACCCGCGCCGCCTGCTCGTCGCGCGGGAGGCGCCGCACCTCCAGGGGAAAGGCGAGGTTCTCTCCCACCGTCATGTGCGGGAAGAGCGCGTAGTGCTGAAACACCATCCCGATCCCGCGCTGCCGCGGCGGCACGTGCTCGACGGGCCGTCCGGCGATGCGGATCGCGCCCGCCGTCGGCGTCTCGAAACCCGCCAGCATCATCAGGCAGGTGGTCTTGCCGGAGCCGGACGGCCCCAGCAGCGTGAGAAACTCACCCTTCTCGACGGCGAGGTCGACATCGCGCACGACGAGCGTCCGCCCATCGAAGCTCTTGCTGACACCGACGAACTCGACGTACGCCCCGTCCTGATCCGCCACCGTCATGCTTCGAAGGCCGTAGAGTCCACCGTCCGTTGCTCCTCCAGCACAGCGTTGAACTCCTTCAGGTCACGTTCTGTCCAGGTGGCATAGCGCCGCAACCGTTCCCGTCGCGCATCCGTTCCGACGGCCTGCTGCAAGATCGCCACCACGGTGTGATCCAGGCTCTCCCCCCGTGCCGCGCTGATGGCGCGGAGTCGCCTCAACAGTTCGGCGTCGACGTTTCGGAGCGTGAGCTGTGTGGACGGCATTGGCAGCAGGACTTTACTACAGTGCCTGCCGCTCGCCGGATTCGCGATATCGTGTGCCAGAAGGAGCAGACCGATGCCAATCAGCCGTCGTGACGTGCTTGCGTCGCTCGGCGCCCTGGGCGCCATGGGAACCGGATTGGGTGTCGCCGGCGCCACGTCCCGGTTCCCCGCCTTCCTGCAGTCCCGGCCGCTGCGTATCGGCGCGCTCATCTCGCACATGGACCGGCAGGGACAGGACGAGTTGTACCAGCCCTACGACCAGCAGATGCGCCTCGGCCTCGAACTCGCCATCTCGGAGATCAACGCGGCGGGGGGAATCCTGGGACGGCAGGTCGAGTTGCTCGTCGCCGACGACGAGGGCAGCCCGGGTCCGGGAGCGGCGGCGGCGGTCGAACTGATCCGTAACGAGGGGATAGAGGCGCTCGTGAGCGGCTTCATCATGGCGATGCCGCCGGTGCTGGACCGCACCCTCGAGCGCGAAGGGCTGGACATTCCGGTCGTGCACGCCTATCAGACCCCCGGCACCTACTGCGGGGGCATCGCCCTCTTCGGGTCGACGACGCTCCAGGCGATCTCGACGCTGGTCGAGCACCGCGGCCCGGATGCCCGGCGGCGCACCTTCCAGGTCTCCGACTGGAGCCCTTCCCAGCGGGAGGTGTCGAACCAGTTCTACCGCCGGGTGCAGGGCGGCGCGACCGGCGCGGCCCTGGTGACGACGCCGGTCACCGGCAACAGCCCCGGCGAGTACACGGGCCTCGTGCGGTGGGCGCGCGACCTGGACGCGAGGAACTTCTGGATCTCCGTCCCGCGGCCCTACGCCGTGAACGTGGTGACGCAGGCCGACTCGATCGGCGCCGCGCGCGATTTCGCTTACCACTTCCTGGAGTTCAGCGAATGGCAGGCGTCGCAACTGCCGGAGGGCGTCGAGGCCTGGACCTCCGTGCCCTTCGTCGCCAGCGAAGATCGCCCCGGCGTCCGCGACTTCGTCGCGCGCGCCCGCCGCCATTCGGGTGACGACCTGGTGACGCACGTCGCGTTCTCGCACCATGCGGCCGTTCACGGGCTGGCGCGCGCCATCGAGCAGGCCGGCAGCACGGCGCCGGACGCAGTGCGCGCCGCCCTCGACGGACTCCGCCTGGACGTAGCGACGGGCACGTTGACCCTCGGTGCGGATGGCTACGCCACGATGCCGATGTATGTCGCGCGCGCCACCCGCGGCGGCCTGGAGGTTGCGCAGCGGTTCGAGGACGTGGCGCCGGAAGCGACGTGCGCCTGACGGAGGAGGAGATCGCTTTGCTGGAGCTGGCCTGGATCAAGTGCGACAACAAGTGGTGCGACTTCTGGCGCGTAGACCTTCGGAACGTCTCGGCCCAAGGGGTGTACATCATCTGGCGCGGAGGACCGGAGCCCGCGGTCATTCGCGTCGGCCAGGGTGATGTCGCTGCCAGAATCACCGCGCATCGTAGCGACGAAGCGATCAGTGCTCACGTTGGGGACGCACCGGCGTTCGTTACCTGGGCAACTGTGCCCCTTGGGTCTCGCGACGGCGTGGAGCGCTACCTGGCCGATCGCTACGGTCCCCTGGTCGGCGGCGCGTTCCCGGCCGTGGCGCCGATTCAAGTGAATCTTGCAAAGTAGTGAATCTTGCAAGGTGGAGGTACAGCGTTGAGCTAGCATGAGAGTGACATGGCCCGGCCACGGACCCTCACACACCCCCCTATCGTTGAGGCTCTTGTCGATCTGCGAGCAGCCGTTCCCGGCCATCCCGAGATGTTCAAGGCACTCGCCGACGAGTTGAGGGATGAGTTCCCGACGAGGGAGGAGCAGCAGGAGCTCCGGTCGACGATTGAGGTCAAGGACGGCAAGCTCGTGCCCCCGCAAGTCGATCCGCCAGCCTTTGGAGGGGTTCGGGTCGCGAGCGCGGATCGAACGGTCTACGTGCAATTCCGACCCGATGGCTTCACCCTGAACAACTTGAGGGTTTATATGGGTGGTGACCGACTCATTGGCGAAGCACTGAGGCGCTGGGAGCTCCTGGTCGCACGCACAAAGCCCCAGGTCGTGTCACGCGTAGCGCTCCGCTATATCAACAGATTGGAGTTGCCCCTCCAGAGCGGTGACAGGCTCTCGCGATATCTCACAGCCGCCCCGGAGCTGCCCGAAGGGGCGCCTCTGCACGTCAGTCGCTCCCTTTCACGCGTCGTCGGACACGATGAGCAGCGACGGGCAACAGCCGTCGTGAGCCAGCAACTCCAGCGCCAGAAGGGAAGACCTGTCGTGGCGGTCGACATAGACGTGTATCGGTCGGACGAATTTCCGGTGGATTCGGTCGCATTGCGCGACGTCTTGGCCTCCCTTAGAATGTTGAAGAACGAGACGTTCTTTTCTCTGCTCACGGACGAGACCCTCAGCCTCTACGAATGAGTTCCGTTGCGACCGCAACGTGGGACGCCTTTGGTCTGGAAGACCGTTCCTTGGGAACAGCGGCGAGGGCCCTGCGGGAATGGCCCGAGGAGGCCACCGCGCGTGCGAGTGGTGACAGGGAGAACGAGATCGTATCCCGCCTTCTTGGGGCAGCCGTGCAAGCCGACGGCGTGTCATTCGACGCCTTCAGCAAAGCGTTGGAGTTCATGCGGTTCCTTCCCTCCGAATTGCCTCTGCCTTTGGTCGTCATCGAGTCGGAGGATGAGATCGGATTGGATTGGGACGAAGACCCTCGGAGCGTGGTAAGCCTTACGATCGACGACTCTGGCCAGATCGGCTTCGCAGCGCTGCTCGGGCGGGAGCCCATCTACGGGCGAGTCGACTACATCGACGATGGACTTCCGGAGTTGCTTCGCGACGTTCTGGCGCGTCTTTACCCGTCGGCGCGACTCGGTTAGCGAGCCACGCGCGACCCCGGCGGCACCTGGGCCGTACGAGGACGGCCCCGTCGACGACGCTGAACGCCTGTCGCGATTCATCTTCGATCAGCGTGCATTCACAGCCTCTACGGGACGGATGGACTTCCGTCAGTTCCTGCCTCCCAGAAGCGGGGAACATACGGATGAGGTTTCCGTTATGCGAACAGAGGACCTGGGCGAAGACGCCGTGTGGACCCTGGGCCGGGAAACTGCCGCGGACGCTTCAGGACGTCTTGTTCGGGCCCGTGGCGACTTCACAGCTCCGGCGGCGAAGAACAGTCGAGTTGGAGCATGGCAGCTCGATGTTCAGCCATCCGTACCGCCACCCAGACATGCCCTCGTCGTGGGTTGGCCCCCAGTGAGTGAGCGTGAGGCGCGCAAGAGTCTCGCGCAGCAACTGCGACGAGGCGCCCGACTCGTCGTCTGCTAACCCGTTCCGCCGCTGGCCCTCAGCGCCGCGCCGTCGCCAGGCACACGGCAGGCACAACGAACATGTTGAGCGCGGTCGAAGTGAACAGGCCAGTGACGATTACCAGGGCGAGGGGCGCCTGGATCTCGCTGCCCGGCTGACCGGCGCCGAGGGCGACCGGCGTGAGAGCGAGGCCGGTGGACACGGCGGTCATCAGGATCGGGATCAGCCGGTCGACGGATCCCTGGAGCACCGCCGTCCCCGCCTCCGCGCCTGCCTCCTGGAGGCGCCGGATGTGCGTCACCAGCATGATGCCGTTGCGCGAAGCGATCCCGAACAGCGCGATGAACCCGATGAGCGACGCCACCGACAGGATGCCGTCACCGAGGAAGACGCCCGCCACGCCGCCGATCAGGGCGAGGGGCAGATTGATCATGACGATCGCCGCGTCCCGCGCGGATCCGAACGCGGCGGTAAGCACGAGGAACATGCCGGCGATCGCGGCCAGGCCCAGGCCGATCAGCAGGCGCGACGCCGCCTGTTCCGCCTCGAACTGCCCACCGTACTCGACGCGGTAGCCGGGCGGCAGCGCGACGCCGGCGCCGACGCGCGCCTGGACGTCGGCGACGACGCTTCCCAGATCGCGTCCCGCGGTGTTGGCGGTGACGACTATCCGCCGCTCGCCGTTCTCGCGCCCGATGAAGTTCGGCGAGCGATCCTCGACCACCTCGGCCAGGCTGCCGAGTGGAACGCGGGCGCCCGCCGGCACGTCGAACCAGGTCTCGCCCACCTGGTCGAGGTCGGCCAGGTCCGGGCGCGCGTGCCGCAGAACGATCGGAACGAGCACCGGACCCTCGACGATCTGGCCCACCTGCCGGCCGAGCAGCGCGGTCTCGAGCGTCACCGCCGCCTCTCCCGCCGGCAGGCCATGCCGCGCGAGGGCGCCGCGATCGAAACCGACGCGCACCGTCGGAATGTCGGCCTGCGGCTCCAGCGCCACGTCAACCAGCCCGTCGATTCCCGTCATCGCCTCCGCCGCGTCACTCCCCAGCGCGCGGAGCGTGGCGAGGTCGCGGCCGAAGATCTGCACCGCGATGCTCGCGCGCGATCCCGACAGCATGTGATCGATCCGGTGCGAGACGGGCTGCCCGATCGTGATGTTCGTGCCGGGCACCAGCGACAGCCGCTCGCGCATCTCCTCCAGGACCGTCTCGCGCGGCCGGCCGCCGGGTGCGAGGCGCACGTCGATTTCCGCGGACTCGACGCCCTGGACGTGCTCGTCCAACTCCGCGCGGCCGGTCCGGCGCGACGTCGCCTCCACCTCCGGCATCTCCAGCAACAACCGCTCGATGGCGCCGCCGAGCGCGTTCGACTCCGCCAGGCTGGTTCCGGGGAGCGTCACCGCGCTCACCACGACGGCGCCTTCATTGAATGGCGGCAGGAACTCGCGCCCCATCCGCATCGTGGAGGCGAGCGCGACCGCGAACAGCAGCGCCGCCGCACCGATGACCCAGCCCGGCCGGCGGACGACCAGCGGCAGCAGCGACCGGTACCGGCGCTTCAGTGCGGCCGCGAACGCCGGCTCCTGCCCGCCGCGGATCCCCGGCGCGCGGGGCAGCAGGTACGCGGCCAGCGCCGGTGTGACGGTGAGCGCGACGACCAGCGAAGCGCCAAGGGCAATCAGGTAGGCAAACCCGAGCGGCTGCAGCAACCGGCCCTCGACGCCGGCGAGAAAGAAGAGGGGCACGAAGACCAGCATCACGATGACGGTGGCGTAGACGATGGACCTCCGGATCTCGCGGCTGGCGTCGATCACGACATCGAGCACAGGCCGGCGCGCACTTTCCGGCAGCCGCGCATTCTCGCGAAGACGGCGCGTGACGTTCTCGACGTCGACGATCGCGTCGTCGACCAGTGCTCCGACCGCGATGGCCATCCCCCCGAGGGTCATGCTGTTGATGGTCAGTCCCGCCGCGCTCAGGCCCGCAACCGCGGCGAGCAGCGACAGCGGAATCGCCAGCAGCGTGATCGCGCCGGCCCGCAGGCTGGCGAGAAAGATCAACGTGACGGCGATCACCAGGATCACGCCGTCCCGCAACGCCGCATTCAGGTTGTCGAGGGCCAGTTCGATGAAGTCGGCCTGGCGGAAGAGCCGTGCGGAAAGCTGCATCCCGGCCGGCAGCTCCGCCGCCAGCGCATCGAGAACGCTATCCAGCTCAAGAGTCAGCGCCAGCGTGTTGACGTCCGGCTGGCGCTGAATGCCCAGGATCACGGCCGGCCGGCCGTTGTGCGATCCTTCTCCCCGCTTCAGCGCCTCGCCGACCCGCAGTTGCGCGACGTCGCGGACGCGGATCGGCCGCATGTCGCGAGTGGCGACCACCGTCTCGCCGATGCCGTCAATCCCCGCGACGCGGCCCGAGCCCTGGATCAGATACTCCTGGCCGCCGGCGAGCCGGAACCCGGCGGTGGTGTTCCGGCTGGCGCCGCGGAGGGCGGTCTCGACCGCGCTGAGCGGCACGCCGTAGTCGGCAAGGCGGATTGGATCGACGAGCACCTCGTACTGCCGGCGCTCGCCGCCGATGACGGTTACCTGCGACACGCCGGGCGTCGCCAGCAACCGGCGGCGGACCACCACCTCCGCCGTCGTCCGGAGCTCCAGCGGCGTGGGGGCGGGCGGGCCCGCGGCGCCGGCCGGGCCGGTCGAAGGCTCGAGGGCCACGAACATGATCTCGCCCATGATCGACGACAAAGGGGCCAGCACCGGCGAACCCACCTCGTCCGGCAATCCGGCCGCGACGGTGTTCAACCTCTCCACCACCGTCTGGCGTGCGCGGTAGGGATCCGCACCCCAGTCGAAGTCGATCCAGATCACGGCGATGCCGACCGCCGTCGCGGAACGGATCCGGCGGACGCCCGAAGACCCGTTGAGCGCGGATTCGATGGGAATGGTGACCAGAGCCTCCAGGTCCGCCGGCGCCATGCCATAGCCTTCGACGAGGACGGTGACGGTAGGCGCGGTCAGGTCCGGCAGGACGTCCACCGGCATGCGGAAGGCGATAGTCGAGCCCCACGCGAGGCCGACCACGGCAAGCGCGGCCACGACCAGGCGGTTGTGGACCGACCAGGCGATCAGCGCGTCCAGCATGCCCTGCGAGCCCGCGGCCTAGTGCGCGTGGCCATGCGCGGGAACCTGCGGCGAGAGGGCGGCGAGGCGGATCAACGGTGCGCCGCGGACCACGATCCGCTCGCCCGGCGCCACGTCTCCCGTCACCTGCACCGCGCCGCCCTCACGGTTGCCGAGCGTGACGGGACGGCGCTCGAACGATTCGCCTCCCACCTGCACGAAGATCACCGGCTGGCCCGCGTCGTCGACGACGGCGCTCTCGGGCACGGTCACCGTTTCCGTCGCCGCCGAAAGGAAGAGCCGCAACGCCACCGCCTGACCGATCGCGATGCGTTGATCGGGATCACTCAGCTCGTAGGTTATCGGCACGGTACGGGCGACCGGATCGAGGACGCGGCCCACCGCCACGAGCCGGTCGAGCGGGATCGGCGCACCGAGACCGGGCACATCGAGTTCGGCGCCCGTCAGATCGCCGATCCGCGGGAGCGCGGCTTCCGGCACCGCCCCCACGACGTGCACCCGGTCGACCGCCACCAACTGGAACAGCCGCGTAGCCGACTCGACGGTCGCGCCCGGCGTTGACTCCGAAAGCGCCACCACGCCGGCAATCGGCGCTCGCAACACGAAGCGGACGTCGCTCGCTCCGTCGCCCTGGCCGGTCCGCGTCGCATCGAGCTGGGCAAGATGCGCCTCCGCGGCATGGAGCCGTGCCTCCGCGGTCTCCTCGGCGAGACGCGCCTCGAGCCGCCGGCGCTCCGGCACGGCCCCCGCCTCCACCAGGCGATCCACGCGCGCGCGGGCCGCGCGGCTCAGTTCAAGCGCGCTGCGCGCTTCCGCGACTTCCAGTTGCAGCGCCGGCCGATCTTCGCCATGCCCGCTGTGCGGGATCACCTCCGCCAGCGTGTCGCCCTGCGCCACGAGCGATCCAACCGGCAGCGGCGGCAACTCCTCCGCCAGGCGGCCGGCCAGCGGCACCGTGACATCCGCCTGCCCCCCGGTGCGCGGCGCGATCTCGGCCGCGATCACCAGGCTGTCGGCGACCGGACGTATCTCCGCGGGCGCGGTCGCAAAGTCGAGTGTCCACTGCTGTTCCTTCAGGAACGGGGTCGCACCGTCGTCCCCGGCGTCGGCGACAGCGGCGGCGGTGGCCGCCTCCCGCGAAGGATGTACCGTCACGCCCCCGAGGCGATGGCGGTCGGCGAGGCCAGGCGCGTCGAGCGCGATTTCCAGGTCGTAGATCCCCGCCGCCGACGGCATGACGTCGACGCCGAAGACGCCGGGCCGGCCGGGGGCGTCGGCCGAGAACGTCTCGTCGCCGGCGCCGCTCAGGAGGACGGTCGCGCGGCCCATCCGGACCGGTTCGAAGGTTGCGAGATCGGTCACGTGCATCGCGAAGCGGCTCACCTCGCCGGCCACGAGCACCGGGTACTCGATGAACAGTTCGGTGCGATCGGTCCAGCGCGTCTCGACGACCGCCGGCCGCTCGTCCGCATCCACCTCCGGGAAGTCGGCCGGCGGCGCCGCAACCGGCGCGCCGCACCCGCCGGCGAGAGCCAGCGCTACGATTCCGGCCGCCGTTCGCGTCATCTTCATGGGATCGACACCTCCCCCACCGCCCGGTCGAGCTCGATCACCGCACGTCGCGCCGCGGCAAGCAACTCCAGCTCGCGCAGAACCGCACCCAGCGTAACGCGATGAGCATCGAGCAACTCCAGCACACCATACTCCCCTTCTTCGTACGCTGCCTGCGCGATCGACGCCAACTCGGCCGCCGGCTCGACCGATGTGGCCCGGTACTCATCGGCGAGCGCCAGGTAGCGGTTCGCCGCCGTGCGCGCGACGCGCACCTCGCGGTCGATCCGGCCGCGCAGCACGTGGCGCTCGGCCTCGATCCGCGCGCGCGCCGCTGCGGCCCGCGCCGCCTGCAACTGCCCGCGGTTGAAAACGGGAACGCCCACCGTCGCGGTCACCGCATAGCCGGCGTCGGCGCCGATCAGAGCGTTGCCGCTCCGCTTTACGCCGGCCGTCACCGCCGCTTCAGGCAGGCGCAGCCGCTCGGCCGCGCGCCGCTCGATCGCCCACCGCGCCTCGCGCGACAGGAGCGCACGGTAGTCGGCCCGTTGTTCCAGCGCGCGGGGCAGCAACGCCTCCAGGCTCTCCGCCGCCGCGCCCGCCGCAAGGTCGGCGAGGCGGCCGGCCGCCAGGAGTCCGTCGGGATCCGATCCGGGAGCGAAGAACGCGGCGAGATGCGCCTGTTCGGCCGACTGCGCGATGCGGGCGATCGCCAGATCCGCCTCGACGTCGGCCACCTCGCGTTCCGCCCGCTGCCGGTCGAACCGCGATCCCTCGCCTTCCTGCTCGCGCACCCGCAGCAGCTCGACGAGACGCCGCAGCTCCAGAACGCCGGCATCGATCGCCGCTGCCCGCTCCTGCGCCAGCAGCAGATCGGTGAACGTCAGACGCAGCGCGACCTCGAAATCGTGCAGTTCGGCATCGGCCTGGGCGCCCGCCGCCTCCGCCGCGCGGCCCGCCGCGGCCCCGAACAAGCCGGTGCGCCCGCGCAGCGGAAGCTGTTGGGTCATCAACAGGAAGTCGTCCTGGTTGCCCGCCGCGTCCTCGCGCGTGAAGCTCACCGTCGGGTTGGCGGGCAGGCTCCGTTCGAGAGCGTCCGCCTCCACTTCGCGGACGCCCAGCCGGAGGGCGCGGACGGCCGGATGCTCCTGGCGCATGCGCGCGACCGCCTCCGCCTCGGTCAGCGTCTGCCCCGCCGCCGGACTCGCCGTGACGCCGGCCAGCGTCATGGCGGCGGCGGCCACAGTCATCGGCCGCGACCATTGCCATCGGTTCATTGCCCTGCTCCTGCCAAAAGAACGACACGTTCAGCCGAGATGCTCGACCGCGACTCCCGGGAAACGGTGGAAGTCGCGGTCTTCCGTGATCAGCGTATCCGCTCCGGCCTCCTGGCAAAGTGCGACGATCTGTGCATCAAACACCAGATTACCGATCGCGTTGCCATCCTGAACCGCGGCCAGAAACAACTCCTGGAAGCGAGGCCCCGGCGTCAGCACCTCCAGACTGGGCGACGCCAGGACCCGCCGTATCGACTCGCATGCTTGACGGGCGGTCAGAGGATCGACCAGGCGCGGATGCGTGACAACCCGCAGGAATTCCGCCAGACAGACAACCGGTATGCCCCAACGGACATAGCCTTCGGCCAGCTCGGTCAAGCGCCGGTGAGCCGCCACATGCCGATGCTCGCGACGCCTGTGCGCGTACACCAGGATGTTCGTGTCAACCGCGACCGACCCGATTCTCCCCGCCTTCCATCCACTCGTACAGCGCATCCCGATCATCGAAGTTCACGCCCGCGGTCGGACGTCCTTCAGACAGGATCAGTTCGAGACGGTACGGCTCGCGACGTTCCGGAGGGTCTTGCAGGTACTGCCGCACCGCCCGTTCGACCAGCCGTGTGAGTGTCTCGCCGTCTCGTGCCGCGCGCGCCTTGGCTTCACGGAACAGGTGATCGTCGAGGACCAGCGTCGTACGCATGCATATATCTGTAGTGCTCATGCATAAGTCTGTCAACCGCAACCTCGGGCGTCCTCCGGGTTGCGCCCACGCCGCAGGGCGATCTAGAGTCCTCACCGGACGCCCGCCGTCCCGGGGCGGGCGCGCGCTGTTGACACCAACCGCCGGACCCCGGGCGCGGCTGGTCCGGAACCACTTCAGGAGAGAACATGGACAGCAAGGCATCGGCCGTCTGGAAGGGCGGACTCAAGGACGGCAACGGATCGATCACGAGCGGCAGCGGCACGCTCTCCGATACGGCGTACACCTTCGCGACGCGGTTCGAGGGTGCGGCGGGCACCAACCCGGAAGAACTGATCGCGGCGGCCCACGCGGGTTGTTTCTCCATGGCCCTCTCCGCGGTCCTGGGCAACTCGGGGCTGACGCCGGAGCACGTCTCCACCAGCGCCACCGTGACGCTCGAAGCGGTGGAGGGCGGCTTTGCGGTGACGAAGATCCACCTCGACTGCACCGCGAAGGTGCCGGGCGCGAGCCAGGAAGCCTTCGACGAAGCGGCGAACGGCGCGAAGACCGGCTGTCCGATCTCGAAGCTGATGAACGCCGAGATCACCCTGGACGCCACTCTCGAGTCCTAGCCATGGCGCGCTCCGCGTTGGCAACGGCCGCCGTCGTCCTGGCGCTGGCCGCCACCCCCGCGGCCCAGTCGGATCGTCCTCCCTTCTATGCGTGCATCGAGGAGACGATGGCGGTGGAGGCGCCACTGGTCGGCATCGAGTTGTGCGACGCGGCGCCGACCGAGGCGCTGCTGGCCCGCGCGGTGGAAGACAATCTGCAGGTGCTGAACGGCGCCCTGGTGGTTTCCGCCGACCCGAATGGCGTCGGCGCAACAGAGGGCCTGCAGCCGGGCGACGTCATCTACCAGGTGGCCCGCGTCGTCGTCACCAACGCGGAAGCGGCGGCCGAACGACTGGAGGGGATCGTTACGGAACGTGACACCGTGGCGAACTTCCTGCGCGGCGGCCGGCCGTATCGCGTAAAGCTGCGCCGCTGACCCGCGACCATCGTCGCCTGCCGCTGCCGTCGCCTGCCGCTGCGATGGGCGCCTGGTTGCGCCCGTTTCCTTCACACGCTGGAAACGCGCGGCTGTTAGACTGCGGATATGGCTATGGTCCGCCCGAGCCGGCGGCGGTTTCTGGCCTCCGCCGGTGCGTTCCTGGGGGCGGCGCCGTTTCACGCGCTGGCGTGCCGCGTCGCCGAGACGGGCGGCGTGCCGGCAGCTACTGAGGCGGGCGCTTCCAACGTCGGCTACGGACCCCTCAGCCCGGTTGCCGACGGGACGACCGGCCTGCCCCTGCTCCATTTGCCGCCCGGCTTCCGTTACGTGACGTTCGGCTGGACCGGCGACCCGCTGGATGACGGCCTCGTTACGCCGCCCGCTCACGACGGGATGGCCGCCTTCCCGACCACCGACAGCCTCGTCCGGCTGGTGCGCAACCACGAACTACGCGACGGCGCCGCGTTCGCGCCTCGTCCGTTGTACGACCCCAACGGCGGCGGCGGGACGACCACGCTGGACTTCGATCCGGCAAACGGCCAACTCGTGGCCGCGCGCGCCAGCCTGACGGGCACCGCCGTGAACTGCGCGGGCGGCCCCACGCCGTGGGGATCGTGGCTCACCTGCGAGGAAACGGTGCTCGGCCCGGGCGGCGATCCGGACTACCAGTTGCCGCACGGCTACATCTTCGAGGTGCCGGCCGAAGGAACGGCGGAAGCATCCGCCGAGCCGTATCGCGCCATGGGACGCTTCGTCCACGAGGCCGTCGCCATCGACCCGGCGACCGGGATCGTCTACGAGACGGAGGACCGGGGGACCGCCGGTCTGTACCGCTTCCTGCCGGAACAGTTGGGCAACCTTGCCGCCGGCGGCCGCCTGGAGATGCTCGCGATCGACGGCGCGCCCGGCTACGACACCCGGACCGGCCAGGCCATCGGCACGTGGCATCCCGTGACCTGGACAGGGATTGCGGATCCGGATCCGGCAGACATCGCCGGCGACAGCGTCTATCGACAGGGCGTCGCGGGTGGCGGCGCGACGTTCGCCCGGCTCGAGGGGATCTGGTACGGCGGCGGGCGGATCTACATCGTCTCCACCAACGGCGGAGAGGCGGAGGCGGGACAGGTGTGGGAGTACGACCCGGCCGGCGAGCGGATTCGCCTGCTGTTCGAATCGCTCGGGAAGGACGTTCTCGACATGCCGGACAACATCACGGTGAGCCAGCGCGGCGGCCTCGTGCTGTGCGAGGACGGCGACGCCGACGATTTCGTCCGCGGGCTGACCCTCGACGGGACGATCTTCCCGTTCGCGAAGAACAACGTGGTGCTGGACGGCGAGCGGAACGGGATCGCGGGCGACTTCCGCGACCGGGAGTTCGCCGGCGCCGTCTACAGCCCGGCCGGCGACTGGCTCTTCGTCAACGTGCAGACGCCAGGCATCACGTTCGCGATCACTGGACCCTGGGGCTCCGGCCCCCTCTGACCGCGGGTGCGCCGGCATCCCTAAAGGTCCGCCGGCGTCCACGCCGGCACCTTTGCCGGCCTGGAGGCCGGCGGACCGTGGATAATCGGTGACGTGCAACGGATCGGCGCCGCCCTCCTGTTCGTTTGCCTGCTGCCCGCCGCGACGGCGGCGGCGCATCCGCTCAGCTTCACGCAGGTGACGCTGGCGCTGCAGCCGGACGGCACCTTTGCAGCGGAACTCATCTACGACCTGGACGCCCTGGCGTTGGGTGTGCCGATCGACACCGACGACGCCGAGCTCGCCGCGGCGCTGGCGGAGCTGCCACCGGAGGATTTCGAACAGCGCGTCGACCGGCTGCGCACCCTGTTCGAACGCCGCGTCCGCGTCCGCTTCGACGGAGAGCCGGTCCCGTTCGATGTCGCCTTCCCGGACTACGGCACGTCCCGGGCCACCGAGGCGGAAATCCCGACGGTGCTCGGCCTGACGGCGCGCCTGACCGGCCGCGTCCCGGAGGGCGCGGCCAATGTCGGCTTCTTCGCGTCGCGCGCATTCGGCGAGGTGCACCTGACGATGGTCGATGCCATGCGCGGCATCGAGGTCCGCTCCGTCCTCGAGGCGGGCGCCCGCAGCGATCCGTTTGACCTGACGGCTCCGGTCGAGCCGCCGGCGCGAGCGGAGGTCGCGTGGCGCTACGCCCGGCTCGGCTTCGTTCATATCGTGCCGGAGGGAACGGATCACATACTCTTCGTCCTCGGCCTGTTTCTGCTGAGCGCGCGGCTGCGTCCCCTGGTCTGGCAGGTGACGGCGTTCACGTTGGCGCACGCGGTAACGCTGACCCTCGCCGCCTTCGACGTCGTGACCCTGCCGCCCCGCGTGGTAGAGCCGCTCATCGCGCTGTCGGTGGCCTACGTCGCCATCGAGAACGTGTTGACCGACCGCATGACACGCTGGCGGCCGGGAGTGGTGTTCGCCTTCGGCCTGCTGCACGGCCTCGGCTTCGCGGGCGTCCTGGGGGAGCTGGGACTCCCCGAGGACGAGCGCCTGCTGGCCCTGCTGTCGTTCAATGCGGGCATCGAGGTCGGGCAGCTCGCCGTTATCGCCACCGCGGCGCTGGCCATCGGCTGGTGGCGAACGCGAGCGTGGTACCGCCGCCGGGTGACGGTGCCGGCGTCGCTGGCGATCGCCGTGGCCGGGGTGGTCTGGGCGGTGGAGCGCGCCTTCTACTGAGGCGCCCCGTCGGCTGGACGCCACGCCCGACCGCGGCCCGCGCGCCGCGGCGCGTCAGGCGGTGGGCTCGCTCTCGGCGCGGCGGGCGATGAGTCGGCCGATCGCCTTCAGCTTGCTCCAGAAGAAATCGAACTGGCCGAGCAGCGCGCCGTAGCCCAGCAGGAGCAACTGGTAGATCGGCAGCATGATCACGAGGTAGATCAACCAGCCGAGCCAGCCCGGGGTGCCGGCCGGCAGCAGCCACGCCGTCACCGGCTCCTTCAGGCCCGCCGTGGTCATGCCGGCGAGAGAGAACGCGGTCAGGATGGCAACCACACCGACGGGCCCAACGCCCCACCGGGACTTCATCCGCTGAACCAGTCCGCGTTGCGTCATGAATCGGTCGTCTGGATGGAGCTGGGGTTGCCTCGGGTCGGAGTAAACGCCACGACGGAGCGCCGGGTCGGATCGTATCAGACCGGCTGCGGCCCGCCCTCGGCGCCGGGCGTTCGGGGGGTCGCGTGCTAGAATCGCGGTTTGGCTCCGGCTTCACTTGAGTGAGGGATTGGCAATGATCAGGGTGACTTTTTCGGTGCCGCTGCGCGCCGCGGCCCTCGCTTCCTGCCTCGTCGCGACAGGACTGTTCCTGCCGGCGTCCGGCGCGGAGGCACAGGACTGGCCGAGCTGGCGCGGGCGGGCCCAGACCGGCGTCTCCGAGTTGACGGGGCTGCCGTCGAGCTGGTCGGTGGACGGCGAGAACCTCGTCTGGTTCCAGCCCTACATCGCGCGGTCGACGCCGGCCGTCTTCGACGGGCGCGTCTGCGCCAACGGGCGGACGGGCGAGGATGTCGAAAAGAAGGAGATCGTCACCTGCTGGAACGCCGAGGACGGCACCGAGCTCTGGGAGCACACCTTCAGCGTTCTGAACACGACTGTCCCGTACAACCGGGTCGGCTGGGGGAGCGTCACCGGCGATCCCGAGACCGGCTATCTCTACGCGTTGAACGTCGACGGCCATCTGCATGCGTTCGACCGTGACGGGGAGATCGTCTGGAGCTGGCGCCTGCACGAGGATCTGGGCCGCGCCTCGGGCTACGGCGGCCGGACATCGACCCCCGTCATCGACGAGGACCGGCTGATCCTCAGCGTCATCGGCTCGGCGTGGGGCGATCTCGGCGGTCCTCCCAGGCACCGCTACGTCGCGTTCAACAAGAGGAACGGCGACGTCGAGTGGGTCTCGACGCCCGGCGGCCAGCCGGCCGATCTGAACACCCAGTCGGTGCCGATCATCGCCGTGGTGAACGGCCAGCGGCTGATCATCGACGGCAACGCCGACGGCCGCATATACGCGCTGCAGGCCCGAACCGGCGCAAAGGTGTGGGAGTTTCACCTCAGCCAGCGCGGCATCAACGTCTCCCCGGTGATCGACGGAACGACCGTCTACGTGGCCCACAGTGAAGAGAACATCGACGTGGGAACGATGGGACGTGTCGTGGCTCTCGATGCCACGCGCGAGGGCGACATCACGGAGACCGGCGAGATCTGGCGGATCAACGAACTGGCGGTCGGGTTTTCCTCGCCGCTGATCCATGAGGGCCGCCTCTACCTGATCGACAACTCGGCCAATCTCTACGCGATTGACGCATCGGACGGGACCGTGCTGTGGGAGGAGAGCGTCGGCAACGTCGGCAAGTCGTCGCCGGTGTGGGCGGACGGCAAGCTCTACGTCACCGAGGTCAACGGCAACGTCCACATCCTCCGGCCCGGCGATGACGGCGTCGAGTTTCTCGACAGCGACGAGCTGGAAGTCGAGGACGGCCGCTACGCCGAGATATATGGTTCCTTCGCCCCGGCTTACGGCCGGCTCTACGTCACGGCGGAATCAGGCATCTACTGCATAGGCGATCCCGCCGCCGCGTTCGCCGCGACACCAGGCGAGACCCCGCCGCTCGGCAACGAGACGGCCGCCACCGGAACGGTCGCAAGCATCCAGGTACACCCGGCCGAAGTAATCGCCAGCGCGGGTGAGACTCTCCGTTTCCGCGTCGAGGCATTCGATGCGAATGGGCGATCCCTGGGCGCGCGCGACGCCACCTGGTCGCTCGACGGACTGACCGGGGCCCGCCTCCGCGTCAACGGGGAGTTCCAGTCGCCTCCCCGGTCGGCCAACGAGGCGGGGCGCGTCGTCGCGACGGTCGGCAACGTCTCCGCCGCGGCACGCGTCCGGGTCTTCTCACCCCTCCCCTGGACGGAGACCTTCGAGAGCGGCCGGCCCGGGCACTGGATTGGTGGCGGCGGCAGCCTCGCGGCGGTCGACGAAGGGGGCGAGCAGCTCTTTCGCAAGGGTCCGTCGCGCACCGGGATCCACCGGCACGCCATCTACATCGGTCCGTCCCGCATGTCGAACTACACGGTCCAGGCGGACGTGATGTCGACGGAGAAAGGCCGCCGCCGCCCCGACATCGGCCTGATCAACAGCGGCTACACGATGGACCTGCAGGGCAACCACCAGCGGATCGAGGTCCGATCCTGGGCGGCGGAGCTGCGGATGGCGGAACGGTTCGATTTCGCCTGGGAGCCGAACGTCTGGTACACGCTGAAACTGCGCGTCGACACCGATGACGATCGCGCGCTGATCCGCGGCAAGGTGTGGCGCCGGGGCGAAGCGGAGCCGGAAGACTGGACCGTCACCGCAGAGGATCCTCAACCGGTCCGCAACGGCAGCCCCGGACTCATCGGCTATTCGCCCATCGACATCTACTACGACAACGTGCATGTAATGGAGAACCAATGACTCGACGCTCGCTGATCACCGGAACCTGCATCGCGCTCTTTGCCGCTCTGGCCGCGCCGGCCGCCGCGCAGCAGGTGGCGATGTTCGGGAACACGCCCGACCGCAACATGGTGTCCAACGAGACCGGCGTCGTCTCGGAATGGGACGTCGACACCGGGCGGAACGTCCTCTGGTCGCAGCCGGTCGGATCGCAGGCCTACGGCGGGCCGGTGGTGGCCAACGGCCGGGTCTATGTCGGCACGAACAACGAGGGACGGCGCGATCCGGCGATCGAGGGAGACAAGGGCGTCGTCATGGCGTTCGACGCCGCAAGCGGCGACTTCCTCTGGCAAATGGTCCACCCGAAGCTGTCCTCGGGCCGCGTGAACGACTGGCCGCTGCAAGGCGTCTGCTCCACCGCGTTCATCGACGGGGACCGTATCTGGTACGTCTCGAACGAGGCGCACGTCGTCTGCCTCGACGCCAAGGGCCTCGCCGACGGTAACGAAGGACCGTTCATGGACGAGGAGAACATGGGCGACCAGCATGGCGACATCATCTGGTCCTACGACATGATCGGCGAGCTGGACGTTTTCCCCCACAACCTCGCCACCGGCTCACCCCTCATCGTCGGCGATGTCCTCTACACGGTGACCAGCAACGGCGTCGACGAGGGGCACGTCAATATCCCGTCGCCCTTCTCGCCGGATTTCATTGCCCTCGACAAGAACACCGGCGAACTGCTCTGGGAATCGAACCCGGTGAGCGAGGGAATCCTCCACGGCGCCTGGACCAACCCCGCCTACGCGGTCATCGAGGGCCGCGCCCAGGTGATCTTCCCCGGCGGCAACGGCGTCATCTACAGCCTCGATCCGGAGACGGGCGACCTGCTCTGGGAGTTCGACTGCAACCCGGAAGACTCCGAGTGGATCCTGGGGGGGCGGGGCACGCGCAACAACATCCTCTCGACGCCCGTGATCTACGACGACAAGGTCTACATCGGCGTCGGCCAGGATCCGGAGCACGGCGAGGCGCCGGGCCACTTCTGGGTGATCGACGCCACCGGCAGCGGCGACGTGACCGATACGCACGTCGTCTGGCACCGCGGCGGCGAGGACTTCTACCGGACGATGTCGACCGCCGCCATCGCCGACGGCGTCCTGTACATCTCGAGCCTCTCCGGCTTCCTGCACGCCCTCGACCCGCAGACCGGCGAGGAGTTCTGGACCTACGACACGTTCGCGGCCGTCTGGGGCTCGCCGTTCGTCGCCGATGGCAAGGTCTTCCTGGGCGACGAGGATGGCGACGTTGTTGTCCTCCGCGCCGGCCGCGAGATGGAGGTCATCGGCGAGTACAACCTGGGCGCCGCCGTCTACTGCACCCCGGTCGTCCGCGACGGCATCCTCTACGTCCTCACCCGGAACCGCCTGTGGGCGTTTCAGGAGGGCGCGCAGGGCGAACCGTTCTGATCACCGCAGGCCGACGAGGCCCGTTACCGACGCCGCGAGGGCCGGCGCGTCGTAGCCGACCCCTTCCTTGAAGACCAGGGTCACGTTGCGGATCTCGGCCTCGCGGCGCACGGGGTCGCCATCGATGACGACGAGGTCGGCCAGCTTGCCCGGCTCGATGGAGCCGAACCGGGTGTCCTCACCCAGCACGATGGCGCCGTTGAGCGTCATGATCTGGATGACCTGCTCCGGGCTGAAGCCGGACTCGAGTAGCAGCTCGTAGTTGCGCTGATCGCCGTAGCCGGGCAACGCCCCGCCCATGCCGGTGGGATCGACCCCGGCGGCGAGCAGTCCGCCCGCCTCAACGAACATCCGCTCGAACTCCTGCGCCTTCGGGAACAGCGTCGCCATCGGGGCATCGTCGCGTGAGGCGACATCGGCGCGCGACTGCAGGTACTCCTCGCGGGCGCCGGGAGCCAGCGCGTCGAGGACGCGTTGCTCCAGCGGCGGGCGGTTGGGGACGCCGAGCTCGTAGACGGGGAGCGTCGAGGTCATGGCGACGCCTGCTTCGACCATCGCACGGATGGTGGCCGCTACTTCCTCGCCTTCCAGGTCGACCTCCAGCAGGCTGCGCTGCACGCCGGGCGGGCACACGCCGGGTTGCTTGTTGGGGACGTAGTCGCTGTTGGTGAAGAAACCGTGCTCGATGTTGTCGATGCCGAGGGCCACCGCCTCCTGGAACGAGACCGAGCAGAGATGGCCGGTGACCTTCACGCCCCGGCGATGCGCCTCGTCGATGGCGGCGGCCAGCTCCTCGTCGCCGATGCGGGTATAGGCCTTGAACCAGTCGACGCCCTCGTCGGCCCAGTAGGCGACGACGCGGCGGGCATCCTCCGGCGTTCCGACCTGGAACATCTGCGACATCGCGCCGGCCCCCGAGAGGTACGGCCCGGTGATGTACATCCGCGGACCGATCTCCTGGCCCTCCTGGATCGACCGCTTGAGGTTCAGCTCGCTGTAGGGCGAGAAGGCGCCAGTGGTGCGGATGGTAGTCACGCCACTGGCCAGATAGAGGCGGGGCGCGCTGAAGTTGAGCTGCACGCGCCGGCCGCGGGTCATGTAGAACGTGTGGTCGTGCAGGCCGATGAAGCCGGGGACCACGGTATGCCCATCAAGGGCAAGGACGCGGGCGCCGTCCGGTATCCCGACATCGCCCTCCGGGCCCACCGCGGCGATGCGGCCGTCGCGGATCAGGATGGTCTGCCCGCCGGCCGCGGGAGCGCCGGTCCCATCCACCACCTGTACGCCAGTCAGGGCCACCATCGGGTCGTCGACTTCGACGAACTCCCGCACCGCGGCGGAGAGCGACTCCGCCGATTGCGCCGCGGCGGGTGAAGCGGCGGCCAGCACGGCAACGGCGACCGCGAGGGCGGCGAAACGGACGCGTCCGGTATTCAGCATGCGCATGGTGGCTCCATCACGCGGCCGCGTTCCGGGACCGGTCAGCGGCGACCCGGAGGCGGTCCGGCCGCGACGTCGAAGACGAGCTTCATCCCCGATTCCAGGTGCTCGGCGATGTGGCAATGTAGCATCCACCGCCCGGGGTTGGACAGTTCAAGCAGGAGGTCGGCGGTCGAGCCGGCCGGCAGCAGCGTGGTGTCCTTCCAGACCAGATTGTCGTTCGGCACGCCGTCGCGGCTCAGCACCAGGAACCGCTGGCCGTGGATGTGAACCGGGTGTTGCATGGCGTGCACGGCGTTGCGGTCGTTGCGCAGGCGGATCCTGACCACGTCGCCCCGGGTGAAGCGCCAGTCGATGGCGTCGTTCTCGAGGCCGGTGTCGAGGTCGCGCAGGATCCACCGCACCTCATCGGCCGTCGTCACCCAGTTCATGCGCGGCATCGTGCCGCTCCACTCGACCGGGTTGAAGAACGACCGGTCCACGTTCAGCAGCGGCTCGATCGGGTCCGGCAGCTCACCGATTTCCAGCGTCAGGAGCAGCCGGTGGTCGACCGGCCGGTCGAACTCGTCGCGGTAGCGGTCGATGTCGACTGCGACGTCGGGGTGGCTCCGCAGCTCCCGGAAGCTCGCCGCATGGTCCGGCGCGGCTGGCGTGTCGGTCACGGTGACGGTGCCGAGCGTCACGTCGTCCGGGAAGTAGTTCCCGTAGACGTGGTCGATCGCCTGCACGCGGTTGACCAGCGGGATCTCCCCCGCTTCGGCGAAGTGGACCTCGACGATGTAGCGCTCGGCGGGCGCGATCACCACGCTGTCGACCCACGCCTGCCGCTCGAACCTGCCGATGTCGGACGCGACGAGCTTGATGGCGGCGCCGCCGAACGACAGGTTGAACGTGCGCGTGTTCGAGACGTTGGTCAGGAAGAACCGGACCACCTCGCCCCGTGCCACGGTCAGGCGGTAGGCGGGCTCGCCGTTGACGAGCAACAGGTTGCCGAAGCGCCCCATCATCGCGTGGGTTGCCCGCTCGCGGCCGAACGGGGCGAGGCCGGTCCCGCCGACGAGGAGGTCGTCGAGCATCAGCACCTCTTCCCGGTTGGCCGGCCCGAAGTAGTCCGGGTCGGACGCGTCCACCCGCAGGTTGCCGTATAGCCCCAGGTCCTGCTGCACGTCCTCGCGGTGGTGGGGGTGGTACCAGTAAAGGCCGGCGTCCGGGAAGTGGATCCGGTACTGGAACGTCTGTCCGGGCTCGATCGGCTCCTGCGTCAGGCCGGGGACGCCGTCGTAGCGGTTCTCGAGGCGGATGCCGTGCCAGTGAACGGCGGTCGCCAGACTGAGGCGGTTGGTGACGTTGACCGTGATCGTGGCGTCCTGGGGAACCTGGATGACGGGACCCGGGTACTGCCCGTTGAAGCCGTACATCGTGAACGTGCGGCCGTCGATCGTGCGATCGACGAGACCGGCTTCCAGGTCGAGCGTGCCGCCGTCGCCGAGCCGGACGATCTCGCGCGGGCGTGCCGCCGGCGGGCGCGCCGCCGGAGGCAGATCGTCAGCGGACGGCAGGAACGGATCGACGGGTGGGGTCAGGCGGCCGACGCCCGGCATCATTGCCACCGACGGATGCATCGGTGGCCGCGTCCAGCCGCGCGCGGGGAGCGGCAGCTCCGCGCCGGCCACCATCCCCGTCACGGCCAGCAGGTCCTCCGGCTCCATGCGCATGCCGGCCGACGTGCCCCGCAGCACGATGCGTCCGTTCCACGCCGGCGCGTCGGGATCCGCCTCGGCGCTGACGAGCACGACGAACTTGTCGAGGTCGACCGGCCCGACCGTCGTGCGGCCATTCGCCACCGGTCCCAGGTTCACGACCGGCCGGAGCCGCGGGGTGGTCGCCCAGGCGACGTAGCCGGTGTAGTCGCCGAGCGACGCCGGATCCGGCAGGCCGGCGATGTGCAACGTGAGATCGAACCGGTGATGGCCGTCCACCGTGACCGAGACGCCGAACGGAGAAGACGGCGGCGTGAGCTCCACGTAGCCGGCCGCACCCGGGAAATCGGGGGCGTGGATCAGCTCGATGCAGTACAGGTCCGGATCGGCGGCGGGGCCGCGCTCGTCCAAGGCCGGACAGCGCAGCGTGTCACCGGCTTCCTGCCCCGCTGCCGCGGGCGGGGCGAGGGCCGCGACCGGCGCGGCCACCAGCCACCCCGCGAAGCAGGCCAAGAGCATCGCCGCCGGCAGGGCGCCGTGGTCCCGGTGCAAGCCCATGGAGGTCAGTCTGCCGCAATTACGCCGCGCCTGCCAGATGCGCCGCCCGAGCGACATGGTCGACGGCCCGATCGAGATCGAACCTCGCCAGGTCGGCTTCCCGCAGAACGGGCTTCAATTGCGGCTCGATCTGACCACGCAGGCGCCTGACTCTCGCGGGTGACATGTCCACCGGTTCGGTCCCCGGCACGGAAAGCTTGTCTCTCAGCAGCTCGACGAGCGGCGCGTCGCTGACGTCGACTCTCCCGGATGTGATCGCGTGGTCCAGATCGAAGAAGTCACGAATAGCCGGCTCCGGTCGTGTTATGGCAGCTCGCAGCTTCTCGGCGTACGCTTCACGCACGGACAAGACCCGGGACGAGAAGACCGGGACGGCCGGCGCACCGCTGAAGGGGTCAACGAGCACGGTGTGGGTCCCGAGCAGGACGGCCGGTTCGACAATCGGCTCACGAAGGCTCACTTCGATCTTGATTGACTCGTCCTGTCCGGTGACTTCCGACGCGTAGGTGATACGTGCTCCGTACTGGGTCGACTCGTTGAAGCCGTGCAACTCCCGCGCCAACCGCAGGCGCCGTTGTCGCGCTGGTAGACCGTTCAGGTGCTCCCTGATCGGGGCGATCCGGCGGCGCCGTTCGCCACGTGCCGAGGTCGTCGGCATGGAAACGGTGAAATCGAGATCCTCGCTGAGGCGGGAGTAGTCGGAGTGGACCTTGCTGAGGCAGGTTCCGCCCTTGAACACGGGTACGGTGCGGCCCAGTGTCCGCAGGTCAGCAAGAATCAGCGAGCAGTAGTAGTCCTTCTCGACGAGCCGTTGGCTGAACCCTGTCGCGGCGGCGGTGAACCGGAGAGCATCGCGGAACAACACGGCATCATGGTGATAGCCCGGCGGATCATTCATTGAAGACGACACCCCACCGCCGGTCAACAGTGCCTTGCTTCGGACGCGTGGGACACCAGGGAATGAGCGCACTCGTCGCTCGCAACTCGCCTTCCAGTTTCTCGAGCACTACCGCGCTCACACCCTCGCGTTCGAGCAGTTTTCCGATGCGCCGGCGCGTGCTCGTGTTGCCGAACCGGACAGCGGCGTTCGCAATATCGTCACCATCGATCTTCCCCTGCGCGAGTTCGTCGCGAATCCAGCCATAGGCTCTCGGCAGGCTGCCGAAGCGCGACCAGTCGTACACGGCGTCAATCAGGCTCCGCGCCCGTGAAGAATAGACGGCCGTTGCCCCGTCCGGCGTCGTGAACGACTCGACACCACCCAACCTGGCGTCGCTCACCTTGATCAGGGTGAGGACGGTACTGCCGATCCGGCGTTCGCCGGACAGCCGATTGTTGTACGCGTATACCCGGTTGGGAACCTGCTCGTCCCAGCCGTAACGTTGAAAGGCGCTCGGACCGCACATCTGATAGCGCCCGCCGCGATCGGCCAGGAGCGTTTCGACAGCCATGAATTCGCTGGGGCTCCAGCGCCCTCCCGGGGGAATACGTGGCGGGACGAGGTATAGCCCTCGACGGACTCTGGCGATGAGGTTCCGTCGCGCCAGACGACTGAGAAGCTCGCGCGTCTGGACAGCCGTGATACGCAGGGCTCCGCTGATTTCCTCCGAGGCGACGGCCGGTTTGCCGCGCATCTGGATGTAGGCGAACGCCTGCGTCTCAAGCTTGCCAAGGACAGCGGACATGGGTGTATTTCTTTTCACGTAAATTGCTCATGAAGCAATTTACGCAGATATTAACACACCGCCGCTACTGGCGGACGAGAACGTTCGCGTCAATCGCGCGCATGGGTGCGCCGCACGTGCGACCGAATACCCTCCTCCAGGCTCGCAAGGCTCCTGCGCACCGGAGGGCTGCTGAACACGGTCCGGTGAATGGCCAGGGACGTGATCCTCGATTCGGTCGTTGCCCTGTTCTCGTGTCCGTCGCACATTCCAAGATGGTCGCATGCATTACCCGGGTGATCAATCACCGGCGAAAGAACGCCCCCGATGTGAGTATCATGGCGGCGGGAGTCCAACATGACGAAGCTGAAGGTCGCGATGCTCTCGGCGGGACTGGTCTTGAGTCACGCTGCGGTTCACGCGCAGAGCGGCGCGCCCGGTGCGTGGGACGCTCAGGGCGCCGCCGCCTACCTCGACCAGCGCGCGGACTGGTGGTCGGGCTGGGAGACGGCGGCGCGCGAACGCGGCACGTTCTGTGTCTCGTGCCATACGACAGCTCCGTACGGTCTTGCCCGGCCGATGCTGCGACCGGCGGGCGCCGCCGGCGAGGTGACGCGGCACGAGCGCACGGTCCTGGAGAGTGCGACGACGCGCGTCGCACTCTGGGGCGAGATTGAACCCTTCTACACGGACGAGCGCAACGGTCCGCCCAAGACAAGCGAATCGCTCGGTACGGAAGCGATCCTCAACGCCCTGATACTCGCCCGGCACGACGCCCGGAGAGGCGCGCTGAGCGACCCGACGCGTCAGGCGTTCGACCACCTCTGGGCGCTGCAACAGACGAGCGGTGACGCCGCGGGCGCCTGGCCCTGGCTGTACTTCAACCTCGCGCCGTGGGAATCGAAAGAGGGGCCGTACCACGGGGCGGCGCTGGCCGCCGTTGCCGTCGGAGCCGCACCGGAGAACTACGGCGCCCGCCCCGCCATCCAGGAGAATGTCGAACGGCTCCGCGACTACCTGCGACGGCAACTCGACGGCCAGCCGCCGTTCAATCGCGCCATGGCGCTGTGGGCGTCCGGCGCACTGCCCGGGCTGCTGACGGACAAGCAACGGCAGGCAGTTGTCGACGAGATCGCCGCCCTTCAGCAGGACGACGGCGGCTGGAGCCTGTCGTCGCTGGGAGACTGGTCCCGCCGCGACGACACTCCGGTGGACACGAACAGCGACGGCTATGCGACCGGATTGGTCACGTTCGCCCTGCAGCAGGCGGGCCTGTCACGAGATCACGACGTGGTCGCGAGCGGGCTCGCCTGGCTCGTCCGGAACCAGGACGCCGACGGATCGTGGCCTGCCGCGTCGCTCAACCGGAAGCACGATCCGGGGTCGGACCGTGGTCGCTTCATGCGTGATGCCGCCACCGCGCATGCCGTCCTCGCCCTCACCGGCGGCGAGCCGTAGCCGGAAGGCCCTTGCCAGAGCGGCGGGAACGTGACAAGCTAACCCAGCTACTTTTCTGAGACCTGCCGCTGATTCTCGGCGTTCTGCCGAAGCTGAAGCTCCAATCCTCACCAAAGCGGCTATCTACGCGCGCGCGGCTTCATGAGGAAGCTGAGAGGCATTGCCGTCAACTTGACAATCTCCTCGGCGCGTTCGCGGCCAATGGCGGCCGAACTCACTGAGAGGACTCACACATGTCAACCACGACCGGCACGATCAAGCGCATGACGGACAGGGGCTTCGGCTTCATCGCCGCACCCGATGGCGTCGAGTACTTCTTCCACCGCTCCGCGTGCACGAGCACGCCATTCGACGCGCTGCGCGAAGGCGATAGCGTGACATTTACGCTCGGCCGAGGCCCGAAGGGTCCGCGGGCCGAGAACGTCACCCCGGCCTGACCGGATCATTCGGATCCGCTCTCGGCGGCCCATCAGGGTCGCTCACGCCCGCAAGACGCTGCCCGGCGGCTGCCGGTCCGGCTGACGCCGGCCCGTTCACTGCGCGAGCAGGAGATAGCAGCCGACCGAGCAGACGCTCACGAACACCGCCAGCGCTTTCGCGTGCTTCCAGGGCGTCATGTCCACCGGCGCCGCGCCAGGCTCTGCGGCACGGCTCCGGGCGGGCCGGAGCCTGGCAGAGACCAGCATGAAAGCGGCCACCGCCACGAAGACGATCGCGAGGAAGTGCAGGAAGTGGATTTCGTGTGTCGTGCCCAACACGCCCTGCAGGAACGCCTGCACGGGATCGTCGAACGAGAAGACCATCAGGAAGAACAGGACCGGGCCGCCGACCAGGCCCGCCTTGGCCGCGAACGCCGAGACCCGCGCTGAGAACATGCCCAGCAGGATCACCGCAAGCATCGGACCGAAGAACGCCGCGTTGATCGTCTGCAGATAGTTGTACAGGCTGCCCGACGTGTCGAGCATCGGCGCGACGAGCATCGCGGCCGCCGCGATCGCGATACTGCACGCGCGGCCAGCACGGACGAACTCGCGCGGGGAGGCATCCGGCCGCATGACCGAACCGTAGATGTCGCGGCAGAACAGCGTGGCGGACGAGTTCAGCACGCTGTTGAATGTGCTCAGCACGGCGCCCACCATGACCGCGGCGAAGAAACCGGTCAGCCAGTCCGGCAGAACCGCCCTCACGAGCGTCGGGTAGGCCAGCAGGTAGTCCTCGGGCCCCAGCGTGTCCTTGAACATGTGGTAGGCGATCACACCCGGCAGCACGACGATGAGAGGGCCCACCAGCTTGAAGCACGCGGCGATCAGGACTCCCTTCTGCCCTTCCTTGAGATTCCTGGCCCCCAGACCCCGCTGGATGAACTGCTGCCCGGTGCACCAGGCGAAGGCCTGGTTGACGACCATGCCCGTGAACAGGGCGCCGAACGGCAGGAACGAGCCCGGCTCGTCGCCCGTGATGTCGAACTTCGGATGCTCCTCCACGTACACGGTCTCGAGCCCCGCCCAGGGATTCCCGTTTCCGATCTGGATCAGCGCCAGCAGGGGAATCAGCAGGCCGCCCAGGAGGAACCCGACGCCATTGATCGTGTCCGATATCGCGACAGCCTTGAGGCCCCCGAGAATCGCGTAGAGCGAACCCAGCGTTCCGACACCCCAGACGAGGAGCCAGATCACCTGCGCCTGGCTCAGGCCGAACGCCTCCTGCAAGCCGAACAGGCTGTCGATGCCGGTGGCTCCGGACAGCAGCACCACGGGCAGGATCGCGAGCACGTACGAGAACAGGAACACGCTCGCGGCGATCACGCCGGTGGCCCTGTCGTAGCGGGCGGCAAGGTACTCCGGTATGGTCGACAGGCCCATGCGCAAGAAGCGGGGCAGGAAGAAGAGCGCGGTTGCGACCATCGCGATCGCTGCGGTCGTCTCCCAGGCGGTGACGGCGATGGTGTGGTTGAAGGCGTCCCCGTTCAGGCCGATCAGGTGCTCGGTCGAGAGGTTGGTGAGCATCAGCGAGCCGGCAATGACCCAGGCTGACAGGCTGCGGCCTCCAAGGAAGTACGCGTCCCAGGTCGTCATCCTGTCGTGTCGCGTGCAGGCGTAGGAAACCGCCGCGACCAGCAGGGTGAAGCCCAGGAAAGACACGGTAGTCACAAGCACGTCGGTATCTTAAGAACTTCAGGAAAACATAAGAAGAACTTCAGCAAGCCTTCAGATACCGCCGCCCTGCTCCACCTACGCGGAGCTCGGACTCTCGACAACCACCGGATCCGACGGAACCTTCGTCATCCGCGAGATCCCCGCTGGCAGCTACAGCCTGACCGTGACCCGACAGGGATTCGCTCCCCTCACCTCCCGCATCACCGTGGCGGCGGGAGCGCCGATCCGGCTCGACCTGCGCCTCCCGGCCGCGGCGTTTCAGGAAGCGGTGGTGGTCACCGGGATTCGAAGCGAGCTGGCCCTCGCCGAAGAGACGGACACGGGCAGCCGCCTGGGCTTGACCGCCATGGAAGTCCCGGCGTCACTCAATGTCGTCGACAGTTCGGGGGCTACGTCCAACGGATGAACCCAAGCTCGTCCAACGTCACCGGCAGTCTTCTGTGCTGCTGCCGGAGGCCCACGTCGTCGAACCCCTCGACGTCATCACGACGACGACGGGGGAAGGCATCGACGCGCGCACGCGCTTCCTCAACTACAACGTGGGGGACGCCATCAACGATTCGCGCCAGCTCCTGGTCCGCTCCGACGCGGAGTTCCGCCTGAGCGACCAGGTCACGCTCCGCAACACGGCGTACGGGTTCGGCGCCGATCGAGACTGACAGAACGGCGACGGCTTCGCCTACTGCACCTCCGTCGTCGACGTGTGCAAGCGGGTCGGCGAGGTCCAGCGGTACTACGGCTACTTCTGGCTCGACCACGATCAGCGGCTCTACGGCGACCGGCTGTTCCTCGACGTGCGCACGCCGACGGCGGCGGGCGAGAACCGGGCGACGATCGGCTTCGAAGTCTCCGCGCTCGACTTCGAGCGCACGCGCGGCTTCCGGATCAACGTGCCGCAAGTGCCTGGCGACGGCGTCGATCTGCTGAACCCGGTGCCGGGTGTCTATGGGACGCGGGAGCTCCGCGGGATCGCGCCGACCACCATCGACTCGCGGGCGTTCTTCATCGAAGACTCCCTGTCGGTCACCAGTCGCCTGCGCGTCACCGGAGCCCTGCGCTACGAGGGGATGGACCTGGAGCGCGTGAACCTGAACGCGAGGCGCGAGGTCGAGGGCGGCGGCTTTACACGCGCGCTCCGGTGGTGGAGCTGGCGTGCCGGGACCGTCGTGGACCTGCGCAGCGACCTGGTCGCCTACGCGCAGATGAGCAATGCGAAGGACCCCGTGGACGCCAACATCTTCCTCGTCAATGCGAGCCGGGACTTCGACCTGACTGACGCCCGCCAATGGGAGGTCGGACTGAAGGCGGATCTGGCCGGCGGCCGGACGCAGGTCACCGCCGCATGGTTCGATATCGAGCGCGACGACGTGCTGGAGCAGTTCGCCCGCGACAGCGCGACCACCATTGGCGGGATCGCCTCGCGCGGGTTCGAACTCGCCGCGGCGGCCAACCCGTCGGAAGGCGTGCGCATCGGCGCCAGCCTGGCCGTCACCGACGCGGTATTCCTGCCGTCGGCCAACTTCGTGCAGTTCGCCGGGAACACGCCGCCGAACGTGCCGACCATGCTGACGAACCTCTGGGCCAGCGCCCGGGACATCGGCGGAACGCCGGTCGAGATCGGCGGCGCGGTGCGAGTGGTCGGCGACCGCCAGGCCAACAACGCCAACACGATTGTCCTGAACGGCTACGCGCTGGCCGACGCCTGGGTCGCATGGGCGAATGACCGCGTGCGAGGTTCACGGTCATGGGTCCGCGCAACGGGTCGGCGACACGTATCGCGGCCAGCTTGCGGCGCGGGTTGATCTGGACGCACCGCTACGTCGGGATTCCCCTCAGCCCGCTGTTCATACTCTGGTTCCTCACCGGTGTCGTCATGATGTACACCGGCGGCATGCCGGAGCTGGCGCCGGAGCAGCGGATCGAGCGCAGGGAGCCGCTCGATCTCTCCCGGATCCGCTTGACCCCGGAGGCCGCCGCGGAGCGCGGCGAAGTCCGCCGGCCGCCAACGCAAGCGAAGTTGCTATCGGTTGTGGGGCGGCCCGCGTACCGCTTCGACAGCGTCACCGTCTTTGCCGACACCGGCGAGCGGCTTTCCCCGCTGGAGCCGCAGGAAGCCGTGAAGGTGGTGCGCCAGTTCATTGGCGCGCCGCAGGCGAGCATCTCGCATGCCCGCCTGGTCGTGGAGCCGGATCAGTGGATGCTGATCGCGCAGCAGTTCCTGCCGGCGCACAAGTTCCTGGTGTCCGACGCCGCCGGCACGGAGGTCTACGTCGAACAGTGGACGGGCGAGGTGGGGATGGTCACGACCCGAGGGAGCCGGGCCCTGGCCTGGATCGGCGCAATCCCGCACTGGTTCTATCTGCCCGCCCTCCGGATCGACCGCCCGCTGTGGGAAGCGGTCATCGTCTGGACCTCGGCGATCGGCTGCCTGATCGCGATCGCCGGCCTGCTGCTCGGACTGATTCAGTTCCGGTGGAAGCGGACCCAGCGCAACCAATCGCGAATTCCCTACGCCGGCTGGCTCCGGTGGCACTACCTCACCGGCGTCGTCTTCGGCGTCGTCACGCTGACGTGGGTCTTCAGCGGGCTGTTGTCGGTTCAGCCGTTCGCGTGGATGACGGCGGAGGGCCTGCACGTTCCGCCCGAGGCGGTCAGCGGTGGCGTGCTGGATCTGGGCGACTTCCCGCCCATCGATCCGGCGGCCTGGGACCAGGCGACATCAGGGAGGGCGGTCAAGGAAGTCGAGTTGCTTCGGATCGAGGGCGTGGCGCACTACGACGTCCTGATGGCAGGCGAATCGGCGGCGTCAGACGGCCAAAGCCCACCTGGCCGCCTGCTGGTCGGCCCGGACCGTCCCCCGCTGCCCGCCGTGCGGATTCGCTTTGCCGACCCGATGCGGACGTGGGTGTACGTGGACCCCGCCACGAGCCGGCTCCTCCAGACGGTCACCCGTTGCGGCCGGCTCGAGCGCTGGCTGTTCAACGGGCTGCACAGCCTGGACTTCAACTTCTGGTACGACCGCCGGCCGCTCTGGGACCTCGGGTTGATCGCGCTGATGACGGGCGGCCTCGTGTCCAGCGGAAATCGGCCTCTGGCTGGGCGCGGGCCGGATTCGCCGCGCGCTGCGGCGGCCATAGGCCTTGCGGGCCCGCGGTTCACTCCCGCGCGCGGGGAATGAGCTCGAGGGTGATCCGCTCGCCGTCGCGGTCGACGATCACCTCGGCAGGCTGGTCGACGCGGAGCAGATCGAGGGCGAACATGTAGTCGTAGATGTCGCCCACCTCGCGGCCGGCGAGGCTGACGATGACGTCACCCCCTTCGATTCCCGCTTCCGCCGCGGGACCTCCGGCGACGACCCCCGAGAGCGCGAGCCCCTCCGTTTCCTGCGTGTAATCCGGGATGGTGCCAGTATAGATGCGCATCATCGCGGTGCCGCCCTGCTGTTCCTCGCGCTCCACCTCGACGAAGTCGGGCGGCTCCGGACGGAGGGCGAGGCTGCCGGTGACGGCGGCGGCGAGGTCGACGATCTTCGCGATGCCATCGTAGTTGAGCGTGTGCGCGTCGTCGCTCGGCCGGTGATATTCCTCGTGCGAGCCGGTGAAGAAGTTGAGGCTCGGGACGCCGGCGTCGTTCAGGCTGCGGACATCGGTCGGCAAGTACGGGTCGGCCACGAACGACAGCGTCAGTCCGACCGGCTCGTTGAGCTCCTCCACCAGATCGGTCCAGATGGAGCTGCTGCCCACCGCCTGCACGTTGACGGTGTTCTCGCGCAGGCGGCCCACCATGTCGAAGTTGAGGTAGGCGGCGATCTCGTCGGCCGGCACCAGCTCCCGCTCGACGAAGTCGTCGGAGCCGAGGAGTCCCAGCTCCTCCCCCGACCAGAACGCCAGGATGACGCCCCGGTCGCGCTCGACGGCGCCCATCCGCTCGCCGATCGCGAGGACGGCGGCGGTGCCGGACGCGTTGTCGTCGGCGCCGTTGTGGATCTCGCCCACTTCGTCGTCACGCGCCAGCGAATCGCCGCCGCGGCCTCGGCCCAGATGGTCGTAGTGGGCGCCGAGCAGGAGGTACGGCTTGTCCACCTCCGCGTCGTTGGTCGGCGGCAGCCAGCCGATCACGTTGTGGCCGGTGCCCGGCTGCCGCTCCAGGCGGACGTCGAGTGACGCGCTAAGCGGCAGATCGAAGCCGGCGATGTGGGGGTTGGCGGTGTCGAGCTCCGCCTGCACCTCGGCGAGGGAGCGGCCGGCGCTCTCGACAATCGCGGCGCCGAGCGCGCCATCGACCGTCGCCGCGACCAGGCCGGCGTCGCCCATCGCGTTGTCGAAGGTGAGCGGCGCGAGTTCTCCCGCGTTGGGCGACGTCGGACCCGTCACCACGATCAGGCCCACCGCGCCGCGCTCGCGCGCCACGAACGCCTTGTTGCGAAGTCCCGCGACGCGCGACAGCTCGCCGCGTACGTCGCCCTCCGATTCCTCCGGAAAGTAGCGGAGGACGACGGCGATCTTTCCTTCGACATCGAGGGTCGCGTAGCTGTCGTAGCTGAAGCCGTCGGCGGCCTCCGGAACCGACAGGCCGTAGCCCGCGAAGACGAGCGGCGCCTCGACGGCGGCGGTCTCGGAGAAGGCGAGGCCACGGACGGGCGAGCCCTCGCCGGCGGACGGAGCGGGCAACTCGACGGGCGCGCCGTCGGCATCGCTTAGCGCGATCGTGGTGCCGCTGTCCTCGATTCCCGACGTGAACGTGAACTCGTGGCGGTAGGCGTCGTAGCCCGGCAGCGGCTCGGCGCCGATCGACTGCAACTGGCCGATCAGATAGTGCGCCGCCATCTGCTCGCCCGTCGATCCCGTGAGGCGGCCTTCGTAGTCGTCACTTGCCAGGATCTCGACGACCGTCCGCGTGTCGTCCGGCGGGGGCGGGCCGCAGGCGGCCGCAAGGACGAAGAATCCAATCAGTGACCCGGCGCACGCGCGTGTTCTCATCGTCGATCTCCCGCTGGTAGCGCGATCATTCTTGCACGGCGGCCGCGCCGGCGGCGACCGGGGCGGGCGGCAGCAACTCGACCATCTCGCCCGAGAGAGTGCTCACGCGCGCCCCGGGCGTAACGATGCCCGCCAGGTTCATCGGGTCGGCGGCGGCGACGCGAACCCCGCGGCCCTGATCGATACGGCCGCCGTCGCGGCGGACGATGCGCAGCAGCTCCACCGCGTCGGGCCGCGCGAACTGCTCTCCCACGAAGCCGGCGACGAAGCGGCCGCCGCGCACCTCGCCGCGGGCCTCCATCCGGCGGAGGGACGCAAGCAGATCGCGCCACGGCGGCATCAGTGTCTCGCGACGGACGAGGTCACGGAAGACGACGCCCCAGCGCAGCAGCAACTGGCGCGCGAAGGCATCGGCGCGCTCGCGTTCGGCGGCGCGGTCCGGTTGGGCGCCGGGGTCGCCGGCCGATGCGCCGGCTTCCGCCCCTGCCGCGGTTCCGGCCTGAGCGCCCGTGCGTCCCGGCGCGAGCAGCGCCCAGCGGCCCGCGGTATGACGCGGGCGGGCGGCGCGGAAGCGGCCCTCTCCGCGACGGCGCTTCGGGTTGGTCAAAGCCCGCAGGTTGTCGAAACCGTCGGCCGTAACGAGGCCGGCCGCGACCAGTTCCCAGAGTCCGTCCTCGACCTCGCTCGGCAACCGGCGCGTCTCCTGCACGAGCTCGCGAAGGAACGACGCGCCCCGCCGCTGGAGGGCATCGAGCACGGCCTGGGCGGGATGCGAGAGGACCGGCGGATGCGCATCCTCCCGATGGCCGCCGGGCGGGAGCAGCCAGTCGAGGTCTTCCCGCAGGAAGAGAGCGACTGGCGCGACGCGGGTGGGGCGGACGCGGCGCGCGCGGCCTCCGGCCGCCTCGCCGTTCTCGCCACCGTTCCGGGACTCGAAGGCCGGATGCGGCGACAACCGTCCCCACATCACTTCGCCCGACAGGCACAACTGGTCGAGCATCTCCGGGTCGTACTTCGCCATGCGGGCGGCAAGCACGTCGCGTTCCCAGGCGGCGGCCGACACCTCGCAGCCCTGCAGTTGCTGAATCACCTGCAACAGGCCGGCGGCGCCGTGCAGCCTCGTCCCGTCCGAAAGACGCTGCCAGCGCGCGAGGAAGCGGACGAGATCGGCCGACGTCACCGGTTCGATCTCGCGGCGGAGGCGGCCGAGGGTGAGGCGATGGATCCTCGCGAGGACGCGCCGGTTGCACCATTCCGTCGGTGCCCCTTCGGCGCGGCCGGCCGCCGTGAAGCGGCCCCGGAGCACCTGGCCCTCGCCCTCGAGGCGGGTGAGCGCCGCCGTGATCCGATCCTCGGGAATGGCGAGAGTGGCGGCGAGGGCGGGCGCGGTCATCGGGCCCACCGAGTCGAGCCAGCCGCGCAGGATCTCGACCACGGCGGCGTCGGCGGTGTCCGGCGTCGGCTGATCGATGTCGGGAGGATCCGGATCGACGGCGGCGGCCGGGTGGACGAGGCGCGCGGTGCGGAGGCGTTCGGTGGCGACCCAGAAGGTGGGAGGTGCGGGTGCCGGCCTGGAGGCCGGCGGACCAGGGGCCGGCCTGGAGGCCGGCGGACCAGGGGCCGGCGTGGAGGCCGGCGGACCTTGTGCCGGCCTGGAGGCCGGCGGACCGGGGGGCGGACCGGTGAGGGTGGTGGCGCGGCCGGTGTCGGCGAGACTGGCGAACCATTCGCGCCAGGCGTCGCGCGGCGGGACGAGGATGAGCGTCAGCAGGGCGTCATGGAGCTCCTCGGGGTCGCGCACGACGGGCCATGCTTCGTCCGCCACCTCCCGGATCGCCGCCTCGTCGAGCGCGCCCATCTCGCCGCCGTCGTCCCCGAGCGTCCGGCGCAACTGGACGGCGCGCGCGCGGCGTTCCTCGAGCGGGGCATCGTCGAGGAAGGCGTAGGGGTTCGCGTTCAGAATCTCGTGGCCGAGGGGCGACGGTTCGGCCGTGTCGATGGCGTGCGTCGCGACCGTGCCGTCCTCGATGCCGGCAACCAGGTCGCGCAATCCGTCGATGTCCATCGCCTCGTGCAGGCAGTCGCGGATGGTCTCGTCCACCAGGGGGTGGTGCGGGATCCGGATCTCGCCGCTCAGGTTCTCGGCGCACGCCACCTGGTCGGGGAAGACCGCCGCAAGGAGATCGTCGGATCGCATCCGCAGGATGGGCGGCGGCACCTTCTTGCCGCCCGCGAAGCGGAGGATGGCGAGGGAGCGCGACGCGTTCCAGCGCCAGCGCGCCCCGAACATCGGCGACGGAAGCATCGCCTGGGTCAGCACGTCCTCCACCGTTTCCGGATGCAGGAAGCGGAAGACCACCTCGAGGGGAAAGCTGTGCTGCTCGGCCAGCGAGATCACGAGGCCGTTGTCGGTGGCCGCCGCCTGGAGCTCGACGTTGAAGCTGCGGCAGAAGCGCTTGCGGAGCGCGAGCCCCCAGGCGCGGTTGACGCGGGCGCCGAGCGGTGCGTGCAGCACGAGTTGCATGCCGCCGCTCTCGTCGAAGAACCGTTCCGCAACCAACGTGCGGTTCGACGGCACCGCGCCCAGCACGCCCACGCCCGCCCGCACGTAGGCGACGGCCTGCTCGGCCCCGGAACGGTCCAGGCCGCATTCCCGGACGAGAAACGCGACCGCATCATCGTCGGCGTCCGCCGCGGCAACGTGCTCACGGATGCGGGACACCTCGTCCGACAGCTCGCGCGTTCTCCCCGGCGCTTCTCCGAGCCAGAACGGCACGGACGGCGCGGCGCCGTGCGCATCCTCCACCCGGACGCGCCCCGCCTCGACCCGGCGGATCCGCCACGATGTCGTCCCGAGCAGGAAGACGTCGCCGGCCAGGCTCTCGACGGCGAAGTCCTCGTCGACCGTTCCCACAGTCGTTCCCTCCGGCTCCGCCACCACCTGGTAGTTGGCGTTGTCCGGGATCGCGCCGCCCGACGTGATCGCCGCCAGGCGCGCGCCGCGGCGGCCGCGCACGACGCCGTTCACCCGATCGCGGTGCAGCCAGGCTCCATTCCGGCCCCTCGACGAGGCGATGCCGTCCGACAGCATCGTCACCACCTCGTCGAATATCCCGCGCGGCAGGTCGCGGTACGGGTAGGCGCTCCGCACCAGGTCGAAGAGCTCGTCCTCGTTCCAGTCGCCGGCGCCCGCCGCCGCGACGACCTGCTGCGCCAGCACGTCGCGCGGCCACGGCATCACCGTCCGCTCGTCGAGCAGTCCGCCCCGAATGGCGCTCACCAGCGCCGCGCATTCGATCAGCTCGTCGCGCGTCGCCGGGAAGAAGCGGCCCTTCGGGACGAACGCCCGATCCACCTTGTGGCCGGAACGGCCGATGCGCTGCAGCGCGACGGCGATCGAGCGGGGCGTGCCGATCTGGCAGACCAGATCGACCGAACCGATGTCGATGCCGAGTTCGAGCGACGCGGTGGCGACGATGGCCCGGAGCCGTCCCTCCTTGAGCGCCGTCTCGGCCGCCTGCCGCAGCCGCCGGGACAGGCTGCCATGATGCGACAGCACCGCGTCGTCGCCCAGGCGCTCCGCCAGTTGATGCGCCACGCGTTCGGCGAGGCGCCGCGTGTTGACGAAGACGATCGTCGTCCGGTGCGACAGGATGAGCTCCGCGATCCGGTCGTAGATCTCTCCCCACATGCCGGTCGTGGCGACGGCCCCCAGTTCTTCCTGCGGCGCCTCGACCGCGAGGTCCAGTTCGCGGCGGTGACCCGAATCGACGACCGCGGTCTCGCCGCCGTCCACCTCCCCGGTGAGGAACGACGCGACCTCCGAGATGGGCTTCACCGTCGCGGACAGTCCGATGCGCTGCGGGCGCGCGCCGCCGGTGGATCTCACGAGGTGGTCGAGCCGGGCCAGACTGATGGCGAGGTGCGCGCCCCGCTTGTCGTCCAGCACGGCGTGGATCTCGTCGACGATCACCGTCGTTGCGGTCGAGAGCATCGCCCGGCTCCGCTCCGCGGTCAGCAGAATGAACAGCGACTCGGGTGTCGTGACGAGGATGTGCGGCGGCCGCCGCACCATCTGCTCGCGATCCCAGGCCGGCGTATCGCCGGTCCGGATCGCGGTGCGGATGTCCGCCAACTCGGCGCCGGACGCCTCCGCCAGCGCACCCAACTCCGCGAGCGGCTCCTGGAGGTTCCGGTGGATGTCGTTGCTGAGCGCCTTGAGCGGCGAGACGTAGACGACCGAGGTCCGATCTTCCAGCCGCCCTTCGAGCCCTTCGGACACCAGGCGATCGATGCAGCTCAGGAACGCCGCCAGCGTCTTGCCCGAGCCGGTCGGGGCCGAGATCAGCAGGTCGCTCCCCTCCCGGATCAGCGGCCATGCCTCCGCCTGAGCTGGCGTCGCCTGCCCGAACTTCCCCCTGAACCACTCCGCCGTCAGCGAACAGAAACCGTCCATCGCGTCCCCCACAGTCTACGCCGGGCCGCCCCGCCGCCATCCGGACCCTTGGAACAAGAGTAGGATGGATGCCGTCGGGATACACGATGGCGCGCGACGAGCACTATCTCAAGACCGAGCTGTACGAGCTGGTTCGGAAGGACCCGGCGATCTTCGAGTTCCTGCAGGCAGGCTCCCTCGACGGGATCTGGTACTGGGACGTCGAGCGGCAGGACCAGGAGTGGATGAGCCCCCGGTTCAAGGAGGTCTTCGGCTACCGGGACGACGAGATCCCCAACACGTCCGACTGGTGGCAAGCAAACATCCATCCGGACGATCTGGCGGTCGCGCTCGACAACTTCGGGAAGCACCTGGAGGACCCGAGCCATCCGTACGATCAGATCGTCCGGTACCGCCACCGCGACGGGGGCACCGTCTGGGTCAGGTGCCGCGGCCTGGCGATCCGGGACGACGACGGGCAACCGATCCGCCTGCTCGGCTGTCACACCGACGTCACCGCCCTGAAGCGGGCCGAAGAGGACCTGCGGCGGCAGGCGAACGAGCTGCGGGAGGCACGCGACAGCGCCCAGCGGGCCAACCGGGCCAAGAGCACGTTCCTGGCGAACGTGAGCCATGAGATCCGGACACCCCTCAACGCCGTGATCGGAAGCGCGGAGTTGCTCGGCGACACCGACCTGACACCCGACCAGCAGTGCCACGTGGAGGCGATCCACATCTCGGCCGAGGCGTTGCTCGACATCCTCAACGACATCCTCGACTTCTCGAAGCTCGAGGCGGGCCGTGTAGAAGCCGACTCCTGCCCCTTCCGACTCCGGGAGCGGATCGAGGCGTGGGTCCGCTCGCTCGCGCCCCGCCTGCATGACAAGCCGGTCAACCTCGTCACCGACATCGCCCCGGACGTCCCCGAGGCACTCGTCGGCGACGAACGCCTGCTGCGGCAGGTGCTGGCGAACCTGCTCTCGAATGCGATCAAGTTCACCGCGACCGGGCGAATCGCCCTGCGCGTCTGGACCGAGTCGCACGACGGCGACGACGTTGCCCTCAGGTTCGAAGTGGAGGACACCGGGATCGGCATCCCGCCGGAAAAGCAACGGGTGATCTTCGAGGAGTTCGTACAGGGCGATGCCTCGACAACCCGCCACTACGGCGGTACCGGACTCGGCTTGGCCATCGCGGCGCGCCTGGTCGACGTGTTGGGAGGCGATATCGGACTCGTGAGCGAGCCGGGCCGGGGCAGCACCTTCCACTTCACAGCGCGCTTCGTGCAGCCGTCGCTCGACGCCCCCGGAGTCGACACCGGCGCCGAGCCGGCCAGCGAAGCGGTCGCCCTGGGACCGCTGCGCATCCTCGTCGTGGAGGACAGCGTCGCCAATCAGCAGGTGGCCATCGGGATGCTGGAGAAGCGCGGCCATGCCGTCGACGTGGTCGCCAGCGGCGGCGATGCCGTGGAGGCGACGTCCGACGCGCCCTACGATGTCGTCCTGATGGATCTGCAGATGCCCGAGATGGACGGCTACGAGGCGACGCGCCTCATCCGGCGGCGCGAAGCGGCAACGGGCGCCGCGCCGGCGGCGATAGTCGCCCTCACCGCCCGGGCGTCACGGGGCAGCGAGGCGTACTGCCTGCAGTCCGGATTCGACGGCTATCTGCTCAAACCGTACCGGTCACGCGAGTTGTTCGACGTGATAGCCACGGCAGTGGGAATCGGGCGCGCGGCGGCGACGTCCGATGGCGGGGCCGAGGCTGACACGCGACCCGTTCCCGCGCCCGAGGCCGGCGCGCGCCTCGACTGGGACGCCGCGCTGGCCGCGGTGGACGGCGAGAGCGAGTTGCTGCGCAAGGTGATCGGCGGCTACCTGGGTCAGCAGACGGCCCTGGTCGACGAACTGCGCGCCGCCCTTGTCGGGAATGACCTGGCCATCGCGCAGCGCGTCGCGCACACGATCGCCGGATCGCTTCGCCTCTTCGAGGAGGCACGCGTCGTTGCGCTCGCGCATGAACTGGAGGACCGGGCGCGCGAGGGCGACTCGGGAGGCGCGGGCCGGGCCTGGGCCGTTCTGGAACCGGAGCTGAACGCCGTCGAGACCGAACTGCGGGCCTGGAACGGAAACTGAAGCGGTGGCGACCATCCTTGTCGTGGACGACTCGGCAGCCGATAGGAGACTGGCTCAGCATCTCCTGGAGAAGCAGTCGTGGGACGTGCTGCAGGCGGAACACGGGCAGCAGGCGCTGGACCGGATGGCGACAGCCGAAGTCGATCTGGTGCTCACCGACCTCGTGATGCCGGAGATGGACGGTCTCGCCTTCGTCAAGCACGCGGCGGCCGACCACCCCCTGCTGCCGGTGGTGCTGATGACGGGACGCGGCAGCGAAGAGATTGCGGTGAAGGCGCTCGAGGCCGGCGCAGCGAGCTACGTCCCGAAGAAGCTGCTCGCGCGCGACCTGATCGAGGTGGTGGAACGGATCCTCGAAACCTCGCGCGAGCGGCGCAGCTACAAGCGGCTGCTGGGGCGCCTGCGGAACGCGTCGTTCGTCCTGGAAAACGACCTCCGGCTGATCGCTTCACTCGTCAGCTACCTGACCGGCATCCTGCGCGACTCCGGAATCTTCAACGAATCGGATTGCCACGGCGTCTCGACCGCGCTCGACGAGGCCCTGACCAACGCCTACTTCCACGGCAACCTGGAGGTTTCTTCCAAGATCCGAGAACACGACCCGCGGGCCTACCGTGCCCTGGCCGAGGAACGCCGTCAGGTTGCACCGTACCGCGACCGCCGCATCGTGGTTCGCGCCGCCCTGAGCGACGACGACGTACGCTTCGTAGTCTCGGACGAGGGACAGGGCTTCGACGTCGACGCCGTACCCGATCCGACGCTGCCGGAGAACCTCATTCAGCCCAGCGGAAGGGGTATCTTCCTGATGCGGACGTTCCTCGACGAAGTGAACTACAACGACGCCGGGAACGAGGTAACGCTACTCAAGCGCCGGCCGCCGCGGCGGAACGACTGACGCGGCCGGCCGTCCAACGGACCTAGCCACACCCGGGCCGCGGAGCCGCAGGCGACGATGCCCGGTCAGACCTCGCGAAACGCCTGATCGCACGCCCGCTGGAACCGGCGGTCCAGCGCGGACGCATCAGCACCGCGGACGGACCCAAGCTGGCGCCGCGCAGCCACCAGGCGCTTCACTTCCTCGCGCGCGGCGCGCCGGCGGGCAACCTGGTCGCCCCTCAGGCCTATGGTGTTGGAGGCCATCTGCTCTCGCCACCGCCGCGCGAGCATCGCGGCGGGCGATTCGCGAGACGGCGCTTCCCTTGCCGGTTGATCGTCCGGCAGCAGCTTCTCGGCCCGGTCGCAAAGTTCCATCAGCCGGGCAAGCTGCTGCTCGCGGTCGACGGCGGGCGGCGACGGACGCTTGCCGTTCTTCGGGCTGTTCCGCAAGCTCTCCCTGTGGCGCTCGAACAGCACGTCGCAGGCCGCCCGGAAACGCTTCCAGATCGCGTCGGCTCGTGATCGCCTGACCGGGCCGACCGATTTCCACTCCGCCTGGGCCTGCTTCGTTTCGTTGATGGCGGCGGTCAGATCCTCCGCGCCCGCGAGCGCCTCGATCCGCTCGCAAAGCGCCGTCTTCTTGTCGAAGTTCTCCGCCCAGACCTGCTTGCGCTCCGCGAGGTCCGCCTTGCGCCGCTCGAAGAAGGTCCCGCTCGCCTTGCGGAAGCGATCCCAGAGCTTCCGTTGCGCCTTGTACGGCGCGGAGCCGAGAGACTTCCAATCCTTCTGCAGCTCGGTCATCCGCTCGACCGTCTTCAGCCAGTCGTCCGACGTGGCCAGCCGCTCCGCTTCTTCGACGAGCTCCCGGCGGCGTTTCAGATTCTTCGCCTGCTCCTCCTTGCGGGCGGCGAAATAGGCCTCGCACAACGGGTACACGCGATCGTGCGCGGCCTTGAAACGCTCCCAGAGCGCCTGTCCGCGCGCCTTCGGCACGTCGGCCGCCTGCCGCCACCGCTTCATGATGTCGCTGAAGGCGCCCGCCAGTGCGGCTTCGTCCTTCGGGGATCCGTCGTCCGACGCCAGCACCTCCATCTCGCGGCAGAGCCCTTCCTGCACGCCGAGGTTGGCCCACTGCTGCCAGTCGGCGAACTCGCGGAGCTCCCGCACCGTAACCGTGAGCTTGGTGGCGCGCGCGCGGAGCTTCTTCGTGATGGCTTCCCGGTCGTGCCGCGACGGGAGCGGCGGCATCTCCTTGAGTGCTTGCCGAACCGTCCGGAGCAGCCTCTCCGCCTCGCCGAGCGACATGCCCTTGTCGCCGGTCATCACCGTCGCGGCCTTGTCCAGCAACGCCTCGAGCTGCGTCAGGTTGTCGCGCGCCTCCTTCTTGCGCGCCGCCTTTGCTTCCGCCGCTTCCAGCCTGCGCTGTTCCTCTTCCGCCGCCGCCGCGAGTCGCCGCTCCTCCGCGGCTTCCGCCGCGGCTTGCCGGCGCTCCGCCTCGACGGCCGCCTCCGCCGCCTTCCGCTCGGCCGCCCGGCGCGTTTCGACCACCGCCCGGTCCAGCGCGAGGAGGCGATCCTCGGCCGCGGTCCGCGCCTCCGCGAAGCGCGCGCTGACGGCCTGATCGACCGGCCCGTCGAGATTGGACCAAGCCTCCAGAATGGCATCGAGGTCGCGGCGCCCCTGCTCCAGATCGTTCGTCGACCCGGCCAGCGATTCGAGCCGTTCGCACTCGGCAACCCCGGCGTTCGGATCCGGCTCCGGCTGGGATGGCGTCTCCGGGGCCGCGGGCTCGGCCCGCGCCTCGAGCTGCGCGCGCGCCCACCGGGCGGACGCCTTGCTGCGCGCGGTACGAGCGACCAGATCGAGCGTTGCCCCGTCGAGGGTGGCCGTCGACAGCCGTTCGCAGGCGGCCAGGGCGGGGCCCTTCGACTCGGCCTTGACCGCGACGGCCAGCAGTTCGTCGTGGCTCACGATGCGGGCTACTGCCTCGACCGCCATGTCGGCCCGCTCCGCGCGGCGCGCAATCGAACCGAGCGTCGGTTCGTCGGTTACGCGTTCGAGCGCCGCCCGCGCCACCACTTCCGATCTCGCGGACCGGGCTACCCGGGCTAGATCCTGCTCGTCGGTCAGCACTTCCAAGGCGTCAGTCATGTCAATGTCGTCCCTTGCCGCGATCAACGTTTCCCGGACGCCCTCCACCGCCTCGACCCGCGCTGCCGCATCGTCTCCCGGATCCTGGAGAAACCCGACGAGCGTTCGGAGGTTGGGCATCTGCTCCACCGCCGTGAGACGCACCTCCGGCGAGGGATCCTCGCGTGCGATCTCGATCAGCAGTTCAACCGCGTCGTCGTCCAGACTGCGCACCGCCGCAACGCGCGCTTGCGGGTCGTCGCTCTGCCAGGAAGGCTGCGACCGAAGGCGTTCCAGAAGCTTCATTCAACCGGTCGAGTGGACAGGTCTCGATGGATTATGCATACTCGGGGCCAGTTTTGGAGAAGCGGCAAGTCGGGACCAAAATGCCGCAAACAGACCACTTTTGGCGGATCAGGGCAGCGATCACCCTTCGGGCACCGAATTGAGTCCCGGTTCTTTGGATCTGGAAATTCAAAGTATTGAATACTCCAGCCGCCTTGGGGAGCAGCGGCACGCTGCCACGAACAGCCGCAAAGGAGCAGGACCGATGTCGTTTCGCAACGCAGTCATCGGCGGCATGTTGGGCATCATGATGGCAGTACCCGGACAGGCAGCAGCGCAGAACCCCACCGTGGTGATGGAGACCAGCATGGGCAACATCACCATCGAGCTTCTCCAGCAGGAGGCGCCGATCACCGTGGAAAACTTCCTCCAGTACGTCGATGACGGCTTCTTTGGGGGAACCGTCTTCCACCGGGTGATCGAGGGCTTCATGATCCAGGGCGGCGGGCTCACCGCCAACCTCACGGAGAAGCAGACCCGCGCCCCGATCACGAACGAAGCGAACAACGGCGTCAGCAACGCGCGCGGGACGATCGCGATGGCGCGAACCAACGTGGTCGACAGCGCTACCGCGCAGTTCTTCATCAACACCGTCGACAATGCCCGCAGCCTCGATCACCAGGGTCCACAGAACTACGGCTACGCCGTCTTTGGCCGCGTGACCGAGGGCATGGACGTGGTGGACGCGATCGCCGGGGTCGCGACAGGGCGGCAGGGTCCGCACCAGAACGTCCCCGTCGAGCCGATCACCATCAACGCCGTTACGCGACAGTAGCCGGATTCCCATGATGTATTGCACCCGCCGGAGTAGCTTCGCCGCCGTTGTCTGCCTTGCGTTCCTCCTTGCCGTCTCCGGTCCCCTGCCGGCGGCGGCCCAGGAGCCGCCCCCCAATCCGCGCGTCGTCGTCGAAACCTCGATGGGCGACTTCACCATCGAGCTGCTGCGACCCGATGCGCCGGCGTCGGTCGCCAACTTCCTCACCTACGTCCAGGACGGCTACTACGACGGCACGGTCTTCCACCGGGTGCTCCGGGGTGTGATCATCCAGGGTGGAGGACTGACCGAAGACCTGATGCCGAAGCTCGAGGGGCTACGGGGGCCCATACTGAACGAGGCCACCAACCGCGTGCCGCACCGGCGCGGAACCGTAGCCATGGCCCGGCTCGGGGAACCGAATACCGCCCGCTCGCAGTTCTTCATCAATATCGACCACAACGACACGTTCAATCACCGGGATCGGACCACCCGGGGTTACGGCTACGCCGTCTTCGGACGGGTCGTCGACGGAATGGACGTGGTGGAAGACATATCGCGGGTCCGAACCACACGCGTCGATCGGATGCAGGACGTCCCCCGCGAAACGGTCTTCATCGAGACCATCCGCCGCGTCGAGCCCTGACGAACGCCGCAACCATTCGCGGCATGCCTTCAGCGTCAGGCGTCGGCCCGAACGTGGAGGAGCGTGTCCTCGACGTCATTGCCGAGCTGGCTGGCGAGTTGCGCGGCGGGGCGGAGGGCGGCGCGGTTGAGGTCAAGAGCGGCGACTCGCTGGAACGCGACCTCGGAATCAGCAGCCTGGAACGGGTAGAGCTGCTGATCCGCCTGGAGCGCAGTTTCGGCATCCGCCTGGGCGACGACGCCATGATGGCGGCGGAGACGCCGGCCGACCTGGCCGCGGCCATCGCCCGGGCCGCTGCCGCGCCGGCCGTCGCGAAGACGCCTGCTTCCGGGGTTGGCGCGCTCGGGGAGGCGGCGCCCGCCGCCGAATCGAGAGTCGCCACTCCCTCGGCGGAGGGCCCGCCGGCGCATGCGCAGACCATTATCGAGGCGCTTGCCTGGCACGTCGAGCGGACGCCCGACCGCGTCCACATGCACCTGCGCGAGGACGACGGCAACGAGGTCACGCTGACCTACGGCTGGCTCTGGGACGAAGCCCGCGCCGTGGCCGGCGGTCTGACGGCGCGCGGCCTCGGACGGGGCGACCGCGTCGCCCTCATGCTCAGAACCGAGCGGGCGTTCTTTCCCACCTTCATCGGGACGCTGATGGCGGGCTGTGTTCCCGCGCCCCTCTACCCGCCGTTCCGGGCCGACCGGATCGAGGAGTACGCGGCGCGGCAGGTGGCCATTCTCCGCAACGCGGGCGCGCGGCTCCTGGTCGCGTTCGCCGAGGTGCAGCGCGTGGCGGCGCTGCTGAAGCAGCAGGCGCCGTCGCTCGAGGCGGTCGTCGGAACGGACGAGCTCCCGGGCGAGGCGCGGCGCCCGGTCCCGACCACGGGAGACGACCCCGCGCTCATCCAGTACACCTCCGGCAGCACCGGCGAGCCGAAGGGCGTCCTGCTCACCAACGCCAACGTGCTGGCCAACATCCGGGCCATCATCGAGCGCCTCGGCTTTGCAGGGAATGACGTTGGCGTGAGCTGGCTGCCGCTCTACCACGACATGGGGCTGATCGGCGCCTGGCTGGGCACGCTCTACACCGGCGCGCCGCTCGTGCTGATGTCGCCGCTCGCGTTTCTCGCGCGTCCCGTCCGCTGGCTGCAGGCGCTCTCCACGCACCGCGGCACCGTCTCGCCGGCGCCCAACTTCGCTTACGACCTCTGCGTGTCGCGCATTTCCGATGACGAACTGGACGGACTGGATCTGCGCTCGGTACGCACCCTGCTCAACGGATCCGAGGCGGTCTCGCCCGACACGCTGCGACGCTTCAACGAGCGGTTCGCACCGTACGGACTCGATCCGACGGCGATCCTGCCCGTCTACGGCCTTGCCGAATGCACGGTCGGACTCGCCACGCCGACGGTTGGAACGCCGTTCCGGATCGATCGGATCGACCGGGAACGCTACGAGTTGTCAGGCGAGGCGGCAGCGGCGGCAGCGGACGACGCCCACGCGCTGGAGTTCGTCTCGTGCGGCCGGGTGCTGGCAGGCCACGACATGGCGGTGGTCGACGACGCGAACGCCCGGGTGCCGGAACGCCGCCGCGGCCGAATCCGATTCCGCGGCCCATCGGCAACACGGGGCTACTTCCGCAACCCGGAGGCGACCAGCACGCTGATCGGCGACGACGGCTGGCTCGAGACGGGCGACGTCGGCTACATCGCGGACGGCGATCTCTTCATCACCGGCCGTTCGAAGGACCTGATCATCAAGGCCGGCCGCAACCTCGCGCCGCCCGAAGCAGAAGAGCTGGCCAGCGCCGTCGACGGCATCCGCGCCGGCTGCGTCGCCGCCTTCGGCGTGCGCGATGAGGCACGGGGAACCGAACAGTTCATCGTCGTCGCAGAGACTCGCGTAACCGATGCCAAGGCGCGAACCACACTCCGCCAGGCAGTGAACCGGGCGATCACCGGCGCGATGGGCGTCGCCCCGGATCGGATTGTGCTGGCGCCGCCGGGATCGGTCCTCAAGACGTCGAGCGGCAAGATTCGCCGCGGCGCAACGCGCGACGCCTGGCTCAGCGGAGCCATCGACCGGGGCCGCTCCAACATGGTGGCTCAGTGGATCCGCCTCGGGGCCGGGGCGGCGGGCGCGATGGTAGGCCGGGTAGCCGGACGCGCGGGACACATCCTTTTTTCCGGCTATGCCTACACGCTCGTGTTCGGCACCGCCATCCCCGCTTCGGTGCTCCTGCGGTTCTGGCCCCGCAGCCGGCCATCGGATGCGCTCATCGGCCGCTGGACGCGTTTCGTAATGGCGCTCACGCGATGCCCGATCGACGTGGTGATGCCGGAAAGCGGACGGATCGAGCCGCCCGTCGTCTTCGTCGCCAATCACGCCAGCTTCCTCGATCCGCCGGTGATGATGGCGACTCTGCCGGTCCCCGCCCGTTTCGCGGCCAAGGCCAAGCTAGCGCGCTATCCGGTGGTCGGCCCCGCGATCCGCAAGGGCGGCCACATCCGCCTGCACAAGACGGATCAGGCCCAGCGCATCGAGGATGCGGGCACCATCCGCGGGCCGCTCGACGCGGGCGAGGCGCTCTTCGTCTTCCCCGAGGGAACCTTCGAGCGGGCGCCGCGCCTCCTCCCCTTCCGGCTCGGCGCCTTCCGCGCCGCCGTCGACGCCGGCTGCCCCATCGTCCCCGTCGCCATCCACGGCACCCGCTACATCTGGCCCGCCAACACGCTGCTGCTTCGACCCGCCCGCATCACCGTCACGTTCGGAGAGCCGCTACACCCGCGGGGAACCGACTGGTCGGAGATCGTGCGCCTGCGCGACGAGGCGCGAGCCTTCATCTCCACGCACTGCCGCGAGCCCTAGCCGCTGCCCCGGCCTTGGTCCGCCGGCCTCCAGGCCGGCCTTGGTGCTCCCGCATTGGTCCGCCGGCCTCCAGGCCGGCACGGTTCCCACGGTCCGCCGGCCTCCAGGCCGGCACGGTTCCCACGGTCCGCCGGCCTCCAGGCCGGCACTAGCTCCTCCGAAAGCTCCTTGAAGAGACCGAGGATTCGCTCGCGATCAAGGAACCCACTTATGCCGTTCTCCACCCCGGCTGTCGAGATCACGCGGGTCTGGTAGCGCCCCGTGCCGCAGGAACGCGCCCGGCGCGAATACCAACGCGTTCATCCGAATCGACCGGATAGGTGACACGACCCAGGTCCTGTCGAGGAACCGTTCCGGCTCGTCCACCCATGCCGGCGGTTCGTGCCCGTGAAGTCGCGCCACGTGCTCCACCACCGCGGCCAGGAGCGCGTCCCACTTGGTGTGCGTCAGTGGCACCCGCTCCGCCAGCGCTTCCCTTTGCTCCGCCTCGCTACAGGCATGGAATCCCCGCGGCAAGCCGTGCACGACCATCCGATAGATGTCCGTTTCCGGCCAACCCTCCGCGACTCCCTTGATGTAGTTCGACAAAGAGAAACGCAATGTTCCGCTCATCGTTAGCAAAGTACACCCTTGAGTAGCGCGACGGCGTGAGCCGATTCCTCCCTCGTTTGCGCACCACCAAACAGGGGGAGGAAACACCGATGCGGAGCTCACCGATCGCCCTGTCTGCCGTCGCCAGCACCCTGGCGCTTGCCGTCCTGGCCCCGTGGCCGGCCAACGGCCAGACCCGAGCCCCCGACGTCCGGGTCACGTGGGGCTACAACTTCGGCCTGGATGACACACCGCCTCATGGCCTCGTCGGCGGTCTCTCGGTTACGACCCCGGTCACGGATCACATTCGCGTCGGCGGCGAAGCCCAGAAGGTCAACCAGTTCGGCCCTTACTACGACTACAAGGGCCGCGCGCTGCTCGCGCGCGCCCTCGTCGAGTACGAACTGCTCCCGGGACGGCGTTTCAACCCCTACTGGATGGTCGGCGCCGGCCCCACGCAATACCGCACGCGCTATCCGGTCGGCTACGTCTACGACGAGGCCCTCGACGACTACATCCCGATCGACGCCTTCGAATGGGATGTCCAGCACCGTTTCCATTTCACGGGCGGCATCGGCCTCCGCGCCTATGTCAGCGACCACATCTTCGTGAATCCCGAACTACGTCTCGGACTTCTTCCGCTCGTTCAGGGAACCATCGCGGTTGGGGTCTCGTTCTGAGAGCGCCGCCCGACAGGAGAGCAAAACCATGACACATGCACGCACCCCGACACGCTTCACCGTCCTGCTGGCGGCGATCACGCTGCTGACCGGCTGCGCCACGCTGCGCCCGGCGACATTGCCGCAACCTGTTCCCGACAACACTCCGGACCTGACGCGCTGGGAACGCGTGCAGGTGCTGACTCCGGGTTCCCGCATCCGCGTCGAACTGGACACGGGCGGGTGGATGCGAGCCCGCTACCGCGATGCGGACGCCGAGACGCTGACCGTGATCAACGGGACCCGGTCGACCGTGCTGCAGCGGTCGGACGTGAAGCGCGTGCGTCTGGTCAGCACGCGCGCGGGTGAGTTCAGCATGTGGGGCCTGGGCGCCGGCAGCGCGGCCGGCGCCGTCCTGGGCATGCTCGTCGACGAGGCGGGCGGTGGCGCGGTTGCGTTCACCACCCCGTGGTTCGGTGGCGTCGGCGCCGCGGCGGGCGCGTTGCTCGGGCTGACGCCGCTGGAGTCGACCGTCTACGAGGCGCCGTGAAGCCCGTGATATCGTTTGCCCACGCGCACCCAGGTGGCATAGGAAGGCGACGGCGGCACTCGCGATTCCCCCTCCCCGGCGCGGATCCGTGACGCCGTGGCCCGGCCTGTCGTTCCTTGCCGAGCCGCGTCCGAGCCGCAGCGACCCGACGGGCGTGCGCCAACCGACGCTGGCGCAGGTGTTCGACGACTCGCTGTTCCTGGTGCAGTCGCACGAAGAGGACAGCGGCGGACGCTTCGCGGCGTGGGGGTGCGCCGACTACCAGAACCTGAGCGGTGGCGGCGGCCCCGGGCGCGTCAACTGGAACGGCGACGTATCGAGCTGGCAAGCGGGGGCCGACGCGCGCATCAACCCCGACCTTCTGGCCGGCGTCTCCGTGTCGCGGTCGCGGGGCTCGTTCGACTACCAGGGGGTTGGCCGGAACCGGGACGGCGCCGCCGGCTACGAGCTGAAGCTGACCAGTTTGCATCCCTATCTGAGCTGGTCGGCCTTGCCGGACCTGGACGTGTGGGGAACCGCCGGCCACGGTTGGGGACGGCTCGTGATCCTGGACGAGCATGCGGGAGAGGTCCATGCGAGCCCCGCCACGCTGGACTCGGGCATGGTGGGCGTGAACGGCCGGGTGCTGTCGCGCGGTGCGACGACGTTGAGGTTGAAGGGCGAATGGGCACTTGCGCAGATGGACGTCGCCCGCTCCCCCGAGGCGTTCGAGGTCCCAACGATGAACATGCGGCGGCTGCGGGTGGGCACTGAAGTCAACCGCCAGCACGTGTACGCCTCCGGCGTGTCGCTGACTCCCTGGGGGGAGTTCGGCCTGCGCCATGACGGGGGCGACGGGGAGACCGGCTCCGGGCTGGAACTGGGCGGCGGACTCCGCTACCGGAATCGCGAGGCAGGCCTGATCGCGGAAAGCTACGGCCGCTGGCTCACCGCGCGCAAGGGCACGCTCCGGGAATGGGGCTTCGGTGCGCTCGTCCGTTTCGCGCCGGGGACCGGCGGCCTCGGCCCGTCGGTGAGCCTGATGCCGTCCTGGGGTGAGACCGCGAGCGGCGTGCGGCGCCTGTGGGAACGCGGGGCTGCCGACCCGCTGCCTTACGACACGCCGGGCGAGCGTATGCGAAGCAGGCTCGGATGTCGTCACGTTCGAGCCAAGGGTAGCCCTCCAGCAAGGTCTCGAACGTATCGCCGGCAGCCAGCATGCCAATTACGTGTTCGACCGCCAAGCGCCGATTCCTGATGATGGGCTTTCCGCCGAAGATGTCGGGATTCGACGGGATTCGCCGGAGCAGAGCCGCTTCGTCGACGTTGGGTGTCATCGCGGGTATCCGTTCATTCTCATGCTACTCGATCGCCGATTCGCCGACTGCCGGCCTGGAGGCCGGCGGACCGACGGAATGCCGGTCTGGAGGCCGGCGGACCGACGGAATGCCGGTCTGGAGGCCGGCGGACCGACGGAATGCCGGCGTGGACGCCGGCGGACCAGTAAGAATGCCGGCGTGGACGCCGGCGGACCGCTAGACGTCGAGGTCGAGGGCCTGGTCGGCCCGTTCCATGATGAAGCGGAAGCGGGCTGACGGGTCCTTGCCCATGAGGTTGGCGATCACCCGGTCGGTGCGGTGCTGATCGTCGACGGCGACGCGCAGCAGGCGGCGGGTCTCGGGGTTGAGCGTGGTCTCCCAGAGCACCTTCGGCATCATCTCGCCGAGCCCCTTGAAGCGCGTGATCTCGGGGTTGCCGCGGCCGTTGTTGCGGGCGTTGACGATGGCGTCGCGGTGGGCGTCGTCGAGCGCCCAGTGGGTCTCCTTGCCGATGTCGACCCGGTAGAGCGGGGGCTGGGCGAGGTAGACCTTGCCGTGCGCGATCAATTCGGGGAGGAAACGGTAGAAGAAGGTGAGCAGCAGCGTCGCGATGTGGTTCCCGTCGGAGTCCGCGTCGGCCAGGATGATGATGCGGTCGTAGCGCAGCCGGTCGATATCGAACGTCTTGCCGATGCCGCAGCCGAGCGCGGTGACGAGGTCGGACAGCTCCTTGTTCTCGAAGACCTTCGACGGGGCCGCGCTCTCGACGTTCAGCACCTTGCCGCGCAGTGGGAGGATGGCCTGGCGCGTCCGGTCGCGCCCCTGCTTCGCCGACCCGCCGGCGGAGTCCCCCTCCACGATGAACAGCTCGCTCCCGCCGCGCGCGCTCCCCGTGCAGTCGCTCAGCTTGCCCGGCAGGTTCAGCCGGTTGGTGGTGGCGCTCTTGCGCGTGACCGCCTGCTGCGCGGCGCGGCTCGCCTGCCGCGCCCGCGCGGCCAGGATGATGCGGGCGACGATGGCCTCGGCCGAGCTGATGTTGTGGTTCAGCCAGTGCTCCAGTGCGGGACGGATGGCGCCGTCGACAATCGGGGCCAGCTCGGGGTTGTTCAGCCGGTCCTTGGTCTGTCCCTGGAACTGCGGGTCCAGCAGGAAGACGCTGAGCACCCCGGCCAGTCCTTCCCGGATGTCGTCGGCGGTGAGCGCCACGCCCTTCGGCGTGAGGTTGTGCGTCTCGATGAAGTTGCGGACCGCCTTGCCCAGTCCCGCGCGCAGTCCGGTCTCGTGGGTGCCGCCGGAGCCGGTCGGGATGCCGTTGACGTAGCTGCGGAACCGCTCGTCGGTCGCCTCGGTCCAGCGCAGCGCCACCTCGATGCGCGTCCCGCTCTCGGCATGGTCGCGCTGGAGGACGAACGCGGCGTCGTGCACCGGCGCGGCGTCCATCTCCTTGACGATCCGGGCGAGATAGTCGGGCAGCCCGTCGTCGTGGCGGAACTTCTCCTCGGTCCCGCGCGCCTCGTTCTCGAAGATGAACTCGACGCCACCGTGGATGTAGCTCGCAATCTCGATCCGCTCCCGGAGCAGCGCCTCGTCGAACGCCGTCTTCGGAAAGATGCGCGGGTCGGGCCGGAACCGGACGGTCGTGCCGGAGCCGCGCGCCGCCTTCACCCTGGCGAGCGGCCCGGCCGGCTTGCCGCGCCGGAACGTCTGCCGCCACAGCGCGCCGTCGCGCTTCGACTCCGCCACCAGCTCTGCCGACAGCGCGTTCACGACGCTGGCCCCGACGCCGTGCAGGCCGCCCGCGGCCCGGTACGACCCGTTCCCGAACTTCCCGCCGGCGTGCAGCGTCGTGAAGATCACCTCCAGCGCGCTCTTGCGGCTGCCCTTGTGCTGATCCACCGGGATGCCGCGGCCGTCGTCCGACACCGTGATCGCCGACCCCTTCGCGTGCAGCGTCAGGCGCACCTGCCGGGCATGGCCGTTCATCGCCTCGTCGACCGCGTTGTCGAAGATCTCCCAGACCAGGTGGTGCAGGCCGGCGGGTCCGACGCCGCCGATGTACATCCCGGGCCGCTTGCGGACGGGCGCGAGGCCTTCGAGAACGGTGATGTCCTTCGCCGTATATGACTGCGCCACGGTCCTGTCCGTCCGGAGGGGGGATCCGAAGCTTACCATGCGCCCCGTCAGCCTCCGTTCAGCGCCGGCACCGTAACCGGCCGCGGCACGACGCGGGTGAAACCGCCCCGCTGCGTCAGCTCGCGTCCCTTGCCGCCCCGGCCCACGACCTCGTACTTCGCGGTGCTGATGTTCTGGGTGGCGCCACGGTCCGTCTCGACCGTCAGCAGGTCGCGGGCGCCGGACGACGCGACGAATCCGATCACCTGGTCCCCATCCAGCAGCCGGATCAAGCGCACGCCCTTGCCGGGACCCGACAGGAAGTTGACCTCGCGCGCCTGGCAGAGGATGGCGCGTCCCTGGCGGGTGGCGGCGATCAGCACTTCGTTTCCGTTCATGGGGACGACCCCCAGGACCTCGCTCTTCCCCGCCGGCCGCGCGAACCTGCGGCCCGCCCGCGTGCTCGGCTCGGCGAACGGCGCCAGGCTGAACCGCAGGCTGTAGCCGTCGGTGGTGACGGCCACCGCATGCGTGCGCGGCTCGGGCTGGTCCGGCGCGTCCGCGATGCCGGGGGCGAGGCGCGGGTCCAGGCTGAGCACCGACACCACCCGCTCGCCGTCCTTCAGCTTGAAGAGGCGCTGGATCGGCTCGCCGTAGCCGGTGGTGGCCGGGACATCGATCAGGCGGCACGAGTACGCCGTCCCGAAGTTGGTGAAGCAGACCATCACGGCGCGCGTGCTGCCGGCCACGGCGGTCAGCAGGGCGTCGCCCTCGCGCAGCCGCGTCGCCGACGGGTCCTTGACTTCGCGCTGCCGCTTCACCCAGCCGTCGCGCGACACCAGGACAACCGCGTTCTCGTCCACGATCAGGTCGTCCGCGCTGTAGGTCGCCTCGTCCGCGTCCGGCCCCTCGATCCGGGTCAGCCGCGGATTCAGCTTCGGGCCGCCATAGGTCTTCCGGATCTCGACCAGCTCCTCGCGGACGATCGCCCAGCGGCTGTCCTCATCGCGGAGCTGTTGCGTGATCGTGTGGGCGCGGGTCCGCTTCTCCTTCAGTTCCTGCCGGATCAGGAGGATCTCGAGGCGCGCGAGCCGGTAGATTTTCAGCTCCAGGATCGCGTCGGTCTGCTCGGCGTCGAGCGGGAACCGCTCCATGATGCGCTTCGCCGCGTCCGCCTTCCCCTCCGAACGCCGGATCAGCGCGATGATCTCGTCCAGCGCGTCGAAGACCAGGGTGAAGCCCTCCAGCAGGTGGATCCGCTTCGTGAGGGCGGCCAGCTCGTGCTCCAGCCGTAGAGTCACCACATCCAGACGGAAGTGGAGGAAGTGGCTGAGCACGGCCTTCAGGTCGAGCCGCTCGGGGCGTCCGACGCCCGCATGCTCGGTCGGCACGAGGCACGTGAGGTTGACCGGGAAGGTGGACTGCAGCGGCGTGTGGCGGAAGAGGTACGCCATCACCTTCCGCTCGTCGGCATCCCGCTTCAGCTCCAGCTCGATCCGGACGTCGTCGGTCGAGACGTCCTTCACGTCGAGCAGATGCGGCAGCTTCCGGCCGATCACGACCTCGGCGATCCGCTCGACCAGTTGCGCCTTGTTGACGCCGTAGGGCACCGACGTGATGTGGACCGTCTTCGACCCGCGGTGCGCCCGCGCCGGCTCCCAGGTCGCCCGGATCCGCAGGGTGCCCGCGCCCGTCACGTAGATCTGCCGTAGCTCGTCCGCGGTGTTCACCAGCGTCCCGCCGGTCGGGAAGTCAGGTCCCTTGACCCAGCGCGCCAACTCGGCGCTCGTCAGTTCGAGGTTGTCGACGAGATGCACGAGCGCCGTCGAGACCTCGCCCAGGTTGTGGGGCGGGATGTTGGTCGCCATGCCGACGGCGATGCCGGTGGCGCCGTTCACCAGCAGGTTCGGCATCCGCGCCGGCAGCACGACCGGTTCCTGCCGGGTGCCGTCGTAGTTGGGCTGGAAGGGGACGGTGTCCCGATCGATCTCGGCCAGCAGCTCGGCGCTGATCGGCGCGAGGCGGCACTCCGTGTAGCGCATCGCCGCGGCGCCGTCGCCGTCCAGCGATCCGAAGTTGCCGGATCCGTCGATGAGCGGCGCGCGCAGGGTGAACGGCTGCGCCATCCGGACCAGGGTGTCGTAGATCGCGGTGTCGCCATGCGGGTGGTAGCTCCCCATCACGTCGCCCACCACCTTCGCGCACTTCCGCGGCTTCGCATCGGCGCGGAGCCGCTGCTGCCACATCGTGTAGAGGATGCGGCGCTGCACCGGCTTCAACCCGTCGCGCACGTCGGGCAGCGCCCGCGACGTGATGACCGACAGCGCGTAGTTGAGGTAGCGCGACTCCGCCGCGGCGTCGAGGCTTACGACTTCGTCGCGGCCGCCCCGGCGCGCGAGAAGGTCCATCTGAGTCATCGCATGCAGCCCTCTTGCTTCCGGTTTCTCTTATCGGACGATCCGTGCAGTTTCGTGCCGATCTGCGCGGACTCGGAGGTCACCATGGATCGCGCGGCCCGAGGCCGAGCAGGGCCAGCAGTTCACCCAGGACCATGGCCGTCGCTCCCCAGACCCGCTCGTTGCGCAACGCGAAGTACGGCACGTCGAACCACTGATCGCGGCGCCAGCGGACGCCGAGCCGAAGATTCTCCGGATCCGCAACCTCGTCGAGCGGCACCGGCAGCAGGCGCGCCACCTCCGCCGCCCCGCGGCGCATGGCTGGCATGTGGCCGGCCACGCCGACCACCGGGTGGAGCACGTAGCCGCTGACGTTGATGTAGATCGGGGTCAGCTCCCCCACGAGACCGACGCCCGCGGCAGCGACGCCGGCTTCCTCGAACGCCTCGCGCAGCGCCGCCTGCTGCACCGTCTCGCCCGGTTCCACCAGCCCGCCGGGGAACGACACCTGCCCCGCGTGGAGGCGAAGCCGTCCATCGCGGACCGTCAACAGAATGTGCGGCGCGTCGTCCTGTAAATACAGCAGCACGAGCGCGGCGGCGGCCTTGGCATCGTCCGGGATCTCGCCCGGCCGCCAGCCGTGCCGCAGCGGCTTCGGCGCCAGCAGGGCGTGCGCGTCCAGCCCCGTGCGCGACGCGTGGGCGGCGTCCTGAAAGCGCAAGGCGATCTGATACAGTGGCGCGGAATCGACCGGCACGGTAGGACACCTAATCTTACTGCGGCCCGCACCGACAGTTCCTCGCGATGAGCGACAGCGACACGGGCCGACCCAAACGAACCTTCGATCGCGCGATCGTCGAGGGCCCGCTTCCCCGCGCCGTCTGGCGCATCGCCTGGCCCACCATGCTGCAGAACGTCATTGGCGGGATGCAGGGGATCATCGACCAGGCGATGGTCGGCAACGTCGTGGGCCACATCGGCAACGCGGCGATCGGCGTCAGCACCCAGATATTCATCCTGGTGATCGTCTTCGTCGCCTCCGTCTTCAGCGGGATGGGGGTGCTCGTCGCCCGCTTCGCCGGCGCCAACGATTCCGACAAGGTGAACCGCGTCGTCTACCAGGCGTTCCTCACCGCGGTCGTGATGTCGCTGCTGATCCTGGCGCCCATCGGCTACGTCGCGGCGCCGGCGCTGCTCGCGATGGTGAACGCGGCGCCGGAGGTCCAGTCCGAAGCCCTGCCCTACCTCCGCATCATGTTCGTGTTCAGCATCGGCATGCTGATCTTCTTCATGATGAGCGGCGCGCTCCGCTCCGCCGGCGATGCCCGGACGCCGCTCCGCCTGGGCGTGGTGATGACCGCGCTCAACATCGTGCTGAACGTCATCCTGATTGGCGGACTGGGTCCGATTCCGGCGTTCGGAACCATCGGGGCGGCGATGGGCACCGCGATTGCGACCGGTGCGACCGCGCTGGTCTTCCTCTGGCTGCTCTTCTCGGATCGCCTCGTCGTCCACTTCTCCTGGCGGATGTCGTTCGCGCCCGACTGGCAGATCATCCGCGAGCTGTTCCGCTTCGGCCTGCCGACCGGCTTCCAGGGGATCGTGATGAACATTGCCGGCCTGCTGCTCATCCGGTTCGTCGGATCGCTCGCCCAGAGCGCCGAGGCCCAGGCCGCCTATGCGGTCGGCTACACGCAGCTCTTTGCTCTAATCACCTGGACGTCGGTCGGGCTGATGGCCGCCACGGCGGCGGTGGCGGGACAGAACCTGGGCGCGGGCCGGCCGGAGCGAAGCACGCGCGCCGCGGTGGTCGCCGCCGGTTACGGCGTGGGTGGCGCGGCTGCGATCGGCGCGGCATTCCTGGCGTTTCCAGGTCCGCTGCTCGCCGTCTTCGGCATGACCAGCGGGCCGGCGTTCGACCTGGGACGGCAACTGCTCGCGTACCTTTCCATTTCCGCCATCTTCGTCACCGTCGCGCTCATCTACACCGGCGGCCTGCAGGGGACCGGCGACACGCGGAGCCCGCTCTACATCTCGATCGTCTCGCAGGTGATCATTCCGATTGGCCTCTGCACCTACCTCCAGGCGACCACCGGCCTGGAAGCGTCCGACATCTGGCTGGCGATAGTGCTGGGCCATGTCACCCGCGCCTCGCTGAGCGTCGCCCGCTTCCACCAGGGCAAGTGGCGCGACATCGCCGTCGACATCGGACCGGCGCGGGCGTAGTCTCGCCGAGCTGGTTCGCCGCCCTCCAGGCCGGCATTGGATCGGCCCCGTTCCCTCCGGTATACACTCCCGCTCCTATGTCCGAGCTTCCTCCCAATCAGCAACCTTCCACGATTGCCGCCCAGGCGGGCGGATGGATCGATCCACCCACCGGCGGACTCGTCCCGCCCATCCATACCGCGGTGCAGTATCAGCGGACGCCGGAAGGTGAGGCGACGGCGGGGCGCATCTACACGCGCGATCAGAATCCGACCTACGAACCGCCCGAGCGGCTGCTCGCCACGCTGGAGGGCGGGAGCGCCGCGATGCTGTTCAGCTCCGGCGTATCGGCCGCCATCAGCGCGTTCGAGACCCTGGAGATCGGCGCGCACGTCGTTGCGCCGGTCGAGATGTACTGGATGCTGCGCCGCTGGCTCGAGATGCAGCACGAACGGAAGCGGCTCGAGCTGGAGCTGGTGCCGAACGGCGACCTGGACGCCCTGCGCGCGGCGCTCCGCCCGGGCGAGACGCGCATCGTCTGGGCCGAGACTCCCGCCAACCCCGGCGGCGTCATCACCGACCTGCGCGCCGCGGCGGAGATCGCGCACGCCGCGGGCGCGCGCCTCGGCGTGGACAACACGGTGCCGACTCCTGTCCTGACGCGGCCCATCGAGCATGGCGCGGACCTCGTCATGCACTCCGCGACCAAGCAGCTCAACGGCCACTCCGACGTGCTCGCGGGCGCCCTCGTCACGGCCGAGGAAGACGACTTCTGGAGGGCGTGCCGCCGCGAGCGGGCGTTTCGCGGCGCCGTGCTCGGCCCCTTCGAGAGCTGGCTGCTGCTGCGCGGCATGCGGACCGTCGTTCTGCGCGTCAAGGCGTCGGCCCGGAACGCCCAGCGGATTGCCGAGCACTTCGTCGGCCATCCCGCCGTCGCGGACGTGCGCTATCCCGGGCTGCCCGGCTTTCCGGGACACGCCATCGCAGCGCGCCAGATGGACGGGGGCTTCGGAGCCGTCGTGTCCATGCGGATGGCAGGGGGCGCGACGGCGGCGGCGCAGGTCGTCCGGTCGTTCCGCGTGTTCCACAACGCCACGTCGCTCGGCGGCGCCGAGAGCCTCGCCGAGCAGCGCCGGATGTCGGAGGGGCCGGGCTCCCCTGTTCCCGACGACCTCGTGCGCTTTTCCGTCGGCATCGAGGCGGCCGAGGATCTCATCGCCGACATCGAACAGGCGTTCGACCGCGTGACCGCCTGAGGAGCCCGACCGCCTGTCCGCCTGAGGAAACTGACCGCCATGGCCCAGCCTGACGCAACCCGCCGTAACGACCCGGCGACCTTCCGGATCGACCCGGCGACGCCGGCCGACGTCCCGCTCATCCTCGCGCTCATCCGGGAGCTGGCCGAGTACGAAGCGCTTCTGGACGACGTCGTGGCGACCGACCAAATGATCCACGACGCGCTCTTCGGCGACTCGCCGCACGCCGAGGCGGTGGTCGCCCGCGTCGGCGACGAACCCGTCGGCTTCGCCCTCTACTTCCACACCTTCTCGACCTTCCTCGCGCGCCCCGGCCTCTACCTGGAGGACCTCTACGTCCGGCCGGCGCACCGCGGAAACGGCTACGGCCGCCGGCTGCTCGTGCACCTCGCCCGCATCGCGGTCGAGCGCGGCTGCGGCCGGTTCGAGTGGTCCGTTCTCGACTGGAACGAGCTGGCGCAGGGCACCTACCGGCGAGCCGGCGCGGTGCCGATGGATGAGTGGACCGTCTGGCGGCTGACCGGGGAGGCGTTGCGGAGGCTGGCCGACGAGGGGGATTGACGGCGTCGCGCGTTCACAATCAAGGCGGCTGCCAAGCTCAACCGGATCGTGCACGAAGTCGGGGCCCGCGCCAACCCTCGTCAAACAACGCGAACAAGTCAGCACGGAATCCCGGGCGCTGGCGAGAGCCGCAAGGGCCTGCGCCCTGGTCACTGACGGGAATTGGTCGAGGAACTCTTCAAGCGACTCGCCGCCCTCCAGGTAATCGAACAGCGTCCGGGCCGGCACCCGAGTACCACGAAATACTGGCGTGCCACCGGAAATCTCCGGGTCGCTGTGAACGATCGACTCCGAGACAGTCGGTACGTCGGCCAGCTCCCCGCCGGCGGCGAACGCAAGACAGGCGCGAATGTCCTCGCGTTCCAGGTCGGGGAAGTCCCGCAGAATGTCGCCCTCGGATATGCCGGACGCCAGGTAGTCGAGCACGTCGGAGACCGTCATGCGCAAGCCGCGGATGCAGGGCTCATCGCCGCGCTTTCCGGGCTCAATCGTGATCCGGTCCAGGTGCGCCATCGGCTCGGCCTACGGATTCCCATGCTCGACTCTGGAGTCCAGATGCTTGACTTCGTGTTCCAGGACCGCCTTGACCTGCCTCTACGGTTGCGCCTTCCGCCAGGTTCGCGAACAGGCTCGATACGGGCACCCGGCTGTCCTTGAATACCCACGCGCCGCTGAGCCTTCCCGGTACGCTCTCCACCGCAGGGCACGTTGTCCAATCCGCCATGTCGTTACCTCTCGAACCGGAAGCCGGTCATGCACATGCTCGCCCGCCATCGAACGATACGCGAAATAGCAGGCAGCCCGGCACTCTGGTCCAGTGAACGCCCAGGCCGCACTGATCCTGCCGAGGTTTCGTTGCGATCCGGAACTGCGTCACTCAGGGTCGATGGTCGTCGCGGTAGGCTCCTTCCCCGCTGTTTGCTCTGCTGTGCCGTCCTGAGACGCGACGCGGCGCGGCTCATCATTCCCCGGCCGCGTAGATCGTGAGCATGAGTTCTGCTTCGTCGACAAGGCGATATTCCGGCGTTCTCCCGGACAGTTGTTCACTGTTCTCCAGGATCAGGCGCACGCCCTCGCCGCGCCGGTCCGTGAGGGCGCGGCGGTCGGTGCCGAGCCAGGGAACCTCGGCCGGCACCGCGCACCTTGCCAGCAGGCTCATGACAACGTCGTTGCGGGTGGACTGCAAGTAGGCGAGATTCTCGACCGTCATTCCGTTCGGGATCGCACCGGGAGAGTGGAGCTCCAGCCGATTCTCGAACAACTGCAATCTGACTTTGGCCCCGTGAATCGCGTAGTCTCGATGGGCGACAGCATTGACGACGGCTTCGAACACAGCCGTCATGTCGAAACACGGGATGTCCCTGCGCCCGAGGTCCTTGACCGCCGCCACCTTCATGTTTCTCGTGACGAAACGGCACGCACCCTCAATCTGAGCATCCAGCGGCCCGGTGATGTCGGCGGCATCAAGCTGGTAGGGCGCCCCCGTTGCGTCCGGCCGAATCGCATCACCCCGGTAGGCGACGGCCTGCACGTAGGCGTTCGGCAGCCAGCGGCGCGGGTCGCGCGTCCCGATGAGCACGCCAGCTACGGTGGGTCGCGCCATGCCGTCGTCATCCCGGCGCGCCAAGCCAAGCTTTGCCAGAAACGTCTCCCGATCCTCATCGGAGCGGGGCCCCCTAAAGCGCTCCCAGAGATCCGCGTCCAAGTCGTCGATCCGGGCGTTGGACACGATCTGCTCATCAAAGCGGATGAGCCGCGTCTGGCTACGCTGCTGGAATAGCCGCGCCAGATACTCGGGAGACATGACGCGTCGTGCGCTGCCGACGCGGTACAGGTAGCCTCCGGGGCTCCGGTGCACGAAGAGACTGCGTGGCACGTCGATCCTGATGACCGGCACGTCTTCGCCCGTGGTCGTGGGAAGTTCCAGTCGCTCGATAGCGGCGGTGAGGGGTGGTTCCACCGAGTCGTGACACAACTCGTGGACGAAGCGCTCGACCGTGTCGAGGCAGTGGAGGGGAATCCCCAGCACCTCACGCGTGCGGTCTTCGATGCCCAGAATCAGGACGCCCCCACGACTGTTGGCGAAGGCAGCCAGCTCGTCGGCCAGTGACTCCCGCCGCGGTTCGGAGACGCGATCGCCTGTGAAGCGAACCTCCTTGCATTCGAGGAACGAGTCCTCACCCAATCGGATCTTGTCGAGCAGCTCCTTCCGACTGTCAAACACCAGCCGGCTCCCGTCCCAACCGGCGGTACCGGCGTCCGAACGCCTCGCGGCCACCCTCCATCACCCGGCAGATCTCTTCCCGCATCGCTGCGTCCTGCAGGGATCCCTTCTGGATGACCCGGCACTGCCCGTGAACAAAGTCCAGAGCGTGCAACATCTCGGCGTCGCCGTTCACCACGATGTTGGGGTTGTGCGTCACGACGATGATTTGCCGTCGGACCTTGTTCTCCCGGATCTGCCGCACGATCAGGTCATAGATCAGGTGGTTGTCCAGATCGTCCTCAGGCTGATCCAGCACGAGCGGCTCGCTGCCATGTGCGAGGAGGAAGGCCAGCATCGCGGCTGAACGCTGGCCGGCCGATGCCTGGGTGATGGGGCGAAAGTCCTGCCCATCACCCGCCCGGCTGTATTCAACGCTCAGGCCGTCCTCGGGGAACCAGGTCAGGAGGTTGTCGAGCAACTCCGGCTTTCGCTCTGACTCCCGCGCGAGATGGTTGTTGAAGTGGCCGCCGAAGTCGCCGTTGCCTTTGCACGCGCGCGTCAGCCGGTCCTTGAGCGTCGCGATGCGCTGCCCGAGCTCCGTCGCGCGTTGCGAGGGATCGTCGGGCAGCTTCTTGAGGAGATCCGCCACGATGCCGCCCGTCGGTCGGTCGTTCTCCATGACGAGGATGTCGCCCGTGAACCGATCGTCCAGGACATCGAGGGCCTCACGCAGCGAACGTTCGATAGCGCGTGGATCGTTGCCGTACATCACGCTGCGGATTCGCACGAAGTCGTTCTGAGACAGTGTCTGCTCCAGGAACTCATCCCGGGCGCGACTCACTTCGCGGCGCGCTGCCTCGACTCTCCCCCACTGCAGACGCATCCGGTCCATCAGTTGGTTGCGTTCTTCGCCCATTGACTCCAGGCGCTTCGTCTCGCTGTCGAGGAGCTGTCGTTCCTGCGCCAGACGACCATACTCACTCGGGTCAGCAACACCTTCCGCACGCAGCGCATCCACGAGGTTGTTGTAGGCATCGCTCGCTTGCTGCGCAGCCACTTGCCATGCGCTCTCGTTCAAATCCCTGCGTCGTGCCGCTACAGTCTCGCGCAGCTCTTGCGCACTGCGCCGCATATTCTCGGTGGTGTTGCGCACCGCGGTCGCGAGGCCTTCCACGATCTCGAGCACGCGCCGCTCTTCGTCCACGCTCGTATCGAGCAGATCGTCGGGCAGGTCCTCAGGCTGCAGCCCTGCGGCAGTTGCTTCGACGCGATCGGCGATAGCGGTCGCCCCACCAAGCTGACGCTCGACCTCCGCGTGCTGACGCCGACGGCGACCGTAGGTCGTCAGGACAGTGGAATGCCCGGCCTCCTCGAAACGCTTCAACTTGCGTTCGACGTCCTGCTGACGGACAGCGACGTTGTTTCGCTGGCCCAGCATTCCTTCTAGTTCGCGGATCTTGGCCCGCGATGCGAGAAAAGCGTCTCGCGCCGCGTTCAGGTTCTCTCGGTGCGCGTCCACGCCCGCCGCCTGGTCGATCAAGTGCATCAACGCCTGCTGGTTCTCCCCCGAGAGCGCGGCGATCTGCCCCTGGCTGAACAGCCGGAGCGGGAACCGATCCGGTGTGACGCCCTGAACGGACGAGGGCTTCCAGCCGTCCTCCTGCTGCTCTTCTACCATCACGTCGTTCCCGCCGCCGCTCCATTCGATGCGGTGTCGCACGCCGTCTCGCATCACGGTCCATCGGATCTTCGTCGCTGTCTCCAATCCTCCTCTGTCCATACGGTGTGTTGGCACGCGATTGAACCGCTCAAAGGTCCGGCGAGGTTCACTGGCTTCGTCCAGATTCATCAACTCCGGCTCCCGTCGTGCGACGAGCCGTAGTGTATGAAGGACCGTGGACTTGCCTGTACCGCGCCCGCCCACCAACGCATTGAGCCACGGGGTGAATGCGAACGTAGCCGGATTGCCGTGACCCATGTACCGCGCGCCTTCGATTTCGATCATTTCAACGAAATGCTCCGGCAGAACCCACGGGGCGAATGGCTGTGACTCGTCGCTACGTCGAATCGAAAAGCCGTCGCCGTCCAGCAGTGCGAGCCGAAGCCCTCCCAACGACGGCGCCGCCATCTTCACCCACGTGTAGTGCGATCCGGGAAAGCAAGTCCCGTCAACGCCGGTAGGGTGGTGCGAGTCTGACCCCAGCACCTCCGCCCAGGCGAGCTTCCGCTGACGATACAGATCTGGCTTCGCGGACCCGCGATCGAGGACCTCCATGGCGAACAGCCCCGGTGTGTCGAGCAATGGCATGAGCACGTTTCCCTGAAGTTTCCACGCACCCGAGGGTCGGTCGACGTGCGCGAGAATCGGTATGCCCCCCGCCTTGGTAATCGCCTCGGTGACGCCTCGCGGGTCGGCCTCGGCCACCGTGTCGCACGCGCCCCGTGTTCCCCGATATCCGACGTCACCGAGCAACGTCGCTATATCGGCAGAAGTCCTGTCCATGTCCAGTATCGCCAGCACGTGAGTCCCGGTGCTCGCCGTGATCTCCACTCCAGGAAATAGACGCAACGGTCGGAAATCCGGGTGATTCTTGGTCTCCAGTTCGCGGAGTGCATTCTTGAGCCTGTCGATCCAGTCTCCGGAGTTGTGGTCCGTGACCGCCACGCAATCGATGCCCGCCCGCATGAAGGCGAGCAACCATTCCTCCGGCGAGATCTTGCGAACTGCGGTTTGTCCCGCACCCTTGCCGTAGTCGCTGGACGCGGGCGTGTGGGCGTGGAGATCGAACTTCCACCATCGGGCCCCTGGGTAGCACCAGTTCCGACCGCGATCGGCTTGCGAAGACGGGCTGGAGTTCCCAGTCATCCGCTCCCCAAGCTCTCGCGGCCCGCGCCCGCAACAAGCTCTCCGCGCATCGCCATGTCACAACGATAGCCGATGCCGTTATCTTGAGCGCCTTGCAAGGGATCGTTCGCGCTGAGTAGGCGTGAATCGCAACAGTGCACTCCGCCTCATGCAAACGACGACCTTCTCGTCTCGATAGTCATCACCGGCTGCGGCCAGAGCATCCCGTCGATTGAACTCGAGCGCCTCAGCAAGAGCATCGGCAAGGCTCTGCCGCAATTCCTCGTGGGTGCGTTCCTGGCAGTTGACGCTCGGCTCTTCGTTGACGCACGTCTCCTCGGTCTGTCCCTCCACGTGCAGCAGCAACCGGCTCACGGCACGGGCCCGTTCTCGTGATCTTCACGCATTGACCGTCCGCCGAACTGGTTCTTCTCCCACAGTTGACCGAGGCTGTAGTCCTCCAGCCACGTCTCCAGCGCGGCGCCGTCAAGCCGGGTGAATTGTGTCTGCCCTCCCGCACGTTTAGCCACGAGGACGTCCTCCGGTCGGAAGTGATCCAGTAGCAGCGGCGACTGGGTCGCCTACACGACCTGGGTCCTGAACCGAAGCGAACCATCGGAAAGGGACGATGCAGCGAAGTAAGCGTCCGACGTTTGATGTTTCCATTCGAGACGAATCGTGTCTTCGTTGAGGGCCAGCGGCTCCAGGCGGAAATCATCGAAGAAGGGCGCAACAAGCTGGACGGTCCGCCGGATCAGAGCGTAGCAATCGGCGTGCTTTAGGGACAGGGATTGGCGTCAGAGGCAAGCGCTCGATGCACTTGATGCTCCTGAATCCTTCTACGGTGATGCAGTCGGCACCGTCGCTGCGGACCTCCCCGGTGGTCGGGTAAGAGCGGTTGCGCCGTTCGTAGGCGACCTGGACGGGGCTCTGCGCGGACCGGTCCATCACCGACCGGAGCTCGGCCGTCGGGGTGTTCTTGCGCGACGCCTCCTCGTGCTTCAGAGTCGCGACGATCTTGTGGGACGGCCTCTTGGGCATGCGGGCAGGACCACGGACGCTCAGACGGCCCTATAGGAGCGTACGGGCAAGGCGCGGGTTTCGACCGTGGCCAGATCGTGCTTCGCGGCGGCGCCGTCGATATCGAACCCCACGACGTTTCCCTCGGCGTCGAGATCGACGTTGATCCCGGCGGACACTTCACGTGTTTCCACGCCAGGGCCGGCCTTGAGCTCGAAGTACAGACTGTCGGTTTCGGGGTAGTAGTGAAGCTTCATGACGCATCCCTTCGAAAGCCACGGTCGAAGCACGCATTGTGGATTGTCTCAAAGTCGTCCAGGGTCCGACTGATGGCCGCGCCTGTGCTTCAGAAGCCCCGCCGTCTCCGGCGTCACCTTCCAGGAGTTCGGATCCGGAAGCTCGCGCCACCGATCCACGCGCGGCCTGCGTGGCCTCGTCGAAGACCAAGCCGCGCCCGCCGACGTCCCGCTCATCCTCGCGCTCATCCGGGAGCTGGCCGAGTACGAGAAGCTCCTGGACGCGGTCGTAGCGACAGAGGAACTGATCCATGTCGCGCTCTTCAGCGACACGCCGCACGCCGAGGCGGTAGTCGCCCGCGTCGGCGACGAATCGGTCGGTTTCGCCCTCTACTTCCGCACCTTCTCGACCTTCCTCGCGCGCCCCGGCCTGTACCTGGAACACCTCTGCGGCCGCCCGGCGCACCGCGGCAACGGCTACGGCCGGCGGCTGCTCGTGCACCTTGCCCGCATCGCCGTCGACAGCGGCTGCGGCCGGTTCGAGTGGTCCGTCCTTGACTGGAACGAGCTGGCGCAGGCTACCTACCGGCGGGCTGGCGCGGTGCCGATGGAGGAGTGGACTGTCTGGCGGCTTACCGGGGAGCCGTTGCGGAAACTGGCCGACGAGGCGGATTGAGGGCGAGCCTGGTGGCAGACTCTCGTCAAGCAGAGCGCGCACGAGTCAGGACGGAGTCCCGGGCGCTGGCGAGAACCGCAAGGGCCTGCGCCCTGGTCACCGACGGGAATTGGTCGAGGAACTCTTCGAGCGACTCGCCGCCCTCCAGGTAATCGAACAGCGTCCGGGCCGGCACCGGCTCGCTCTCAACGTGGCCAGCCTCTCTCGGATGTCCCGAGCCACTTCATCGACTTCGCGCGCCACTCGGGGCTCGCGTCCAAGCTCGCGCTCCAGAGCCGTAGTCAGGGGCAACAGGAGATCGGCGGCCGGCGACGCCTGAATTGGAACGCAACTCCGGAAGCGCAAGGACGGCCTCGACGTCGCGCTCGCACGCTGACTGATCACCGAGACCGATGAGCGCTTTGGCCCGAATCAGGTGGCCCCGCAGTCGCTGTGCCGGCGATCCTCTGTCCCGTCGTTCGACCAACAGTCCGGCCGTTTCGGCGGCCTTCTCGTACTGCCGGTTCTCGATCTCAATCTCTGCTCGCCTCAGCAGCGCGTCCTTGACCTTCACACCGAGCGCTGGCGACGCGCTCTCTCCGAAGCGGCGGACCACCTCGTCGTAGGCCCTCAGCGCCTTCTTCCTGCATTGCGACGTAGAGCGCCCCCTTGACCGCGACGTGAACCGGGACCGCAACAAGCACCTGTCCCGACTCCAAAGGACTCGGTGCGGGAATCTCAGCGCGGTCCACGATGCGTGCGCCGATGGTTTCCGCAAGACAATCGGCGGCCATCGCAAGGGCATCGTCTCGATCCTCGCCCTGCGTGATTGCATCCGGCAGGTCCGGGAACGTTACCGTATAGCGACCGTCGAGTTCGCGTTTCAGATGTGCCGGGTAAGCGAAATCCATGTCGGTTTACCAATGGCCACGATTCACGCCGGCGAAAGCGATCTCACCCGCGCCGCCGGTGTGCATCATTCATCAATATGGTACGTATCCGTACTACATCAAGCGGCGGGGACTTGCGGCAACGGTACTGAGCGCGAATGGACTCGATGACCCCGCAGCGCCTGCGAAGGACTGAGCGGGTCCGCGCGGATGGCTCGGGTGACCTGTCAGTAGCGCTCCTGAAGCACGTGGACCGACACGGCCAGGCCGCCTTCCCGCAGTAGGCGCTACGCCCTGCGCCGCTTCTCGGCATCCTCGGCGGACGGACTCGCGGCGTAGATCAGGACGTTGATGTCAACGAACCGAACGCCGGTCGTGCAGAGCTTCGCGACTGAGATTGTCGGCCGCCCTGAATCCGCTACGGGTCGCGCAGATATCTTCGAAGATCTCGTCCAACAACCGCCCTCGGCGTTCGCCCTCGGTCTCCGCGTCCGGCCCGCGCGCACCGCTTTCGTCGGAACCGTCCCGAACGAGACGTTCGAGGAAGTCCCGCACGAGTGCCGACACGGAGGTGTCCAACTCCGCAGCGCGAATGCGGGACTGCCGATACGTGTCGTCGTCCACCGACACCGTGATGTTCCTCATCGGCAAAGCCTCACAGTTTCAGCGTATCGCAGGAGCGGAGCAGCACATCTGCCTGCCTGCCTGGGCGGACCGAGAATGCCGCGGGGCGACCTCGGCGGCCCGAGAGGTCGCGGGCAGCTTCATACCGCGATGGCCTCCTCCCGAACGAGAAGCAACCGGATCACGCGCGGCGCCCTGTCCTTGTCGAAGTGACAGCGCACGGCGTCTCTCGCCATCTCCTTCAGATCCTCCCAGTTCTCTCCCTGCGTGCAGATGCTGTAGCCGAGCGCCCTCCTGTCAGTCATTGGCCACTCCGTTGCGCTTGTCATCGCGCCGAGTCAGACCCACCGGCCATTCGCGCAGCGTCTACAAGGCAAAGCAGAAGTCGTGCTCCTCGAAGCGCGACACCTTCGAGCCGCGAAACACGTTCGCCTGCGTCTTGCCGACTTCGGTCGTCACGCCATCGTCGACGAGTTGAACGTCGCGCCCCAGACCAAGAGTGAGCGACTGCAACAAGCCGGCGCGAAGTTCCAACTTCTGCAAGCGGCGTCCGCCGATTCGAATCACTAGCCGTGCGCGTGCCGCCAGCAGAGGCGCCAGCCCCCGCATCGACGCCTGGATGAACGTCCAGTAGTTCTCCGGGTTGTAGTGCCGGTCATCCCCGCGACCGCGGGGCACGAGCGGCTCGCCGCCCAGAAACCAGAGGCGCAGCCACTGGTCCTCCCGGTAGTTCGTGGTGTCGAGGTACGGCGGCGAGGTGATTACGTCGGTGACACGGCCCTCAAGGGAGGGGAACGCTGCAGAAACCCGGCGAGCGTCCGCTTGAACGACCACAGCGGAACCATCCGGAGGTCGGGTCCGAAAGCGGTAATCGAGCATCCTTTCGAGGATTTCGAAGACATCCCGCGGCGGAGGCTTGTACTCCCGCTCAGTCCACCACCGAACCGAGTAGTCGGGTTTGGTGCTGATCGTTCGCGGCATGCGGTTACTGAAGCAGTTGGGTGATCGGTGGGATTCGCCGTGCAGCGCCCCGAGGCATAGCGCCGCAATGAAACGATCGTCCTTCCGATTGCGCCAGTCCAGGACGGAACGCAGATAGCGCACCTGCAACAGCGTTTCCCGATGGAAGCAGAGTTCGAAGAACCGACCGAGATCCCCCTGCCACGCGCCGTCGTTCGGCTCGCCGCATCCGCGACGAAGCTCGCCCAGGCGCGCCCGGGCGCCCGACAGCGCGGGCGGATCACCCTTCGCGCCGGAGATACACACTGCCACTGGATTCAGGTCCGCGCCGGCCGACTCCCGTCCCTGCAACAGCGCCTGAAACACGGTGGTTCCTCGCCCGCTGTACGGGTCAAAGACGACCCCGTCGTGCGGACTCGCGACAAGGTGCTTCTCGACGAACGTCTCAGGGAACATCGCGAAGTACGGACAGATCGAATGGAATCTATGCCTCATGCCGCCGCTCCCGTCCGGCTGCGATAGTCCGAGACCCAGCGCGCGGCCTCCGCCAGCCGATCGTACCCTTCGATCGCAACGCCTGCGTCAACCAACCCCGCGGCCTCCTCCACGCGACGCGGAACCCGCAACCGGTGCAGCACGTTGCCCATCACGCGAACATCGTCCACGAACTGATTGTCGGCCGTTGCGAACGGTACAACCATATAGGGGATGAATTCGGTCACCGGCTGCGTCCCGAACCATCGGCTCTTGAACGCACCCAGATGCCCCTTCAGCGACTTCTCCCTTGCGTTCCGGCCCGTCGCGACCTGCGCGGCGGCGAGCGGGAAGCCCGGCAGCCGATCGAGGTGCGGGCGGGCGGCAAAGACATCGACCTGATCGTCCTTCGGCAGCCGGGGCACGCCGGCCTGCGCCTCAACGCGACCGTCGCCGAGCTGCAGCCAGATCTGCTCCAGTTTGTGGAGAAACGGAGAACGGTCCGGCCGCGGAAACCCGAATGACCACGCATGCCCCTGCACCTCCGCCGCCATGGCCGCAGTTGCGAAGAACTGGAAGTACTCCCGCAGACGTGGCACCTCGGCATCGCCTGGATGCAGGTCCGAACCCTCGAGTATCGGCGTCACTGCCCGCAGATTGGACAGCACGAGGCTGAGCACATACGCGGTCTGCCCGAACGACTCCTCATTCAACTCGCAGGTCAGAACATCGCCGCGACCATCGAGCACGAACGGATACGCCGTGCCGAGTGCGTCCCGCCGCGTCTGGATCCGGGACGCGGCGCTGCATACGATTTCCTCCTCGCCGTCGAACATCTCGGCCTGCACGTCGACGTGATCTTCGGCTGCGCCGAGAGAGGCTGCGTTCGCGAGGTCGGACGTTCGAGCTGTACTGTCGGCGGCGAAGAAGGCGGTGAGCTCAAGATAGTCGGCGGCCAGATCGACGTCGATCGAAGAGCCGGTTACCGCGTCCGTGGGCAGGTAAAGGGCGAGCATCAGTCCGACGAACGTGCGTGCCGGCGCTTCTTCGCCATGCGCGCATGCACGGCTTCGGCCGTCTCCTTGATGTCCTCCGCGATGTCAAGGAGTGACTGGTCCCGCCCGTCGTAGGCTCGCAGCGAGCCGGCTGCGTCCCCGATAGCCTCCCGCGCGCGGAGCAGCGACGCCGTGAACCGCGTGTCCACGGATTCTGTGCTTGCGTGCGCCTCGTCCAGATCGCCCGTCTGCTTCAGGACGTGTAGCGACTCGGCGTGGACGAGCACTTCACCGAGACGCTTGATGTCAGGGTTCTGCTTTTGGACGACCGGCGCCACGTCGTCGGCCTTCGAGCCGTATATCCAGACCAGCACCTGCTTCAGCCGAGGGAGTCTGTCCCGCGGGACCTGATCCGGCGTCGGATCATGGCGCGACCACGCGGCTTCCAGACCCAGGTAGTCCATGTACTGAGAGCGCGAGAGCGCCGTGTACAGATGTGAGAAACCGAACTTCGGAGGGTATCGGTCCTCGATATCGAACAGCCCTTGCTCTCGCGCCTGGTCCAGCACGTAGATGGCCGACACCATGCGTTTGATCGTGTCGTGCCTATCGCCGATGGCCTGCGCTATCTGTTCCAGGCCGATCCCATTCTCGCGGCCTTTCTGGTACCAGTCCGCCGCAAACCGAGCCTTCGCGTAGGCGTCCCATTTCTGCGGACCGTTGATGTGCTTGAAGCCGATGAAGGCGCGAGCCCGTTGCCGGCTTGCGACGGGATACACGGAAACCTCGTCGAGCGTCTGCTGGACCCCGTCGTCGATCTCCGGAACGGTGATACGCGTGCTCTCAGCGGCTGCGATCCTTCGCACCAGGGCCGGTTCCCGCAGGAGACGCAGCGTTGCAAGCCGCCGGTTGCCCTCCAAGACAATCAGCGCGTCATCGTCGGCGTCGTCTTCCATCACGACGAGGGGCTCGATGTCGAGGTAGCCGTTGGCGGAGATTGACTGCAGGAGCTCGTCGAGCTCCGCCGACCGATAGAGCCGCGCGATGATCCATTCGTCGGACGCATCCGTTGCCTCGCCGACCAGCCGCGGATTCCCCCGGTCCAGCCGCAGCCGCTCGACCGGAACCTTCGCGGTCGTCTCAAGTACCATGCTCACCCCGCTGTGCACCGTCGCCTGACGGTGGTTCCTCCGCTTCCTGCCCGCGCGCGACCCGCCGCGGTGGGTAGCTCACGTACTCGATACCGGACTCGGCCTCCCGTTTCCGGATGCGTCGGAAGATCTCCTTGACGTCGTTGCCGCACTCCGCAGCGAACTTGTCGCGTATCGCAAGCACTTCAGCCACGACAGGATCATCCCGCATCGCCATGTCACAAAGATAGCCGATGCCGGCGGCCGCTCGGACTCGGAACACCTTCATCACCTCGTCGCCGAGGTGATTGATGACCTGGACGGCGATGCGGCCCGACTCGGGGCGGCCGAACGGACGCCAGATGTCGCTGTGGAGCGAACGACCACGCGTCGGCGTTGATCTCGGCCTTGAGCGCCTTGTAGGGGTCGTTCGCAGCGAGGAAGTAGGCGTACCGGACGACGAAGCTCTCCTCGTCGTAGTCGGTGTCGCTGAACCAAAACGCGATGCCGTCGATGTGGGCGGCTAGCGTCGACCTGCCGCGAGGCGGAAGAGACCCGTTCTACGAGCGATTGAATCGTGTTCTTGACGAGGCGGGCCTCGACGACTTTGTCGAGAGCGCGTGCGCGAAGTTCTACGCGGGCGGGGTGGGCCGTCCGAGTCTGGCTCGGGCCGTGAATCAGTTGAAGGAGGCCTTACAAGCTGAGGTCCTGCGCCGCGTTCTTGAAGCCCCGCCGGCATTCCTGGAGCAAATCGTCGTAGGTCTTCTGAATCAAAATGGGCTACGGCGGAGGTGATGCTTCCATGGGCCGCGTCACCGGCGGCGCCGGCGACGGTGGGATCGACGGAACGATCCGGGAGGACAAGCTGGGACTGGATGAAGTCTACGTTCAGGCAAAGAAGTACGCCGACGGAAAGACCGTCGGTGAAGCCGAACTGCGGAACTTTGCGGGGGCCATCGACGCAGCGGGCACGACCAAGGGCGTATTCGTCACTACGTCCAGATTCACGGACGCCGCGAAGCACTGCGTGGCGCGCAGTCCGAAGCGGATCGTCTTGATCGACGGGGAGGAACTGGCGCGTCTCATGGTCGAGCACGGCGTCGGCGTGCGGCTCAGGGATCGTTACGAGGTCAAGAGGATCGACGAGGACTACTTCGACATGTGATCCGGAACCAAGCCGGTCGTTCTCTCTACCACAAGTCCTTCCGCAGCTGCCTCACGAGCCTGAACGTCCGACGGGCCGGCCGCGCCTTGAACATCTCAACGCCACAACTCTCACGAAGGGCGGATTCCATCTCGTTGCGAGAAATGTCAGATTCGGCTCCTACGATTACTTGCTTGAGCGCAAGTTCGTCGGACAACCGGACGAAGTAGTGCTCGCCATCTCTCTTGCACTTATGAAGCTGAACAACTGCGCGCCGTTCTTTTTCGTACCTCCAGTGCCAGAACTTCTTCAGAAACAGGCCCTGGGCGAAGTCCTGAGTTAACATTTCCCTCCGCGGAGGCGGGAATTCTCGCTTAGGAACATACACGACCGGGTGCACAAAGTCTTCGGGAACGTCGAATCCCAGGCAGACACCCTTGTGTTTGTCGGCATAGTGAGCCCACATCAGTGGGCTTCGCCACGTTTCGCTAAAGCAGACCAGTCCGTGGGTTCGTCCAAACCGGTGCTTTGTGTTCCGCAAGACCTGTCGAACACTCGGGTCGGAGAGTTTCACTGCAAGGAACTCAAAGGGGTCGTTCAGGTTCTCAATACACGAGACCTTCAGGCGTCTCTTTCGTAGATTCTCCACACCGTAGTGCTTGCAGACGAAATGGTAAACGCGCATGAGTCATGTCCTCCCCGCTTCGCCACCCCGAGCCGAGGCACCCACTGGCTCTGCTGACTCAACGCACGGGCGATCACATGCGCTCGACCAACCAACGCCTGGAACTGTGCCTTCAGCACGTCCTTCAAGTCCGGCTCCATCGTGTAGACCGTCCGATTGATCATGGACCGGGCCGACGAAACGCTGAACCTCGACGTCGACCCGGTGCAGGTGCGCCGGTGCGTAGCAAGACTGGCGATGGAGTAGCATGAGAGACGAACGGGATGGGCATCGAGGGAGAAACAATGACGAAGAGGAACACAGCCAAGTATCATTTCAAGGACGGCAATTTCATCGTGCACACTGGAATCACGACTGACCTTGAGAGGCGTGAAGCTGATCACCAACGAGAGTCAGGTGTGGACAGCGGCCACATCACGAAGGTTGGCCGCCTCACGACTCCTGAAGCAGCGAAAGAGTGGGAGCGAGAGCAACGAGACGCCGGAAAGCCAACCGAAGGGTACCGAACACGTCCCAGAAAATGACCTGCGCTAATCACCGACTCGAAGACGGTGTCGCTCATCAGCGGCATTCCCCGCACGCAGATCGTCCAGAAACTCCGAGCAAGGATCGACGCCGGTCACCAGTAGCCGGTCGCGTGCACGGGTGCACGCGACGTAGAGCAGGTGTCGTTCGGTGCCGTAAACCTCCTCGAGATCGGCGTCATCGCCAACGCGTTCGATCCGGGTCTGTAGCGGAATGACCTCGTCGTCGCAGGCGGCTACCGCGACCGCCCTGAACTCCAGCCCCTTGGCGAGGTGCATCGTGCCGACCGCGACCGATCCGGACACGCCGCCGGAACCGCCGTCGAGCCGCACAGCCCGCATATCCGCCGCCTGCACAGCGGAGAGCGCTCGCTCGATCTGCTCCGACGACCTGACGAAGACGCCGATAGCTTGCGGCGCGTAGCCCTCGTCCCGTCGTGCTCGAAGCCAGTCCGCGATGGCCTCCGTCTCGTCCTCCGGCGAATCGAACGTCCTGACTTCGGGTGCCGGTCCGTTGAACACCGAGACCGTCGCTCCTCGATGCTCCGCATCGCCGTCGACGTCTGCCAGCTCGGCCGGCAAGAGGCGGTCGGCCTGACGCCGGATCTGATGCGACGTACGGTAGTTGATCCGCAGCGTATGGGATCGCCCGCGCACGTCGACGCCGAGCGCCCTCCAGGAGAACGGCGTCTGGAAGATCCGCTGTCCGAGATCACCGGCAAAGAACAAGCTGTTCGGCCGGCTCCCACCGAGGGCCGCCAGAAACCGCAACTCTGGGACGCCGACATCCTGCGCCTCATCGATCACGCAGAAGTCGAACGGGGGATGCGCTGCCTCTGTCATCTTCGCCGCCACCCGCGCGAACATGCCGGGCTCCGTCAGTTTCCCGTGTTCGGCGAGCGCAGACCGGACCCGCAAGAAGATCGACCAGAGCAACTCCCGCTGCTTCTCGGCCAAGCGGGTCTTGCGGCCGAGCCGCTGCACGTCGCGATAGTCCTCCCAACTCGCGAGCTGCCAGGCGTCGACCACAACGCTCCATTCCGTCCAGAGAAAGTGCGCACCGAAACGATGGCCTTCGACCTCGGCTGCCGCTTGCCGGAGCAGTGCCCGTGTCTCTTCGTCCGCCGCCAAGTTGAGGCGGCCGACATTCGCCGTGTAGAGACGCCGACCGATGTCGCTCATCGAATGCACTTCGAGACGCTCGGCGATCTTCGGCTCGTTCCCGATGAGGCGCCTGAGACGCGTCCGTAACGCGCCGGCCAGCGCATCCGAGAAGGTCGCGAGCAGCACGCGGCTCTCCGGATGTGCGCGCGCCAAATGCACTGCCCGATGGAGCGCCACGATGGTCTTGCCGGTGCCGGCCGAACCCGAGAGACGAGCCGGGCCGGTGTAGTCCCGTTCGACGAGTTGTCGCTGGGCAGGGTGCAGGAAGACGGTCCACTTCTCCCACGGGTAGTCCAGCGCGCGCTCCAGCGATTCCACGTCCGCCATCACCCGGAAGCGGCGCTGCGCATCGGGATGTGCAAACGGATCCGCGCCCGCTACGGCAGGCGCCGGACGGTCAGGCGCACCGCCGGTCGCAAGCTGCAGGAGCGCCTCGGCAGCCTCGCCCGGCAGGTGATCGGCAAGGTCGAGCAGCGTGTCCTCGGTCGCCGCCCGCACGTCACCGAGCCACTCGACCGGCACGCCGTAGCCCAGTAGATCGTCGTCCGACGCGCCGGCGAAGATTGCCGTACCCGACGCCGTTGGTCCGCCTGCCGCCGCGCCCCGACTGGGCGCCGGGAGGTTCACCTCCACATACCGCGGTACCGGAATCTCACGTACCGTCTCACGGATCTCGACGAGTTGGGCGGCGCCTGTCGTCGGATGCCGTTCCAGCCGCCGCCGTTCGGCCCACTGATAGGCGGCGTCGTGATGGTCGACGTAGCAGAGCAGGAAGCTGGAGGCTGTCCGGTGGACGATCAGTCGGATGTCGCGACTGACCCGAGCGGACCAGAAGTCCTTGTCCTTCGCGCGGTCGACTTGGTGCAGCTTCAGCCCCGGATGCGCCGGGTTCATCTGCAGGTCGAAAGCCGCGGTCTTGACCGCCTTCTGCTCGTCGCCGGTCAGCTTGGCGAGGCTGTCGGTGAAGGTGTCGGCGATGCGGAACTGCATCAAGTCTCTATCTCTATCGGCACACCGATCTGGTTCGCGACCTCCGTCCGCAGGTCCACGTTTACGTCTGGTGCACGTATGCTGACGATCAGCGCATATCGCGCGGCCTGGTCGTACCTCTCGAGGGCCTGGCGGGTCTTCCACCAGCCCACCGCGGGGTAGACGGCGAGACACCCCCGACTCGCAAGGTCGGCTGCGCTACCTCGCCAGATGTCGCCATGCAGTGAACCTCGGTGACGGGTCTGCTTTCCAATAAGCCACTCGGGATCGTTGCCGTGCCCGGCGTGGGTCCCCTCCTCCTCGTTCCGTGCGGCCGCATTGATCCGCGTCCGGAAGTCATCGACCGACTCGTGCGGGCGCTTGACGTCGAAACGGAGACCATGGGACTCGTAGCGGTACCGCGAACGCATCCCACGCCGTGACGGGTTCGGCTCGATGAAATAAGACAGGGTGATTCGCATCTCCACCTGCGTTGCTCCGAGGCCCTCCAGCGCTTCGCGTGGCCAAGGCAGGTTGTAGAGATGCATGTCCCGAAGCTTCGGTTGGTTCGATCCTTCACGCCGAAACGGATGCAGACGCTCCTCGATCACCATCGCCAACGAGTTGTCGACACTCCAGAGCGCACGCTCAAGATCTGGAACTCCGAAGCCACAGCGCTGTACCAGATTTCGGTAGTGAGCCTTCGTGGCCGCGCCGGTTGTGGGCAACGAGGCTCGTCGCATGGCCTCGGTCCACTCCGCCGAATGCACGATCAGAGCGCGGACGGTCTCGGGCCACAACGTCGGATAGGCGACCATGATTCGGGCAGCAAGCCGCGCAGCCAGCGCCATCGCCGCGCTCGTCGCGTTGGTCGTAGTGAAGATCCGTTCTGCGGGACGGTAATGCGTCGTCAGTAGGCTGAGGCTGTCCGCCGTCACTGCCGAGAGCAAGTCCTTGGCCGCATTGCCGCCTTCGAGCACCACGTCCGGCTTCAGCGGCCAGTACTTCTCCCAGGTAAGCGAGGTGGTGCTGAACGGGCTCAGACCTCCTCGTGGTGCGACCGGTGCGTAGTTTGCTGTGTCGGGCTCAGTAATCCGAACCAGTTCTGTGAACGCCCCTACCGTCAGTGCATTCCAAGCCTGCGCGGGATCATGCACGCCGTCGGTGTCATTCGAATACGGGTAGTTGCGCCATGCATCTGAATCCTGGACGTTCCCGGCCGACTGGACAAGCAGGCGCGGACGCTCGCCTGCCGCATCGGCGTCGGCCGCCAGTGCGTCCACGGCTGCCGACCACGCCGACGGGCGGCCTCGGTCGCGGTCGTCACGAGCCGTAACGGCCATGCCGAATACTCGAGGTCGCCTCGGAGCAGCGATCTCCGGACGCGCGACGGCTTCGACGGTGACGAAGCCGTGGTGCCGCGAGTCTCCGCCGCCCCCTGGCCCCGGTAGCAGCTTGACCGATTCCAGGCGGTGGTCGAGCACGACGATATCGTTGGCGTCGACAAGCGTCGTCAGATCCCCGGCAAGTGCGACGCCGGCCATCTGCGTCCCGTGGCCGTGCGTATCGTTCGTGCCCCAACCCGGCTCGACGGTGTGCAGATCTCCGGGGTCAAGTGCTCGCTGCAGAAATCGGTGACCGCGATTGACTCCTGTGTCGAGCAAACAAACGCGCGGCACCTCGTCAGCATCGGCAGGGAACTGGGTCCGCGCAAGCAGATCGTCGAGCCATTCCTGCTGCTCTTCGGGCCGCAGGGAGTCGAAGAACTCGGCTGTCTCCTTCGCCCGTCGAAGCTCCGCGATACTGTTGAGCGTCAGCATCGAGTGCTGCATCTGCTCCAGTGAAGCGGACACCAGTAGCACGGTGCGCTCGGGAAAGACCAACTCGCCTGGAACAAGGCGCATCCCCTGGGCTTCTGCTTGTCCTCGAAAGGACTCGACTACCGCCTGCCGGTCTCTCCGAACCGGCAGCCACACTTCCCACCAGAGTGAGCCTTCATCCTCTGTCGGGAACTCCGTAGCCGTGTCGGTCCACAGTGCTCGAAGACTCGCAGCACGAATCTCCTGAATCGCATCGACGAGCTTCCTGTTGTCGCGAGCGCGTCCGATGCTGTCCCGCCGTTCTTCCAGATAGTGACGGACGAGCCGCTCGAAGTGATCGAGCTTTCCGTCGGGCACGAAAACGGTTGCGAACGTTCGATTGCCGGCTCGCCGGACGTTGAGCAGCTCTATCCCAGACCGCTCGCGCGCCAAGCTCTCGAAGGCCGGCTCGATGTCGGGAAAGCTCTGGAACTCGACGCGGAGGCCCAGATCGTCGAGTCCGGCGTCCTGTTGAACTTCTCGAGCGGCGTCAGCGTCGCGCCGGACGGCTTCTACTTGGCGCCGCAGTGCACCGCCGTGGCGGGCACGATCTTGCGCGGGCACGACGGCACGACTGCCGCCCTGCTGCGGTGACCGATACGCCTGCGTTTCCGCGAACCCTTCGATGATGAAATGTCGACTTCGTCGATCCGTCCCGTTCGCCATGTGCCCGCCGACGACTAAGCACTGCTCGCCGACAGCTTATCGGCGATGGTCCGGCGCTCCTTCAGCATCACTCGGATGTCGGCTTCGCCGACCGGAGTCCGCTCGTTAATCAAGGCGTCCTTCAGCACCTCGTCGACTGCGCGAACGACCTCCGCGTAACTTAGCCCCGCGGCGTCGTCAGCGAGCCGGCTCCAGCGGATCCGCTTCGCGGCCTCCGAAGCGAGCCGCGTCCTGAGGAGCTGCGCAATCTGCCCCCTGTCGGGCAATTCGTAGTGCAGGATGTCGTCGAAGCGACGGAAAAGCGCTGGATCCAGAATGCCTGGATGGTTGGTCGCAGCAATGACGAGGCTGTGGGAACGATCCTGCTCGATCATCTGCAAAAAACTGTTCAGAACACGTCGGATCTCGCCAACATCGTTCGGGAGTCCGCGCTGTGAGCCTATGGCATCGAATTCGTCGAAGAAGTAGATCCCCCGCGTTCGTCCCGTCGCCTCGAAGATCTGCCGCAGCTTGGCGGCCGTCTCCCCCATGTACTTGGTGATGAGCCCGTCCAGACGGACCTGAAGGAGTGGAAGCCCCAGCTCGCCGGCCAAAACCGACGCGGTCATCGTCTTACCGGTGCCAGGAGGCCCCGTCAACAACAACTTCCGGCGCGGTGCGAGCCCGCGCTCGACGATGCGTCCCGCATAGCGCTGCTCCCGAATCACACGTTGAATCTGGTCTCCGAGCTGCTTTCCGAGCACCATTTGTCCCAATCGCGCGCTCGGATAGGACGCTTCCAGCAGGTTCGCCAACTCGCCGCGCGGCCGCCCGATCGGAATCGGCCCCGCCGTCGGCAACTTGCTCTTCGCGCGATCGACCAAGGTACGCAATTCCTCCGCGAGCCTCCCGTGCCCACGCTTTGCCTCGTGGGCAGCTACCTGCATGGCAATGGAGAAGAAGCGGTCGTCGTCACCATCCACGTGCGACTTCAGCAACGCCTTGAGTTGTTCACCGCTGGCCATGGGGCATTCTCCAAAAAATTGGTACGCGGCGATTCACACCCGGAACACCTTCATCACCTCGTCGCCGAGGTGGTTGATGACCTTTACGGCGATGCGGCCCGACTCGGGGCCGGATCGAAGACGACCCGTCGTGTCGAAAGGTCAACACCGGTGTCCTCAATTGAATCTGATGCCGAACAATCCGCCAGTCTCCGTCGCGTCCGTCAACCTGGGCTCGACGACGTGATCCTGCACGTCGAATCCCTCCGTGAATCCCTCTGTCGGCACCGAATCCGAGTTCAGTGTGACGATGTACTGAAAGCCGCCGGCCTGTGCCCTCTGCGCACCGAGCTGCAGGGCCTTGGCCACTTGACGCTCGTCCACGCCGTCGAACAGATGACTGTCATGAATCAGGAATCCAGGCCAACGCCCCCGCCGGCCGCAGATCTCCATCAACATGAAATCGAAGCAGAAGATCTGCATGTTCGTGATTCCCTTACTGCGTTCCGCCGCGATGTGCACCTCGAACCGCGGGCCGCTGGGTGTCTCCGAAATCGTCAAGCTGCCCGCGCGCTCGTAGAGAGACCGCGAGAGCTCCTCAAAGCACAGGATGACCTCGCGCACGATGTCGCCACGCTCGTGGATGTCGTCCCGCAAGGCCTTCACCAGGCGTGCACGCTCCAGGTCCTGCTCAGTCTTCGTCCTGTCGAGTCGTTCGGCAGTCGCCAGCTTCTGCTTCAGCATTTCGACATCCGCTTCGGCTCTCCCGAGTTCCTCCCGCAGTCCGGTATAGTGCTCGAGTGCGCCTCCCGCCTTGAGCACACCCATGAGCTGTGCGCGCCTCCCGTCGAGGCGGTCTTTCCGCAGATCCCGCTCGGCGACCCGCCCTTGCGCGCTCTCGATCTCCGCACCGAGATGCGCGCGTCGATTCTTGATGATGGTGCGGTGGAACCGCTCGACCTCCGCAATCCGCCTGCGCGGCAACTCCGGCAGGACGATTCCGGCCTCGGCATACAGCTTGGCCAGGTCCTGCGTGTCCGGTGCGCTCTCCATGGCCAGCGATTCCTGCAACTCCCGGATCAGATCGTGATCGACCACGTTCTCGAGGTTCAGACTGTCGATCTCGCCGGTAATCCTGCTTGCCTCGAGTTCCAGATCCTTGTATTCCGGCACGACATGGAAGGAATCGAGTCTCCCGCGCAGGCGATTTGCCCGATCTTCCGCAACCGCCAGTCTGGTGCGCAGCTCGGCCGCATTGCCGATATACGGCCCAAGTTCGCCGGTTCGGGCAGCTTTGCGAAGCTTCTTCGTGACCTTCTCCCGATCGCGCAATTCCTGAAAGCGAACGGGAACCGACCAGTCCAATCCCAGCAGATAGCAGACCGTCACCTGCCGGTCCCACAACTGCTGCAACGTCGAATGCTGCATCGGATCCTGGAAGCCTCCGGCTTCCTGTCTTCGGGCCACGAACGAGAAGAGCGAACGAAACGCAGGATGGAACCGCTCGGCGCCGCCATCGTAAACCGGCAGTCCAAACCAGCCGGCGCCAAGAGCGCTCTTCCACTGCTCGTTCGAGAGCACCTGCCGACGCACAACCGGTGGTGACGTTTCTTCTCCGCGGAACAGCGGCGGATCTTCCGTCGATGCAGCCAGCCATTCTCCAAGGTCGCCGGCAATTCCGATACGGCTCGGCTTCTGGCCGCTCCGGGAGATGGAGCAGCTCTTCCCGCCCAGGTCGACGGTCGCAGTAAACGTCCAGTCCCGCAGAGCCTCAGATCGAAAGATCCCGGTCGGCCTGACGTCCGCGCCGAACAGGAAATGGACCAGTTCCACGAAGCTGGTCTTGCCCGCGCCGTTGCGCGACTGACGATCGCTCGCGCCCCGGCTCTTGTCGGCGAGGATGACGTTCAGCCCCGGACCGAACGTGAGCGTCTTGAAGGACTCGTGGTCGCTGCCCACTGAGCGGATCATGGTCCTGCCCTGCGGATCACGCCGCGCTCGAACTCTATGGCGTGTATCGTGTACAGCAGATCGAGCGCAAGTACGAACCACCGGTAGTCGACGACGGCGCTGGCATTGTCGATGGACCGGCGGCGACGGATCGCGTCCCAGAGTTTCGACATCGTCATCGGCCGTTCCAGTGTGCCGATCACCTCGCCTCCCAAGCCGATCAGACACCGATCAGGCCGAATGTGCTTGGTCGGCAGTATCATTTGCCTCCTCTGGATCCTCGAAAATGTCGCAGCGCTCAAAAAAATAGGACAGAACGGCCAGCACGGCGGCTTGGCGCGCCGGCGCGCCGCCCATGCCGGCATACTGCTGCAGATGCGCGAACACCTGATCCGCGGATCTGGCGCCATCGTTCAGTTCGGCGTACCGTCGCCGAAAGGCCTCCGCAATGCGTTCACCCAGGTCCGGGCGTCTGTTCTTCGTGAACCAAGTATCGACCAGAGCCTCCTTGCGCCGCCCAAGCCGAAGCAGAGCGGCCGCATCCGCCGAGAGCCGATTCTTCTCCAGCTTGTTCCTCGACGGTGGCGTGAGCGGTTCCTCACCTGGTTCGGGGTCCATGAACTGAAGCTGGTGGATGACCGGCTGGAGATCCGCCATCGCCAGCGTCTCCAATCCGGACTTCGACGGCGCGAAACCGAACAGCGCCTCCTGATCCGCCAAGGGCAAACTATCGGCGAGCTTCTGTAACGCCGGCTCCGTCCAGACCTCGATCACCACTTCCGGATGACCCTGCCGAAGGCGATCAAGGAGCTGGCCCGATGACGGCGGCAGCCCGCGCTCGTCGTTGTGGACGAGAACCCATTCCGCCATGGCGCTGCCCCAGTGCTCGCGCGCCCCGACGAAGTCCCGCTCGATCTTCGCGTTCAACGGCGCCTCCTTCATCTCGTACGGGGCGTAACACTGAAAGACGGTACGGGTGCTGATCCTTCGTCCATCACACTTCAGATCGCCTCGATTCCCGTATGGCCGAACCGCCTCGAAGTCCGGGCCGAACGCACGGGCTGCGAGTCGGGCGAACCAGTCCTGGAACTCGGCACCCTTCTTCTCAAGAAACGCGATGCGAAACCTCAACCTGTAGAACGCGGCCTGCACCTCATCCATCACAACGTCACCATGCGCGCGGCTCACACCCGGAACACCTTCATCACTTCGTCGCCGAGGTGATTGATGACCTTGACGGCGATGCGGCCCGACTCGGGGCGCTCGAACGGACGCGAGATGTCGCTGTGCAGCGACGCCCACGCGTCGGCGTCGATCTCGGCCCTCAGGGTCGTCTTCAGCGCCTTGTAGGGGTCGTTCGCACCAAGGAAGTAGGCCTGCCGAACGAAGAAGCTCTCCTCGTTGTAGTCGGTGTCGATAAACCAGCAGGCGATGCCCTCAGCGCCGTCGCTGCGAACCTCTCCGGTGGTCGGGTGGAAGACGTCCACGCCGTTGATCTTCACCTGGATGCCTGTGCGATCGGCGCCTTCTTCGTCGACATGGAGAATGTCGATGTCCGGTTCGCCGAAGATGACGAACAAGTTGCCCTTGCCGGTGTTCTTCAGTTCGTCCGCCATGTGGAGGTCAGCGTTCATGCGCGCTTTGAGCACCGGGATGCGGCCGAGGCGGTTGAACTCCGACGCGTGCGCCTCGTAGTTGAACGCGCAGGCTATCAGGACGTCGAAGTCGGCGTCGCCCGCCTCGCGCGCAGCCGCCACGAGGTCTGGACGAGCCACCGTGCCGAACTCAGGTCCGACGAAGATCCCCGCGCGCTTCTCCAAGCCGGCATCTCCATCGCCTTCAAGGTAGCGTCCCTCCGCGCAGATGTACGTGCCCGGCCAAGGCGTTACGGCGGCGAAGGCGATGTGATCCTCCTTGTGCGCCTGTTGCACGCCGGACGTCGCGAGTTGCTCCAGGATCATGGCCGCGAAGTCCTGCTGCGGCCCGTACTCGCTCCTCGGCTCCGCAGCGCGATCGACAAGTTCGTCGTTCTCGTCGACAGCGAGCACGCGGTGCGGCGACAGGCTCTCCACCGTGAACGGTCCTGCCACCCGGACCTTCCGGTTGTCCTCGTAGGGCTGGTCGTAGAGGTACTCGTAGTCGGCCCGGGCCGCGATGGAGGCGTCGATCTCCTGCTGCCGGGCGATGCGGGCCTCCCACCAAAGTCGATGCGTCTCGACCACCTCTGCCGACCACTCCTCGGATGTCTCGCGGGGAACCTCCCACTCCTCCCAGTCGCAGTCCAGTCGGGCGTTCAAGTCGTCGCGCAATGGCTCCAGCGTCTCCTGCCAGCGCTCCCAGATGACGTCGATCTCGGCGTTGTTCGCGATGGACTTGAGCGTGATGTGCGGCACCCGCTCGTAGACGAACCCCTGCCGGACGTCGCCGCGCGTCGGCGCCTCCGATGGTGCCTTGCGGGTGATCTCAGCTTCTTTGCGCTGCCCTTCCGAACTGTCGGCGAGGAGATAGTAGGGGTAGCGTGCGCCCATGATGCGCGCCCGGGCAAGAGCCAGCGCTACGCGAGACGTGTCAATACTGATCCAACGGCGGCCCCATTGCTCGGCGACATAGGCTGTTGTGCCTGATCCGCAGGTAGGGTCCAGGACGAGATCGCCGGGCGCCGTAGTAGCTAGAATGCAGCGTTGGACAAGGGGATTCGGTGATTGCACCACATAGACCTTCGGATCACTCCGGCTCTGAACCCCACCTACGTCATCCCATAGGTTGTTGATCTCAATTGCTCGAAAGTCGTTGAGGTATCGAATGTACGCTAAGCTAGCGCCGGTAACTTCAACGCGATTTGCTATCAGGAGTCTCCGCATACCAGCTTCGTTAGTTTTCCACCGCACTCTCAGGGAGGGCGAAATCTCTTTTCCGTCGATCGGAACGGGAAACCATGACGCGGCACCCTTACCCTTGTCTCGCCCGACACTCTGACTTGTCAGGTTGTCCTGCCTATAGATCCGCGCTCCGGACGAGAGAGCTTCGTCCATCAGTTGTTCATTGGCCACTATCGCTCGGCTCGACAAATCAGGCCTCATCAGCCTATTGTATTTCTCTGCACTCCCTTCTCGGAATACCTTTTCCTTAAACTGTTTGTTGAACTTCACCACGTTCTTGTTCTTGGCATACCAAATTACAAAGTCAACCACTCCCGACAAGAATACGCCCGTTGACCCTCCAGATGTCTTGGTGGAAACCATCGAAACAAAATTGCTTGGCAGGAATACCTCATCCATCAGAGCCCGCACGCGGTGCACATTCTCATCACCGATCTGCACGAAGATCGAACCGCTCTCCGCTAGCAGCTCCCGCGCCACCATCAACCGATCCCGCAGATACGTCAGATACGAGTGAATCCCGTGGCGCCAAGTATCCCGAAACGCCTTCACCTGCTCCGGTTCGCGGCTAATGTGGTCGGCCTTACCGTCCTTCACGTCACGACTGGTCGTCGACCACTGGAAGTTCGAATTGAACTTGATGCCGTAGGGCGGATCGAGGTATATGCACTGCACCTTGCCCCGCAGCCCTTCGCGCTCGGCGAGCGATGCCATCACCTGCAGGCTGTCGCCGAGGATCATCCGATTCGACCAGTTGGCGTCGTGCTGATAGAACTCGGTCCGGGCATCATCGTTCGGCAGTCCGTTGAAGTCAGCGAAGAGGTCCGTCTGAACCTCATCTCCGTCGCCAACCGGCTCGGCCTGCCCGGTCCTGCGCTGCCGGCGCAGGTCGTCGATCAGCACCTTCGGGTGGACCTTCTCCTGAATGAAGAGCGGCGGCGCCTGCACGACGAGGTCGGACCAGTCCTGCACGTCCTTGCCGCGCCAGACGAGCTGCGGGTCGAGGTCGCGGTTACGCCGCTCGTAGGCGACCTGGACGGGACTCTGCTCGGCGCGGTCCATCACGGATCGGAATTCGGCCGTGGGAATGTTCTTCCGCGACGCCTCCTTGTGGCTGAGGGTCGCAACTGTCTTCTTGCGCTGCCGTTTCGCCATGTGCGCTCTGTCACTGTGCGGTCTGTGCCGCACGATCCTGGTTATCGGCCGCTTCGCGTCGAGGGGCCGCCCGCTCGACCAGTGCGTGGAATTCCGCCTCCAGCTTCGCCTCGAAGTCTTCCTCCATCGCATAGACGTCGGTCAATTCTGCGAACACCCAGCGGCCGTAGGCGCCGAGGTTGTTGACGCCGGGGACCCAATAGGTGTCCATCGTCGTTTTCTTGTCCTTGGCGTCCTCGCGACGGTACCCCTTGACTTCGACGACCAAGCGCAGCAGGTCGTCGCCGCCGCGGCCGTCGTCGACCAGCACGATGAAGTCGGGCAGGTAGCGGCGCGTCTCGGAGCCGTAGCGGTACGGCACTTCCAGGCCGAGGTTGTGGTTCTTGACGTAGGCGCGGACCCGCGAGTGCGACTCGACCACGCGGCAGAACTCGGCTTCCCAGTCGCTGTCACAGACCACCCAATTGATGTGGCAGCGACCGCCGTCCGTCTTCCAGCGGGTCTTCTTCGACGTCGTGAAGTGCACGTGGACGGTCGAGCCAACCGGGTTGTACGGATCCAGCACCGCCCGGATCGGCCGCTCGCCGATCAGCGTCTTGTCGATCCCGGCCGTGATCCGCTCGCAGGCCATGTCGGCCAACTCCTGGTACATGAGCTGCGCCGGATAAGTACCTCCCTTGCAGTCAAGATGATTGTCGAGCCACTGGCGCGTGATCCGCTTGAGTTGGCCGAACAGGTGCAGCTTCGGCTCCTCGCCGGGATCGCGCCACTTGGTCTCCAGCAGCCGCTTCGTCAGGTGGAAGAGCAGCGTCGACTTCCGCAAGTCGCGGGTGTGGATCAGGTTCAGGTCGACCCCTTCGCCGATGATCCCTTCGTTGCGGGTGATCGACGGGCCCACCAGATCGGGGGTCAGCTCCAGCGTGGCGTCGTCGTCGAACCTGGCCGTCAGGCGTTCCGCCGGCAGCTCGACGCGATAGCCCGCCACCCGCGGGAAACGGATCTCGCAGGCGTCCCGCTCCGGGGTGATCGCCCGGACCAGCACCGTCTCACGCGGTGGTGTCGGCACGACCGGCACCGGCTTGGCGGTGAAGTCGAACGGGATACCGAGCACGTCGGCGTACTCGACATCGAAGAGGCCGGCCTCGTTGGGGTCGTAGGACTGGCGGCGCAGTGCGCGCCCGATGACCTGCTCGCAGAGAAGCTGTGTGCCAAAGGCGCGCACACCCAGGATGTGCGTGACGGTCCGGGCGTCCCAACCCTCGGTGAGCATCGAGACGGAGACGACGCAGCGGATCGATCCGCCGAGGGTGT
>CAZWUJ010000014.1:0-83603 GCA_964636705.1 uncultured Vicinamibacteraceae bacterium
CGGCCTGGTGCGCCGGCCTGGTGCGCCGGCCTGGTGCGCCGGCCTCCAGGCCGGCTTCACGCACCTACCGGCTACCGAACCGCTGCGCGTCGGACGCCGCGTAGTGCGCCATCATCCGGTCGAGGTCGACCGTCGCCTCCAGCCGGTCGACCACTTCCGCCAGCCGGGCGCCCGGAATGACGCAGGTCATCTCTTCCGGCCGCATGCCCGTCCGCGCGCGGCTCAGGGCGCAGCCCACGCTGGCCGCGACCGTGCCCTGTTCCTTGGCCATCGCCACGATGTGGCACTGCGGCTTCCCTTCGAAGACCACATCCGGGCAGGCGCTCTTGAGCGTCATCAGCGCGAAGCCATTGACTCGAAGCAGTACGACGTCGGGCGCCACCGCGGTCTCGGCCAGGGGTCCGTAGACCACCGAACCCGGGCGCTCCGCGACGTGCGGCAAGCCCATGACCGCGGCCTGGTCCACCCAGCCAGCCGCAAGCACCGCCTCGACGTCATCCTTCGCCGCGGCCTCCTCCAGCGACAGGAAACCATGCGTATAGCTGCCGACGCTGCAGTTGGCGTGATCCGCCGCCTCCGTCGCGAACGTCCCCTCCGCTCCGTGGATCCAGAACACGCAGCCGGCCGGGACCTGCCCGGTCCGCCCGCGCTCGTTCGGCTCGGGGTAGTCCGGCGTCACCCGGTCCGCCGGAGGAGTTTCTCCCGGCGCATGAAACGAGATGGCGACCGGCGCTGCCGTCGGCTTCAAGGCCGCCACGAGACGCCGATTCAAGCTGATCCAGTCGGTTGATGTTTGTGCCATGCCGCCCATGATACTTCTGCCTGGGCTGGCGACGCGTGCGCCGTCGTCGAATCTCGCGCTCAGTGGACGAATAGTGCTCCACTCGACCTCTACGATCGAGTCGAGAACCCGCGCCGGATGATGTCGGATCGCATCAAGTTCCGCAGTCCGATAGCGGATGTTTCTGTCTTTCGTCACCGCGACCCAGTGCTTTTCGCCCGACCAAGGCGATCCTGTCTTCGTCCGGTGCGTCGCTGGGAAGATGGTCGTCGTGGATTTCAACCCGCATCCCGACAGCGCGTAACCGTTCAGCGACTACGTGCCGCTCGAGGTTCCGGTCCAGGAACAGGATCGGTTCAGGCAGCGATTTGGAGCTCGCATCGGATCGCCTCCTCGATCTCCTCTTCCTCGCGCTCATAATCTCGCGCCAGTTCCTTGACCGATTCGCCCGCCTTGTATCGCTCTGCAAGGACGTCGGTCGCGAGGCCCGTGCCTGAGATCACGGGTCGACCGGCAGCAATCTGTGGATCGATTACGACGATCGATGGAGCAGCGGAGATGCTGCTCCGCGTAAACGGGTACAGGTTGATGGGAATTCCGCCGGGATCGCGACCAATGCGGTGCAACGCCGCCTTTATCAGATCGCGCATGGCAACCTGGCCCTCTTGACTGATGTTGACCAGTTGCCCGTAGCGGTCGAGGAACAGGTCCAATCCATCCGTCTCCAACTTCGAACTGGCCAAGGGATGACGGCGATCGACGGGGTGTTGGGTATGTCGCTTCAGGTAGTCGATGGCTCGCCGCACCTTCGGCATCGACACACTCTGTCGCCGACGAATGGCCGCCAGAACGTGAAGCTCAGTGAGATTGAGGAATGACAGCAACACCACCGGATCCCGTTGCGGCACCACCACGACAGGACGGTAACGTCCCTGGCCGACCGTCCACCACCGGATCGTCGCCCGCGGGACGTTCAGGTAGTGAGCCGCCTCGGCAATGGTGTATGCCGGGCCTTCACGTGGTTCGAAAGCGCTACGGTCCCGTCTTGCCATTGGAACTTGTCTGACTTGAGATTCGCAACGCTTCCAGCGACGCAGTTTAGCAACTCGTGGGGGCAGTGAGTGCCTCCGATGCAACGATCCTCGCGTAACGTAGCGTACCCCTGCTACTACTCGACCCGCACGAAATCGCGATCGTCAGCCGGCGAGTCGAAGATCTCCCGAAGTCGCGTGCAACGGTATGCGAAGACACGCCGCAGATCGGGGGCGACGAGGAAGCGGTTCACCAGGCTGCCGCCGGGCACCGTGTAGGCGACTTCATCCTCCGTCACCGTCATGCCGTCGTCTTCACGGGCGGCAACCTCGGACATGGCACGATTCTCTCTCTCGGCATCATGCCCTACGTCTCGGCACTGTCCGTCGCCTATCTCGCGACCAGGCTCGGTTTCGCGCGTGGCTGGGGTGCCCGCGGGCGGAGGGCGATGGCATGGTCCGTGCGGGGTCTCGCGCTGGCGCTGGGTGTAGCGCAGGCGACAGGACTCGCGATCTGGCTGGAACAGCAGACCGCCATCGCGAATGGGATGCCGCTGGTGGCCGATCCCGGCTGGAGCTTTAGGCTCATCCTCGTCCTGACGGTCACTACCGTCACCGCCTGTCTCATCTGGCTGAGCGACGAGATTAGCCGGCGGGGAATTGGCTGGGGCGTCTCGCTGCTGTTCTTCGCAGGACTGGTGGTCGGTTTGCCGGGCGCCGTGCCCGCCACCCTGGAACAGATGCGGGCCGGGTACATCGGTGCCGCCGAGTTCTCGGCATTCGTCGTGGGCCTGCTCGTACTCTCGACGCTCGTCGTGCTCGTCGATCCGGCCCGGTGGTGGCCAACTGCACCCAAGCGCAGCCCGTTGTAGGCGGCTTTGGCGCACATGGCACTCGGCACGTTACCGTCAGTGTCCTAAGTGGCGCGGGCGGCTTGCCCCAGCAGCCCGTGTAGCGCCTGGACCCCGTCGGTCAGGCACGCCGGTCCGGGCTGCAGGATGATGGTCGACTTGATCTCGTGAACCGCGCCCGCGCGTACCGCGTTGATCCGGTCCCAACCGGGCCTTGCGGTCACCTTCCCAGCCTGGAACCTCCGGCCCCACCACGAACCGACGATGACGTCCGGGTTACGAGCGACAACCTCTTCAGGGTTGGCGATGATCCGGTCCTTTGCCCCCTGCGCCTGTGCCAGTTCGGGGAAACAGTCCTCGCCTCCGGCGATGCCGATCACTTCGGAGACTCAGCGGATGCCGGAGATCATCGGGTCCGGGCACTCCTCGAAGTAGACCCGCGGGCGGGCCGTGAACCCGGAGAAGCCGACGATCCGGTGTTCTTCACCGAGGAGGTAGAACTACTCCTCCGTCATGCAGACGATGCGTTCGGGAAAGTGGGGCTCGGACACCTGACGAGCGTACAGGAGTGCCGGCCTGGAGGCCGGCGAACCAGCGACGAATCACCCGTCATTTCAGCTTCAGAGACGGATAATCCGGCGTCCGCGGCGTCAGCGTCCGGTTCGCACAATCCGCGATCAGGTCCAACCCCTCCAGAACGATCTGCCCGATCAGCGGCTCGCTCAGCGGCGGGCCCACGACGCACTCGGTGACCATGAACCGATCGCAGACCTCGATGGCGACGGGACCTGCAACCGGCCGCTCGTCCCTGCGCTCGTCCGCGTATGTCACGATGGCCGTTCGGAGCTCCTCCAGTCCGAGCCGTTCGACGACGTTCTGGGGCAGCACGAGCATCACCGCGCCCGTGTCGACGACGCCGTCAACGTGGGTGCGGCGCACAGGTTCCGTCCGGAGGCCGCTCCTGGCGTTGCTCCGGTCCACGTAGTTTTCCAGGCCGACGTTGACGACGATTTCGCCCACCGCACCCTCTCTCCCCATCGTAGCCGATCGGGATTGCGCCACCGATTCATCGGGGATAATCGAACCGATGTTCGTGCAGACGATAGCGAATATGCGGTTCCGGTAGCGAGTCGCCACGCGAATTCTGATGCGCTATCTGGCCCTCGATCTGGAGGTCGGCAAGCGAAGCGAGCGAATCAACGCGCTGGCAGCAGTCGATTCCAACGGCAGGTCCTTCGTCCGCACCAGGCTCAAGCAACGCGAGCTTGACGGCGCCCTGCACGAACTCGACGATTTCGCCGAACCGGCGGACGTCATCCTCGGCCACAACCTGATCCACTTCGACTTGCCGCACCTGCGCGCAGCGGCGCCGGATCTTCGGTTATTGCTGCGTCCGGCCTTGGACACGCTCATGCTGAGCCCTCTCGCCTTCCCGAAGAACCCGTACCACCGCCTGGTCAAGCACTCTCGGGATGGCGATCTGGTCCGCAAACGGCGAAACGATCCGAAGCACGACGCCCGGCTGGCGCTGACACTCTTCGAAAACGAACGCACCGAACTCGGCAAGGTCGGCGCCGACCTGCTGCTTGCCTGGCATTGGCTGACGTCACGGGGTAGCAACCTCGCGGCGTTCGATGCGTTGTTCGGGGCGTTGCGCTCCTCGCCTCGGCCCTCGGACCGCCAGGCGAGGGACGCCATCGGCCGTCTGCTCGCGGGGAAGGCTTGCGCCACTCGATGCGGCGCCATCGTCTCGGGCGCGGGCGAACAGGGCTGGCCGCTCGCCTACGTGCTGGCCTGGCTGTCCGTGGCCGGCGGAAACTCGGTGATGCCGCCCTGGGTACGACACCAGTTCCCTCAAGCGGGCAAGCTGCTCGCCGAGCTGCGCGACCACGCCTGTGCGGCGAGCGAGTGCGGATGGTGCCGTGAGATGCACGACGCCCGCTCGGAACTCCATCGCTGGTTCGGTTTCGACGACTTCCGCGCCGAACCGGCCATGCCCGACGGCGGATCGATGCAGCGCGCCATTGTCGAGAAAGCGATGGCGGGGGAGCATGTCCTGGGGCTCTTGCCGACCGGCAGCGGCAAGTCGCTGTGCTACCAGGTGCCGGCCCTGTCGCGCTACCACAAGACGGGGGCGCTGACCGTCGTCATCTCGCCCCTGGTCGCCCTCATGGCGGATCAGGTTGCCGGACTGCAGAACAAGGGCATCGGGTCCGTGGTCACCGTCAACGGCATGTTGTCCATGCCGGAACGCTCCGACGCCCTCGACCGCATACGGCTTGGCGATGCGGGGATTGTCCTGACGTCGCCGGAGCAACTCCGCAACCGTGGGGTGGTGGAATCCATCAAGCAGCGCGAGATCGGCTCCTGGGTGCTCGACGAAGCCCACTGCCTGTCCAGTTGGGGCCATGACTTCCGGCCGGACTACCGCTACGTGGGCCGGTTCATCCGGGAGCGCTCCGCCGGCGAACGACCGGCGCCCGTCGTCTGCCTGACCGCCACGGCGAAACCGGCGGTCGTCGAGGACATCCTGCGCCACTTCCGCGAAGAAGTCGGCATCGAGCTCCAGGTTTTCAACGGCGGGGCACAGCGGGACAACCTGACCTTCGAGGTCGTTCGGACGAGTCCAGCGGAGAAGCTAGCCCACATCGACGACCTGCTCCATCACCACCTGCCCGCGGAATCGGGCGGCGGCGCCATCGTCTACTGCTCGGCGAGGAAACGGTGCGAGGAGGTCGCCGATTACCTCGCGGCCAAGGAGTGGTCGGCATCGCACTTTCACGCGGGGCTTCAACCGGAGCGCAAGAAGCAGGTCCAGGACGACTTCATCGAGGGCCGGCTACGCGTCATCGTGGCGACCAACGCCTTCGGCATGGGCGTCGACAAGCCCGACGTGCGGCTCGTCGTGCACGCCGACATTCCGGGCTCGTTGGAGAACTACCTCCAGGAAGCGGGCCGCGCCGGCCGGGACGCCGAGGCGGCCAGTTGCGTGCTGCTCTACACGGCGGACGACGTGGAACGCCAGTTCGGACTCGCGGCACGATCGCGACTCACCCGGCCCGAGATCGACGGGATCTGCCGAACCCTGCGGAACCTGAAGACGAAGAACGACCGCAGCGGTCGCGGTCGGAACAGCGAAGTGGTCGCGACACCGGGCGAGATCCTGCTCGAGGACGACGAGCACGCGTTCCGGCGCGACACCAACACCGACGACACGCGAATCAAGACGGCCATCGCGTGGCTGGAGGATGCACGCCTGGTCCAGCGCGATGAGAACCGCGCCGAGGTATTCGCTTCCTCGCTCCTGGTCAGCACCCTGGACGAGGCCAGGGAACGCCTTGCCAAGATCGACGAACGTCATCGTCCACCGCTCGTCAGGATCGTCGAAAGACTGATCAACGCACCCATCGACGAGGGCGTTTCCACCGACGAACTGATGGCCTTGTCCGGCTTGAGCCGCGACGGCGTGCGCAACGCGCTGTACGACCTCGAGCAGCTCGGCATCGCCAACAACGACACGACGCTCACCGCCTACATCCACGAGGGTATCGAACGCTCGTCGCAGCGTCGCCTTGAGACCGCGGTCGCACTCGAACGAGCACTCGTCGGGTGCATGCAGGAACAGGCGCCGGATCTCGATCCCCAGGCGACGGCTTCGGTCTTGCACTTGAGGCCCGTGACGCAGGCGCTCAAGGACGATGGCCACGAAGGCGCGCTGCCGCTCCTGGTGCTGCGCCTGCTGCGGAGCTTGAGCATGGACGGACGCGGGGAAGGCGGTCCGGGCAGCATCGATCTGCGTCAACTGGACCGCGATCAGGTCAGCGTGCAACTCAATCGCGACTGGCCGGCACTCCTCGAAACGGCCCGTCGGCGCCGCTCCGCCGCAGAGGTGCTCTTGCAGCACTTAAGGGAGCAACTGAAGCCCGGTGTCCAGGGCGCGGATCTCCTGGCCGAGACCACCCTCGGCAAACTGCTCAAGTCCATCGAATCGGACCTGGAGCTCCGGAGTTGGGTCCGGGATCCGCGCAAGCTGCTGGACCGGGCCCTGCTGTGGCTCCACGAACAGGAGGTGATTCGCCTCAACAAGGGCCTTGCGGTGTTTCGCCCGGCGATGACCATTCGCGTGGAGAAAACCCGGCGGCGGTTCGGCTGCACGGACTTCGCCCCGCTGGAACTGCACTACCACGAACAGGCGCTGCAGATCCACGTCATGGAGGAGTTCGTCAACCGCGGGCTCGACGCCATCGCCGCCGCCCTGCAACTGGCCATGGACTACTTCGCCCTGGACCGGGACGCGTTCCTGCGCCGCTGGCTGCCGGACCGCACGGACTTGGCGCGGCAGACCACGCCGGAATCCTGGCGGGCCATCGTCGAGAGTCTGAACAACCCGACGCAGCGGCGCATCGTGGCGGACGACCGCGAGCAGACCAACGTCCTGGTACTGGCGGGCCCGGGCTCCGGCAAGACCCGCGTGCTGGTGCACCGCATCGCCTACCTGCTCCGCGTACGCCGGGAGGATCCCCGCAGCATCCTCGCGCTCGCCTACAACCGCCACGCGGCGGTCGAGATTCGCCGCCGCCTCGACGAACTCGTCGGAGCGGACTCCAGGGGCGTCACCGTCCTGACCTGCCACGGTATGGCGCTTCGCCTCACCGGCGCCCACCTCGCCAATCGACCGGCGCTCGCCGATGACGATTTCGGCGAGCTCTTGAGGGAGGCGACCGCCTTGTTGCGCGGCGAGGGATTGGCGCCCGACGACGCGGACGAGCAGCGCGAGCGACTGCTTGCAGGCTTCCGCTGGATCCTCGTCGACGAGTACCAGGACGTCGACGAGGATCAGTATCAACTCATTTCCGCCCTGGCCGGTCGGACGCTGGCCGGCGGCGAACGCAAGCTGACGCTGTTCGCGGTGGGCGACGACGACCAGAACATCTACGCCTACGCCGGAGCTTCGGTGAAGTACCTCCGGCGTTTCGCGGAGGACTACAAGGCCAAGACCGTCTACCTGACCCAGAACTACCGTTCGACGGGACACATCATCGCCGCCGCCAACGCGTGGATAGCGTCGGCCCGCGAGCGAATGAAGGCGGAGCATCCCATCGAGATCGACCGTTCGCGGCGCAGGAAGCCCAAGGGCGGCGACTGGGAATCACGCGACGCGGTGGGCCGGGGCAGGGTGCAGGTCCTGCGCGTACACGGCGACGATCGATCCCAGGCAATAGCCGCCTTGGCGGAACTGCGCCGCCTGGCGGCACTGGCGTCCGATTGGGACTGGCGGACCTGCGCTGTGATCGCCCGCAAGTGGCGGTACCTCGACCCGGTGCGCAGCCTCTGCGAACGCGACGCCATCCCCGTGCAAGTGGCGCGCGAGGACACCTCGTTCTTCTGGCGCCTGCGTGAGGTCCGAAGGCTGCGCGAATGGCTCGGCACACTCGCCAACGGCCTGGTAACCGGGGACATGCTCGAGGACTGGATCGCTGTGCAGCCGGACGGGGATTGGTCGGACGTGCTGACGGAAGCCCTCGCCGACTACCGGTTGGAAACCACTGGCGCCGAAACCTCGGTGCAAGCGTTCACCGCGTGGCTCGCGGAGTGGGGGCGCGAATTGCGTCGTCGTCAGACCGGCCTCCTGCTGCTGACGGCGCACCGGGCCAAGGGACTGGAATTCGACCACATGGTCATACTGGACGGCGGCTGGGAACAGGACCCGACTGGCTACCGGGGCCGGTGGTCGGACGAGGTGCTGCGACTCTACTACGTGGCCATGACTCGCGCCTGCCAGACGTTGACGCTCCTGAGAATGTCGGCGGCGCACCCGAACGAGCTTCGCGACGCCCCCTGGCCCTCGCGGCGTCGCGACGGCGACTATCGGTCGCAGGACATGCCCGGAAGCATGCCCGCGCTCGTCCACCGCGAACACGCCGTTCGCACCGAATCGTCCCCGGAGTTGGACATCCGCTACGAGCCGCTTGGCCTCAAGGATGTCGACCTGGGGTTTGCGGGGCAGCACGGATCGAAGCACCCCGTGCACGGGGCGATCGGCGCGTTGCGTACCGGCGATCCTCTCGAGGTTCGCGAGAACGGCGGTGGGTGGCTACTTGCCGACGCCAGCGGCCAGGTTGTCGGACAGCTCGCACGGAACTACCGTCCGCCGTCAGATCGGTGTCAGGCGCGCGTCCGCGCAATCATCTGTTGGGATCGGCTGGACGGCAACCCGACCCAGCAGGACCGGGCGTTGCGGGAGTCTTGGGAGGTCGTGGTGCCTGAGCTGATCTACGACTCACGAGAGAGCAGGCCGAGTGGTTCGATAAATCACCCGCTGCAACGTCGACAAATCACCCGCTGAAGCTTCGACAAACCACCCGTTAGAGTTGCGTGGCGCACCGCTGCCGGAGTACAACCTGTGCCAGAAAACCGGACCGGTTATGACCTATCTGCCGCGAATCGTCGATGCTGAATTGGCCGATCTCCTGAAAGCCGCCGGAGCGGTCCTCATAGAAGGGCCCAGGGCCACCGGGAAGACGGCCACTGCCGCCCGGGCCGCGCTCAGCGAAGTGCTGCTCGACGTAGACGACAATGCCAGGCGAATGATCGGCATAGACCCGGCAACCGTTCTGGACGGTGAGACGCCGCGGTTGATCGATGAATGGCAACTGGAGCCGACCATCTGGAACCACGTCCGCCGTGCGATTGATCGCCGCAGCGCCCCCGGCCAGTTCATTCTCACCGGTTCCGCCGTTCCCGCCGACGACATCACCCGGCACACCGGAGCTGGACGCTTCGTTCGTCTGCGCATGCGCCCACTGTCGCTGTACGAGAGCGGGCACTCCAGCGGGGAGATTTCGTTGCGACGGCTGCTCGACGGCGCGGACCGCGGCTATCTGGACGATGTCCGCCGTACCCGGCGTTCGAGATCAAGCTGGGCGAACGCTGGGTAGACGACGGCGTGAAGAACCTGCGCCGGTTCGCCCGGCGCATGGAGCAAAGCGATCAGGGCAAGCCATCCGCCCTCGCGGTGATTGTTCCAAACGGGTACGGTCACGTGCGACCCGGGGAAGTAGGAGTCATTCCGATCGGCGCTCTGGGGCCTTGAGCCGTCCGCACACCTGCTTGTCCAGGCGACGACCCGTCGTATCCTTCCCGGCGTGCCCAGCTTTACCTGCCAGGTCTGCCATTCATCGTTCGAGGTCGCGCAGGCCGCGCTCGACAAGTATCCCGGCTGGCAACCGAAGTACTGTCGGTTGCACTCGCCGAAGAAGCGCCCCGGCGCGCGACGCGCCGGTCAGGCCGGCCGTGGCGGCAGCACGGGCCGCGGCCGCACGCTGCGGGAAGAGAACCTCACGCTCGCCGAGGTCCTCGCCAAGTACCCGGAACGCCCCGGCACCGGTTCGGGCGTGTTCACCGACGGCAGCGCGGTGCCCAATCCCGGCCCCGGCGGCTGGGGCGTGGTCTGGGTCGAGGACGGGCGCGTCGTCCGGCAAGCGAACGGCCACGAACCGGACACTACGAACAACCGCATGGAGCTCCGGGCGTTGATCGAGGCGTTCAGATTGCTGCCGGCCGATGCCAAAGTGGACGTGCTCACCGACAGCGAGCTCTGCGTTAACACCGTCACTCGCTGGGCGCCCGCCTGGGAACGGGCCGGCTGGAAGCGGAAGGCCGGTCCCATCAAGAACCTGGAGATGGTGCGGGAACTGCTTGCCCTCTACCGCGCTCACCCGGGCTGCAAGCTGCGGTGGACCGCCGCCCACATCGGTAATCGCTGGAACGAGTACGCGGACAGTCTCGCCACCGCCTGGATGCGGCCGACGCTGTAGCTCTCTCAGATTGCGGAAAAGAAGCGGGCGTTCCATGCCTCCTCGCCATGGAACGCCTGCCTCGAAGGGGCTCTGCGGACTGGAGGGAGTGCCCGCAGGCCCAAGCCCGCGCGCCGCAATTATTGACGGCGGAACCGTTCGATCCGTCTCTCCCGCTGCTCGGCCCGCCGCTGGTCCATTGCCTGCACGTCGTCCTGCTGCGCCGGGGTCAGGATCTGCCAGACATCGGCATAGACGTAGGCCTGTCGAATCAACGCGTCCGCTTCCAGCGTAGAGATCGTGGACACAAGCGCCCGGATCCGGCCCTCGTCCACCACCTCGCTCCGGATCGCTTCGTTCAGCCCCTGCCGCGCCTCGCGCATCTGGCCGCGTACGGACGCGGACGCTTCACGTGCCGCCTCGCGCACACGATCGATCTGCGCCTGTTGTCCTTCGCTGAGGTCGAGCATCCAGAGCGGGGGCAACCCGCCCACGCCTGGGCCGCCGCGCCCGAACTGACGCACGAAGCCGCGTGCCTGCGTCTCGACCGCCACGGCCGCTTCCGCCGCATGCGCGGGGATGCCGAGCACCGCGAACGCGCCCTGGGCGAGAACCGTCACGAGTCCGATGGCGATCATCGCTCCCAGGACCCGCGTTCGTGTAACGTGGATTCGCATCGTGTGACTCCTTTCTGTCTGCATGCGTCCTGAATCCAGCGACCATCGCCGGAGGCCGATTCTTCCCGGGGACTCCGCGGGAATATCCGCGACCGCGGCGAGGTCTATTGGGAACGCCAGCGCCAGGAAGCCACCTTGGCGCACGCTGACGATGACCGGTGCCGAAAGCGAACGATGGACGGTCGCGACCAGCCTGGCCGCGACGAGCGTCTGGCCCGCGGCGGGCCGGGAGGATGGAACGCCGGTACCTGCTGAAGCGGCCGTGCCGGTAGCCGAGGCGCCCGACGCCGAGCGGGCCGATCCGGATCGCGCCGACGTCGAGGCGGCACAAGCCGGTGATGCCGGCGCGTTCGAGGCGCTCGTCCTCCGTTACCAGACAAGAATCGTCAGCTTCGCTTCGGCGCTCGTGCGCGACGCCGGCGCGGCCGAGGACGTGGCGCAGGAAACTTTCGTTCGCGCCTGGAAGGGCTTGCGGAACTTCCGGGGCGACAGCGCGTTCAAGAGCTGGCTATACAAGGTTGCGTCCAACGCGGCGCGGACCCATCTCGAACGGCACGGCCGGCAGTCACGCCTGGCGACCCAGAGTCTGGACGACGAAGAGGCGGCGCTCCATGCGGGCGACGTACCCTCGGGGTCGACCGACGTCGAGCGGACGTTGGCCGTCCGCGAGGCAATCGACGCCGCCCTCGCACAGTTGCCGGAGGAATGGCGGGTGGCGGTTGTGCTTCGCGACGTCGAAGGACTCGGCTACAAGGAGATCGCAGCGGTTACCGGGGTGCCGATCGGCACTGTCGAGTCGCGCATCTTCCGGGCGCGGCGACGTCTGCGGCCGCTGCTGCGACCGGTGGCAGGCAGGTGAAGGACGCCGTGAACGATGACGCGATGACAGACGGGAGCGGGATGATGACGTGCGAACAGGTCGAATCGTTGCTAGTGCGGGCCGCCGACGAAACCCTCGATGCCGGACGCCGGGCGGCAATGGACCGGCACCTCGCCGCGTGCGCGGCGTGCCGCGAGACGCTTGACACGCAGCGTTCGGCTCGCGCCCTGCTCGCGGCGCGGCCCGACATGGCGGTGCGTCCCGGCTTCGCCACGCGTGTCATGGCCAACCTGCCGGCGCAGGACTCCGGCGGCGCTCTCGACGCGGCAGCCGCGACGACCGGCGACTGGCTCGATCTCCTGAACTGGCGGGCCTGGACGATCCGCCTCGCGCCGGTCGCCGCGACACTGGCCGTCGCCGCCATGCTTGGCTTCGGCTCGGCAACGAACGGCACGAATGAGGTCGCCGAGGCGATTGCCTTCACCGACCTCGCAGCGGCGTGGGCGGCCGACGACGGCGCGAACGACGCCGTGACGCGGCTTTGGCAGGAGGAAGCGGACATCGAGGGTGACGACCTGTTGCTCGATCTGCTGCTCGGCGGCCAGTAAGGGCAGGAAATGACCGAAATGAGACGGGAGCTTTGGGTCGCGCTGTTCGTTCTGGTGGTCTTCGTAGCGGGACTGGGAGCGGGCGTCCTTGTGTCACGCTGGTCGCCGTTCGGATGGTTCGACGGCCCCCGTTCAGGACCGCCCGCCTTCGCAGCGCGGGGGGGCCCCGTTCCGCAGGGGCGCACCCGGCTGATGGAGCGGATCTCGGAACGGCTCGATCTGACTGATCAGCAGGCGGAACGTCTTGAACAGGTGTTTGACGCGCGGCGGGAACGGTTCCGCGCGGACCGGGAAGCGATGCGACTCCGAATCGAGGAGGAGGAGGAGACGTTCCGCGCCGAGATCGCGGACGTCCTGACTCCGGAACAGCTCGAGACGTTCAACGCGGAGATCGTACGGTTGGATGGCGAGCGTCGGCGCCCCCGATCCGGAGACCGCGGCGGAAACGGCGGACGGGGTCCGGCGCGCGCGCCCTCGCGATAGCCCGACCACCGTCGCCCGCGGCTCCGATGGCCACGCTGACGGCGCGTCGGCGCTAGACTTACCGCCCGTGGCCAACTGGGGAATCGCCGCGGGCGGCCTGCTGCTGCTCGCGGTGGCCGACCCCCGGTTTGCGGGCGCCGCTGCCGCACTCGCCTTCACGCTCTATCTGCTCGGGCGCGGCATGGGTAGCGCGCATCGTCGCGACCGCGCAGGCGCCGTCCCCGAACTGTGCTTCGCGCTCGCGATTACCCTTTGCCTCGCCTTCTTCGTCTTCTACCGATTCCCGCTCTCCCTCCCGTTCTTGGACTTCGCACGTCGCGCCGGGGTGGCCGAGTGGCCCAATCCGTTCGATGGCGCGCCGTTCGCGGCGCCCGGGCTCGTCGCGGCGTTCGGCCTCTCGGTGTTCGTTTGGCATGCGCTCTCCTACATTGCGGACCTCTACCGGGGCGACGTGACCGCCAGCCGCGACCCGGGAGAAACGCTCGCCTACCTCTTCTTCTTTCCCTCTCTCTTCGCTGGACCGACGCTTCGCTACCGCGATCTGTACGCGCCTCTCGCCACACGCCAACCCAGCATGGCGGCGGTCGCGTACGGCGTCCGGCGGATCACCATCGGCGTCGTCAAGGTCTTGCTGATCGGCCGCACTCTGGCTGTCCCGGCCGCAGCAGCGTTCCAGGCCCCTCCGGGCGAACTGAGCGCCACGCTCGCCTGGGCAGGACTCGCCTGTTTCGGGCTGCAGGTGTACTACGACCTCTCCGGAGTCGCCGACATTGCCCTCGGACTGGGCCGAATGCTCGGTTTTCGGCTGCCGGAGAACTTCGACTGGCCCTACGCCGCCGATTCTCTGGACCGGTTCTGGAGCGGCTGGAACATGACCCTCCGCACCTGGTCCCGGACCTATCTGCACGTTCCGCCGATCCTCTTCTTCGTCGCGGTCGCCGCCTGGTACGGCGCGGCGCCGCCCCTGTTTGCGTGGGGCGCACTGCAGGGGGGACTCGTCTGGCTGGAACGGACCCCACGGTGGGCCGCCCGTCTCCGGCGGCTACCCGTTGCCGCGCGCCACACGTACGTGCTGGCCGCGGTGACCGTTGGCTGGATTCTCTTTCGCGCCGAGACGTTCACCGATGCCGGTCTCTACGTGGCCGGACTGGCCGGACTCGGCGGCGCGCCGCTCCCCGGCACGCCGAGTCCGGTCACCGCCTGGACCGCAGTCGCCTTCGCGGTGGGCGCGGTGGGCGCGGCGCCGCTTCTGCGGGGGATCGGCCGATGGACCGTGACCGTCGATGCCCTGGCGACGGCCCTGCAGATGATTGTTACGGCCGCCGTGATGTTCGTCCGGACGCGCCTGGGTGGACGGCGGCGGCCTTAGCCACGCGCGTTTACCAGGGCTTTTCCGCGCTGACCCGCCATCGCGACGGCTCGTGGTGTTCCAGGTACTGCCGCCGGGTGATCCAGCCGAAGATCATCGCCTTTGTCAGCCACCAGTGATCCGGCCGGAGCGCGAAGTAGATATGCGCCACCACCAGGCCGACGAGCGCGACGCCGACCAGGCCATGGATGACATATACCCAGCCCCACGCCTGTTCGCTGATGAGGTACTGGTTCGGTTCGAAGAACGGGGTCGGGATCCGGAACATCATCAGGATACCGGTGATGATCACCGTCACGCCGACGATGGTAAGTATCCAGTGGTAGAGCTGATTACCGAGCGGATACTTCGCCGGTCTCGGGGCCGACTTGATCTTGCCGGTCTCGCGCAGCATCAGCGCCTTGAACGCCGGAATGTCCTTCGGGCCCGCCCAGATGGACCAGAAATCCAGCCAGACGGTGGTGTGGACGACGTGCCAGACGATGACGACGGTGAAGATAGCCCCGGCCCAGTAGTGCCAGGGCACCCAGTCGAACTGCAGGCCGAGAATGGGAAAGAAGGCGGTCACCAGCAGGACGAACATCGTGATCGACATCGACCAGTGGAATAGCCGCGCCATCAGCGAATGGCGCAGAATGCGGGAGGGAACCGAGGTGTGCTTCGCCTCCATCGCGTCCGCCTCGGCCGGCGTGCGCCGGTGGCCGGCCGACAGCATCGTGTAGGCGGCATGCGCCAGCACGAACATGATGACGCAGAAGATGCTGACCCACAGTGGGTCCCAGTTCAGATGCTGCAGTATGGGACGCTGCCACGGATCGTGTCCCCAGACGACGAACTCCATGCCCTTCTCTACGACATCTTGACGACGATGGCGGCTGCCACCGGTTCGTCCTGGCGAGCCAGTTCCGATTCGAGTTGCCGGTACTCACCGAACGCCACCCACTGCTCATCGGTCCAGTACTTCCGGTGGGCGCGCGGCTGCGCGGCCAGTTCCGCCCCGTCGGTACCGGCGTAAATCGGCACGGGTTCCTTCACGGTCCGGCGGCGATTGGCGTCGATGGGCACCGCGTCCGTCACCTCGTGATTCGGCAACGGCACCGACACGTACTCGACACCCTTTTCGTCCACGTACACGACAGGCATAACCTGCTATTTTACCGGGCCGGTCTGCGGTAGACTAGGCGATCTACCGGATCACTCTGGAGGCATGATGATGAGAGTCCGCAGATCGGGATGGCGCCGGGCCGGGATGCTCGGTCTGGTCCTCGCACTCGCAGCCGGCGCCGCGCTGCTGATGGCGCCCGCCGAAGCGCAGGAACCGGAGCGCGGCAATCCTCACGGCGAATGGCGATACCAGAGCGGCGACGCCTGGGGCACGCGTTATTCACCCCTTGACCAGATCAACGCCGACAATTTCGAAGACCTCGAGGTTGCGTGGGTCTGGCGCGGCGACAACTTCAGCCCGCATCCCTACTACCTGTCACGGTCGACACCAAGCTACATCGACGGCGTCCTCTACTCCGTCGCCGGCTATCGGCGGACCATCGTCGCGATCGATCCGTCATCCGGTGAGACGCTGTGGACCTACCGGGAGCCGGAGACGCGGCGGTGGCGGGAGTCGATGCGCGCCAGTTACGGGAAGGGCGTCGGCTACGGGGAGGTCGACGGCCGCGGCGTCATTTACGTGATCACGCCCGCCTTCTTCCTCCACGCGCTCGACGCCAAGACGGGCAAGCACCTGGAGGGCTTCGGCGAACGCGTGCCCATCGAAGGCTTCCCCGAGACCGGTGTCGTCGACCTGCTCAAGGACCTGGGGCACCCCTACGACCCCTACGAGGGAATCCCGATGGAGATCGGCTACATCACCAGCTCGTCGCCACCGATCGTGGTGAACGACACCGTCGTGGTCGGCAACTCGCACGAGCAGGGCTACAGCCAGAGCCGTATCGAGAACGTCCCGGGCGACATCCTGGGCTACGACGCGCGGACCGGCGACCACAAGTGGAAGTTCAACGTCATCCCGCAGTCGGAGAGCGAGTTCGGCTTCGAGACGTGGGAGAACGACGCATGGGACTGGACCGGCGACGTCTCGTCGTGGGCGCCGCTGTCGGCGGACCTCGAACGGGGCATCGTCTACATTCCGACGAACGCGCCCACCATCGACTACTACGGCGGGTTCCGCCCGGGGGACAACCTGTTCGGCACCAGCACCATCGCTCTGGACGTCGAGACCGGACAACGGGTCTGGCACTTCCAGACGGTCCATCATCCCATCTGGAACTACGACCTGCCGAACGTCCCGATCCTCGCCGACGTCACTGTCGACGGGCAGGAAGTGCCAATGGCCATCCAGGTGACGAAGCAGGGCATGACGTTCGCGTTCAATCGCGAGACGGGCGAGCCGGTCTGGCCCATCGAAGAGCGTCCGGTGCCAGCGTCGATCGTGCCGGGCGAGCAGCTCGCCGATACGCAGCCGTTTCCGACCAGGCCCGCTCCCCTGAACCCGCTGGGGGTCACGGAGGATGACGTCATCGACCTGACGCCGGAACTCAGGCAGGAAGCGATCGAGATCCTGGGCGGCTTCCGCGTCGGCGGCCCCTACATGCCTCCGCTTCCGAACAACCACAACGAGCCGCGACCGTGGATCGCTTGCGGCGCGGGCGGGGTCAACATTACCCATCCGGCGACCCTCGACCCGGAGACCGGCTACCTGTATCAGGCCAACGGGCAGGGCTGTTCCGGGCGCACCGTGCAGCCGGGCGCCGACGTCGACGGCGACGTGCACAGTTGCACGGCCGACTCCGGCGAGTGCACCACCACCGGAACGACCATCTCGGAGTGGGTTCAGGGTGGTGGCGTCGGCTTCGGGGGACCGCAGGGCCTGCCGTTGTACAAGCCGCCGTTCAGCAAGATCACCGCGATCGACATGAACACGGGCGAGCATGTCTTCGCCATCCCGGTCGGGGAGCCTTCGGACCGCATGAAGAGCCACCCCGCGCTGCAGGGCGTCGACCTGTCGGGGGTGGGAAATGAACGTGCCCGCGCGATCCTGATGACTACCGGTACCCTGCTGCTCGCCACCGAAGGGGCGAACGGACCGCCGGTGCTCAACGCTCACGACAAGCGGACCGGCGAGAAGCTCGGCGCCGTCGAGCTCCCCGCGCCCGGCCAGTACGGCATGATGACCTATCTGCACGAAGGTCAGCAGTACATCGTCGTCCAGATCGGCCGGGGAGGCACCTTCCCCGGTTCGCTCGCCGCGTTGCGCCTGCCGATGGAATAGCCGTCCGGCCGACGCGAACCGCGCACTCAAGGACGCGGGTCGATCCACCTGGATCGACCCGCGTTCCTTTTTTTGCGCCCTATCTATCGCTGATAATGCTCGGGAACGACGCTCAGGCGTCACCGTCGACGGTGCGCGACTACTTCCGAATCCTGCAGGACACGCTGTTTGCGCGGCACATTCTGGTTTCTCTGGATCCCTATCCGCGTGTCGTGGAAGGTATCGACGTGCTTCCGTGGAACGAATTCCTGGACAGGCTGTGGAGTGGGACGCTGATCGCTACCGCGTAGGTTACGCGGCTGGTGAAAGCCGAGCGCGTTCTTCCGCGATGGGCAATCACTCGTCCAGAAGGATCTGAATCTTCGGAGCGAGATCGCCGGGCTTCCCGAACGTGGTTTCCCGGAGCCTGCCGTTCCTGTCGATCAGGATCGTCGACGGAGTCCCGTGGAGGGCAAAGGCGTCGAACGTCGTCGGAGCGTACTGGCGGCTACGGAGATACCCGGCGACGCGCTCGATCAATTGAGCCTGCTGGTCCGCCGGCAGAACCTCGAACTGTGGAACCTGGGGGCGGATGGCGGCGAGGACCTGGTCCCGGGCCGGTTCGCCCTCGACGGGAACCAACTCGTCCACGGCGAGGGGGAAAGGGATGCGGTACCGAAGCCTGCCGTCGTCGAGCATCCGAGCCTGCTCCAGCATGCGCCGAGTCTCGCCGATCACCTCGCCGGTCGCGGCAAGCCGCCTGAGGTTGTCAGGCGTGTTCCTGTCCCAATCCTCGAAGGCGGTGGCCACGCCGAGGACGGTGACGGGCTGACCCGTGAAATGGTCGTGGACCTTGATCGCTTCGGGGATGGCGGTGAAGAAGCAGCCGGGGCAGTTGACCTGGAAGACTTCAAGCAGAACGACGTTACCCCGCTGCTGCGCGAGGTTCGTGGGGGCGCCCTGCACCCACTCCGACACGGCAAGTTCAGGGGCCGGACGGCCCGGCGGAATAGGCATGGCGGAGTGAGGGTATCACGCGGACCCGGCGGACTCGGTGGTCAGGGCTCGAGGGCGCGGAGCGTGACGCGATTGAGCTCGCGGGCACGCGTAGAGAGTTCAGTGTCGCCGGGGGGGAAGCCGCTCGTCTCGAGCATGTAGGCCATGATGTCGGCCTTCTCAGCCCGGCTGACGCTGGTAGGGTCGGCCTGCGGCATCGAGATCCGGATCCGTTCGAAGAGGTCGTCCAACCGCAAGCCGTCCCAGTTCCAGACGAAGTCCCCGCCAGCCAGGCCGGGGGCCATGTCGATTCCCTCCATGGCCGGACCATGGCACTCCGAACACTCCGCCTGGTAGACTGGCTCTCCCCGCCGGGCCTGTTCCTCGGTGTAGACGCCGTCCCAGACGGTGAGCTCCTGGGCCGCCGGGTGGCCGGCAGCCGCCAGCGCGACGACGGCCAGGGTCGCGAAGAAGCAGCGGAATGCCGGCGTGGACGCCGGCGCACCAGGTGACGCACCAGCCGGCGTGGACGCCGGCGCACCAGTGGGAGTCAACGTGCAGCGGCCGGCGCTCATCGCGTCTGATCCAACCATGCCGCGCGCGAGGCCGCAAGTGTTGGCGTTCCGGGCCGACTGTGCGAGACTCGCCGGGCAGGAGGCTCCGATGCGAAGGGAAGCGATCGCGGTCATCGCCGGGACAGTGCTGATGGCGGCGCCCGCCGGCGCGGTTGCCCAGCACGGCGCGGCAGACGGGGAATGGCGCACGTACGGCGGCGACCTCGGCAGCACGCGCTATGCGCCGCTCGATCAGATTGACGGATCGAACTTCAACGACCTCGAGGTGGCGTGGCGCTTCAGGACCGCGAACCTCGGGCCCGGGCCGGATTTCAACTACCAGACGACGCCGCTGATGGTGGACGGCGTCCTGTATGCAACGGCGGGCAGCCGGCGCAATGCCGTGGCGATCGATGCGGGAACGGGCGAGCTGCTCTGGATGTACCACCTGGACGAAGGCGAGCGGGCGGCCAACGCGCTCCGCCGAATGTCGGGACGCGGCGTCGCCTACTGGACCGACGGGGAGGATGACGAGCGGATCTTCCTGGTGACCATCGGCTACCAGTTGATCGCGCTCGATGCGAAGACCGGCATCCCGGTGCCGACCTTCGGGGAGAACGGCATCGTCGACCTGAAGCAGAACAACGATCAGGTGATCGATCCCCTCAGCGGCGAGATCGGCTGGAACGGTGCGCCCATCGTTGCGCGCGACACGGTGGTCATCGGCGCGTCGCACCGGTCGGGCAGCGCGCCGCCCACCCCGGAGAACATCAAGGGCTACATCCGGGGCTTCGACGCGCGCACCGGCGAGCGGAAGTGGATCTTCCACACGATACCGACCGCGAACGAGTTCGGGCGCGACACCTGGCTGAACGATTCGGCGGTCTACACCGGCAACACTGGCGTCTGGACCAACCTGACGGTGGATGAGGAGCTGGGCATCGCCTACCTTCCGATCGAGATCCCGACCGGCGACTACTACGGCGGCCATCGTCCGGGCGACAACCTCTTTGCGGAGAGCCTCGTGGCCGTGGACCTGGAAACCGGCGAGCGGAAGTGGCACTTCCAGTTCGTTCACCACCCGATCTGGGACTACGACGTGCCGTGCCCGCCGATCCTCGTGGACATCACCGTCGACGGACGCGACATCGCGGCGGTGGCGCAACCAACGAAACAGGGCTGGGTGTTCGTCTTCGACCGGGTGACCGGCGAGCCGGTCTGGCCGATCGAGGAGCGTTCGGTCGAACGGGGGACCGTCCCCGGCGAATGGTATTCGCCGACGCAGCCGTTCCCGACGAAGCCGCCGCCGTTCGAGCGGCAGGGCTTTCCGGTGGACGAGTTGATCGACTTCACGCCGGAGCTCCACGCCGAGGCGCTGGAGTTCATTTCCCAGTTCAAGGTGGGACCGGTATACACGCCGCCCATCGTGCAGGGGGAGGACGGCAAGCGCGCGACCCTCTTCGTGCCGAACGGCGCCAACTGGCCGGGCGGATCATTCGATCCGGAAACGGGCATGCTCTACGTCTACTCTCACACCCTGATGCGGGCACTCGGCCTGGTGAGCGATCCGTCGCGGTCAACCATGGACTACATCAACGGGCGCGCCGGGTCGCTGACCGTGCAGGGACTGCCCCTGCTGAAGCCGCCGTGGGGCCGCATCACCGCGATCGACCTGAACAAGGGAGAGATCGTCTGGCAGATCGCGCACGGGGAAACACCGGACCGGGTGCGAAATCATCCGGCGCTGCGCGGGCTCGATATTCCACGGACCGGGCGGACCGGGGGCGCCGGGGGAAGCTCGGGCGGGATCGGAACGCTGACGACGAGGACGCTCGTGATCAGCGGCGAAGGCGGCACCGTCACGCGGGAAGACGGGACGCGAGGCGCGATGCTGCGGGCCTATGACAAGGCGACCGGGGACGAGCGGGGCGCGGTGCCGATACCGGCGGCGCAAACCGGGTCGCCAATGACCTACCTGCACGACGGACGGCAGTACATTGTCCTCGCCGTGGGTGGCGGCACCTACCGGGGCGAGTTGATGGCGTTCCGGTTGCCGGAGGGCTCGGAGGAGTAGCCGGACCGGGAGCTACCGCGCCGCCCCGCTCGCTACATCCATGATGAGGCGGCTGAGCAGGTAGAGGCGAGGTTCCACGGAGGAAAGGTCCACGTACTCGTTCGCGTCGGAGTGGGCGCCGAAGCCCACCAGGCCGAGGCCTTCAATCACCGGGGCGTCGGTTTCCAGCGCGGCGAAGGCAGCGTCCGTTCCCCCGCCCGCCGCCTGATCGACAACACCCAGATCAAGGTCCAGTTCGCGGTAGATCGACTGTGCGTGCGCCGCCAGACGGCGAGCGGAATCCGTCACCTCCAACGGCGGGCGGCGGCGCTCGAAGCTCACTTCGACGGTCGTGCCCGGGATCAACTGATTGCGGACCCGCTCGCGGACGCGCCGTTCGACCTCGTCGTAGGACGCCACGCGCAAGACGCGGAAGTCGGCGGTGGCGGTGGCCTCGGCCGGAATGACGTTGCGGGTCGCGCCGGCCGACGCAATCGTCCAGTTCAGCTTGATCCCTTCGGCGGGATCGCTCAGGTCGCTCATTTGCAGCACCTGGTGGGCCAGTTCGTACAGAGCGTTGCGTCCCTGCTCGGGCGCACCGCCGGCGTGTGACGCCCGGCCGGTCACCTTCAGCAGCACTGCGCCGATCCCCGCGGTGGTGAGGGCGAGGCGATCCGTCGAGCCGCCCCCCTCGCACGAGAAGACGAAGTCATGCTCCGCGCCGAGTTCCGTGATCAGATACCGCGAGCCCGCCGAACTCACCTCCTCGTCACCGTTGATCAGCACCGTGATGAGTTCATAGTCGTCGAAGTCCAGCGCCCGCAGCACTGACAGGACGTGCAGGATCAGCGCAATCCCCTGCTTGTCGTCGGCAATGCCCAGACCGTACGCGCGGCCATCCGTGACCCGGAACGGCTGTTCGGCGAGTTGGCCGCGCCTGTACACCGTGTCCATGTGGGCCAGCAGCAGGACGCGTCCCGTGCCCGTGCCGCGGAATCGGGCCACTACACTCTGACCGATCTCGGCCGGAGTATCGACCATGACGTAGGGATCGTCGTGGGACACGAGCTCCACCTCGCCTCCCAGATCGCGCAGGCGATCCGCGATGAGTGCGGCGATCTCCCTCAGGCCTTCCGCGTCGCGGCTGCCCGATTCGATCGAGACCAGATCCCGCATCGTCTCGATCATCGGCTCCCGTTCCGTCTGAACGGCCGCCATGACGGTATCGTCCGCCTGGAAGGCGGTGGATTGCCTGGCCGCCCCCAGCGCAAGGACGACCACGACGAGCAGGAAGGCGGCGACGGCCAGTAAGGGCGCTTGTCGTGGCATGGGATCCGTATTCTCCCACGGGCCGAGGCAAATCGGGTAGGGTGTCCCATCGTGATGGTCTTCACGGCCGCCCTCCTGTCGCTCATCACGGTCGGATTGCACTACGAGTCGCTCGTGTTCATTTCGTTCTTCGTCCGGCGGGTGTCGGGCTCGAAGCGAGTCGGCGTCGCGCTTGCAGTGACTCTGGCGCTCGGAGCGCACATCCTGGAGGTCGCCGTCTATGCCATCGCGTGGTTGCTGCTGATCGATACGGGAGCCGTCGAACTGGCGCACTTTGACATGGAAGTTTTCGAGCCGACTCCGATAGACATCTTCTATTTCTCGGGCACGGTCTACTCGTCGCTCGGATTTGGCGACATCGTGCCGGTTCGGGGAGGGCAGGTGCTCGCCGTGACGGAATCCGTGACCGGGCTGGTGTTGATTGCCTGGACCGCGTCCTACACGTTCTTCGAGATGCAGACGCACTGGAGAGACGTGAGGGGAGGCGCGCCCGGGCAGCACTGATGCTGGGGCCGGGGGCCGGAAGAGCGTTCTTGCCGGCCTGGAGGCCGGCGCACCAACCAGCGCACCGATTCGCGGCGGAGTTCTTGCCGGCCTGGAGGCCGGCGCACCGTCCGGCGTACCGTCCGGCGCAGACTGTTAGCCGCCCTGGGTCGCCAGCTCCTGGCGTCCCCGCTCGAACAGGTCCTGGATCCGGTTGCTCGTGCGGAACTCTTCAAGGATGGCGGCGCGACGGTTGTTGACCAAGCTGTCAATCGTGAACCGAATCATCGTCGACATGACCGTCCCTTCCTCGCTCCCGGTATCGGCAAACCGGCGGGCAAACGCTTCGAGCCGTTCGGCAAACGCACGCGTGTGCCAATCCCCAAGCGGGGCCTCGAGGCGAAGGAACTCTTCCAGAACGGCCGAGTACTCGGGCGGCGCCGACCGATGCCAGAACGATACGTCGGGTCCGTAGTCCTCAACGTACATCGGCAGATACACGTTGGCGCCGCGCGGCACCTGGCGGACGAGCGCCGGATTGTACCGCTTCAGTTCGTCGCGCGACAGGCCGGTCGCTTCGGAGAGGGCGCCGATGGCAAGATTCCGCGGCGCGCGCATCGCGAAGATCCGGGACTGCGGCATCTCGTGAATCAGCCGGCGGACGTTATAGACGTTGCCGAACACCATCTCGGCGTAGAGCGCGGAGCGCGGTCCGTAGGTGCGGAAAAGCTGGCGGTAGCGGCGGATCGAGATGTCCCGCAGTGCCTTGGCGAAGTCCGAGCCGCGCAGGTACTGCTCGCGCTTCCCGGTCCCGCCCAACCGCTCTCCGTTGATCATCGTGCGGCCGACATTGACGCCGCCGGCGTGATGTTCCGACAGGGCCGGAATGAAGCTGCCATACATCGTCGCGAGGATTGAGAGGTAGGCAGCGCAGAAGGGCGCCTGCGTCGTCTGGTTGTACCCCTCGATAACGTACGGCGAGAGTCTCTTCAGGAGGCTCCAGTTGCGCGGCATCCACTGGCAGAAGCCAAGTGCCCGCGCCTGCGAGCGGGCCCGGCCATTCAGTCCCGATTCGACCATCGCCTGCGCCAGGCCGATCTCGGCCGGCACGCCGAACCGTTCATAGATGCGGCCCCACTCCTGCAGGAAGTCGCCGTGACGTGCCGCGTACGGCGACAGGAACCGGCCGCGGGTCGGATTATGGATTACTCTGCCAATGATCGGATCCAGCAGTTCCGCCACCCGGTCGCGCCGGTCCCCGAGCCGGCGCGGCAGCGACTGGCCCTGAAGCACGCGCGCGTGAGCTGGGTCTACCCATTCGCCATCCCGAGCCCAATTGCCTCGTTGCGGGAACGTCGCTATCAAGTGGCCATCTCTAGCGCTGCCGTAGACGATGGCGCCGTCCGGGATGGTAAAGATGTGCTGCCAGAAGGGGTACGCGGGGCGGTATTGCAGAAACGCGGCGATGTCGGCATCGTAGCGCGCCTGCGCCACACCGATGGCCGCCGCCATCGGGCCATCGTTGACTTCCGCGAGATGGGCCGGCGCCTGCGGGCCAACCTCGGCGGGCGACTGGGCTCGGACGACAACCGTACCAGTCTCGTCCGCAACGCCCGCCAGAGCCAACCCCAACAGGACGACCGCAACGAGCGGGCCGAGCACCGTAGCCGGCCTTTGACCCAGAGAGTGCATCAGGAGTGCTTTCCCGCGCATCTGCGCGCGATTATATGCGTGTTTATCGGCACACGCGAGTGGGAACTACAGGGGTGGTCGGAACGACGGTCCCGCCCCGGCTGCGCTATTGTTGTCGTCATGGCGATCAAGAAGATTCTGGCTGGCGCCGCCCTGATGACGCTCGCCGCGAGCTGCGCCGGAACTCCCGGTGGCGTAGTCGAGCTTCATGAACAGGTGTCGCTGCTCAGGCTGCCTGAAGGAGGACGTCTGCCGCGGGCCGTGATCGACGATCGGGGCGCCGTCCATGCCATCTACTTCGAGGGCGATCCGCGCGCCGGGGATCTCCGCTACATCACGCGGGCGCCGGACGAGACCACGTGGTCAGAACCACGGTACGTGAACTCGCAGCGCGGCACCGTCGTGGGCATCGGCCCCATCGACGGCGGGCAGCTCGCGCTCGGCCGGGACGGGCGACTGCACGTCGTCTGGTTCAAGCTCGGCCGGACCGAGTTTCTCTATACACGCACCGTCGACGCTCCGGCGGCCGACGGCGGCGTCCGCTTCGAGCCGCAGTTTGCGCTCGCCGGCGGGGAGGGCGTGGAAGCGGGACCCTCGGTGGCGGCCGACCCTTCGGGCAACGTCTACATCTTCTGGCACACCGGGGAGCCGCCCGACGCCGAACGCGCCGTATACATGACCGCCTCGCGCGACGAGGGGCGGACGTTCTCGGTCCCCCTCACGGTCGGTCCCGCCGCCGAAGGCGCGTGCGACTGTTGCGGACTCCACGCCCTGGTGGGCACGTCCGGCTCGTCGAAGGGTAGCGTCTACGTCTCGTACCGCGGCGCCGGTGACAACATCCGCCGGAGCCAGAGACTGCTGACATCCACAGACGCCGGCGCAACGTTCACCGATCAGGAACTGGACCCCTGGGAGATCAACGCCTGTCCCATCTCGACGACGACCCTCGCCAACGGACCCGATGGCGTTGCCGTCGCCTGGGAAACGGAAGGCCGGGTCTACTTCAGGAAGGCCGACACCGGCAACAAGACCTGGTCACCCGCGGACGGCACGCTTGCGCGGCAGAAGAACCCGGCGGTTGCGGTCAATGCCCGAGGCGAGACACTGCTCGCCTGGGGCGACGGCCCGGGCTGGCAATCAGGCGGAACCTTCCACTGGCAACTGTTCGGCGACGGAACCACGCAGCAAGACCGCGGTACCGGGCCGGAAATTCCGGAGGGGAGCGTGGCGGCCGTCGTTGCGGAAACCGATGGCCGGTTCCTCGTCATCTACTAGCCGTTTGGCGCCGTCGAACGGCGCAGTCCGCCAGGAGTCTGCGCCGTGCTGCGCCGTGCAACGGTGCAGATGCCTGGTTAGTTCGCGGCCGGATACAGCGTAAGGCCACCGCCCGCGAACGGCCGCGACCCAGGACCCTCGGCAACGAAGACGTTGCCGTCCTCATCCACCGCGATACCCTCGCCGGCGAGCCCCTGCAACGTGCGACCCTCGGCCGGGATATGCGGCGGGATGAAGCCGGTCACGCGATCCTCGCCCGCCGGACCAATCCGCACGCCGTTCAACCAGCCGTAGTGGTTCTCCTCCCGCGACTCGGAGTCGATGGCGTAGAGCGTGTCATCCGCCGTGATGAACAACCCGCTGATGCGGCTGAACTGATAGTAGATGTCGAGCAGCTCGCCCTCGCGGTCGAAGATCTGGATCCGGTGGTTGCCGCGGTCGGCGACGAACAGCCGCCCCTGCGAGTCGAACTCCACCCCGTGCGGGGTACGGAACTGCCCCGGCCGGAAGCCGATCTCGCCCCACTGCATGATGAAGTTGCCCTCGGCGTCGTACTTCAGGATGCGGCCGGTCCGCCCCTCCGGCGGATCGGGATTCTGGCCGCTGTGACCGTCCGAGACGAAGATCTCGCCGGTCGGTCCCCAGGTGACGACGTCGCACGGCTCGTTCAGGTGGCGTCCCTCCGGATCGCTGCCCGGCTCCCCCGCCACCCCGAGGGTCATGAGCACTTCACCCTCCGGGCTGAACTTGATCACCTGATGCCCGATCTCGCCGTTGCCCTGCGAGTCGGTCACCCAGACATTGCCGTCATCGTCAACGTGCAGACCGTGCGGCAGCACGAACAGCCCGGCCCCGAAGCTGGCAAGCACCTCGCCGGTGTGCCGGTCGTACTTCAGGATCGGATCGACCGTCGGGTTGGCCGCGCAGCCGCCGTCCAGCCCATTCGCTCCGCAACGGTCGTAGACCCACACGTGACCATCGGTCGGATCAATGTCGATGCCCGCCGTCGATCCCCAGGTGCGACCGTCCGGCAGGTCGGCCCACTGCGTGATTACGCTGCTGGTCGGGTTCGGCAGGTCACGCTGTACGAGATCCGCGTTCCCCATAGGCTCCGCCATTGCTTCGTCGTCGGCTGGCGGCATTTCCGCGCCCCCACCGCACGCTGCTGCGAAGACCATTGCCATCAGCGCGACGAGCGACGCACCCCGATTGAGCGTGAATCGATAGTCCACCATGGTGTTCTCCCCCGGGCTCGGGTCGTCGGAGCCCGTCCAGAAACCCGATCCTAGCGGAATCCCGCGAAGCTTCCAACCGGAGAAACGCTTGCCGCTGCGAGGGCGTCAAACGGCAGTAGGATCGGGGAGATCCGGAGGAACACGCGCTGGCGGGGGGGCGCTGACATTGCCACGAGCTCTTGCTCTCGTTGTCGCTTTGGTGCTTGCTTCGGGGGCCTTGACGGAAGCGGCGAGCCCGCAGGGGCCCGCCGGCACGGCAACTGCGCCGCAGTCCGCGCCGGCGGCTCCGACGGAGATCTTCGGACCCGCGCCGCCCGTCCCGCCCGCCGTCATCGTGCGCGATGCCAGCGGCGTCACGGTGCGCGCCACACGCATCCGGCAGCAGATCGACATCGACGGCGATCTGGACGAAGAGGTCTACGAGCAGGTGCAGTCGATGTCCGAATTCATCCAGAACGACCCGGAAGAGGGCGCGCCGGCAACGGAGCGGACCGAAGTTTGGCTGCTCTTCGACGATGACAACGTCTACGTCGTCGCCCGGTGCTGGGAAACGCGCCCGGACCGGATCATCGCGAACGAGATGCGGCGCGACAACCGCCGCGTCGTGCGCGATGACAACTTCGCCTGGTCGTTCGACACCTTCTACGACCGGCGCAACGTGATCATGTTCGAAGTGACGGCGGTCGGGGGCCGGATCGACGCGCAGACCACCAACGAGTCGCAGGTGAACATGGACTGGAACCCGATCTGGGACTTTTCCGTGGGGCGCTTCGACGGCGGCTGGACGCTCGAGGCGGCGCTGCCATTCAAGTCGCTGCGCTACCGCGCCGGAGGAGCGCAGATCTGGGGCTTCCAGGCGCGACGGGTCAACCGCTGGAAGAACGAGTCGTCGTACCTGACGCCGCTCTCCGCGGCGCAGGGGCTGCGGGGCCACTTCCGCGCCTCGCTCGCCGCGACAGTCGTCGGCATCGACGCGCCGCCCGCATCGCGCCTGTTCGAGGTGAAGCCCTACGTCATCGGCGACCTCACGACGAATCTGGCGCCGGTCGATCCGGCGGCGCGGTTGTCGAACGACCCGGACGGCGACTTCGGCATCGATGTGAAGCTGGGGGTCACCGAGGGCCTGACCGCCGACTTCACTTACAACCCCGACTTCGCGCAGGTGGAAGCGGACGAGCAGCAGATCAACCTGACACGCTTCAATCTGTTCTTTCCCGAGAAGCGCGAGTTCTTCCTCGAGAACCAGGGGATCTTCAGTTTCGGCGGCGCCGCGACCAGCGGCCGGCAGGCCGGTGGAAGCGACATGCCGATTCTCTTCTACAGCCGGCGAATCGGGCTGGAGGGAACGAGAGAAGTGCCACTCCAGGCGGGCGGGCGCCTGACGGGACGGGTTGGCGCTTTCTCGCTCGGCGCAATCAACATCCAGTCCGGCGACCTGCTCGACAACACGCCCGTCTCGACCAGTCTGACCCCCGGCGCGTCAACGGCTGCCGCGCCACTGGTCCCCGGCACCAACTTCACGGTGCTCCGCGCGAAACGCGACATCCTGCGGCGGAGCAGCGTCGGACTGCTCTTCACCGGCCGGTCGCAAAGCCGCCTGGGCGACGGATCGAACGAAGCTTTCGGCGCCGACGCCATCTTCGGCTTCTATGACGATGTGACGCTGAATACGCATTGGGCGCATACCCGGACACCGGGCAAGACGGGCAATGCGACCAGCTATCGCGCGCAGCTCGACTACCGGGGGGACCGGTACGGGGTCGAACTGGAACACCTGCTCGTCGGAGATGCGTTCTACCCGGAGGCCGGCTTCGTCCGCCGTCGCGACATGCGCCGGAGCTACGGGCTGCTGCGCTTCAGTCCGCGCCCGCAGAACATCGACTGGATCCGGCGCTTCCTGTGGAGCGGATCGCTCGCCTACGTCGAGAACCTGGCGGGCCAGGTGGAAACGCGCGAAGCGACCGGGATCTTTACCATCGAACTGGAGAACAGCGATCAGTTCACGCTGAATGCCATGAAGTCGTACGAGTTCCTGCCGGAGCCGTTCCGGATCGCGAGGGGCGTCACCCTGCCGGTTGCCGGCTACGACTTCGCCAACGGCCAGGTGAGCTACCAGTTTGGGCCGCAGCGGCGGCTCGGGGGCACCGTGATGGTGGAACACGGCACCTTCTACAGCGGCACGAAGACGGCGTTCACGGTGCGCCAGGGGCGGGCCAGCATCACGAATCAGTTTTCGGTGGAACCAACCTGGTCGATCAACCAGATCGACTTGGTGGAGGGATCGTTCACGACGAATCTCGTCGGTACGCGCATCACCTACACGGTGACGCCGCTGATGTTCGCCAGCGCGCTGGTGCAGTACAACTCGGCCGCCGAAGCGGTCTCCGCCAACGTCCGCTTCCGCTGGGAGTATCAGCCGGGAAGCGAGCTGTTCATCGTCTTCAACGAGCAGCGCGACACGACGATGCGGCGGTTCCCCGGCCTCGTCAACCGGGCGTTCGTCGTGAAGTTCAACCGGTTGTTCCGCTTCTGATCCACGCCGCCTGCGGGCTCTGGCCTGCCGCACCCCTGTGGTGCGCCGGCGTGGTCGACCAAGTGTGGTGCGCCGGCGTGGTCGACCAAAATGTGGTGCGCCGGCCTCCAGGCCGGCACTCAATCAGAATCAACTGCCCGCATGGCTGCTGTCGACCTGCTGATCCTCTCGCTCTTCGTTCTCTACGCGATCGCCTCCGGACTTCGGAACCGGCGCGCCGCGTCGCGCGATCTCGAGGCGTACTTCCTGGCCGATAGGTCGCTGCCGGGCTGGAAGGCGGGGTTGTCGATGGCGGCGACGCAATTTGCCGCGGACACGCCGCTGCTCGTAACGGGGCTCGTGGCGACGGCGGGAATCTTCGCACTGTGGCAATTGTGGATATACGCCCTGGCGTTCCTGCTGATGGGCTTCCTGCTCGCGCCGGGGTGGCGGCGGGCAGGCGTGGTGACCGACGCCGAGCTGACCGAGGTGCGATACGGGGGGCGCGCGGCGGTCGTACTGCGCGCAATCAAGGCCTTCTGGTTCGGGACGGTCTTCAACTGCGTCGTCCTGGCGTTCGTCTTCTTCGCGGCGGCAAAGATTGCCGAACCCTTCCTGCTGTGGGATGCCTGGCTGCCCGCGGCGCTGTTCCAACCACTGGTGGGGCTGGTGGAATGGGTCGGGACGCCGGTCACCCTCGGCGCGCCGGACGATCCGGCGGTCTGGGTGCGAACCGCGTCGAACCTGATCTCCATCGTGCTCATCCTTGCCGTCGCCGCCTTCTATTCGATGACTGGCGGACTGCGTAGCGTCGTCGCGACGGATGTCGTCCAGCTTGCCGTGATGTTCGCCGCCACGGCGGTGTTCGCATGGCTGGTGGTGCGCGAGGCGGGGGGATTGGCGGTGCTTCCGGATCGCATCGGCGAGATGTTCGCCGCAGGGGGACCAGGGGGCATCCGGCCGCACGAGATCCTCGCGTTCACGCCGGGGCAGGCCCGTGAGGCATCAGCCGCGGTGCTGGCGCTGTTCGGCCTGCAGTGGCTGATTCAGATCAACGCGGACGGCACGGGCTACCTTGCCCAGCGATCGATGGCGTGCCGGAGCGACGCCGACGCGCACACGGCGGCGATTGTCTTCACTTTCACGCAGGTGCTGGTGCGCAGCCTGTTGTGGATCCCCCTTGCTCTTGGATTACTGGTGCTGTTTCCGCCGGACCTGGTCGGGCTCGCGGGCGCCGAGGCCGCCGGCGCGGGCGGGACAGGCGCGCTGGATCCGGCGCTGCTGCAGGCGGACCGCGAGGCGACCTACGTGCGCGGCATGGCGGAACTGCTGCCGCCCGGCTTGCGCGGGCTGATGGTGACAGGCATGCTGGCGGCGCTCGCGTCGACCGTCGACACGCACTTGAACTGGGGCGCGTCGTACTGGACGAACGACCTCTACCGGCGGTTCGTCTGCCAGCTCTGGCTCGGGCGCGAGCCGTCGGCGCGGTCGCTCGTCCGCGTGGCCCGCGCGTCGAACGTCGCCCTGACGATCATCGCGCTGGGCATCATGACGAGCCTGACATCCATCAACGAGGCGTGGCAGGTGAGTCTGCTGCTCGGCGCGGGAATCGGCGTCGTGCTGATCCTGCGCTGGATCTGGTGGCGTATGAACGCGTGGGGAGAGATTGCGGCGATCGCCGCGTCGGTGGTGGCGGCGCCGGTGTCGATGGCAACCGTTTCCGACGATCAGCACGCCGTGCGGTTGCTCGTGGTCGCGGTCGTGGCGACGGGAGCCGCGCTTGCGGCGGTCGTCGTCGCGGGACCGGAGGACCGCGCACGGCTGGTGGCGTTCTACCGAAAGGTGCGGCCGGTGGGGTTCTGGGGGCCGGTGGCGCGAGAGGCGGCACGAGTGGGCGGCTCGGGGGACGCGACAGTCAAGGGCAACCCTGACAGCGCGACGGATAGCGGCCCCGCGCGGCTGGTCCGGGCGGCCGCGGCCACGGGAACGTGCGCACTGTCGCTGTTCTGCCTGCTCGTGGGGATCGGATCCTGGATGGTGGGCAGTCCGGCGCCGGAATGGGCGCCGTCCGCCGGCGTGTGGCAGTTGGGACTCGTTGCGCTGGGTCTGGGGCTGACACCCGTCTGGTGGCGCTGGAGGGTTCCTTAGTGTGTCAGGCCGAAGATCATGTAGTTGATCCCCAACTCGAAGCCGTTGTTCATCGGCTCGATAGGAAAGAACCCGGTCCCGCCGGACTGCCAGTACTCGGCCAGGTTGGTGTTGTAGTTGGCGATGGCCATCAGGCGCCCGGTGGGATCGTTGTCCTCGAAAAGGCCGAAGTACTCGGGGACGAGTCCGGCAAGGTGGTGGTTGTAGGGATTCGGAAGCTGCAGCTCCGTCACCTGGAAGAAGCTGTCGAAGATGCGGTGGCCCGGGTCCAGCGGGAGCCAGCGGGCGTCGGGGAGCACGCGCCGCACCTGGCCCTCGAAATTCTCCCACTGCCGGCCTTCGAAGTCGTTGAAGATGACGAAACCGCCCTTCAGGAGATAGGCGCGTAGCCGCTCCGCCTCGGCATCGGTCATCAGCCAGAATCCGGGCTCCTGCATCAGGGCAACCGGGTGGCGGAAGAGCAAGGGGTCGTCCAGCGTCAGGATGAGGCTGCCCGTGACGTTCGCGTCGACCGTGGTGAAGTCGTCGAGAAGCGTCATCAAGTACTGCTCGGCCCGGGGGAATTCGTGCAACCAGAAGTTGGGGCCGCGGCCGTAGACTGCCGCGCCCGGCTCGCCCCGCTCCCAGCGGAGGCGCACGAAAGTGAAGTCCGCCTTGTAGGGGAGACCGATGCTGCCCCAGTCGCCAGTGCCGCGGAAGAGCGGCTGCGTGCCGGTCGCCGTCGCCGCGACGACGAGCAGAGTCATCGCTAGCGCGGAGGCCGCGACGGCAGCCAGCGCCGGGGTCCGGAGCGATCGCTGCCATCGGCGCATTCGAGGTCCTTCTTGAGCGATACGGCTGATCGCATCATACGCGCTGGGGGAAACTGTGGACGTTAGCGGCCACGGATGCGTGTCTGCGGTGGATGTTCTCCGAGGACTCCGTACAGCACCATGACGGCGATTAACCCATGAAGTCAGTCGTCCGTGAATGTTATTTGTGTATTAACATTCACACTATGTATGCTATTTGGCAGGCCCCGGTGCCGTAACCGTCTGAACCATGCCAAGGAACGGACCCTCTAGTCGAACGAAGCGGTCGACCTGGACGCCGTCCTCCCAAGACTACGCGCGGATTCTCGTTGAGCAGAACCCTTGGCAGGCCGACGGAGAAGTGCCTGCCGCGCTTGCTCCACCCGTCGAGCGCCGCCTGGCGACGCTCCTCGGGGAGGCGCTATCAAGCGCTGATCCCTTGAGGTTCCAGCTCGTGCTCGGACCTCGGCGCGTGGGTAAGACGACCTGTCTCTACCAGGCGGTGCGCCATCTTCTCAAATCCGGTGTCGACGCGAAGCGGATCTGGTGGCTGCGGCTAGACCACCCACTGCTGATGCCTGCCGGCCTGGAGTGGGTGAACGCCATTCGCGCCGACGCCGACGCGCACCAGCCGATTTTCGTGTTTCTCGACGAGCTGAACTACGCGAACGATTGGGACCTGTGGTTGAAGACCTTCTACGACGAACGATGGCCGATCCGTCTCGCCGGATCTTCAAGCTCGACGGCAGTTCTCCGAAGCCGCCGGCTGGAGAGCGGTGTTGGCCGCTGGGAAGAACAGTACCTGGCGCCCTACCTGTTCGGGGAGTTCCTCGACCTCTTGCAACACAACCGCCCGCTGCCAATCGAACCAACGCTCGCGGAGACAGTGGAAGCGTGCATTGCCGCCTCACCCGATGTCACGGACCTGGGAGCGTTCCGTCAGCGATTCCTTCTTACCGGCGGCTTTCCCGAACTATTGCTCTCCGACGAACGCGAACGCGAACGCGACACCCCGGAGGACGACGTTTCGTTGCTCCTGCGATCCCAGCGCAGACTGCGTGACGATGCCGTTGAACGCGCGATCTACAAGGACATCCCTCAGGCCTTCAGCATCGACAGCCCGATGGTGCTTGAGCGCCTTCTTTACGTGCTTGCCGCCCAGGTGACCGGACTCCTGTCGCCGCAGACGGTCTGCAAGGAACTTGGTGGCCTGTCGCAACCGACGCTCGATCGGTACCTGTCGTATCTGGAACATGCATTCCTGATCTTCCTGTTGCCGAACTACTCGGGTTCCGAACGGAAGGTGCAGCGCCGCGGGCGGCGTGTCTACTTCGTCGATGGCGCGGTCAGGAATGCCGCACTCCAGCGTGGCGCAGGACCGCTCAACGATCCGACGGAAATGGGCGTGCTGTACGAGAACCTGGTGGCGGGACACCTGCACGCCCTGGCGCGCCAAACGCAGGTCCGTCTCTACCATTGGCGGTACGGCAACCACGAAGTTGACCTGGTCTACGACCACCCCGAGCACCCCATCGCGTTCGAGATCGGCTCTACAGCCCGTCATCCGACGGCGGGGTTGCGGCAGTTCATAACTCGCCATCCACGATTCAGCGGACGCTGCTATCTCGTTGCCCCCAACGTCCCCGCCATCCGAACCCGGGGCCAGCCGGGCCAGGTCGGCCTATTGCCACTCGACCTGCTGCTGCTGGCGATTAGCCGGCAAGCTGACGCCGCACTACATCGTCGACTGGCGGTGTGAGCGCCAACATCCTGACGGTCCGGTGGGATTGCCGCGTGGGCAACGTCGTACCATAATCCGGTTCATGCATGTAGCCCAGCCCGTCACCTGGACGGCTGGCGTCGCGACGGTCCTGCTTGCGGGCGCGACGCTCGTCGTTGCGGCGCAGACGGCCCAGCCGCAACAGCGCGACCGCACCCAGGAGCCGTACGACGCGTTCCAGCGTCCGCCCGGCGACCCCGAGATGATTGAGCGCGGCCAGGCGCTGTACGGGCTTCACTGCCGCGCCTGCCACGGCATCGACCTCCGCGGCGGCGACCTCGGCGGCCCCAACCTCTTGCGGTCGCAACTCGTGCTGCGCGACCGGGAGGGCGAGCTGATCTGGCCCGTGATCCGGGACGGCCAGACGACGCCGGGCGGGTCTTCCATGCCGGCGCAGTCGCTCTCGGAAAGCGACGCGCTTGCCGTGGCCGTCTACATGCACAGCGTACTGGCGACTGCGACGCGGCAGGGCGGTCCGCCCGAGGGGCCGGAGGTCGAGTTGAACATTCTCGTCGGCGACGCCGACGCGGGGCGCGCGTACTTCGACGCGAACTGCGCATCGTGCCATTCCCCGACCGGTGATCTGGCTGGTATCGCCTCGGAGATCACGGAACCGCAGGAGTTGCAGAACACCTGGGTGCGCGGGCAGCGGGTCGGCGTCGACCGGCCCCCGGTGACCGTCACGGTTACGCTGTCGTCGGGGGAGCGCGTCGTCGGGACGCTCGACCGCTACGACGATTTCTTCGTGTCGCTCGTGACTGCCGAAGGCGAGCGTCGTTCGTTCAGCCGGCGCGGCAACGACCCGCGTGTCGAGCTGGACGACCCGGCCGGGCGGCACACGGAACTGCTGCCGATCTACACGGATACCGACATTCACAACGTCACGGCGTACCTGGCGACACTGCGGTAGGAGGTCTAGGATCATGGTGAAGCGATTCGCAATCCCGTTGGCGGTGATCGCGCTGCTGCCGGCCGCGGCGCCCTTCGCCCAGGACGGTGGCGGGCTCGATCCAGCATCGCTGCTCGAACCGCTCGAGGCGACATGGCCCACCTATTCGGGCGACTACACCGGCCGGCGCTACAGCACGCTGACGCAGGTGAACACCGAGACGGTCTATCAGATGACCCTCGCCTGGTCGCGCGAACTCGACACCGGCATGCCGAACCGGCTCGAAGGCCCGGGCGCGCCCGACTTCGTCGGCGGCGAGGGGACGGGCGATTTCATCATCGGCAGCCAGAGGCTCAAGGGCGCGATTCTGTACGTCGCCGACATCCTCTACGTCACTGCGCCGGACCATGTGTGGGCGCTCGACGCACGCACCGGCGACGAAATCTGGCACTACTTCTGGAAGACGCGTGGCAGCATCCATATCGGCAATCGGGGCGCCGCGATCTGGCGCAACGCACTCTTCTTCGAGACGCCGGACAACTACCTGGTCTCGCTCGACCGGCGCACCGGCGAGGAGCGCTGGCACGTCGAGATCGCCGGCTTCGAGGAGCAGTACTTCTCGACCATGGCGCCGGTAGTAGTGGGCGACCACGTGCTGGTCGGCACCGGCAACGATCTCGACGCTCCCGGCTTCCTGCAGTCGTTCGACCCGGAAACGGGCGAGCGGCAGTGGATCTTCTACACGGTGCCGATGACCCTCGATTCCCCCGGCATCGACACGTGGCCGAACCTCGACGCGGCGCAGCACGGCGGCGGCCAGGTCTGGGTGCCGGGCGTCTACGACCCGGAGACGAACTACTACATCTTCGGCACCGGCAACCCGACGCCCGGCTACACCGGTGTGGCCCGGCGCGGCGACAACCTTTTCACCTGCACGCTGATCGCCGTCGACGTCGGGACCGGCGAGATAGCCTGGTACTTCCAGACGTCGCCGCACGACACGCACGACTGGGACGCGGCCCAGACGCCGATCCTCATCGACGGGATGATCGATGGGGTTCCGCGCAAGCTGGTCTCGACCGCGGCGCGCAACGGCTACTTCTTCACCGTCGACCGGATCACCGGCGAGCATGTCGCGACGAGCCGCTACGGCGCGACGGCGAACTGGGCCAGCCACATCCGGGAGACCGGCGAGCCGGAGCCCTCACCGCACAAGGAGGCGATCATCCCCGGCGCGCTGGTCTCGCCGGTCGAGGGCGGTGTCGTGAACTGGCAGCCGCCGGCGTTCAATCCGGAAACCGGCCTCTTCTACACCCAAGAAAACAACGGGTTCAACCTGCTCTACCTGACCGACCCCGACCCGCGCGGGTCGATGGGGCTGGGCGGCAAGGACCGGATTACGGTCGGCTCCGGCGGCAATGCCTTCACCGCCATCGACTATCGGACGGGTGAGAAGGTCTGGCGGCACCCCTGGCCGGTCGGCGGCGGCGGCGGGGTCGGCGTGCTGACAACGGCGGGCGGCTTGGTCTTCACGGGCGACGGCAGCGGGAACTTCGTGGCGTTCGACGCCGCGACGGGGGAGCTTGTCTGGCACACACGCGTCGGCAACATCTCGAATGCGCCGCAGACCTACCTGGTGGACGGCCGGCAGCACGTGCTGATCGCCGTCGACCAGCGGCTGTTCGCCTTTGCGATGTACTAGTCGAGCGTCCGGTCAGTTAGTGCCGGCCTGGAGGCCGGCGCACCAGTACACGGCCTCTGGCTACGCGTCGCTCCCGCCGCGCAGGATCTTCGCAGTGGTAATCGCTTGCCCGGCATGCCGCGTGCAGTGCTCCGCGGCGTGGAAGATCAGGCCCAGGGTCGTGCTCGGCAGGCCGAGGCGGCCCACCTGCTTCGGGACCAGCAGATCCTCCCGTGTCGTGGTCCGCAACTGCTCCAGCGCGCGGTCGATCGACGCACAGGCGCCCGTCGCGGCCTGCTCCAGGGACTCGGCGGGATCGCCGGGCTCGCCTTCGGCCCGGGCGCCGGCCCGCTGCGCGTCGGAGAGCATCTCGCCTCGCGCGTAGGTCAGCAGGCGATCGAGCGCTCCTCCCAGATGGCGCACGTGAAAGCCGATCGAGGCCGCGCCGCCGGGGCGCTGCCAGACGTGGTCGGCCGGCACGGACGCCACCAGCCCCTCGATATCCTCGCGTGCCTGCAGCAGGCTGTGCACGGCCGGCATGAGCAGCGGCTCGAAGCCTTCGACGGGGCCGCGGAGCCAGACTTCAGGTTGCGAGGTCATCCGTTCTCCTTCTTTTCGTCGGCGCCCGCCGAAAAGGCCGCGTCTACTTCCGCAATGATCGCGTCGGCCGCGGCGGCGGGGTCGGGCGCGTGGAGGATCGGACGTCCCACCACCAGATAGTCCGCGCCGGCCTGAATGGCATCCGTGGGCGTCGTCAACCGCTTGTGGTCATCCGCCCCGGAACCCGTCGGCCGGATGCCGGGGCTGACGATGACCACGTCGCGTGCGCCGTCCCGCGGCCAGCGGTCTCGGCACAATGCGATCGCATCGCCTGACGCGATGATCCCGTCGCAGCCGCGGTCGAGGGCCGAGCCGGCACGCTCGAGGAACCACTCGTTCATCGTCATTCCCCGTGCCACGGCCGCGGGCGCAACCTTCGGAAAGTCCTCGACCGACAGGCTCGACACGAACGGCACCATCAACAATTGTGGCGTCGCGCTCTCCCCGCGTGCCGTCCGCGCCCGCTCGATGTCGCGCGCCTGCATGTTCTCGTGCAGCGTCAGGAACCGTACCTGGGGATCGCGCGCCAAGTCGCCCACGACATCCGCCACCGTGTTGCCGATGTCCGGCACCTTCAGGTCAACGAAGATCTCCCGCCCGGTCCCCGTGATCGACTGCCACAACTCGGCGAGCCCGCGCGTCCGCAAGCCGGCCATCAGCAGACGCCAGCCCAGCTTGAACATCCGCACGCGCTGAAGCTGATCCGCTAGCTCGGCGCCGCGCTCGATGCTGTCGACGTCCAGTGCCACGATCAACCGATCCGCTCCCGCCATCCCAGTCATCGTGGGGAGTCCGGCCCCCGGTCCGACGGGCCTCGGACCGATGCGAGTTCGATCGATCGTTGCGGCGGGAGTCGCGGCGTCATCTGGAGTACCACGGTACTCTGCGCGCCGTCCATCGCCCGCGCGGCACGGTTTCTCATCTCGGCCGCGTTCTCGCCGTGCGCCTGTACAACGCGCGCTCGGCTGGCTGCTTCCGCATGTTTCTCCCGGTTCATGCTCCATCCGAGAATCGTCGTGTCCAGCATCGTTGCGTAGAGGCCGTTGACCGCGACCTCGAGACTAGCAGCGAATCAGTTGCCGTTGGCGCGCCGTCGGGCGCCGAGCGCGAATCGCATCGTAGAACTCCCTGCAATCCGGGGACTTCCGCCACCCAGCGCAGCTCGGCCTCAGCCGGTTGCGGACAGCACGGCGTCGCGGACCCAGTTGATCGGGGTCGTGTTGTGGATGAAACCGTCGCCGGAACTCTTCATCGGGGCTTCGATCGTCGAAGGCGTCCGGTGGCGCCAACCGTTCCGGCGCCGCCCGAGAACCGCGGCCCGCTAGCTGGGCCTCTTCACTTCGTGGCATCTGTCCCATCCCTGGTTCAGTCTAGATCCACTGTCGCGTAGCCGTTCAGCGATCGCGGCGCGTCGGTCCCTGATCGGGGCGCGGTGTTACAGTAACTATCTGCCTGCAGGCGTGTCCCGCGGAGGGATGGCCGAGCGGTCGAAGGCGGCGGTCTTGAAAACCGTTAGCGGGGAAACTCGCTCCAGGGTTCGAATCCCTGTCCCTCCGCCACTTTATTCACTTAAAGTGTTGAAAATAAACAGTTCTAATGTCTGCAGTTTAGATGTAGCCCACGTCCTGTCGCGCCCTGAGTGCGGAGCTTGCGCGCGTAACGCGCGAGCCTTCCTCTTGGCGTCGATGCCATCTGCCGATGAACTCGCAGCGCGTCCATGGTCTCCTGCCCTCGCGCGACTTGGACCAGGGCTCTGCTCCCCAGCTGCTAGTCCGCGAGGTACTCGGCCCAATAGTCCATGAGGCGCCGTCGACGTTCGAACAGGTCGGAGCGGGCGTAGGCCGCCTCCATCTTGTTCTTGACCACGCGCACGAGCACCGCTTCGACGACCTCGCGTCGGTGATTCGTGCGCTCCGCTGCCCAGTCCCGGAAAGACGAGCGGAAACCGTGCGGTACGACCGCGCCTCGTTCAGGATCTCCACGGCGCGGGTCGCACAGCGGAACCCGATGTTCGCGGTTCGCCCTTCATGCGTTCGGCGGGCGAGGTCCACACCGCGGCCGCAATGTCATCTCGTCCCACATTGCGAGTCGGACTTCCCCGGAACGCGTTGCCGTCAGAACCGGTAGCTCACGCTAGTGCTGACCTGCGCGGTATCGACGTGATCGTAGTTGCGCAGGACGCGCAGCCAGCGGACGTCAACGCCGACGCCGAGTCCACGCCACAGTCGAACATCGACACCGCCGCCGAGCGTCAGGGCGAGTCCGAGTTCCGCGTGTCCACCGAAGACTGGAAACGGCAGGCCGTCGAAGAAGAATGCCGTCTCGGTGTTCTCAGTGCCGGGGTCGGCACCGCTCCCGGGTGAGGGTTCATTGATGATGGAATCCACCAGCCACGGGACAGGGCCAACGCCGATACCGAGGCTTTCGGTCAGGCTTCCGACCCCGCCGCCGGCCGCGAAGTACGGAAACAGGCGACGGTCGGCGACTGGGAACTCGACGACGAGCTTCGTCAGCAATGTCGTCACGGCTCTGCGTGGCCTGTCGAAGCTGACAAAGCCGAAGAACGGGTTAGCGGTCTCCAGGGGACCCGGATCAGGAGGGACCCAGCCGGCGCGATCCGGATCGTCGGTGCCGGAAAGATGCGCCAATTCCAGGTCCAGACCGAGATGCGGTGTCAACCTGATGCCGGCGCCGGCGCCTGTCGCGATGAACGGGCCATCGCCGAACGCGCCGCCGACCAGAGCGTAGACGCGTCCGCGTGTATCCGGTGCGTTCTGCTGCGCCGCCGCCGGCGCTGCGGCCAGGACGAAGGCAAGAAGGGTCGAGAGCAGGATCTGCCTCATTGGAGAGGTTCTCATCGTTATCCTCTGGAGCCGCGCGTTTGGCGCGGGCTATGGCAGACCGGCTACTTTTCAGCATAGCAGAAGCGCCGAAGATCGAAGGAGTCACGGCAGCGCGAGCGCGACTCCTCCACGGGGTTCCGGCCCTCGGGGTAACGCGCCAGCCGCAAACCGCCGTAGATTCGCGGCGCCGCGCAGCCGGTCTACTCGCCGCTTCGAAGCATCTTCCAGGGGTCGGTGGCCGCCGCCCGCCGGGCGGGAATCCAGCATGCCATCACTGCCACGAGCACCAGTCCGCCGGAGACTGCGGCCAGGGTGACTGGATCCAGCGGGGGGACGCCGAACAGGACTGCGGCCAGGGCTTGCGCCCCCAGGGCGGTCGCGCCGAGACCCGCGACTAAGCCGGCCGCCACCAGCCGCAGCCCCCGACTCGCGACGAGGCGGCGGAGCGTGGGCGGGCTCGCCCCCAGCGCCGCGCGGATCGCCATCTCGACCCGTCGCTGTCTCGCGTGGAACGACACCGTTCCGAACAGGCCCACCGTGATCAGCACCCTGAATCGTCTCGCGGACGGTGGACAGCAACGTTGCGGGGGGGCGCTCGGTGCGAATCGCCAGGTTGGCGGCATCGAAGTGGAACGACTGTGTCGCCGGATAGTAGACCGTCATCCAGTTGTTGGTGAGCTCGCGGTACCGCGGGTCGGCGGCGATGCCCACCACCGTCGCCCACTCGAATCGCGGGCTGATGCGGACCCGTTTGCCTATCGGCTCTTCACCCGGCCAGTAGCGCGCGGCCGTGCTTTCGCTCACGATCGCCACCGACGGGGCGAGTGGCTGGCGAATCAGGCCGCGAAGCGCGAAACGGAGATCCGACACCAATCCCAATCCTAGCCCGCGCACCTGCATCACGGGGCGTGACGGTACCTCGCTGGCAGTTGCCCGGCGGCCCGGCCCACCCGGCGCGACGGCGGTAATCAAAAGCGCCGTGAGCCCCGTCATTAGATCGTAATGTCATCGGCCAAACCGACGCCGGGTGAGGAAGCACACCCTCCGGCGACCGTCAACTCGTGGGGTCCAGTTCAGTGAAGAAAATCCGACCGTCTGTAGCAGCAGTAGCTTCGTGGTTTGTGCTCGGCTGGACACTGCCGGCCAGCGCGCAGGTCGCTGACGCCGACCGGTACTGGGGGCAGTGGCGCGGACCGGAGGCCAACGGCGTCGCCCGGCATGCCGATCCGCCGCTCACGTGGAGCGAGACCGAGCACGTCGTCTGGAAGGTGGAAGTTCCCGGACGCGGGTCGGCGTCGCCGATCGTCTGGGGCGACAAGGTCTTCCTGCTGACGGCGGTCCCATTCGGAGACCCGGTTCCGCTGGAGGCGCCGAACGCCCCGCAACAGCAAGCGCAGCCGGGACGGGGCGGCGGGCGAGGTGGTGGCCGTGGCCGGGGCGGGCGCCCGGCGCAGCGGGAAGTGCAGGCGCACCGGTTCATGGTGATCGCCTTCGATCGCGAGACCGGTGCTGTCGCATGGGAGCGGATAGCCCACGAGGCGGTGCCGCACGAGGCCCACCATCTGCAGAACGGTACGTACGCTTCCGGATCGGCGGTGACAGACGGGGAGCGGCTCTACGCGTTCTTCGGATCCTGGGGACTCTACGCCTACAGCCTGGATGGCGAGCCGCTGTGGGAAACCGATCTCGGCACCCGCTACATGCGCAGCGAGTTCGGAGAAGGAACCACGCCGGCGCTATACGGCGACACCCTGGTTGTGACCTGGGACCACATCGGTGGCCAGTCGTTCGTCGCAGCCCTCGACGCCCGCACCGGGGAGGAACGGTGGCGGTCGAACCGGGACGAGATTGACACCTGGGCCACGCCGCTCGTTGTGGAGCACGACGGCCGCGCGCAGGTGATTACGCCGGCCATGGAGCAAGTCTACAGCTACGACCTCGAGACCGGCATCACGGTCTGGCGGAGCCGGGGAACCACCATGAACCCGATTCCCTCCCCGGTTCACGCCGACGGGTTGGTCTACGTCATGAGCGGCTTCCGCGGGAACAACCTGCAGGCGATCCGGCTGGCCGACGCGCGGGGGGACATCGCCAGCACGGACGCCATCGTCTGGCAGCTCGACCGCGACACCCCCTACGTGCCGTCACCCCTGCTCTACGACGATGTCCTCTACTTCCTCAAGAGCAACGACGGCATCCTGTCGGCGCTGGATCCGGCGACCGGCGAGCCGCACTATGCGCTCCAGCGGCTGCGCGAGACACCCAACGTCTTCTCCTCGCCGGTCGGTGCGGCGGGACGGGTCTACATCACGGGCCGCGACGGCGCGACGCTCGTCATTCGGCAGGGACCTCGCTACGAAGTGCTCGCCGTGAACGAGTTGGACGACGGATTCGACGCCTCGCCTGCGCTTGTGGACAACGAGCTGTACCTGCGCGGCCACCGTTACCTGTACAAGATCGCCGAGGACTAGCCCGACCATCGTCGCGACACCGAGTTCGCGACAATGATCATCGCCACGCACGACTACGAACCCCACGTTCGAAAGGCGGTCCGCGAGCGACTCGCAGCAGGTGACAGTCGTAGTGGATGTCGGTGCGAACGTGGGCTGCATTGCTCTTCTGGCGGCAACACTGGTTGGCGACTCAGGAATGGTCCTCGCGGTCGAGCCGAATCCCGACAATGTGCAGATGCTGTACGCCGGCATCGTCCTGAACGGGGTGCGGAACGTACGCGTCCTGCCACACGCCGCCTCCAGCCGCTCGGAGGTGTTGTCTCTCAGCGACAACACGTCCAATTCCTGTCCATTTGCCCCAGCGTGAAGGCCACGAGTCTCTTCGGGCACGACGAGCGTTTCTCGCAGGCGGCCGATCTCCTGGAGTACTGGCGCCGTCGGAATCGCGAGGTCACCGACGCGGGACTGTTGCCGAGTGGCATGCTCCATTTCGACCTCATCGCCGAACGGGGTCGGCCCCGCCGGAACCTCTGAACTCGTCGGCGACCGGTCAGCGCACGGCACTTCCGGCAATGTCCCACCGCTAACGGGTTTGAGCGGCGTCGAGCAGCGCCGTCACGTCCCGCCACAGCTTGTCGAACGACGGAGCTGACCGTGCCGCGTTCAGGTCAAAGATCGCCGTGAACGCAGGTTGATGGAGGGTCTGCCGGTAGCGCTGTCCCGTCGGCATTCGCTTGCTCAGCCAACCCTTAGCGTCTCTGATCGACTCGGGATGCTCCGGCCGGACGGCGCTTGGATCAACGCCGTGCCGTCCGGCAATTGAACCTGCTGCTGCCAAGAACCAAGCTTCGTACTCCGACGCCGCCAACACGACGCGGATGGCTCGGTCCACTCGTGCTTCAGTGGCACGCCGCAACAACTGTGGTCCCAGTTGGGCAGGACAGTCACCGTTGGCATCGAGCAAGACCAGTACGCCACCACCTGTCTGTCCCTGCCAAGCGGCGAGCTCCACCGCTCGCTCAAGTTCGCCGGCTTTCAACACGCGCTGCCGGTTGACACGGATTGGCCGCGGGAGCCGCAAGGCGAGGCCGGGCGCGACCTGTTCCGCGATGCGCCGTAGCAAGATCGGAACCGCCTCGACCTCGCCGTGACCCTCGACAATGGTTGCGAGTTGGAACACAGCTCAGGATTCGGGACCGAACAGCGCGATCTGCCGCAGCGTCACGTTCGCGAGTCGGGGATCTGGCTCGAGCTGCCCCATCCGGAGCAACTCGCCGGCCGTATACAGTTGATTTCGAAGCACCGCGCGGCCGACGTCGTTCAGCGGACCAATGCGGGTTTCGCCATGCTTGGCCACGACCGAGAAGATCGAATCGGCTGATATCTCATCATCGTCCAGCAGGTCCGGGCTGTGGCTCGTAACCAACACCTGGGCGTGCTCGGCCGCGTCGCGGAGTCCGTCGATCAGGACGCCAGCAGCCGCGGGATGCAGGGCCACCTCCGGTTCCTCTATACCGACGAGGCTGCGACACATCGCGCCATCGCCCGCGCCTTGGAAGAGTGCCAGAAGCACACCAAGAGCCCGAAGAGTTCCGTCGGACATGTTGCTGGCAAAGAACCGCCACGGATAGTGAGCGCCACGCACTTCCTGCCGGAACTCCAGAGTGTCCCGAGGACCCACCGACCGACGATCGACTCCCGCGACACCAGGAACGACCTTTCCAAGATAAGTCGCGATTCGTTCCTTGAAGGCCGGCGCCCGAGTCGCAAGGTTGGACAGGACACTCGCCGCGTTACTACCGTCCCGTTTCAGGAGATCTCCCGGATCGGGCGGCTGTAAATCCCTGATCGCCTCGGGATTGAGGTTGTAGAAACCCAGACGCGAGAGTGCATCGTACACGGGGCGGAAAGCGGTGAGACCCGAAGCGTTGACGAGGTACAAACGGTCAGCAACAGCAACCGGCGGGAGGGAGAGAGTACTCCGGGTGACGTGTCCGCCCTCCACTTCATAGAACTGCGGCTCGTCACCGTCTCTACTCAACACATAGCATTCCTCGCGCTGCACCTCGAAGCCACCCTGCGGCTTGGCGCCCACCTCGAACGCGTAGTGTCCCCATGATTCGCCGAGATTGAAGGCAACGCGGATCCCGAAATGCGTCGGATGGCCGCCCGACCGGCGGCGCACCTCGTTGATCCCCCCGCGGTCACGCAGCGCATGGTCTATCGAGAATCGCAACGAATCAGCCACGAAGCGAAGTGCGTCCAGGAAGTTGCTCTTGCCCGATCCGTTAGCACCCACGAGGAACGAGAGCTGCGCGGGCGCCACGTCGCACGCCGCGATGCTCTTGTAGTTCCGTAGGACGACACGGGTTAGAAGCCGACGATCCATAGTCCGTGCAGCCTAGCGCCTACGACACGGGGCCGCAACCACCGAGCAGTGGACGTGGGACCGTCAGCAACGCCGTGTCAGCAGGATCTCGCCGCCACCGCGGAAACAGGTAGGCTTGCTGCATCCGGTTCCCACGGCCAAGGAGGCAGCGCCATGCGAGGGGTGAAAGAGTGGACCGCAGCGGTTGCAGCATCGGCATGCCTGGTGGCCGTTCCGGCCGCCGCGCAGTACGGGGCCCCGGCGGACGGCGAGTGGCGCACCTACGCCGGCGACGCCGGAAGCACGAAGTACTCCCCGTTGGACCAGATCACGGCGGACAACGTCGCGGACCTGGAGGCACTGTGGCACTGGCGCTCCGTAGACACCCACCTGGTCCACTCGACGCCCGCCGGTGATTCGCTGATCGCGGCCGACCGGCTGTTCGACATCCTGCAGGAAGAGGAGCCGGACCGCTGGACGGCGTGGGACGGCCGGACGCAGCGGCGCTCCCGCCCCTCCATCACGTCGCTGGTGGCGACTCCGCTCATGGTGGACGGGATCCTCTACCTGAGCACGCCGCTCTACCGGGCGGCGGCCATCGATGCCCGCACCGGGGAAACGCTGTGGGTGCACGATCCGCGCGCCTACGAGTCGGGGACACCGGCCGTGGCCGAATGGCGCCATCGCGGCGTGGCGTACTGGGAGAACGACGGCGAGGCACGCATCGTGTGGGGCACCGGGGACGGCTACCTGGTGGCGGTAGATGCGAAGACCGGCCTGCCCGACCCCGAGTTCGGCGACAACGGGCGCGTGGACCTGACGGTGGGTGTCCCGCACTCGGAGCGCGGCCTGCCGCTCTGGAAGCCGCCGTATACCCGGATGACGGCGATCGACATGAACACGGGGGAGCATGCCTGGATGATCCCAACCGGTAACGGCGACCGCATCCGCAATCACCCGATGCTGTGCGACCTCGACCTGCCGCCGGTCGGCGAAGACGGCGGGCGCAGAGGTGCCGGGGCTGATCGTGTTCCGGCTGCCGGACTGAGCCCGCCGCATGCCGGTCAGCGCAACGGCACGTCCGGGAATCCTTCGTCGCCCGGCTCGAGCTGCACGCCGTAGGCGTTGAGCGACATCGACGTCGCCCGGTAGGAGCTGGGCGTGTAGACGGCGCTCATCGCCTCGACCAGATCGTACTCCGCCGTGAGGGCGCGCCAGGTCTCATCGGAAACGACTGCATTCTGGTACAGCTCGTCGACGACCCGCAGCAACATCGCTTCGCGGCCGCCGGCGCCCGGCGCGTCCGGACCGAGAGCCACCGCGCGGGGGTCGACGCCATGGTCGCGCGCGCGACCAACCGTGCCGACGTGCTTGGCCCACTCGTACACCGCCTGACAGTTCCATCCGATGCGGAGGATCAGGATCTCTCGATCGTGGGGCGTGAGCGGCGAGACGCGGTTGATGTAGCCCGCCCGGGGGCTGCGCGCCTCGGCCAGCGCGGAGTGCCTCGCGAACGTCCGGCCGACTGCAATCCCCGGCCCGTCGAGCGGCTCGACGCGGGCCGCGGTCAGCCGGGGCTCGCGTTCGGGAACCGAGATCCGGTACGGGACGTCGGCAGGGAACCGGTCCGGGGTGTCGTCATCCGGCTGGACGCCGAACGAGTTGTAGATCATCGATAGCACGATGAAGTGGTTCGCAGTCTCGACCGCGTCGATCAGGTTGTGCTCGCTGTAGCGTGCGGCCAGGGCGCTCCAGGTGGCGTCGGCCACCGACGAGTTCAGATACAACTGGTCGGCCAGTTGCAACAGCGTTCGTTCGAACGAATCCCACCCGGCCGCGTCCGGCCCCTCCGCGATGCGGCGGATCTCGTCGTCCGCCATCCCGGCGTCGCGCGCGCGTGCGGCGTTCGTAGCCCAGATCGGCTGGTTGCCGCACAGCCAGGCGGCCCGCAGGATCAACAGCGACCGGTGGCGCGGCGAAAGCGTCGACTCGTCAGTGAGATACACGGTGAACGGCATCAGGCCTTCGACGATGGTCGGAACGTTGAGCAGCGTGTGGAGCTGATTGTCGGCCCGGCCGTCGCCGGCATACCTCTCGACAAGGCGGCGATGCTCGTCCGTCCACTGCGACTCCGGGAGCGGGGCGACCCGCGGCGCCGAGAGGCCGACCGGTTGCCTATCGGCGGGTGGCGGGTCGGGCAGCGCCTGGGCCATTGCCGGACTGGCGCCGAGCAGAGCGAACAGGGCCGCGCCGGCCACCGTGATGCGAAGCATCCTCTTCCTCATGACTACGCCTCCCTCGGGACGAACGCGAGGAACCTCCGGGAGGCCTCAGAATGACAGAACTGCCCTCCCGAGTCGAGGTTTCAGGACGGGCGTCGGGCTCCGTATGCACGCAACCCTTTCCAGATGCTGTAGCACAGCGCCAGCAACAAGAGGGCGAACGGGAAGCCGGTGGCGAGCGCCGCGGTTTGCAGCGCCACGAGCCCGCCGCCGAGCAGCAGCGCAATGGCGACGATGCCTTCGAACGCGCACCAGAAGACCCGCTGAGCGACCGGCGCGTCGAGCTTGCCGCCGGCGGTGATGGTGTCGATGACCAATGAGCCGGAGTCCGAGGAGGTGACGAAGAAGACAATCACGAGGACGAGACCGACGACCGACGTGAGTCCGCTAAACGGCAGCACTTCCAGCATCCGGAACAGTGCCAGTTCCGGCTGTTGCGCCTGTACCGCCTCGACCGCGCCGACTTGGCCCGCGTCGAGATAGTGCGACAGCGCGGTCGCCCCGAAGACGTGCATCCAGAGCGCGGAGACCAGCACCGGCATGACCAGCATGCAGCCGACCAAGGCGCGCACCGTGCGTCCCCGCGATACCCGCGCGATGAACATTCCGACGAAGGGCGTCCACGAGAGCCACCACGCCCAGAAAAAGGTGGTCCATCCGTGCAGGAAGTCGACGTCATCCCGACCGACCCAGGAGCTCAGCGGTCCGATCGCGACGGCGTAGTGGCCGAGGCTGGCGACGAACCCGGAGAGCAAGTCGAGGGTGGGGCCGACGGCAAGCACAAAGGCGAGCAGCACCACCGCCAAGACCAGATTGGCTTGGCTCAGGCGCTTGATGCCCCGGTCCATCCCTGCAACCACCGAGGCCATGGCGATGGCCGTGATACCGATGATCAACAGGATCTTCGTGGTATCCGTGTCCGGTACGCCAAACAGGTGGGCCAGCCCGGCCGCCGTCTGCTCGGTTCCCAGGCCTAGCGACGTCGCCAACCCGAAAAGCGTGGCGAATACGGCGAGCAGGTCGATGACGTGACCGAACCGGCCCCACACCGCTTCGCCCAGAATCGGATAGAACCCCGACCGCAACGTCAGCGGCAATCCGAGGTTGTACGCCGCGAAGGCGAGCGCGAGGGCGACTACCGCGAACATCGCCCACGCATGCACGCCCCAATGGAAGATCGCGGAGGCGACTGCGAACCGGTGCGCGGCCGCGCTGTCCGCCGGATCGAGGCCGAGTGGCGGATTCAGGAAATGGTCGAGCGGTTCGGCCACGCCGAAGAACATCAGTCCGATGCCAATGCCGGCCGCGAACAGCATGGCGAACCATGACCAGGCGGAGTAGTCGGGTCTGGCGTCGGGGCCGCCCAGGCGGATGCCGCCGAGCGGCGTCACCAGCAGCATCAGGCAGAAGAACACGACGGTGTTCGCGGCGCCCATGAACACCCAGTCCAGCGTTGACGTCAGCCAGGTGTAGAGAGCACTGAACGCTCCGGCAGCCGCGTCCCGGAACGCCATCACCCCGGCGACGAACGCGATCACCGTGAGGCTGGACACGGCGAAGACCGGATGGTGGACGTCGAGACCGAGGAACTGAACGTTGTCCTGCCCGAGCTCGTAGGTCGTCCGCCCGGCGGTGGCCATCCGCTGGCTCAGGGCACGGGCGGCGGCGCCAAGCTCCAGGTGCTCTTCGGGGCGCGACGCTCGACCTGCCGCCGGACGTGCTCCAGGTAGCCGCGGACGGCATCACGCGAACGGCCTCTGATGATCGGCCGCAGGAAGAACCCCTTGAAGCCAGTCATACCGTCGTTGCGTGACCGCGTGATCGAAACGAGGGCCGAGCCGGACCGGCCGGACTGCGGTGGGCGATCGGTCACGAAGCGCAATTCGAGCGTCGTGTGGAAGTAGTGGCTCGCGTACAGCTGCTTGATGGCGATGGCATATGTCTCGCCGGTCAGCGCGCCGTTAGCCAGCGGGTAGATCGTGACGTGGTTCACCCGGATCGTCTGCTTGAGGCCGAAGTCGGCCACCGTCCAGTAGAAGAACTCGTCGGCCCCTGCGGGAAGACCCAGCGGGTAGTGCTCCAGGTACGTGAGCAAGGCAGGCACGGAATTGGGTAGTGGATCGCGGTTGGTGAGCAGGCCGCGGAACTGTTCGGCCACCGGCATCGGCGTGTCGCTGTCGGCGTAGGATCCAAGGGCTCCGTTACCTTCCGCCCGGTACGCCAGGAGTAGATCGAGAATCATCTCCCGGGCGATCTGGTTGGCCTGTTCGGCGGCGGTTGGCGATCTCCAGTCGACCTCGTTCCGGAATCGCTTCATCGCGTCCGACGAGAGCTTCAGCTCGCAGTCGCCGGGGCGGCAGTGAGGCAACGACTCGAGGTCCACCTCCGGCAGCGTCAGCCCCTGCAGATCCTCGATCCGCGGGAGGTTGCTGAATCGGCCAATCTGCGGAATGCCCGGGCCGCTTTCAAATGCTTCGATGTCGCGGAAGCGGTCGACGAATTCGGCGGCAGGCACATCAAGGTAGACAACACCGATGTGGGCAAGCTCCTGACGGGCTCTGGTATCGAGGGTGCTGATCACCACCGCGCCATCGTCCAGCGCCCGCAGGTCGTCGTCCGAGAAATCCACCTGGTCGGCCACCAGGTGCTTCAGAGTCGACTCCGACTGTGCGGCGAGCGAGATGAAGGCGCTGGCGACGATCAGGCAGGCAGCCCAGGCGAAAGGCGACCGAGCCGTCCACGAGAGCAGATGGCGCATCGCGCCAGGTTGGCTTGAAACGCCAGATGCGGAAGATGTCGGCAACGAGCCCATCGCAAAACCCAGGTCGACGCTATGGAGTCTATCGGCCTGTGATCCCCCACTCGACAGACGCCGTCATCGCTCAGAGTACTGCGTGATGTGCTCGACGAGCAGCGACGACATCACCTCCGGCGCGAGGTCGGGAATCCAGTGGTTCACGCCTTCCAGAACCTCGAACCGGTACGGCCCCTCGACATACTCCTCAGTGAGCACGGCGCCGTCGATGCAGAGCGCCGTGTCCCCGTCGCTCCAGGTGAACATCGTCGGCACGGTGATGCTGCCGGTGGCTGGGCCCTCCAGCCGGCGGTCAGCCACGTTCGCGCGGTACCAATTGAGGGCGGCGCCGAGTGCCGCTTTCGATCCGAGCACGCGCACGTAATCGTCGATCGCCTCATCGTCGATGCCGGCAAAAATGGCACGCAACCCCGCGCTGTCGTCGGCAAGAAAGGCGTCTTCCGAGTCCGGCTGCACAAACACGTCGAAGTACGCGGACGCCTCTACCTGGCACGACTCCGGATCGGTCAGTACCACGGCGAAGGCGTCGGGGTGGGGGACTGAGACGGGATTCGCGGTGATCACGCGATCCGGCGCAACCGCTGCAATGACCCAGGCGACGACGGCGCCCCAGTCGTGGCCGACGATGTGAAACCGGTCGGCGCCGATGGCGTCGGCGAGGCCGAGCATGTCCTCGACCAGAAGCGGCAGCGCGTAGTCCTCGATGTCCGCCGGGCGCGCGCCCGGCGAATAGCCGCGCTGGTTGGGCGCCACCACACGGAAGCCTGCGGCGGCGAGCGCGCGGATCTGGTGGCGCCACTCGTAGGACGTCTGCGGGAAGCCGTGGAGCAGGATCACGACCTCTCCGCCATCCGGACCGGCCATCCGGACGTCGAACGTGAAATCGCCGGCGCCGATCTGCGTCTGCGCGATGTCGCCAGCGGGCTCACCCATGTCCCCGGCCGCGCCGGAAGCCGCCGTACCGTCCGTCTGGATAGGCGGTTCCACATCATCCGCCGATCCGCACGACGCGGCCAGCGCGCTCAGGACGCATGCCGCCGCCGTTCTCACCACGCGTCGTCTGACCATCTGTTTCCTCCCGCTACCGGCCCTTCAGGAGCCGGGAGTCCAATTGCATCACCTCAGGGACTACACTGCAACCGCTGATGAACGAGACGCCCGTCCCGGGACGCCGAGTAGCGTAAGATCAAGCGATCACAGGAAAGACTAGCCACCCGCAGGGTGGGTTCCCGCAAGGAGGCCGGCATGTGTGATGTGAGAACCGATACCGACACCACCAAGTACCTGCGCGCGAAGGGGCTTACGCGACGGGAGTTCGGGGCCGTATCGGCCGGCGCCGGCCTCGCGTTCCTGCTGCCCCGGCCCGCCAACGCCCAGGACGTCACCGAGTCCGAGATCGACGTCACGACTCCCGACGGCACGTGCGACAGCTACTTCGTGCACCCGTCCAGCGGAGCCCATCCCGGCGTCCTGATCTGGCCCGACGCCTTCGGCCTGCGGCCCGCGATGCGGCAGATGGCCAAGCGGCTCGCGGAATCGAGCTACTCGGTCCTGGTGGTCAACCAGTACTACCGGACGCAACGGGCGCCCATCGTCGATTCCACGGACTTCGGCGCCGTGCGGGAAACGCTCATGCCGCTTATGGGAACCCTGAACGCGGATACTCATGTGCGGGATGCGAGGGCGTTCGTGGACTTCCTCGACAGCCAGTCGTCGGTAGACAGCAACCGGAAGATGGGGACGATGGGCTACTGCATGGGCGGTCCCATCACCATGCGCACGGCAGCCGCGTTGCCTGGCCGCATCGGCGCCGGCGCTTCATTCCACGGTGGCGGCCTCGTGACCGACCAGCCGAACAGCCCGCACCTGCTCGTGCCGGAGATGACGGCCCACTACCTGTTCGCGATCGCCGAGAACGACGACGAGAACCAGCCCGAGGCCAAGGACGTTCTGCGTGACGCCTTCGAGTCGGCGGGCCTGCCGGCAGAAATCGAAGTGTACGAGGACGCGCTTCACGGGTGGTGCCCGCCCGATACGCAGGTCTACCACGAGGCTCAGGCGGAACGGGCGTGGAGCCGTTTGCTCGCCCTGTTCGAACGCGCCCTCTGATAGCCCCGAAGCTCGGACGCCGGCCACGATCGGCCGCCGATCCGGTTGTATCCGGCGCCTGAGCCCTAAGCCACGGCTGGCGCGGCCGGCCCGTACGTGCAACCGGCCTCCCTTGCGCGCGAAGATCGGGACCCAGAATGCGGCGAGGCCCACGAATCCGGTTGCGCTGTGCGCTACGACGAGGACGTCCAGCAGCAAGACCGCGATGGCGGTCATGACGGATCCTTTCGATGTAAGGAGGTTGCGGCCCGGGTTGCAATCTTCGCGCCGCGCGTGGCGGCAAGACGCCGGTCGATGGCGGCGAGCGTTTCGTCGCACCAGGCCACCTTCGAACCGATGGAGTGAATACCCATCCGGAGCGCCGCGAAGCGGTGGAAGCCGCCGTCGCTATAGCGCTCCGGGGCATCGCCGTACGTCGTGGTCACTTCCCGCTCGACCGTCTGGAGTTCCGCCAGCCAGCGGGACAGACGGTCGCGGAGAGCCGCCATGAACGCGCGGGTCTCGTGGATGTCTCCGATCGCATCCATGAAATAGAGCTGGGCGAGGTACGCGAAACGCTCCGTGCCGACCGTGGGGTCAGTGTGCAACCAGCGCAGCAGTTCCTCCCGCCCGCCATCCGTCAGCGAATAGACCTTGCGGTTCGGTCCCTTCGGGGACGCCTCGACCCGGCTTTGGAGCAGGCCGCGTTGTTCGAGTCGATTCAGCGTGGGATAGATCTGGCTCAACTCGGCGGACCAGAAATGCCGGGCATGCTGACGGAACGTGTTCTTGAGGTCGTACCCGCTGGCTGGGTCGCGAAGGAGGCCGAGGAGAATGTGGTCGAGACTCATGTTGCTATATCAATGTCGATATAGCAGCTATACAAATATAGATATAGCCTGTCAAGCCCTCCACGCATTCCGTGCAGAGGGCCGTGGACCGGGCTGGCTCTCCGACGCCAGCTCTCCCGCAGGGGGATTCAAGGATCGACGTGAACTTCGGCGAGCGCGATGCCTCGCTCGCCGGCGACGGCATACAGGAAGTAGATGCGGCCGTCCTCCTCGAAGATCGCCGGGTCGCGCAACTGGTTCACCGGTTCGTTGATGGCCCCGCCGCGCGATGGCTCCACCGGCAGAAGCGCACCCTCCCACGGTCGCTCCGGGCGGAGCGCCTCCACCCGTTCGCTCGCCTTCCAATCATTCCAGTCACCCGCCAGATCGATGCTGGCCACCCAGACGCGCTCCGGTGCATCGCCGCGCTCGGTCCAGAAGACGAACAGCCGGTCGCCGCGCTTCAGCAGGGCCGAGTGGCGCATGTTCGGGTTGAAGAGATTCGGTCCTTCGTCGAACCCGGTCAGGCCGTCGCTCGAGCGGTACATCACGCCAGGCATGGCCAGCGCATAGACGTAGCCATGGTGGCGGAAGGCGCGGAAGTAGGGCCGGCCGAGAATCTCGGGACGTCCCTCGAAATGCAGACCGTCCTTCGAGATCGCAGCCCGCGTCACTTGCGGGCCGCGCTCTCGCCCGTGGAAGTACATGACGATTTCCTGCCGCTCGCGGTCCACGTGCACGTCCGGCGAGGCAATGTGCGCATATGCGGTGCTCGGGTTGGGCGAGTCGACGCCGCACGGCGGGCAGGTCGTCGGAAAGTGGGACTGATCGAGCCGGAGCGTGCCCGGCTCGTACATCGTCCAAGGCCCGGTCAAATCGTCCGCGTAGGTCAGCCGTATGTAGCTGCCCCGGTGATCGGCGAAGTACAGGTAGTACCGCCCGAGGGGGTTTTCGATCCAGTCCGGCACCCGAATGAGCGACGGGCCGGCGATGTTGCTGCCCATCCGCCCGTCCATGCCGGGGGTGATGATGGGGCCGTCGAGCAGGCGCTCGATGCGGATCGACTCCGCCGCGGCCGCCCGCGACCCGCCGGTGATGTCGGGGCGCGGATCGGGTACGAATCCGTCGCGGTTCGGCATCTCGATGCGCGGTAGCGTGTCTGCGTCGATTCGATCGTTCTCCCCGATGAGCTCGTTGAGGAACAGTACGTAGGCAACCGCACCGTAGACCTCGTCGGTGGTAAGCGACCCGGCCTGGTTGAACGGCATGGCGCGGTACACGTAGTCCCAGAGGGTAGTGGCCGCTGGCCAGTAGCTGCCCACGGTCTTTCGCGCCTGGTCGGTCGCCAGCAGGCCCTGTCCGCCGACCAGGACATCGTCCGGACCCTCGGTGCCGGTCGGGCCGTGACACGAGGCACAGCGACGGTCGTAGACCGCCCGCCCCTCGGCAGGAGTGGCGCCGCCGGGCGGCAACTCGGCCCCCGCGGATCCTACTATCGCCCCCCAGCCGTCAATCTCGTCCGGTGTCGCGGGACGTCCGAGTCCCAGCGTCTGTCCCCCGGCCGCACCAGCGCACAGCACCGTGCAAACGAGGACCAGGATTGCCCCGGGAATCCGTCTCCGTTCGGTCGAGCCCGGCAGCCCAGGCACGCTACACATCGACGTTTTCCACCGTGCCGTCGAGGGCGATGCGCCAGCCCTGGATGGCGTTGTTGTGGTAGCTCGACCGGGTTCCCCGCACCGCGATCAACGCGTCGCGGGTCGGCTGGACGTCGCCCGTCTCGTCGATGCAGCGCGAGGCGAGTGTCGTTTCCGAGCCATCCCACCGCCAGTCGAACCGGAATCGCGTGTGGGCCAGCGGCAGCACCGGATCCTGCACCCGCGCCTCCTCCCAGGATCGGCCGCCGTCGGTCGACACTTCGACCCGGGCGACGCGGCCGCGACCCGACCAGGCCAGTCCGCTGATCTGATGGAAACCGGGACCGGTCAAGCGCTGGCCGCCGGACGGCCGGGTGATCACCGACTTGGCGTCCATGACGAAGGTGTACTGGCGAGCCTTGCCGTTGGGCATCAGGTCGGTGTACTTGGAAGTCTCCTCCCGGGTGAGATACGACTGATCGACGGCCCGCAGGCGGCGCAGCCACTTGATCGAGATGTTGCCCTCCCAGCCGGGGATCAAGAGCCGCAACGGATAGCCCTGGGCCGGCCGTAGCGCCTCGCCGTTCTGGCCATAGGCGACCAGCGTGTCGTCCAGCGCCTTGCCGAGCGGCACGCTCCGGGTCATCCGGCAGGCATCGGCCCCCTCGGCCACCAACCACGCGGCGTCGTCCAGCACTCCCGCCTCGCGAAGCAGCACGGACACCGGCACGCCGGTCCACTCGCTGCAACTCGTCATTCCGAACGCCCCCTGGGCGTCAGTGTCCGGCCGGGCCGGCGACCACTTGACGCGGCCGTTCCCGGAGCACTCCACAAAGTAGACCCGGGTCACTGCCGGCATCCGCCGGAGGTCATCCATGGAGAAGACCAGTGGCCGCTCGACCAGTCCGTCGACCAGCAACTGGTGCTCGGCTGGATCGATGTCCGGAATGCCTGCGTGATGCCGCTCGAAGTGCAGCGCCGACGGAGTGATGGTGCCGTTGAGGTCCTGGAGTGGCGTCAAGCTACCCGCCGCTTGGTCGTAGCGCGTCCCACGCACGCGGCGCAGCGCGCTCTCGAATCCGGAGCGCTCCCCGTAACTGCCCACGCCAGCCCCCAGCCTGCGGCCGGGCGGGCCCTGCCCCGCCACCGATGCGCGCGCGAACACGGCTGCGGCCGAGCTCAAAGTCGCCGCCTTCAGGAATCCGCGTCGCCCTGGCGCAACTTCGGTTTGCGTCCTGTCGCCTGCCATCGAGCTTTCCCCCAAACCGAGCGAGTATCAACGTCCGCGAGTGACGAGTCGCTAGCGATCCCCCTCCCCCGTCGGCGCGACCGGGTCGGTGCCGAAGAACCGGATCAGCTCGGCGTTGACGATCTCCGGCACCTCCTCGTGCGGGTTGTGGCCGACGTTCGGAATGAGAAAGACCTCTCCGTTCGGAAGGATCTCGGCGGCGCGGCGCGCGTTCGCGGGGAAGTCGGGTCCGTCGATCTCGCCGCCCAGGATCAGCGTCCGCGTCTTGATGTGGGGCCAGTCGTTGACCACCGTGTCCATCGACCTCAGGTTGCCGCCGAGCCGGCGCACGTACGCGAGCCGGGGCCAGTCCCCGCTCAGTCGCTGGCCGTGACGGATCCGGAGGTGATCGAGGAACTCCGGCTTCCATTCCACGTAGCGTCGCGTGTCGGTGCGGACATCCGCCTCGTAGGCGGCCTGCATGTCGGGATTGGCGTCGATCTCGCCGTCGAACGGATTGAACCCACGCCCCGCGCGGCGGTCGGTCAGGCCGATCTGGTTGATGGTGACCAGGTGCGTCGTCCGCTCCGGATAGAGGAACGCGAACCGGGTGGCCATCTGCCCGCCGATCGAATGCCCGACGATGGCGGCTTCGGCGATGCCGAGATGATCCATCAGGCGGGCCGTGTTGGAAGCGTGCAGGCTCATGCTGTAGGGCAGGATCGGTTTGGACGACTTCCCCCAGCCGAGCCGGTCCTTGACGACGACGCGGTAGCCTGCCTCGGTCAGCGCCGCGATCTGGCTCTCCCAGTACCAGCCGTAGTAGCTGCCCCCATGGTGGAAAACGACGGCGCGGCCGTTGCCTGGACCGGTCGGGGCCACGTCCATGTACCCAATCCGCACATCCTGGCCGTAGACCTGGAAGTTCATGAACTCGACGGGATGCGGGTACTCGTACCCCTCCAGATTGATCGAAATCGGTCCCCAGTCAGCGGGAGGCTCCGGCGGCGGCTGATGGGACTGCGCCGATACCGCGTCCGGCAGGACGAGGACCAGCGCGGCGAGCGACAACAAGAGCGTGACGAGCGTGAATGACCTGGGGCGTTCGTTGAGCATGGATCCTCTCCTATGGCTGCATGTCTGTGCCGATCCTACCCGCATCGGGGCCCTTGCGGGAGCCGGGAACGGGCGGCGGCCAGCGCTTGCGAACACCCGGAACTTGAGCGATCATGAGGGCGTTCCGAATAACCACGTCAACCTCCCGGGGAGGACTGATATGGACCATCGTCTTCGCACGGCCGCGTCGCTACTGGCGATTGCCCTGCTGGCTGCCGGCCCGGCGTTCGCCCAGAGCCAATCCGAGAACGCCCGGAACCCGGATCCCGAATGGCAGATGCCGCGTCTGCCGGACGGCCAGCCCGACCTCCAGGGCTACTGGACAACCCAGACCTTCACGCCGATGGAGCGTCCCGAGTATCTGGGCGACCAGGCGTTCTACACCGAGGAGGAGTTCGCGGAACTCGTATCGCAACTGACGGTCGACGGCGCTGACCCGCTGGCACGGTTCGTCATCGAGATCGCCGATCCGGAGGAACGGGACCGTGTTCTCGACCAGAGCCACCGCGACGAGACCTACGTCCACTACGACAACGCGATCTGGCTCGGCACCACGGTGCCCAAGGGGTTGTCCACCCGGCGCACCTCACTGATTGTCGACCCGCCGAACGGCCGGATTCCCCCGCGCAACGCGAAGGCCGAGGCTCGGGCGGCGGAACGCCGCGCCGCGCGCGGCGACCGGGGCCCTTTCGACGGCTACGAGCTGCGCCCGCACAGCGAGCGGTGCCTCAACTACCGCTACAACGCGCCGCCGATGCAGCCACCGTCGTACAACGACATCCACCAGATCTTCCAGACGCCGACGCACATAGTGATCTTCACCGAGCAGAGCACCAACGGCCCACGGATCATCCCGCTAGACGGACGGCCGCCCATGTCAGAGGAGATCCGCCAGTGGCCGGGCGACTCGCGCGGGTACTGGGACGGCGACACGCTGGTCATCGAGAGCAGCCACTTCAACGACAAGACGGCGTGGCAGGGCTCGAGCCGCAACCTCAAGGTGGTGGAGCGGTTCACGCGGGTGGCGGACGACCATATCCACTTCACCTTCACGGTCGAGGATCCGGACACCTGGGACCGGCCGTGGACCGCCGAGATTCCGATCATGGCCACCGAGGGGCCGATGTACGAGTACGCCTGCCACGAGGGCAATCACGACATCCGGCACATCCAGGAGGTCTACCGCAACATCGAGCGGCAGGAGGCCGAAGGAACGCGTTAGCTTGGCCCAGACTACCGGGGGGTCCAGTAGAACACTTCCCAGGTGTGGACCGGCTCGTTGACGCCGGGGACGATCTCGCCGTCGAAGTCGTACCCCATGCTCATCCGGTTCTTCGCGGTGTAGCTCTCCAGGTACCGTATTCGCTCGTCGCCGAGGATCTCGGTCGCCGTCAGCGCGTAAGTCGCGTCACCTATCCGAATCCACCCGTTTGGTCGCCCGGCCCGCACCCGCGCGGCCCAGTAGCCGCCGTCAGGCCGCGTTGCGGTTATGACTCCGCCGCTGTCGGTCGAGTACACGATACGGATCACAAACGGCGGAAAGCCGGCCAGCTTGAGCAGCACCACACCCTCGTCGTTGACCGAGTTCCAGTCCGCCGGCGGCGGCGTCAGTTCGCCGCCGATCACCACGCCGGGGAACCGCTCGTAGGGCGCCGTGACAGCGTATGCCACGGCGGCGCCGCCGACCAGGAAACCCAGCACGAAGTACAGCGTTGTCTTCGACATGAATGCCTATGACCGGGACTCGACTCGGAACGTCCACCAGCTCTCCGGCCGCGGCGTATCGAGCGGGGGCGGTTCGCCGCCGCCCCCAGGCTGCCGCGCCTGCACCTCCGGCTTCTGCAGCTTCTGGATCCGCGCGGCCCAGACCCGGTCGAGCATGCCCTGGTCCATTTCGCGGTTGAGCATGACCGGGTAGACGACGCCATCGAGCCGGAGGCGCCCGGAGTGGTCCTCCCCGACCCGTGGACACCAGTACTTCTGCGCGCCGACCGAGCAACTGATGAAGAGCGCGCCGTCCGGCGTCGCCATGCAGTTGACGTTGACGGAATGCGGTCGCATCCAGATCCCGATCTGGATCGCGCACAAATCGACGTCGTTCGCGAAGCTCCAGTCGGCGATCGGTTCCTCGTGGGTGTCACCCAGCAGCACGAAGCCCGGCGTCGTTTCGCATGGACAGTTGACGCTCCAGACGACCACCCCGGCCAGGACCACCAACACCGATGTGGCCGCGATACCGAGGAGGATCTTCCTTACGGACTTCGCCGACGTGCCGGTAGTCCCTGACTGTGCGCTCATGCCCAACCACCTCCGGCCCCCAATCGTAGGGCCGCCTACTCCACCTTGCGGTACTTGCGCAACAGCGAGCCGTTCGGCATGTAGGAAAAGTAGCCGTCCGCATACTCGCGCCGATCGTTCGTTGCCTCAAGAACGACCGCATCCCCGTCGCGGGCAATCCTGAAACGACGCGGCTCGCCCCCTGACCGCACGGTGACGGCGGCTTCGCTGGAGGAGGGTCCGCTCGCCGTCACGACCCGCTCGTAGGTATAGCTCCAGTGCGAAGCGTCCATCTCGTAGGTGCCGTAGCCGAGGAACGACTCGAAACCCGCCGACGTCTCGCGGTTGAAGGTGGCAACCACGACGCCGTCGTGGTTCACCCAGCGACCGCCGGCCTCCGGCGGACGGAGGATCTCGCCGTCGACATGCCACTCGACGAGTTCCCATGTCCCTTCCAGAAGGGCGCGCAACTCCGCGGGCGCCTCAGCCTGCCCGGCCACCGCGGACGGCTGGGTCGCGAGACACACCGCGCCTATGAGCAACGCCACGAAACTTCGCGCGACCGCCCGCCTCACGCTCGCTCCCGGTAGATCTGATCGAGCACCGGGAGAAGGTGCTTCCGGAAGCGCGGATAGTCGTCGCTCATCGCGAAGTGCGACCCACCCTCGATCACGTCGTAGGTGGCCCCGTCGATCATTGCGGCCAGCGCCTCGGCCGGCCCCCGGGCCGTCGGATCGTATTCGCCGCTCAGGAGGTGGACGCCGACCCGGGACGTGTCGATGGCGTGCGCCTTCCCTCTGAGATCGTGGTCGACCGAGAAGTAGTACAGGTCGCCGCCGAAGATCCCGGGGCCGCCCTGGCTGTAGATCCAGTCTGTCTCCCGCCTGAACGCCTCGCGGGCCTCCGGGGAGGTGATCATGTACATCCGGGACCCGATGTAGGCGGTGCTGTTCTGAGGATGGCTGAAGGGGCTCACATACGGCTGGCCCTTCTCTTCGACGAGCCTGCCCGCAATCGCCGAATTGACGCCGATCACCGCCCGGAACTTGTCGGGATGATAGTAGGCGAGATCCGGCGCCAGATAGCCGCCTACCGAGCAACCCATATAGACGGGGCGATCGAGGTTCAGCGCGTTCGAAATCGCAACGACCGAGTCCATGAGGTGCTGCGTGTCCATCCGATACTCGGTGGTCCACCAGCGGTCCGTGGTTGGCGGGAGCGATCGCCCATGGAACGGCAGGTCATAGGCGATCATCCGAAACCGTTGCTGAAGCTCGCGGTCCTCCAGAAGATGCCGCCACTGCCGGCCGTCGGAGCCGGCGGTGTGCTGAAGCACCATCGGCATGCCCTGACCGGCTTCTTCGAAATACACCCGGTACTGGATGCCCCGGATCCGTACGTAGAGGTAGCGGCCGACCATGGAGTCGAACTCCCGATCGACCTCCTCCGCCAGAAGCTCGGGACCCGGCGCCCCCAACGTCTCTCGAACGAGGGCCGCGAGCCGAAGCATGGCCGCCTGGTAGGGCCAGCGGTGATCGATGTCGTCGCCGGAGGTCTGAAGTCCGTAGTCGCCGAAGCCTTCACGCCAGGCGGTCATCGGACCGGCGATCCTGACGTCAAACTCCGCGCCGGAACTGGCCGGAGCGATCCCGCTCACGCGTCCATTGCGGACCGAGACCAGATAGCCGTAGTCGTCGATCCCGAGCTGCACGAGCGCATCCCACTCGTGAGCGGCGATCGCGAACTCCGGATCCGCGTTGACGAGGCTCGCGAGAGCCTGCGGATCGAATTCCTCCAGGCCCGACTGGGCGGCGGCGGTTGCGATGCCTGCCGCCCGCGGCGTCGCCGGACTCCCCGCAAGCGTTACCGACAGGCCCGCTGCCGCTCCGCTGGCGCGGATGATGAATGTTCTGCGATTCATCATGCCCACCCTAGCGGTTGGACGTCGGTTCTCCAGGCGGGATCGACCCTTCCTCTACGCGGGCTCCCCTGAGGAGGTTCTCCATCCCGTAGTTTCCTTCGTGGCACGCGTACTCGTACATGACGCCCTCGGTCATGGGCAGATCCAGAGCCGCCGTCCAGGGACGCGACCAGGTCGCCGGATCTTCAATCGTTACCTCGTAGCGCAGCGTGCCGGCGTCGAGACGCGAGAAGCGCTCGACCAGATGCACGTTGGAGGTCGATCCCTGGTAGGGTGTCTTGTCCGTGAAGTTGGTGGTCTCGACGACCAGCGTGTCGCCCTCCCACCGTCCCCGCGAATCGCCCAGCCACTGCCTGATGCTTGGGTCGAGATGGGGACTGCCCTCAAGCGGGATGATCCGGGACTCGTGCACCATTTCGTGCAGAATCGCCACGTGCGTCGGGGTCTGGAACAACTGGAAGTTGTTGTTGTAGGCACCCCCGAGCCGTGGCAGAACGCGCGTCAGGCAGCGCTCCCAGAGATTCCGGTCCTCGGGGCCGTTGGAGGTGCGCGCACGGAAGCCCCTGCCGCCTCCCCTGCCGCCGGGTGACGGGTTCTCTCCCAGACGCGCCTCACCCTCCGGCGACAGTGGCGGGAGGCGTCCATCCGCGGGATCGATGATCAGCGCGGTGCGGCCATCCGAGAGTCCACGGTCCCACCAGACCTGGTCGTACGCGAGCGCGACGTCCCGCTCCGGCGTGAGCTCGTCCCTGCGACTCGACTCCGCGAAGGTCGTCGCCTCCACATTGGCCTGGGCGATTTCCTCCTCCGTCAGGAACTCCCTGCCCGCGTACTCTTCCGGGCGCTGGAGGGGCGTCGCGGTGCCATGATTCCACACACCCTGAAGGTCCGGGTCACCCCACGCCGTCCGCAACGATGCGGCGTCGGCGTCCGGGGCTGACTGCTGTGCGATCGAGAGGCCGGGAGCGAGCAGGACGATCAGGAGTACGGCGAACGGCAGCGTGAAGCGTCTCTGAGTCATCGGTTACCTCCGCATAAGCCGGTGGACATCACAACGGGCCAACATCGCTCTAAGCATAATCACTTTGGAGAAGCTGCTTTCGGTTCCTGGGCTCCGCGTTACTGGATTGCGCCGTCGGGCAGCCGCAACGCCACGAGCGCTCCGGGTTGCCCGCGGCGCGCGCTTCCCGCCTGCATGAGGATGTACTGCACGCCGTCATCCAGATAGGCCATCATGCCGTACTGGCCCGGAATCGGCACCTCGACGCTGGCCACGATCTCGCCCGTCCGCTTGTCCCGGGCCCGCAGCAGCGGCAGGCCGTTCTCACTGAGCTCCGTCTGGCCCCGCAGATCCTCGGTGGTCTGCACCAGCAGATCACCCATGACCATCTGGATGGAGTGTCCCGTACCGCCCAGGTTCGGCAGGTCGACACCGGCCAGGCGAGGGTGGTTCCGGAAGCGCTCGGGGGTCTCCCCGATCGGGATGCCCCACAACTTCTCCCCGGTGTTCATGTCGTAGGCGGCAAGACCCTGGAAGAGCGGCCGGTACACCGGCAATCCGTCGATCTGGGCGGGAAACTCGGCCGGCCCGCCCGGAGCCCAGCCCGCCACCGTGGTGCCCGTCGTGGGGGTGTGCCGCTCCCGTCCCCGCCAGGCCTCGGCCGACAGGCCGGGCAACCCGCGCTCCTCGTCGACACCGTTGGTGGGAACCATGAAGCGCGGCGCACTGCACGTCCGGCTGTGGGACGCATACATGATCCCGGTTGTCGGATCGGCCACCGGCGGCTTGTAGATATTGAGCCCGCCCATGCAGCCGATCACATTCCGGTAGTCATTGTCATGGGGATACGGAAGCGCGGGCATGTACAGGCCGCCGACACGAAACTCGCTCAGGATTTCCAGTGCCTCGCGCTTCAGCTCCGGCGTGAAATCGAGCACGAAGTCCTCGGTCAACCCATCGACCACGATCGGGTCGAGCGGTTCGGGCCGGGTCGGGTACGGCTGCGTGGGGGCCGTGTAGTTGCCCGGAACCTGCGTCTGCATCACCGGGCGCTCCTCGATCGGCCAGAGCGGCTCGCCCGTGGCGCGGTTGAACGCAAAGATCAGTCCCTGCTTGGTGTGCTGGACGAGCGCCGGCACGCGCTCGCCGTCCACCGTCAGATCCATCAGGATGGGAGCGGTCGGAATGTCGTAGTTCCACTGATCGCTATGGTGGATCTGGAAGTGCCACCGCCGCTCCCCGGTCGCCACGTCAAGCGCCAGGACGCTTCCGCCGAACAGGTTGTGTCCGGGCCGATGTCCCGTGTACGACTGGACGGTCGAGGCATTGGTCACCAGGTAGACGAGCCCGAGTTCCGGGTCGGCGGAAGCCGGCGCCCACGTCGACATGTCGCCCGACCAGCGCCAGGCATCGTTCTCCCACGTCTCATGACCGAACTCGCCGGGTCGAGGGATGATGTGGAACTTCCACAGCACCTCGCCGGTGCGGGCATCGACGCCCATGATGTCCCCCGGCACGTTCTCGATGCGGGTCTGGTCGTAGCTCGGCTCGTGACCCACGAGCACCACGACCACCTCGTTGACCACGATCGGGGGAGCCGACGCGGTAACCATTCCCAGCCGCTGGGGAATGCCGTGATCCGGGTCATAGGGGGGGCCATCCCAGGCCAGCCACGGACCCCAGTCGGCCACCAGGGGCGGAATCAGGTCGACCACCCCGTTCGGCGAAAAGGTGTCGATGTCGACCGGCGCGCCCCAGCCCTCGAGCGGGCGTCCCGTCTCGGCGTCCAACGCCCAGAGAAAGAAGGCCGGCGACGTAATGAAGACGACCCCCCGGCCATCCACCTCCGCATAGGCGACGCCCTTGCCAAAGTCGGCGCGCGGCGAACGAAGGTAGCGCATCGTCTCCGGCTCGCGGAACGTCCAGAGGGTCTCGCCGGTGGCGGCGTCGATCGCCACGACTTGCCGCCGCTGGCCCGCGACGGTGTAGAGCACACCGTCGACGAACACCGGCGTGGCCCGCGCCGTGTACTCGACACCCGGTCCGAAGTTGTCGGCGCGCCAGATCCAGGCGACCTCCAGGTCGGCGAAGTTCTCCGCGTTGATCTGGGTGAGCGTGGGGTTGGACCGCGTGTGGCCGGCGTCGCCGCCCAGATAGCGCCACTCGCCGTTCTCGACTCCCGGAAGCTGCGCCGCGGCGGGGACCGGCGACCCCAACAGGCAAGCCGCTACGGCCAGCACGCCGCCCGGTATGCGGTATCGCGTCATGCTCCTCCTCCGGATTCCGCCCGATCGTCAGACCTGCGTCACGGCGCCGTCACGCAGCGGAAGCTCCCCTCGTCGTTCACGTCTCCGCTGCCGTCGTACTCCGCCACCTGCGGATACGGGCAGAGCGGACGGTTGAGCGTCGTCCCGCCATCCGTGTCAAGCTTCGAGGCCACCAACCGCTCCGGAGCGCGCTCCTCCTCGACCCAGGCCCGGATCGCCTCCACCCAGTCGACGCGATCCGGCCCCGGCCCCCCGGCGCAGTGCAGCACACCGGGCAGCATGTAGAGACGGGCGTAGTCGCGGGCAGAAGGATCCTCCGCCGCCAACTGCTGGTAGTAGGCGATGGTTCCCTCGGGGGCAAGGGCCAGATCCGACCAGCCCGTCCAGTAGATGATCTTCCCGCCGCGGTCACGGAACGCGCTCAGATCGGTGCTGGTCGCGTTCAGGATGCCGGCGGTGGCCGCAGTGTCCTCCGCCCAGGTGGAAAAGTCGTACTGCGTGTAGTCCCATTCCGGGTCGCTGAACACGAAGTACTTGAACAGCTCCGTCCCGAACCCGTACTGGGCGTTCGGGACACCCGTGGCGCGGCGCCCTTCGGTGGCCACGACCCACGAGTCCCACCCGCCCGGATCGTTCTCGCCGCCGTAGTTGAATCCGTGGTAAATCGGTTCGCCATTCGACGTCGGGCCTTCGTAGACGCGCTCGATGGCCGCGAGCTGGGCCGATGTCACACACCCGGACGCCGCCTCGTCGCCGGCGCAGCGGGGCAGGTCGGCGGGATTGAAGCCGCACCGGCGCGGATCCGTCATGGCGCCGTCGACGACGCCGTCGTCGCCATCACACGCGGCGAGGATGCTCGACCCGAGCAGCTCCAGCGTGTCGGGGGTCAGGACGGGTGCGTCGACATCGCCAGTCGGGTAGATGGCCTGCTGGTTCTGAACGAATCCGGCCGTGATCCCCGTCCAGTCGTAGGCCGGAGCGGCGGCGACGATGCCGTCGAAGTCGTCAGGGTACCGCTGCGACTCCATCATCGCCTGTCCCCCGCCGCGGCTGCAGCCAACGAAATAGGAGTAGTCGGGCGCGCGGTCGTAGTAGTGCGCGATGATCGATTTAGCGGCCTCGGCCGTGAGGTGCACCGCCCGGTGTCCGAAGTTCTCCTGGCGCTCAGGATGGTTGAGGGCCCAGGACGCGTCGATGCCGTTCCCCTCGTGTCCGGTGTCGGTCCCTACCGTTGCATAGCCACGCTCCAGGGGACCGCCACCGTAGGCATACAGGCCGCGCGCCTGGTTCTGCACGCTGCCCACGAACCCGCCGCCGCCGCCCATCAGGAACCGTCCGGTCCACGCATCGGGCTCCGGCAACAGCAACTCGAACTTGATCTCCGTCTCGATCACCCCCGCCACACGGCAGTGGGCCGGCACGGCGTCCGTGGCCTCGACCGATTCGGCATCGTCGACGCGGATGTCAATCAGGTCAAGCGCCGCAAGATCGGCGCAGGCGGCCGCCGGGCCCGCGGTGTCCACTCCGTCCGTGGAGGTGGAAGAGGCCGTGCACGCCGCGACAGCGGCCAGGCTCATGGCGGCGAGCACGTGGAACAACGTTCGCTTCATGGATGACATTCGAATCCCCCTTGCAGCCTTCCCGGCCCCCGTGAGGCGCCGGTCACGACTCGGCCAGCAACGCCTCGACCAGCGTGGTCACCTCGTCGCGCGCCGCAGTATAGAAGTCCCCACTGGCAGGACTCGGGAAGCCGGCATGCACGCCGCGCACGCGGCCGTCCCGCCCCAGGATGAAAGTCGTCGGAAAGGCGTTGAGATTCACCCCCTGGGGGACCTTCTCGTTCAGTTGGTCCGGCACACCGGCGAGCAGGAATGTGTACTCGAGGCCGTACTCCTCGATGAAGGCCCGCAGCCGGGTCGGGTTCTCCAACTGACCCGCCTCTTCGAACGCCAGTCCGACCATCTCCAGCCCCAGACCGCGGTAGGTCTCGTACAGCTCCGCCAGGAACGGCGCTTCGTCGTGGCAGTTGGGACACCAGCTCCCGGTGATGTTCACGACCACTACCTTCCCGGCGAACCGTTCATCCTCGTTGGACACGATCCGCCCTTCCAGATCGGGGAAGCTGAAGCGGAACGGCTCATCCGGATCGGCAACCGTGGTGTGGTGGGCCGGATCCGTCGGCTTCGGCAATGCGGCGGCGGCGAGGCTGTCCGACCGGAAGGCCGCAAGCTCCGTTTGCCGGTTCTGCAGCAGCCGGAGCGAGCCGTCGTCTTCCAGGGTCACCTCGAGCAGCAGCGGGCGCGAGCCCGCGAAGTGGCTCATGACGAACTTCCCATCCCGGTACGCACCGGTCAGATTGCCGGTATCGCCATCGACCCTGAGGATTGCGCCGGAGACTTCCGCCCCGGTCTGCCTGACGATGAAGCGCCAGGCCCGCTCACCCTTGCTGCTTTCGGTGGGAATCGTCCAGACGCCGGCAATGGGCGGCGCGTCAGCCGCGGCGGGCGTCTCGACCGTACCCGCGGGCCGGGCCTGGAAGGGATAGGCGCCGCGCGAGCCGCGCAGGTACTCCCCTTCGAGCCTCCCGTCCGCGTAGGTCGCTTCGATGGCCGACGCGTACTGATCGAAGGCCAGCGAGAGACTACCGTTCTCGAACCGTCCATCCGTGGACGTGATCCTGAGCGGGCCGTTGAAGAACGTTCCCTCGACCCGTTCCCCGTCGCCGGCGATTTCGAACAGGAAGGGAACCTCGAGTTCGTTTACGACGACCGTCGCGTCCCATTGCCCCTGAAGGGAGGGTGCATCCGGCGCCCCGGCGCAGGCGGCCATGCTCAAGGCCAGTATCGCGGCAACAAACGACCGGCGGGTGGCAGCTCTCATCAATCGTGCTCCTCTGGATCGCAATTGTCGCCAAGCGGGAGCGTCTCGCACAACAACCTACTGGGGCGGCCGCTTGATCTCTATCGTGGCGGCGAGCCATTGATCGCCGCCGCCGAGCTCCCACGAGACGGGGCCGGAGCCACCGGCCGACGCGTGCCGCGTGTCCGACACCGCCAGTCCCACGGCGCGCGTGATCTGGTCGCACGCGGACAACGGCGGGCCGCAGCCGTTCGCCGGATCTTCCGCCGCGGCAGGAAAGGAGACGATGCTCAACCGTCTCGACGGAGGTTCGTCGGCCAGGGCCACCGCCCCGTCGAGAAAGCGGCCCGCCTCGTCCAGTTCACCTACCGCGATCCGCAGCGCGCGGGACCCGTCCCGGGTGGTCTCGATCACCGGTGCGCTCGGCGCATTGGACGACCCGCGCCGCTGGTTCGCGGCCCCAATCGGCTCGTTCACATCGACGTTCGAGTACCGTAGGACGGTAGCCGCCGCCTGCCGCGTGCCGCTCCAGGAAAAGGAGGCGGCGGACTCCGACCCGTCGGCGATTCTGTAGAAGACGGCCAGTTGACACGCGGTCCCCTGTCCATCCGACTGACAGGTGGCGCCGTTGAAGCCACCGAAGCCCGGCACCGCCGTCCATCCCTCGGGCCCGGAAGTATTCGGATTCCCCGGGACGGCGAGGACCGCCACGAGAAGATCCCCGCTCTCGTTCACCCCTGGCGGCACCGGGATCGACACCTCTCCCGCTCCGGCCACTCCGGTCTGGCCGATGCCGGCGCTCTCGAAGTCCGGACTCGGACCGCACCCGGCCAGGAGCAGGGCGACCAGGACACCGGCGCACCCTGCGAGACGGCGAGACCGCGCGAGCGCATGACGAGCGAGCCAGATTCGGGGAGGAGAGTCCACGTTAGCGAGCCTTCCGGTCATGCTGCCCCCTCTTGGAGCCCGCACGCCGCTGCCTCGAAACAGGGCGGCTTGCCGATTGTCCTCACGCGGAATCACTCCCGGAGGACTTGGTACACCGAGCTTACCGCACGATATCCACACGCGAGGCGATCGTCAAACCGAACCTCCTGATCCGGGGATGCGCTATGATGCCAGCTTGTCCATCGGTGGGGTCCCCGCCGGTCGCGCCCGCGTTACGGCAGCACACGATGAGACGGACGATCCCGGTCTTGGTCACCCTTGCCACAACCCTGGCGCTGGGAACCGCCGAGCTGGCGGCGCAGCGTTCGTCCGAGCGGCGCGTAGCCAACCCGGGCGAGACCCAGTTCAATGTGCAGTTGCTGCGGCCGTCGGGAGGTCCCGTAGTGCCGATCTTCGAGGGGTGGTATCGGAATCCCGACGGCACATTCGAGTTGTCCTTCGGCTACTTCAGCGTGAACACCGAGGAAATCGTGGAGATCCCGCTGGGCCCGGAGAACTTCGTCACGCCCCCGGAGTTCGACGGGCGGCAACCGACGCGGTTCGAGCCGGTGCCCGAGAGCGACCGGCGCCACTGGGGCGCCTTCACGGTTACGGTGCCGGCGGACTTCGGCGACCGCGACGTGGTCTGGACGCTGCACGTGCGCGGGCAGACGCTCACGGTGCCGGGGCGGTTGACCAGCCCGGCTTATGAGCTGGCGGGGTTGGAGTTCCCGGGACGATCGTCCGTGTCGCCGATGCTGCGCCTGAGGCAGGACGGGCAGGCGGGCCGCGGACCGCGAGGTATCACCGGCGAGAGCCTGCGGGTGAAGGCGGGCACGCCGGTGGAGATGAACGCGTGGGTGGCCCGCGATGCCGCCGCGGCCGAGGACGATCGTCCGATCAACGTCAAGTGGTTCAAGCACCAGGGCCCGGGCGACGTCACGTTCACCGAGCGGATCGCCGAGGTCGAACCGGACGCCTGGCGGCAGGAGGGCGGGGCGAAGGTGACCACCAGCGTGACCTTCGCGGAGCCCGGCGACTACCTGGTGCGGGTGCTGGTGTTCAATGTGATCCGGGAGTTCGAATTCCACTGCTGCTGGACGAATGGGTTCGTGCCGGTTACGGTAGCTCCGTAATCGCCCAAATCGCAGCCGACGGAGAGAGAATGATGACCATGGCCAGGACGGGGAGATTCACCGACGGCCGATGGAATCGCGCAGCGGGCGCCGGGCTCGCCGCGGCGCTGCTGCTGGCAGGTGCAGGCGGGGCTCTGGCCCAGAGCGGCGCGGCCAACGCGCCGGAGACGGCCGACTCGACCCCCACGTTCAGCCAGGACGTCGCGCCGATCCTGCAACGGTCCTGCCAACACTGCCACCAGCCCACCGGCATCGGGCCAATGTCGCTGCTGACCTATCGGGAGACGCGCCCCTGGGCGCGCAGCATCCGGGACCGCGTGGAACGGCGCCTGATGCCTCCGTGGCATCTCGACCCCACCGTGGGCATCCAGGACTACAAGAACGACATCTCTCTGACGGAGGACGAGATCGACACGATCGTCCGGTGGGTGGATGCGGGGGCGCCAGAAGGTGACGCGGCCGACCTGCCCGCACCGCTGGAGTTCCCACCGGCCGACACGTGGGAAGTCGAAGCGATCCTCGGCCGCCCGCCCGACTTCATCGTCCGCTCGAATCCCTACACGGTGGTGGCCAACGGGCAGGATCAGTGGTGGGAGCCGGAGATCGACGTCGAGGGCTTCGACGTGCCCCGCTACATCAAGGCCGCCGAGTTCAAGCCGTCCTACCCGCTCGGTATCAAAGTCACGCATCACGGGCACGCGACGTTGCGGAGCAACGAGCCCGCCGAGGGCGAGGAGCGGCCGCCGACGGCGAGACTGGCCAGCATGGGCATCGGCAAGCGGTTCGACCTGCTGCCCGAGGGCGTCGGCAAGCTGCTGCCGCCGGGCCCGGGCACCGTCCGTTTCAGCCTCCACTATTTCCCGGTGGGCGAGGAAGTGACGGAAGTAGCCGAGGTCGGCGTGTGGCTCTACCCCGAAGGCGAGGAGCCCGACAAGCTGACGGCCGGGGAGCGGCAGTTCTACGTGGACGGCACGCATCGCGAGAGGCTGCGGGCCAGCGACATCCTCATTCCGCCGCACGGACATCTGGTGCTCGAGGATCAGTACGTCATGGAGCAACCGGCCCTGATCCAGAGCTTCCGGCCTCACATGCACATGCGGGGCACCGAGATGTCGATGACGGCGCTCTACCCGGACGGCCGCCGCGAGTTGCTCACCAACGTCAACCGCTACGACCACAACTGGCAGATCGCCTACGTCTACGACGAACCTGCGCAGCCGCTGCTGCCCAAGGGGACGGTGCTGATGCTGCGCTCGAAGTTCGACAATACGGCGGCAAACCGGATCAACCCCGATCCGGATCAGTGGGTGGTGTTCGGGGCTCGGGGCGTCGACGAGATGTCCCACGCCTGGATCGGCATCACCTACCTTGAGGACGCGGAGTACGAGGAGCTGGCAGCGGCCCGGGCGTCTGACAGCCCCACGGCGGCGGACGAGTCGCAGTAGCCGGCGTTGCGGCTGCTGGCCCGCGCGACACCTCGACCGCGGAGGAGGGACAGCTCATGCGGCACTCGACGCCCCTTGCACTGACCGTCATGCTCGTCGCGGTGGCGCTGGCCGCCGCCGCGCCGGCCGGCGCACAGGTTCAGGACCAGACGCGGCTGGCGCCAACCAACGACTTGCCCAACCCCTACGCCCGCGTGCATCCGTGGGGCGAACTGGCGGCTCCGTACGTGCCCGGCGCCTACGACGAACGGGCGTCGTTCATCGGCGCCGACGAGGGGCCCGACGGCAACATCTACCTGCTGAGCCGCTGCCTGCAGAACTCCTGCACGGGCCGGAGCGAGCCGGCGGTGTTGAAGCTCGACCCGTCAGGACGGCTGCTCCTTAGCTGGGGTTCGGGGATGTTCGACTTCCCGCACGGCCTGGACCTCGACGACGAGGGCAACGTCTGGGTGGCCGATCAGCGCGGGCACCGCGTCGTGAAGTTCGATGCCGAAGGCAACGAGCTCATGGTCATCGGAGAGCGGGGCATGCCCGGGGATCCGCCCCTGCTCAACGAACCGACCGACGTGGTGGTCGCCGCGAACGGTGACGTCTTCATCACCGAAGGCCACAGCTTCTCGGCCGGCGCGAACCGGGTGACGAGGTACGGCGCCGACGGTACGTTCCTGGCGACCTGGGGCCGCACCGGATCGGGACCCGGTGAGTTCAACGTGCCCCACACGATCGCGCTCGACTCGCAGGGCCGCCTGTTCGTCGGCGATCGCGCCAACAACCGGATCCAGATCTTCGACCAGGAGGGCACGCTGCTCGACATCTGGTATCAGTTCGGCCGGCCCAGCGGCATCGCCATCGGCGCCGACGACCGCATCTACGTGGCCGACTCCGAGTCCTACGGCACCGACAACCCGGGGTGGAAGAAGGGGATCCGTGTGGGGAATGCGCGGGATGGATCCGTGCAGTACCTCATCGAGGATCTGGAGCCGACCGCCATCGAGCACAGCGGCGCCGAAGGCGTGGGCGTCGACTCCGCCGGCAACGTCTATGGCGCGGTGGTCCGTCGCCGGATGCTGGAGAAGCACGCGCCGAACGGTGAGGCTACGGCACTCCCGGGCGACAACGCGCCCGCGCACGTGGGGCACGTCGCCTACGGCTTCCCGGGCGCGCCCGATGGACGCAGCCTCGCCGCAGCCGCCTCGGCCGAGGTCGGCACGATGCTGCTCCACGCCAACTTCGCGGCGGGCGACCTGAGCGACTACGGCGCGATGCGCCGCCACGCCGGGCATGTGCTGCACGTGCTGGACCCGGCGGAGGGCGCGTCTGGCCCCGGTCTCGGATTCGGCGTGATCCCCGCCGTCGAAGCGCTCGTCAGCCATCTGGAGCGAGCGGCCGGGGAGAGCGGCGCCTCCGACAGCCTCCGGACCCACGCCGGACACGTCTCCGCGATTGCCACGGGCCTGCTCGCCAACGCACGCCAGGCGGTCGAGATTGCCAGACAACTCAGCGATGCTCCCTCGATTCGGCGCGCGGCGCCGCTCGTGGCCCGTCTCCGGACCCTGGCCTATCAGATCGCGGAGGGCTTCGACGTGGACGGCGACGGGCAGATGTCGTTCGATGGCGAGGCCGGCATGCAGCAACTCGAAGCGCACCTCTACCTGTTGCTGGAAGGCGAGTCGCTTCCGCGCGAGCTGCGGTAGCGACGACGGTAAGCTGAACCGACGTGAGTACGAACCCGGAGCCGTGCCTGGAATGCGGCGCGGAAGTGACCGGCAGATTCTGCTCCAATTGCGGTGCGGTACAACGCGCCCCCCTTCGGTCTCTCCAACAGTGGTGGAGCGACACGGTCGGCCAGGTCCTCGATCTTGACATCCGGCTGCTTCGGACCCTGTCGCCACTGTTCTTCTCTCCAGGGTCGCTGACCGTCCAGTATTCGGCCGGCCGGCAGCAACGCTACACCCCTCCGATCCGACTCTATGTCGTAGCCAGCGCCGTGGTCATCGCGGCGATGAATCTCCTGGGCATCTTCGACCTCGAGGTGTTCCTGGCCGGCCAAAGCGAGGAGCAGCAAGCTGCCCTCGCGGCGGCGATCGGGGTCGAAGATTTTGCGGATCCCGACTTGTATGCAACCTTCAACCGGCGGATGGACATCGTCTTTCCGATCCTGAACCTGACCAGTCCGGTGGGGATGATGTTGCTGCTGAAGCTGCTCTACCCGCGGCGGTACCTGCAGGAACATCTGGCCTTCGGCTGCCACTACGCAACCTTCCTCGTCGTCGTGACGCTGGCCCCGTTGCTGGTGGAGGGAGCTGCCCAGCAGATCCTGATGGGCGTTGTGGCGATCGTATCCCTCCTCTATCTGGGGGTGGCGACGCGCCGCGTGTACCGTGGAAGTTGGACCGGTCTCGTCGCGCGCCTTGTCGTTGTCATTCTCGGACTTCTGGTGAGCTTGACGGTCTTCTCGATTCTGGCGTTCGCCATCGTTCTCGAAACGCTTTGATCCCGAGGCGAGTCGCTTCGGCGCGGCCTGAGATAGAGTCCTGCCCTTCCGCCGGATGACACTACGTTCACCTGGTTCTCCAGCCGCGACGACAACAGCCTCGGCGGGATCGACATCTTCTGGAAGCGTGATCGTGCACTCCTATGCACAATATTCAGCTAAAATAGGACGTTGTGTACGCCAGGTTGCTGCCTGTTCCGACGCGTTCCGTCTTCCTGTTCGGCCCGCGGGGCACTGGCAAGACCACCTGGATCCGGGACCGGTTTCCGGCCGCCGCCACGTACGACCTGCTCGACACGCGCGAGGCGTTGCGGCTGAGCAGGACCCCCGGCGACCTGTACCGGGAACTGGCCGCCCTGCCATCGGGCTCATGGGCGGTGATCGACGAGGTGCAGAAGGCCCCGGAGCTTCTCGACGAAGTACATCGCCTCATCGAGAACCGCGGGCTGCGCTTCGTGCTGTCCGGCTCCAGTGCGCGCAAGCTGCGCCGGCGCGGCGTGAACCTCCTCGCGGGACGGGCCGTCACGACGACGATGTTCCCGCTCGTATCGGCCGAGCTCGACTTCGATCTCGACATCGACCGAACGCTCGTGCATGGCACGCTGCCGATGGCGGTGGTGGGCGACGACCCGCTGGACTACCTCCGAACCTATGCCGAGACCTACCTGGTGCAGGAAGTGCAAGCCGAAGCTCTGACCCGGAGCCTCGGAGCCTTCGCGCGTTTCCTCGAGATCGCCGCGCGCCAGAACGCGCAGGCGACCAACTTCACGTCCATCGCCCGCGACGCCGGCATCGACCGCAGGACCGTACAGAGCCACTTCGCGATCCTGACCGACACCCTGATCGGCTACTGGCTGCCTGCCTGGAAACTGAAGCCGGCGACGAGGCAGGTGCAGCAGAACAAGTTCTATTTCTTCGATCCAGGCGTGGTGCGGGCACTGTCGGGCCGCCTGCCCTACCCGCCGACGCAGGAGGAGCGCGGGCCGTTGTTGGAAACCTTCGTCCTCAACGAGCTTCGGGCCTTTCTCGGTTACTCGAGCCGCCACTATCGTCTCCACTACTGGCGGAGCTACGACGGCGCGGAGGTGGACGCGCTATGCGAGACGACCACAGGATTCGTGGCGATCGAGATCAAGGCGGCGGCGCGCTGGGATCGGCGTTTCCATCGGGGGTTCCGTCGCCTCCGGCAACATCTCGACCGGCACGAGGTCACGTGCTACGGCATCTATCTGGGACAGCGCGCGGCTCTCTGGGACGACGTGCGGGTCCTGCCCGTGCTGGATTTCCTCAAGCAGTTGTGGGATGGAGAGGTCCTTGTCTGAGATGCTGAACCGGTCGAATCCGGTCCGCGCCGCCGTGGCGGCGCTACTACTGGCGGCGCTCGTCGGCCTGAACGCCGCCAACCTGGCCGCGCAGGCCGGCACCACGACCGGCATCATCCGGGGGACAGTCCGTGATCCCGCGGGCCAGCCGGTGCCCGCCGCGGTGGTCGTCATCCAGAACCGGGACACGGATCTCGTGACCACGGTGGAGACGTCCGGGTCTGGGACGTTCGTGCGAGCGCTCCTGCCCCCGGGCGCCTACGACCTGACGGTGGCGCCGGCCACGGCGGGATTCGGGACCGAGCGCATCGAGGGCGCGGTTCTCCGCGTCGGCGGGACACTCGATCTGGACGTTGTGCTGCGCGTCGTGGCGACCGAAACGGTGACGGTCGTCAGCACCCTGCCCTCGCCCATCGACACGACGGACGTCACGCGCTCGCAGCGGATCCAGGAGGACGTGGTGGACGGTCTGCCGAGCAACGGCCGCAACTTCCTGAACCTGACACTGCTTACGCCGGGCGCCGCCATCTCGCAGGGCCCGGACGGCGACGAGCTGAATATCGCGGGGCAGCGCGGCATCTTCAACAACTTCATCGTCGACGGCGCCGACTTCAACAACCCCTTCTTCGGAGAACAACGGGGCGGGCAGCGGCCCGCCTTCACCTTCAATCAGGACGCCATCGAAGACCTGGTGGTCGTGAACCAGGGGGCCACGGCGGAGTACGGCCGCTCGGCGGGTGGGTTCATCAACGTGATCACACGGTCGGGAACCAACGACCCGGGCGGCTCCGCCCACTACTATGGCCAGTGGGACGAGATCGCGGCGCCCTTCCCTGACGCGCGGGGCGGCGGGAAGCCGGATTTCGGACGCAACCAGGCGGGCGCCACGCTGGGCGGCCCGCTCGTGCGCGACCGGGCCTTCTTCTTCCTCGCCTACGACCAGCAGATCGCGCACGAGACCAAGCAGGCAACCCGCCATGTAGTGAATCCGGCCGACCTGGAACGACTTGATCAGTTCCTGCAGGCGCGCTGGCCAGGCCTGTTCGACGGCGAGTTCGGACCGATTCGGCGGACCGACGACGCGCGGTCGCTCCTCGCCAAGGTGGACCTGAACCTGGACGGCCGTCACCAGGCCTCGCTCAAGTACAACTACACGTGGGCGGAGCAGGTGAACGGCACCTTCGACGTCGACGCCTGGGGGGCGTCGGCCAACGGGATCGAGGGGGGCCAGTCCCACGCCCTCAACGGCAGCCTCCGCTCCCTGCTCACCAACGCGCTCTCCAACGAGCTGCGCATCCAGTGGGCGCGGGAGGACCGGCCGCGCTGGTACGACGGGCCGCTGCTGCCGGGAGCCCGAACTCCCGGCCCGCCGCAGTTCGACCGGCTCGGCGGACGGCCGTTCCCGGACATCTCCATGGACTTTGCGGACGGCTTTCGAATCGGCCTGCCGTTCTTCCTTCCCGTCGATCCCTATTTCGACACGCGGCTTCAGGTGGTCGACAACCTCTCGTTCGCCACCGGCACGCATCTCTTCAAGGCAGGGTTCGAGTACAACCGGACCCGCGCAGAGCAGCAGTTCGTAGGGCTGGCGAACGGCCGCTACCTCTTCGATTCCGTCGACGGCTTCATGGGCTTCGTCACCCACGGCAACCGCTATGTCGCTTGCTCAGACGGATCGTCCAGCGCCTTCGGCGTTTGTCCGCCGGGGGCGGACGTGACCGGCCCGGTGCTCCTCTATCTGCAGTCCGCGACCGTGCCCGGTATTCCCCCGGACCAGCTCGGCGTGCAGGCCCTCGAGACGCACGAGTTGGGCGCGTTCATTCAGGACACCTGGCAGCCGCACGACCGGGTCACGCTCGACCTCGGACTTCGCTGGGAGGGCACGTGGCACCCGGAGGTCTTCGTCGCGCCGGAAGACACTTTCTTCGCGCCGTACCTCGACGACCCCCGATTCCCGTCCGACGGGCGGATTCCGGACGACCTCGACAACGTCCAGCCTCGCGCCGGTGTCGCGTGGGATCTCGCCGGCGACAGCCGCACCGTAGTGCGCGCGAACGCCGGATCGTATGTGGCGCGCATTCCCCTGCTCGTCTTCGCACAGCACCGGTCAACCAACGGCGCCTTCCAGCAGACACTGTTCCGCAGCAGCGCCGACGCTGCAACGCTCGGCCCGGTGCCTCCCGTCGACAGCCTGATCGACGCGTCCGCCACGCCCCCGTTCCTGCCGGACGTCCAGGTGGCCGACCGCGATCTGGAGCTGCCGCGCACGTGGTCGTTCAGCACCGGCTTCGACCGGGACCTGGGAGGCGGCGTCGCGGCGAGCGCCACGTTCGTCCACGCGCGGACCGATCACCTGTTCCGATTCGTCAACCGGAACGATCCGGCGCTCGGTTCTCCGTTCGGCCTCGGCACGCATCCATCCGGAGGGGGCATCAACGCATTGACCGTCGCCGAGAGCAGCGCCCGATCGCGATACTCCGCCCTGACCCTCGGGCTCCGCGGGCGCGGCGCGGTGCGCAGCCGCCCAATCACGTTCGAGACTCACTACACGCTTGCCGTCGACCGCTCGGACGACGACAACGAGCGCGATCCGTTCACGCTGCGCTACGCCCATGCCGGCAATCTCGCGCCGGAGTACGGCTGGTCGGACCGCGACCGGCGCCACCAGGTAAGCGGTTACCTGTTGATTGCCCTGCCGGGTGGGCTGCACTTGAACAACGTGGTGCGCTACCTGTCCGCCTCGCCCGCGTCGGAGTCGTGCGCCAACCGGGGCATGCGGGCGGCGCAACCGTCGGACCGTGTCTGCGCTGACGGCACGATCCTCACGCGCAACACGCTGCGGCGCGACAACGCCTTCTTCACGTGGGACATCCGGTTCTCGCGGCGTTTCACACTCCGCAACGGGGCCGTCATCGAGCCGATAGTCGAGGTCTTCAACCTGACCAACGCCGACAACTATCTCGACAACGCCGTCGGATCGCTGCTCTTCAACTTCGACGGCTCGCTGCGCAGCGGCCTCGGCGATACGCGGCGCGGCCAGGTGGGCCTGAGCGTGCGGTTCTGATGGTAGCCAGACTTGACACCGCACCGTTCACGTCACTACCCTCGTTGCCGTCGACACGTAGCAGTCCGACGCAGAACCGCCCACCAGCGCAGCAGAGCAGGTCCCAGTGCTTGTCTGCCTTTACTTCTTCGTAACTTGGATCACCCCTCCCTAGTTTCCGGGGGAGGCGGATCGGAGCGCCGTGTTGAGAAGCTTGATCGCTGCGTTTCGTGCACCGAAGCCGATCGAGTCTTCGACAGAGGAGTCGAAGCGAACGATTGCCAAAGGTGTGGTGCGGCGCGCCGCATCTGGTAACGTGCGTCTGCAACTCGGCGACTTCGTGACCAAGGAAGACCTCGACCGACAGTACAAGCGGGTGAAGTCTTACAGGTTCAACGATGCCGGTTCCGCGCATCCTTGAGATCCGTCGACTGTACGACCAAGCCGACAGTCTCGCGCGGGAGGTTGGGGAGTTGCGGTCTGAAGTGCAGATTCCCGCCATCAACGAGCTCCGGTACGCCGGACACCACGCTCTGCAGGCCATCACAGATGACGGAGAAGTCGATATTGAAGTCCTCGCCAAGGCGAAGAGCCATTGCGAACGAGCCATGTACGAGGCCGCCGAGGCCGGAATCATGTTTTGCCTCGATTCCATAAAGGACTTCGGAAAGACCTATAGCGACCTCGTGATCAGCGAGGTGATCGCCGACTACCCCAGCAGACTGGCGAGAGCGCAGACGGCGTTGGATCTCGTCGTCAAGGGACGGTCTGAACGCGCGTCTGTAGGCGAACACGTCGCGGCATACATGGACGAATTCCGCGTCGTGCGTGACATCATGCGAGTCTTCGACGCAAGCAGAGATGACACCTCAACGCGAAGAGGGCGCAGCAGATCCGCGCGCACAGGCAGTTTGCGATCCGCGCCCTGTTGCTTCTTCTCGGTGCGCTTGTTGGCGCAATCGGCCTAGTAATGACAGCGACCGGGAGTGCCGGGTGACTTGTCGTAGCTCCCACGCTCGCGCCTAGGTTCGCCCGGGCCGGCCGGGAACCACACTACATCACGATCAGCAGGACGACTGCGCCGCTCACACGCCATCCCTCCTCTATCTCGACGATCTGGCGGTCTGCGCCACTCGGGTGTTCCGACGTTCCCCTCCCCATAGCCTCACCCGAAGCACGGTGCTATAACGGAAAGAGGACGTCCCGGTCACATGGCCGTCAGCGTTTTCGACCTCTTTACGATTGGCATCGGGCCGTCCAGTTCCCACACCGTCGGGCCGATGCGGGCGGCGCGGCAGTTCGCGCTGGAGCTGGAGGCCACAGGCAACCTAGAGCGGGTCTCGCGCGTCCAGATCCACCTGTACGGTTCGCTGGCCGCGACCGGTCGCGGTCATGGCAGCCACAAGGCGCTGATGCTCGGGCTGGAAGGGGAAACGGCGGAAGAGACCGACGTCGATCGCATCCCGAAGCGAGTCGCCGCCATCACTGAGGGCAAGCGCCTGAACCTGCTCGGCCGCCGGGCGATCGATTTCGACGCCGAGAAGGATCTCGTGTTCGAGCGCCGGGGGAGCCTCCCCGGGCACCCAAATGGCATGCGATTCGTCGCGTTGTCGGAACACGAGGCCGTCGAGCAACGCATCTACTACTCCGTCGGCGGCGGGTTCGTGGCAACCGCCGACGACGACGGACAGGCGGTGCTGGTCGAGCGCGATACGCCGCTCCCCCTGCCTTTCCGCACCGGCCGGGAACTCCTGGCGCTGTGCGACCGGCACGGGCTGGCGATCAGCGACGTGATGCTGCGCAACGAGTGCGCCTGGCGGCCGGACGCGGAGGTCCGGGCCGGCCTGTTGCGGATCTGGGAAGCCATGCAGCAGTGCGTTCGCCGGGGCTGCGAGAACGAAGGGCAGTTGCCCGGGTTGAAGCTGGAGCGGCGCGCCGCCACCTTGTACCGGCAATTGAACAGCCAACCGGAGGGCGCGCACCGCGATCCGCTCACCATCATCGACTGGGTGAACCTGTTCGCCCTCGCGGTGAACGAAGAGAACGCGATGGGCGGCCGCGTCGTTACCGCGCCCACGAACGGAGCGGCCGGCATCATCCCGGCCGTGCTGCACTACTACGCCCGGTTCTGTGAGGGAGCGAACGACGACGGCGTGATCCGCTTCCTCCTCACGGCCGGCGCCATAGGCCTGCTCTTCAAGGCGAATGCGTCGATCAGCGGTGCCGAGGTGGGCTGTCAGGGCGAGGTGGGGTCAGCCTGCTCGATGGCTGCGGGGGCGTTGACCGAGGTGCTCGGCGGCTCGCCAGCCCAGGTGGAGAACGCGGCGGAGATCGGAATGGAGCACAACCTCGGCCTGACCTGCGACCCGGTGGGCGGCCTCGTGCAGATCCCGTGCATCGAGCGCAACGCCATGGCGTCCGTGGAAGCGATCAACGCTTCGCGGCTGGCCCTGCGGGGCACCGGGCGGCATTTCGTCTCGCTCGACAGGGTCATCCGGACGATGCGCGACACCGGGCGCGACATGCAGGAGAAGTACAAGGAAACCTCCCGCGGCGGGCTGGCGACGCATGTCGTCAGCGTGCCGGTGAGCATCATCGAGTGCTGACCGTCTTGGGGCTGGCACGACACGTATACTCGTCTCGTGAAGCGCACCTACCTCGCCGTCGTCGTCGTGCAGGCTGTCGTGCTCGTGGCACTATGGCTCCTCTCCCGCCACTTCGCAGGCTGAGCCGCCGCTCCCGGGCGTCGTTGGTCGGTGTGGGCGCTGCGCTTCTCGTCCTCGCCGCTACGCCTGGCGCGGCGCAATCGGCCGGAATCACCGGCATCGTCACGGACGAAACCGGCGCCGTGCTGCCGGGTGCGACGGTAACCTTGGGCGCTGGGCCGAGCGCGCCGCTGGAGACTCAGACTGACGCTGGCGGGCGGTTCAGCTTCGCGGCGTTGGCGCCGGGTACCTACCGTGTGATCGTCTTTCTCAGCGGCTTCGGCGAAGTAGTGCTGGACGGCGTCGCGGTCAGCGCTGCGGCGGGTCCGGTAGAGCTGCCTGCAGTCACGCTCCGGCTCGCCAGCTTCGACGAGGCGGTGGTCGTCACCGCGACCCGGATCGAGGAACCGCTGCAGCAGGTGCCGATGAGCATCTCGGCCGTGACCGGCGCGGACCTCGAGCGTCGCGCGATCGGCAACCTGACGGAACTGGCGCGCTGGACGCCCGGCCTGACGGTGGTCGATCAAGGGGCCCGCGGCAGCAACGTGGTGATCGTCCGAGGCCTGCATACCGATGCGCTGACTGCGTCGGAGCAGGCGGGCAACAACTACAACAACGGGGTCGCCACCTACCTCGGCGACATTCCGATCGCCGTTGACCTCCGGCTGAACGACATCGAGCGGGTGGAGGTGCTGCTGGGACCTCAGGGGACGTTGTATGGCGCGGGAGCCCTTGCGGGGGCAGTGCGCTACCTGCCACGCCGGCCGGATACCGGGCGGCGCACGTTCGAACTCCGCGGCGACCTGTTTGACCTGGCGCACAGCGGATCGGCCGGTTCCGACGCCGGGTTCACCTTCAATCTGCCGCTGGCAGCCAACCGGTTGGCGCTACGCGGCTCCGTCGACCGGTACGCCGATCCGGGTTTCATCGACTACGACTATCTGATCCGGACTCCTGGCGTGTCCCACCCGGAACCGGACCCGACCGATCCGGAGGCGGTGGCGGCGAATCTGCGGCGGCAGCCGGATGCCAACACCGAGGCGACGCTCTCGGCCCGGCTGTCGTTGCTGTGGGAAGCGACACCAGCGTTGTCGGCGCTCGTGGCGTACCACCTGCAGGATCAGCGTGTGGGCGCTCGTCAGATCAATCACGCCCAGGCGTTCGACACCGGACGCTACGTGGCCGCCCACCGGTACCTCGAACCGAACGAGCGCAGGAACGAACTGTTCAGCCTCGAACTGAACTGGGCGTTCGGCGCCGCGCAACTGACCACCGCTCTCGGGTATTCCCGGTACCGCGCGCAGGGGCAGCGCGACCAGACGGACCTGCTGATTCAGGAATTCGGCATCGCGGGATTGCTTCCCGGGCGGTTTCCGGCTTTGACCCGGGCGCAGGCGATCGATCCCGGGCTTTCGGTCGGCGAACTCACCTCACGGTTTCGCGCGTTCAGCGCGTACACACGGGAGGACGGACGCGAGGCGCGCTTCAACTGGGAGTCACGCCTCGTCTCTGCCGGCGACGGCCCGTGGCATTGGGTGGGTGGTGTCTTTTTCAACGACTACGACAGCCGCGGCACGAGCCACGAGTACGCCCCCGGCCTGACGGAGTTCTCCGGCGTTACGCCGATTCTCGGCGGGCGGCCCGTCTCCGAACCCGTCGAGTACTACAGCCTGGGCGTGCAGGACGTCGTGGAGCAGGCGCTGTTCGGAGAAATCTCGCGCGACGTTGGCGACCGGTGGCGCATCACGGCGGGCGGCCGATGGTTCGGCTACCGCATCGAGACAGGCAGTCTGACCGAGTTCCCGTATACGCCGATGTACAACTCGCCCTTCACCGACTTCGCGTCGGATGACCGCGGGATGCTGTTCAAGGCGAGCGTCCGCTACCGGATCGACGAAGCGACGAATGTCTACTTCACCCGGTCCGAGGGGTACCGGATCGGTGGCGGCAACAACTTCCGGGTCTGCAGCGACGAGGAACTCGCCTTGCTGGAGGACGACGACCCGGACAACGACCCGCCCCAGTCGGGCTGCATCTACGCGGACCAGGCAGTGATCCGGCCCGACACGACCACGAACTACGAGGTGGGAGTGCGGCGTTCGTGGGACAACGAACGGATCACGCTCAGCGGCACCCTGTTCCAGGTCGACTGGAAAGACATCCAGGTCGCCGGCCTCACCCCGTTCAGCGCGGAGCCGATTACCCTCAACGGCGGCGGAGCCATGAGCCGGGGGTTCGAGCTCGCCGGGAGCGCCAGCCTGACCAACGCCTTGCGGCTTCGCGGCTCGTGGTCGTTCACCGACGCTAAGCTCAACCAGGATTCGCCCGGGCTGCTCGACGGCGGAGCCGACGCCTTCCAGGGAGACCGCCTCTCGGGCGCTCCCCGCGATCAGGGAAACCTCCTCGCCTCGTACGCCAGACTGCTCGGCGGCGGCGCGGCGTTCGAACTCCTGTACGGCTATACCTACATCGGCGATGTCTTCACCCGAATCGGGCTGCGCGCCGGGGGGGAAACGCTCCCCGCCTACGACCTCCACAACCTGTCGGCGTCGGTATCCCGGAATGGCTGGACGCTGACGTTCTACGCGGAGAATCTACTCGACCAGTACGCGGTTACCGGCGTGCGTCAGACGCGCGGCAAGATCGGCTTCACGGAAGACGGTTTCCTGTCACGCCGCTACTTCGCGAACGTGCTCACTCCGCGTCGCGCCGGCGTTCGTTTTCGGTACGCCTTCGCGAGCTAGCGCTAGCCCGAAGTTTCTGCGCTGATCGTCTGCAAGTTACTCTTTTTATTGTAGTTGCTGGATTTCTGGGGGTGTCGTTACTGGCTACATTCGCGGGGTCACGCCCA
>CAZWUJ010000015.1:0-82802 GCA_964636705.1 uncultured Vicinamibacteraceae bacterium
ACCCGACGAGGCGGATCCCTCATGGCAAACTTACTTCCAGGACAGTCCACTAGGGGGATGGAACCTCAGCCACCTCACTACGAACTCGCCCCCGCTGGCCAACGCGGCTATGCACCACCTGAGATGTTGTACGGCGGGCCTGTTCCGTCTTGGGAATCCAGACGTATGGGCTGTGATGCCTACCACCTCGGCAGCATGATTAGCTCCATATTCACCACTGTGGGGATGACACCCCTGCTTATGCATGCCCTTGATAGCACCCAGCACTGGACGAACTGGACCGGGACTTACGAGTCTGCGCTGTTGTTCCTGCGCCCGGCCTTTGCAGCGGCGGTTGACTACGTTATTGGCGAGGTGCCTGCGTACTTGCATTCTGATATTCGAATGGCTTTGACCACGCTCTGCGAGCCAGACCCCCGTTTGCGCGGCCATCCTCGCAATAGGTTGAATGCCAAGACCCAGTACTCTCTTCATCGCTATATTTCGCTATTCGACCGTCTAGCCAACACCGCTGAAATTCGAATCGCCGTTGCATTACGCCACAATGTCAATTCTGCCTGACGACCCTGAACGACGAATCGTCCCCCGTTGGAGGCCTTGGAGAGACACGGCCCGTCTCGGCCTGTTGGCCCCAGCCCGTCCCGTTCGAGAACCTCCGGGCTGCCCGCCGTCGGAGCTCATGAAGGTCGAGCGTGACTGGATCCAGCACCGGACGCTTGGCCATGCCGGCGATTTTCTGGGCATCGCCTTTGCCAGTGGACAGTCCCACCGAGCCGCCGACGCCGCTAGCTTTGTCTTGGAGACTTCTGGAGCACGCCGTCCCGCCCGCGAACTCGCGGGCAAGGTCCTGCTCGGGGACGCGCCCCCGCCACGGCCGTCGGCACCACAATCAATGGACCCACACGAACGTCGTGGGGCGATCCGGTCTCTCAAGATCTACCTTCAGAATTGGCCTCGTGACGCCTTGGCCTGGATCGACCTCGCACGGCACTATACGATCTTGGCCCAACGTACTAAGGCCGTCCGCGCCGTCGCAGTGGCGCTAGCGCTAGCGCCAACCAGCCGCTTTGTCATTCTAGCGGCTTCCCGATTCTACCTTACTCTCGGGGAAGCCGATGTCGCCCATCACGTTCTACGCCGGTGCCCACGGGTCAAGTTCGATCCTTGGATGCTCGCCGCCGAGATAGCGCTGACACAAGTCTTGTCTAGGACATCCGATCTGATCAAGACAGCAAGAAGAACCCTCAATTCTGGAGACATCGATCTATTTCATGTATCCGAACTTGCCTGCGCCCTGGGTACCATCGAGATGGAAGCAGGATCCCGCAAGGCCGTGCGTCGACTCTTCAAAACGGGCCTCGCCGATCCGACAGAGAACGCCATAGCCCAAGCTGAGTGGGTGTCACGATCTCTTGGTCTGTCGTTTGAGCCTCAATCATCATATGTTGAGCGGCAATACGAAGCCGACGCCTGGAGCAATCTGTTCAGCTCCCGATGGCAGGAATCTATTGATTGTGCCCAGATGTGGCTGTGGGACGAGCCGTTCTCCAGCCGGCCTGCAAAATTCGGATCGTGGGTTCCGCAGACTACCATGCAAGACTACGCGACATCTGCACGATTTGCCCGCGCCGGACTACAGGTCGAACCAAAGGACGCTCTACTACTCAACAACCTCGCGGTGTGCCTTGCGAACCTTGGTCAACTAGCTGAAGCGCAGAAGAAGTTCGCGGAAGTTGGTTCCGAAGAGGCACTCGGAGGAAGTAAGGCAACCTATCTTGCGACCAAAGGACTCTTGAAATACCGGCTCGGCGAAATAGAGGAGGGCCGCTTGCTATACCGGCAGGCCGCTGCCGGGGCGAGGAATGTGAAAGAGAAAGTATGGGCCTTGCTCCATCATGCGAAAGAAGAATGTCGTGTTGATCCTGACGCAGCCGACGCTATCTATCGGCAGGGATGTAGCTTGTTCAAGGATCTATCGGCGGCCGAAGAAACAGTGGCTCAACGAATTGCGCACGGGGTCTCAAGCGCCCTTGAGCAACGTAAACCAGACTGAGGTCGCCCGAGGTCGACAGGACCAGCGCTAGTATCCGTTAACCGGTTTCGTCAGGCGGTCGTCGTCTTGCGGCCGCTGACTTCGGCTTGACAACTATCGTTCTGGGAGCTGCCAAGCCGGCTTGCTCTTGTTGACCATCCGTTTTCCATCGGGGCCGAGTGGACAAGGTGTCCAAGAACACATCTACGTAGCGGCCGGCCGGCGCAGCGTGGTGACCCCGCCGATGGCGCAGACCGCGACAACGCCCACGAGGTTGTGCCACATGAACGAGACGTCGGGGAGGAACGTGGCTACCCCAGCCACCGAGGCCATGCCGCCGAGGAGTCCCCAGAAGGCGCCGCCGGCGGTTACCCGCGGCATGCCGATGGCGAGAACGAAGACGCCGAGCAGCGAACCGTAGAAGAAGGAGCCAAAGCGGTTGACGACCTCGATCAGCGAGCCGAGGTTGGCGGCGTAGAGGGCGGTGACGGACGCGAAAAGGCCCCAGAAGCCGGTCGCGATCTTCGAGAACAGCAGGTAGTGGGCGTCCGACGCCTCGCGCTTGATGTGGCGGCGGTAGAAGTCGATGGTGGTGGCGGCGGAAAGCGCGTTGAACTCCGCCGCGATGCTCGACATCGCGGCGGCGAAGATGGCGGCAATGAGCAGCCCGACGAGGCCGATGGGGAGTTGCGTCGTGATGAAGGTGGGGAAGACGTAGTTGACGTCGCTGTAGGCGGCGTCGCCGGTGACGTCGCGCACGAGGTCGCGCGCCTCGGCCCGGACGTCGACCACCCGCTGATCGCTCGCTTCGAAGGCCGCGGTAGCTGATTGCACGGCCGCTTCGTCACCGGCCCGGCGCGCCGCGACGACGGCCGCCGCGTCCGCCCGCCGCGCCGCATGCGCCGTGCGGAACTCGTCCTCCAGCCCGCGGTACTCCCCGGCCCGCCCGCTCGCCTCGACCGCCGACTCGTGCGAGTCGTTGAAGAGCATCGGCGGCTCGGTGAAGAGGTAGAAGCAGAAGACGAGCACGCCCATCATCAGGATGAGCACCTGCAGCGGGATCTTCGCGAAGGCGCTCATCATCAGCGAGTTACGGCCGGCGTCGATCGACTTCGCGGTGAGATAGCGCTGCACCTGGCTCTGGTCGCAGCCGAAGTAGCCCAGCATGAGGAACAGCCCGCCGAGCAGGCCGGACCAGAACGTGTAGGTCTCGTTCAGGTCGAACGTGAAGTCGATCGCCTGCAGGCGGCCGGTCGCGCCCGCCACGTGCAGCGCCGGCTCCAGCGAGACGTCATCCGGCAAGCCGACGATCAGCGCCGCGACGGCCGCGCTGACGCCCACCATGATCACCACCATCTGCTTCACGTCGGCCCAGGTCACCGCCTGCACGCCGCCGAACATCGTGTAGAGCGTCGTCGGCACGCCGATGGCGAGAATGGTGAGCGGCAGGCTCCAGCCGAGCACGATGGAGAGGATCACGGCGGGCGCCGCGATGATCACGCCGGCGCTCAGGCCGCGCGACATCAGGAACAGGAAGCTCGCCAGCGCACGGGTGCGGGCATCGAAGCGCCGCTCCAGGTATTCGTAGGCCGTGAAGACGCGCGCCCGGTGGAAGAACGGCACCAGGGTGACCGACAGGATGATCATCGCCAGCGGCAGCCCGAAGTAGAACTGCACGAAGCGGATCCCGTCGTCGTAGCCCTGGCCGGTCGTCCCGACGAGGGTGATGGCGCTCATCTGCGTCGCCATCACCGACAGTCCCACCGCCCACCACGGCAGCGACCGCGATGCGAGGAAGTAACCCTCGACCGCGCCGGTGCCCTTCGCCCGCCTGACGCCGTCGTACAGCACCCAAGCGAGGTAGGCGACGATGATGGTCCAGTCGACGGGGTGCACGGCCCCGGAGTCTCGCCCACACCCCATCGGGCGTCAAGCGACGCCGGTGGCCCGGCCCGCCGGAGGGGGCCGCCGGAGGGGCCCGCGGAGGCGTTCCGCTAGACTGATCGCATGGCGGAACCTGAAGAGGCCCCGGCGAACACCCGGAAGCCGCTGCCCATCGGGCGCGTGCTCTTCGGTCTCGTGGCGATCATCGCCCTGGTGGCCCTGGGCAGGACGTTCGGCGTGTTCCTGGATCGGTTCGTGGAGTGGGTCGACGGACTGGGCGCGCTGGGACCGATCGCGTTCATCCTCGGCTATATCGGGTCGACCGTGGCGTTCATACCGGGGTCGGTCCTGACCCTTGCCGCGGGCGCGATCTTCGGCCTCGGGGAAGGCGTCATCTACGTGATGACGGGAGCGACGCTCGGGTCATCCGTCGCGTTCCTGCTGGCCCGCTACGTGGCGCGCGAGGCGGTCGAACAGCGAATTGCCGGGAACACGAAGTTCGCGGCAGTGGACCGCGCGGTGGGGCGCGAAGGGTGGAAGATCGTCGTGCTGCTGCGGCTCTCGCCCATCTTTCCCTACAACCTGTTGAACTACGGGCTGGGGCTGACGCAGGTCCGGTTCCGTGACTACGTGCTGGCGTCCATCGGCATGCTGCCCGGGTCGTTCCTCTATACCTATTCGGGCTTCCTCGTCGGCGACGTGATTCGCCTGGCCGGAGACGCCGGACCCGAACGGGGGCCGCTGTACTACGCCGTCGTCGTCATCGGGCTGCTCGCCACCATCGCGGTGACCGCGGTCGTCACGAAGACGGCGCGGCAGGCGATTGCGGAGGCGACAGGCAGCGGACCATAGTCGCAGGTGGCGGGCGCGTCCTCGCCGGCAATCAAGTCACGACGTCGGCTGCAACTCGATGTCGCAGATACGCGTCAGCGGCAAGGCGGTGATGCGGCCGGTCAGTGGGTACTCTCGGTCGCCGGGGTAGACCACCCACAGGTGCTCCAGCCCGAGGTCGTCGATGACGACGTGCATCGCACGGGTGGTGCGCGGGGCGTCGGCGCACTTGAACTCGAAGCCCCAGCGCCGCCCCCGCCGCAACAGGAGGAGATCCAGTTCAGCGCCCCGCTGGGTCCCGTAGAAGTACGCTTCGCGCTCCCCGTGCGCCAGCAGCGTCTGCTCCAGGGCGAACCCTTCCCAGCTTGCCCCGTAACGCGGGTGCAGCGGCAGGTCTCGCCGCTCTTCCAGCCCGAGCAGGAAGTGCAGGATGCCGCTGTCGCGCACGTAGACCTTGGGTGACCTGACGAGGCGCTTGCGCAGGTTCTCGAACCAGGGCGGCAGCACGCGGAGCATGAAGGCGCCCGCCAACAGGTCACGGTAGCGGTTTATCGTCGTCGCGCTCACGCCCATCGAACGCGCCAGCTCGGCGGCGTTCCATGTCTGTCCGTGCACGTGCGCGAGCATGCGCCAGAAGCGGCCCAACGCGTCGGGGGAGACAGCCGACCCCAACCCGCGGGCGACGTCCCGCTCCAGGAAAGTGCGCGTGAACGACTGCATCCAGAGCGTCCAGGCCGCGGCCGACGGCGCCAGCCAGGCGCGTGGAAACCCGCCACGCATCCAGAGGCGGTCCTGGTGCTCCGCCCCGACCTCGGCCAGCGAGAACCCGCCCACGTCGACGAACAGCATGCGTCCGGCCAACGTCTCGGACACGCCCTGGACGAGGTCCAGGGAGGCGCTGCCCAACAGGAGGAAGACCGCGCGCCGGTCGGAATCGTCGCAGATCGGCCGCAACACCTCGAACAGTTCCGGTCTCCGCTGCACCTCGTCAATGACGACCAGGCCTTCACTGTGGCGGAGCAGCCGCTCCGGGGTGGCGGACAGGGCTTCGCGCGCCGCGGCCACCTCGAGGTCGAAGACGGTGGTCGGTCCGGGCCACGATGCCGCCACCAGCCCGGCCAACGTCGTCTTGCCGACCTGCCGCGCGCCCAGCAGGGTGACCACCGGCGCTTCGGCGAGTCCCGTGATGGTGTCGGCAAGCAGGCCCGGACGGGCTATGGATTGTTGCAAATCCAACTTTTAGCGTGTGCTTTGCAACAAATATACGTTCTTTCCCAGTCCACCGTCAGCGCGGGGCCCAATCAGCGAAGCGAGTCTCGCGGCGGAAGCGTCAGCATGCTGCCGGGCGGACGCTGCACGTCGAACGCCTTGAGGGTGTAGTTGACAGTGGTGTAGTGGCCGATGAGGCCGGCCAGGTCCATGATGCCCGTGTTGCCGAGCAGGCGCTGGGCCGCCTCGAACGTCTCGTCGCTCAACTTCGGCTCGCGGATCATTTCACGCACCGCACGGATGATCGTCCGCTCCGTCTCGCCCAGCCCCGGCAGATCGCCCGCGTCGTCAACCGGACGGTCGTACCGAATCAGGTCGATGATCTCGTCCTCCAGGCCGGCGCTCCGGCCGAGCCCCTCGTGAGCCGACCACTCGTACTGGCTGTCGAGGGCGCGCGCGGCGGTCAGGATCGCCAGCTCCGCCAACCGCTGATCGCGGTTGCCGTCCGCGCCGAAGCGCAGGTAGGTGCTGGCCGGAAAGAGATGCTCGGCCATGAGCGGGCTGTACATCCACATGCCGATCGGCCCGCGCAGGCCGTTGGAGTAACGGCTGTCGGGATGAACGATGACGTCGTAGGCCCGCTGGCCGTCCGCGTCTAGCGACTCGCGCGTGATCTGCGGGAGCCGCGCCAGCGAATCCTCTTGGATCCCCGGCGGGATGTCGGCCTCCGACATTTCGCGCGGCGTGAACGCCTCGGGCGGCGTACCGCCGGACGACGCGGCCTCGGCATCCTGCGCCGCCGCCGCTTCGGTGTCGACCGCGTCCGGACCGCCGCACGCCGCCAGGGTTATGACCGCCAGTGCCAGGACCGTTTGTTGCAGCTTCACGGGTGACCTCCCTTCCTGAGCGACACGCCGACCTTGACTCGGTGGCGAGTGCGCCCGGGCGAAAACGCCGTCGCGGACCCCGGTGCCCCTAGATCTCTATCAGGATCACCCAATATGGTAAGGCTGATGACATCCGGCGTACAATCTGTCACACTTCAGCATGAAGCACTTCAACTGGGATCCGGCGAAGAACGACCGGTTGAAGCGGGAGCGGAGAATCTCGTTCGAAGAGGTAGTCTTCCACATCGAGAACGGTCACGAGGTCGACATCTTTGAGCATCCGAACCAGGAGCGATACCCCGGGCAGAAGATCTCCGTGGTCGCCGTCGACGGCTACGCCTACCTCGTCCCGTTCGTGGAATCGGAGAGTGAAGTGTTCTTGAAGACCATCATCCGGAGTCGAAGTGCTACCAAGCGTTACCTGGGAGAATCATGATGGCGCAACTGACCAGGGAGGAACGCGAAATCGTCGAGGCGTTCGAGAGAGACGAGTTGCGATCTCCACCCAACAAGTCCGCCTTGATGAAGCGGCACCCGGAATACGCAGCCGCCACATTCCGCAAGGACCGACGCGTGAACGTGAGGATCTCCAGTCGAGATCTCGATGCGCTGAAGAAACGGGCCCTGTCGGAGGGCATTCCGTACCAGACGCTGATCTCCAGTGTCCTGCACAGGTACGTCGAGGGGCGGCTGCGCGCGGCTGATTGAACGGGTCGGAACATCCGAATCCCGGACTCCATTCTTGCAATTCGGGAATCAATTCCCATAATGCAAGCATGCGGTCGCGCATCTACACCCGGCAGGTCAAGGAAACGCTGCGCCGGTTCCCGGCGGCCGCGATTGTCGGCCCCCGCCAAAGTGGCAAGACGACACTCGCCAGGCGCCTCGGCGGCGTCTACTTCGACATGGAAGCCGCCGGCGGCGCCGCGCGCCTGGACGCCGAATGGGACGCGCTGGCCGCCGGCCGGAAGCTGTTGATCATCGACGAGGCGCAGCAGGCCCCGGCCGTGTTCAGCCGTTTGCGCGGCACGATCGACGCCGACCGGAAGCGCAACGGCCGATTCCTGCTACTGGGCTCCGTGTCGCCGTCCCTGATGGCGAACGTGGCGGAATCCCTGGCGGGACGGTTGGGCCTGATTCGGATCACACCGTTCATCCTGCCCGAGTTGTCGCCGCGCCGCCCCGACGACCTTTGGCTGCGCGGCGGCTATCCCGACGGCGGCATCCTGGACCCTGCGATGTTTCCCGACTGGCAGGCGAACTACCTCGAGGCGCTGGTGAGCCGCGACCTGCCCCGATGGGGGCTGCCCGCCAAACCGCAACAGACGATGCGGCTACTGGCAATGCTGGCCGCCTCCCACGGCCAGCCGCTCAATGCTTCGCAGCTCGGCACGTCGCTTGCCCTGGACCACAAGACGGTCCTGCGCCACTGTGACTTCCTGGAAGGCACGTTCCTGATCCGTCTCCTGCCGGCGTTCTCCGCCAACATCCGAAAGCGGGTCGTGAAGCGGCCCCGGCTCTACTGGCGGGACAGTGGACTGCTCCACGCCCTCATGAACGTTGGAGATCTGGATCAGCTCTACCGGCAGCCGTGGCTGGGCCAGAGCTGGGAGGGCTTCGTCCTCGAGCAGACCCTCGCCACGCTGGCCGCCGCCGGCATGCGGGCCCAACCCTTCTTCTTCCGGACCTCCGACGGCTTCGAGCTGGATCTTCTCCTCGATTGGGGCACGGAGCGCTGGGCGGTGGAAGTGAAACTGACGAGCAACCCTTCCGCCGAGATGGTTGCCCGACTGCACAAGACCGCCGACATGGTCGAGGCCCGTCGCCGGATCCTGATCTGCCGGATCCAACGCAGCATCGAGAATCCGACGCTTCTCGTCACCGACCTTGCCGGCTGGCTGGCTCGACTGCTGGAGAAGCGAACCTGGGATTCAGCTTGAGTCACTGCCCGAAACGGCGTTAGATTGACGAACCGTTCAGGAGCGACGGTCTCACCGCGGCGTCGCATGGTGAGGCCTTCGCGCGCGGGAGGCGCTCTCGATTCATGGCTACAAGGTTCCCGAAGACATCAGACCGCGGGTCGCGACGTTTGCTGTGGTTGCTCCTGGTCGCAACCCTCGCCGCACAGGCGCCAGTAGCGCAGGCCCAGGACGACTGGGTGCACTGGGGACGCGACGCCGGCAACCAGCGGCACTCGCCGCTGACGCAGATCAATGTCGACAACGTCTCGACTCTCGTGCCGGCGTGGCGGTACGAGATGACGAAGCCGGGCGTGCCGTCGCGGCCGGCCCAGTCGACCCCGCTCATGGTCGACGGCGTCCTGTACCTGTCCTTCCCGTACTACCGCGTGGTGGCCCTGGAGCCGGAGACCGGTGAGGAGATCTGGGAGTACACGGCGCCCGGAGACTGGAACTCGCCGGAACACCAGTTGCACTGGACGGGTGGTTCGATGCGGGGGCTGGCGTACTGGGAAGGCGACGACACGACACCTCCGCAGATCGTGTTCGGAACCGAAGAAGGCGAGCTGATCTCGCTGAACGCGGCGACCGGCCTCCCCAACCCCCGGTTCGGTAACGATGGCTACGTCGACATGAAGACCCCCGACGTGATGAACGGCTTCCCGAACATGCACTACGGGATCTCGTCCGGGGTGGCCGTCTGGAGGCACCTCGTGTTCACCGGTGTCCACAACGCAGACGAGACGGGGTCGAAGGGGCCGGCGGGCGACACGCGCGCGTGGGACCTGAGGACTGGCGAACTCGTCTGGACGTTCCACACCGTGCCCCACCCCGGCGAGTTCGGCAACGACACCTGGCTCGACGACTCGTGGCGCAACGTCAGCGGAGCCAACACGTGGTCGTTCTTCACCATCGACGAAGAGCGCGGCATTCTCTACATGCCGCTCGGATCCGCCCACAACGACTTCTATGGCCACGACCGCCCCGGGGACAACCTCTTTTCGGACTCGATCGTGGCCGTCGACGCCCTGACGGGAGAGCGGTTATGGCACTTCCAGGCCGTCCATCACGACCTGTGGGACCTGGACATGCCGGCGCCGCCCATCCTGTTCGACGTCGAGCGGGACGGCGAGACGATTCCCGCCGTGGGCGTCATGACGAAGTACCCGGTGCTGTTCATCTTCAACCGGGTCACCGGCGAGCCGATCTACGAGATCGAAGAACGTCCCGTACCCGCCGGGAACATGCCCGGGGAGTACTACTCGCCGACGCAGCCGTTCCCGGTGAAGCCGCCGCCCTTCGGACGCATCGATTTCACGATGGACGAGATAGCGACGGTTACGCCGGAGCACACGGCCGCGTGCCGCGAGATGTTGATGCAGTTCGACGGCGGGCGGAACCGTGGCCCCTACACGCCGCCGTCCGAGGAGGGTGCGCTCGTATTTCCGTCGACCGGCGGGGGAACGGAGTTCACCGGCGGGACTTTCGATCCGAGCCTCGGGTACTACATCATCAACTACGCCGACACCGGCCACATCAGCCAGCTCGTAAGGGTGGAGGACGATCCGGACCGCCGCGGCTACGTGGGTCCTCCCGAGTCGCGCAGGGTTTACTGGCACGTCGTCACCCGGCCGTCCGTCAACGGCTGGCCCTGCTGGCAGCCGCCCTGGTCGAGACTGGTCGCCGTGGACGTCAACCTTGGGGAGATCGCCTGGACGATCCCGTTCGGCACGGTCGAGGGCGCACCGCCCGGCGTGAACACCGGCGCCCCCAACTCTCAGAAGGGCGGGCCGACCTCCACCGCCAGTGGCCTGCTCTTCATCGGAGGGGCCACCGATCGACTGTTCCGCGCCTACGAGACCAAGACCGGGCGCGAACTGTGGAGCTTCGAGACCGAGCAGTTGATCAGCGGCGCCAATCCCATCACCTACCTGGGCGATGACGGGAAGCAATACGTCACCGTGGCGGCGGGGACCACGCTACTCGCCTTCGCGCTGCCTGAATAAACCCAGATATGCCATAGGCGTGCGTTCTCGTACAATAGCATCCATAAGTTACTGACTTATAATAATTTATGACTCGGTAGCCGGCGACTGGGCGGGTCAGAACGCGCCGCGAAATCCACGCCATTCCCGTATAGAATACTGGAATGGATACTGTAACCGACTCCGCCGCCAAACCCCGCAGGACCAAGCCTCCAGGCCGACACCCCGACAAGGCGCTGTCGGCCGCCTTCGTCCGCTCCGCGCCGCCCGGACGGCACGCCGACGGCAACGGGTTGTTCCTCTACGTCAAGCCCGAGGGCACCCGGAGCTGGATCCAGCGGATCGTCATCCGGGGCCGGCGGCGCGAACTCGGACTCGGAGCCGTCGCGCTCGTCTCGCTGGCCGAGGCGCGCGAGCTGGCCCTCGCCAACCGGAAGCTGGCCCGGTCCGGTGGCGACCCTCTCGCCGACAAGCGGCGCGTCCAGGGCGTGCCGACGTTTGCCGAAGCGGCCCGGAGCGTGATCGAGCAGAAGCGGGACGGCTGGCGCGGACCGCGGCACGCGCACGACTGGCTGCGGAGCCTGGAGCGCTACGCCTTCCCGCGCATCGGCAAGCGGCCCATCTCCGAGGTCAACAGCGCCGACGTGCTGGAGATCCTCACGCCGATCTGGCACAGCAAGGCGGAGACGGCGCGGGCGGTGCGGCAGCGAGTCCGCATGGTGCTGGAGTGGTCGATCGCGATGAACCTGCGGAACGACAACCCGTGCGACCGCATCGGCCCGGTCCTCGGGCCGCAGAACGACATCGTGACGCACCGGCAGGCGCTGCCGCACGGAGAGGTGGCGGCGGCGGTCGAGAAGGTGCGGACGTCGGACTCGGCGGCGCCGGCCGTCAGGCTGGCGTTCGAGCTGTTGGTGCTGACCGCGGCGCGGTCGGCCGAGGTGCGGCTGGCGACGTGGGACGAGATCGACACGGCCGGCGCGGTGTGGACGATATCGGCGGAGCGGATGAAGGCGAAGCGCGAGCACCGGGTCCCGCTTTGCGGGCGGGCGGTCGAGATTCTCGAGGCCGCGCGGTCGCTCGGTGACGACAGTCCGCTCGTGTTCCCGCCCCCCCGCGGCAAGCAGTTCCGCGCCATGGCCTTGTCGAGTCTGCTCAAGCACCTGGAGATCGCCGCGGTGCCGCACGGCTTCCGCTCGTCGTTCCGGGACTGGGCGGCGGAGCGGACCGACCATCCGCGGGAGGTCATCGAGGCGGCGCTGGCGCACGTGGTGCCGAACAAGGTCGAGGCGGCGTATGCACGGTCGGACCTGTTCGAGCGGCGTCGGCTCCTGATGGACGACTGGGCAGCCTACCTCGGACACGCTCTGGAAGCTCCAGGCAGCGGCCCGACGCACAAATGACACGGTCCTACTGTTGGCGGTACACTGCCGGCATGTTCACACGCTTGCTGCAGCCCGTGACCGCTGTTGACCAATGACAGGCGGGACGCGGTTGCCACCGTTGGATCGAGCAGAAGTTGCCGAGCTCTGGCGCGGGTGCGCGCAGCTTCGCCGAACGGACATTTTTGGACCAGCGGATGAACTGCGTCCCGAGTACGAGCGTCGCAACCTGCAATGGCAGGTCGACATACCGACGTTCGGAATGGTCGGCGCGAACTACGGCCGGGGCGGTTTCATCATATTGTCGGTGAACCCGGCAGGAGGAAAGCGTAGCCTGGAATCGAGATATCTGGATGACTTGGTATACGAGCGATTCAGGGATCTTCGAAACCTGAAACCCAATATGGCGCCGCAGGAAGCGTTCGAAGCAGCGAATCGTGCGTATCGTTCCGCCATGTGCCAGCCTCATTGGACCATTACGAGGAAGCACTACAAGAAAATACTGCCGGCCGTTGGTAAACGGCTTGACGATGTCTCGTTCCTCCAGGTGGTTCCGTTTAGGACCAGGGACGACGAAGGGAGTAGCATGAATGGCCGTTACGTCGAGAGCGGGTACGAGAAGAATGCGGAGAAACAGCTAGTGCTTTTGGCTCCCCGGGTGATCATCGCGATGGACAGACCATCACAAGACGTAGCGCGACGTTACAGCACAGAACACTCCCCTGAAACCACGGTGTGCTATTGGACACGCCGCCGCAACGTGAGCGATGCAGACAGGTTGGACTCTCTCCGAGCGTGTCTGGACGGGCGGGGATAGCCAACGCGCAGACGCCGCATGAGGCCGGCTCGCCTACAGCGCATACGAGCTTTCGGTGAACTACACCGGACAGAACTGGCGGGCGGTAGACACCGAACGCTACGCGAGCCCTCCCGTCGCTCGGCAATGACCGACGTATCCATAGGTGCCACAGAACACGCCCGTCGACGAGGACCCGCAGCCGCTGTGGTCGGACGGCAGGGGTCCGGCCCGACGCGGATCGCATCGATCCCACGCGCATCGGCGGCGCTGCGATGCAGGCGGGTCGGCGACGAGCCGAACGACAGCCATGAGCGCCGTCCGGGCGCGGCTGTCAGCAGGGGGCTCGAGGGGGGCGCAGCGTCTCCCTCGCCAGCCCGATTTAGCACATCGGGTCGGCTGGCTCATCACTACCAACGGTTGTGATGAGCCAGCCTGTTCAGTTCCTCTGATCGTCGTGCGTCGGCCCTTCCCTCAGCGCCCGGATCGTTGTCGTCGTTCCCTCGGATCTCGTGTTCGCCGCTGCCGCTCGATATCCTCCCCGCTCGGTCCGTCCCGCAACTCGAGGTTCGTCCGTGCTCTCCACCACGCACCGTTGGGTGCCGGCGTGGTCAACCGGGGAGGATCGGGTTCAGGCTGAGGGGGTCACGGCGCTCCGGGCCGCGGCGAGTTCGTGTTCCGCTGGTTCCATGATCGGGGGATGCTGAGGGGGTGGGCTGGCGACGTACTTCGCCCAGTCGTCCATCAGGAGCCGCCGCCGCTCGAACAGGTCCGACCGAGCATAGGCGGCCTCGACCTTGTTCTGGACGACGTGTACCAGCGCCGCCTCGATGACCTCGCGCGGGTGGTCCGTCTCCTCGGCCGCCCAATCACGGAAGCTGGATCTGAAGCCGTGCACCATGGCCGGGATCCGGTGCTTCCAGAGCAGCCGGCGCAGCCGCTTGTCGTCGAGGCGCTTGCCGCGCTCGTTGGGGAACACGACCGGATTGCCGTCGTCAGCCAGCGCCCGCGCCGCGTCGAGGACCTCGATGGCGCGGCGGCACAGGGGAACCCGGTGGTCGCGCTTCATCTTCATCCGTTCGGCCGGGACGGTCCGTGTTCGGTCCGGTGTTTATTCATCACTGCACCGGTACGCGAAACGAGTCAGGATCCAGTGGTTCCCGAGCGCCGTTCCGTCGGCGTGAACTACGCGCTCCAGCAATCGCGCCTGTCGCCATTAGCTTGCGACTCTCCCCTTTGGTCGACGGATCTGTGACGGACGCGTTGCGCAGCGCGTATCGCCATAAAGTCGCCTAATGGTAATTCTATGCTACCTTCCTGGAGTCAGGTGGATGTGGCCGAAACGCGGAGCGGCTCGGTGCCGCGATGGCTGCCAATCGACGAGCCGAGGTTGATTAAGTCGAGGGCTCGGTGTCGATACGTGCAGACTGTGGAGTCAACTGCCTCGAGCTGGACGACGACCGGAGAAGCGCGACGATGGTGAGTGACATGGTGTCGTGCTGTCGTGCGACGGGCGTGTTGCTCGCCGTCGCTGGCAGTCTCGCTTGGTTTCCGACTGCGGCGGTGGCTCAGTGCGAGTCACGGGCAGACACGACGCCGGTCGACTACCTCGAGTACCGCGAGGGGCGCTACACCATCTGCTACAGCCCTGACTACCCAGACGACTTGGATCTGGTTGATCGGTGGGTATCGCAGGCGTTCGATCTCGGCTTCGAGAAGTACGGCGTCGTCGATCCCACCTACGGGGATGCTCCCTTCAAGCTGACGGTCTACCTGCCTGGTGCTGCAACCGCGAGGACGAGCCAGGGATACGTAGCTATGGCGTGCTGCTACCCCGACGGTGAAGAGGTGCACGCCGAGATGCACTACTTGACTCCATCGGCTTGGGAGGGGAGCGTCCTCGGCGAACTGAGCACGCCCTCCGAGTACTACCACCCGCACTACATCACGCATGAGGTGACGCACTTCTTCCAGTGGGCATGTTGTTGGGTGGCCGCCCGCGCGAGCGGGTACAGTTGGCCCACATGGTTGACCGAAGGCATGGCCGAATCCGACGGTTACCGCCACACGACCGAGTACGGCCGCACCACCGCGGTCGCCAAGCTGCGCAACAGGGTTCTCGATCAGGAACTCGACTCCGTGATCTACGGTCGCAACCTGTTGGACGAGCAGGTGCTGACGGTCACAAGTGTGTATTGGGCGGGAGGCTGGGTGATGAATTACCTCGCCGAGCGGTACGACGACGCGATCCACGTGGACCTGCTTCGCCGTCCGCTTGCGGAGGTTCTGCTGACATATGGCACGTCAACTGGCCAGCTCTTCGATGACTTGGTGGACGAGTTGGGTGCAGGTCGCCGCCCTGTTATGGGTGCGGCGTACCCGAGCATGGCCTGCACAGGGCGGTACTGGCGCTCCACTAGCGGCCTCAGCTTCGAGGTGCAAATCCTCAACAATGACGAGCGCCCAGCGAACCACGAGTGGTTGCAGCAACAGTACAGGGCTGACGCTTCACACCCGTGGACTACCGATGCCACGATCTCGGTGCTGCCGGTGGAGCGGGATGCTTCCGGATTCTCAACGCCGCTATTCACCAGCGCGGCGAGCCCGCCGTTTCATTGGCGAGCACGGTCCTGTCCAACGGGCCAACGGAGCGACGGCGCGTGCTCGAACTGGTCGAATACGATCAACTGGACTGCCTCCACCTGCGCCGTCACGCGATCCAGATAGCCTCTTAGGTCGACGGGAGTCGAGAATCACGCACTCTGGGTGAATCCGTCTTCGTCCAGCGGTTGCTCACGTTCCCTGCATCGTCGGATTGACCACTCCAGACTTCAGCGTTGTCCTTCAACCGGCAGGAGTCGCGCCGGATCTGATGGTCGTCGCGCGATGCAGAATCCGGTCGACGATGGCGTTGGCGATCACCTCGAACAATGAGGGACCACGCGCTAGGCCGAGGATGCCGCCGTCGTGGCTGTAACCCTGGGCGCACGCGGACGCCGATCCCGTCCGGCGCGAGATCGATGACGCCGTGGCGCAGGCGTTCGAGATCCCGGCGCATGTCCTCGCGGACTGGCGTGAGCGTCTGGCCAAGGAGCCGACCGTCGCGAACCGAAGTCCGGTCTAAGGCGGTCCGCAGCCGGTCCCTAAAGTGCAACCGCGTCCGGTTGACATTGCGGGGTACCGTATGGGTAAAGCAGGCTGGAAACGACGCCTAAACCATTGCATATATAGATAGTTACAAGATTGTCGTGGCGGTCGCACGGCTTCCGGTCGTCGTTCCGGGACTGGGCGGCGGAGAAGACGGACCATCCGCGGGAGGTCATCGAGGCGGCGTTGGCGCACGTGGTGCCGAACAAGGTCGAGACGGCGTATGCGCGGTCTGACCTGTTCGAGCGGCGGCGGCGATACCGGGCCGGCCGGAGGACGGTGACGGGCTCGATTCCCCCTTCCCGGAGGGAACGATTTGCCGGGAGCGACCTCCCGCGATGGGTGTGATTCGGGAACACCCATTGCGCCGCAAAACCGCAGGTTTTCGGGAGGTCGCTCCCGGCATTACGGGCGGCGCAATAGGAACGGCGCAATTCTTGTCGAAGGCGCGATCCCGTCCAGCAAACACGGGCCGTTCCCGTGCGGCGACCGGGCCGGCGCGGTGTGATTCGGGCTGTAACAGAGGGGCGCGGAACGAATCACGCGCTGGCGCGGCGAATTAAGGCTGTTTTCCTCGCTCACGGCTTCGGTGTCGTCCTCAGAATCGGCGTTGAGGACGGCTGGCGGCGACATGGCGCGCGTTCGGAGGGGCAGCCGGGTGTCCCTGGGGTGCGGCGGGCGCAAGGCTGCGCTCCGAGGCGGTTTCCCGGACGACGATGCCCTGCCGGCGGTACGGGTGTTCAGGAACGACGACGATGAGCCCGGTCCCATAACTGCCTGTCTTCCCAACGCGGCGGAGCCGCGCTAGACTCCTCGGGTCCGGTTGATCGAGTTCGAGGACGATGAACCGTCGAGCAGGGGCGGGAGCCATCCGGCGTCGGTGCCGGATTCGTCCTCGACAGACTTTCGGAGGCCCGTTTATTCCAGCTGTAAATGGGGGAACGACAGCGGGAACCGTAGCTGGCATACCTGAAGTAAGTCATTTTATATGAATGACTTACAGAAATCATGCGGTTCACGCTGCCTTAAGACCACTACGACACTCGAGGGCGTCTGATGACGAGACAGGGACGGGCAACGACCGTTCCGCTAGTCTTGCAGTTAAATTTCTGACATGCTCAGCCGGGGATATGAATCATGAGAGGCCTTCCCAAGCGCATCATGGAGTATGCCGAGGCCCTTCCGGAGGCCACACCGCTGTGTCCTGCCGCCTTGCTTCACCTCGGCAACCGGCCAACCGCCTTGGTCTGACCGCGCAGAATCCCGTGCGTGCGGTCTATCTCACCTCTGGCCCTAACCGGCGGCTGCGCTTCGGCTCGTCCGTCGAGCTGCGTCATGCGCCACGCTGGCAACTGGCGGCCCCGCATTGCAAGGCGGGAGACGTCATTCGCGCCTTGGCATGGCTCGGCCCCGAAGAGGTAGAGGACAGCCTCGACACGGTTCTGCCGACCCTCTCCGCAGCGGACCGGGACGAGCTTGCGGCCGCGCGGGCCGTCATGCCGATCTGGATGGCGGAGCCGGTGAGCGCACGCGTTTCGCATGGTCAAGGCGCGATTCCAGGACCTCTCTGAAGACGACAGGCGCGACGCACTTCCGCCCACGCGCAGTCAGGAGAAGCGCTGGATGCGGGCGATTCGTGCTCGTCTCGCCGAATGGGTCCGCGACCAGGCCTGCACGATTGTTGGCCGTACGGTAGGCCGGGACGTTGGCGCGGGGCCGCACGTACTATTGTGCGTTGGAGTGCGTACCGATGGACCCTGTTGTTCACCTGCTGCGCGACCTGGTCGCCATCGATTCGGTGAACCCGGCCCTGGTTCCCGGCGGCGCCGGCGAGGCCGCAGTCGCCGAGCGCATTGCGGATGCGCTGCGGAAGGGCGGCATCGACGTCGAGCTGACGGAGGTCGCCCCCGGCCGCCCGAACGTGGTCGGCATAGTCGAAGGAAGGGCGCCGGGACGCGCGCTGATGCTGTGCGGCCACACGGACACGGTGGGCGCCGAGGGGATGACCGCACCCTTCGATCCAGTGGTGCGCGACGGCCGCCTCTACGGCCGCGGCAGCCAGGACATGAAGAGCGGCGTGGCCGCGATGATGGAAGCGGCGATCCAGGTGGCGTGCAACGGTGGGTTGGCGTGCGGGAGGCTGGTGGTGGCGGCGGTGGCCGACGAGGAGCACGCCAGCGCCGGCGCGGCGGCGCTGGCCAAGGCCCACACGGCCGACGGAGCGGTCGTGACCGAGCCGACGGATCTGCGAGTGGCCACCGCGCACAAGGGATTCGAGTGGGTGGAGATCGAGACGCGCGGGCGCGCCGCCCATGGGAGCCGTCCCGCCGACGGCCGCGATGCCATCCTCCACATGGGGCGCGTCCTCGGACGACTCGAAGCCCTGGAGGCGGCGCTCGGCGCCGGTGCGACCCATCCGCGGCTGGGCCGGGCGTCGCTGCACGCCTCGACGATTCATGGCGGCCAGGCCCTCAGCGTCTACCCCGATCGCTGTGTGCTCGCTGTCGAGCGCCGGACCCTGGTCGGCGAGCCGCCGGATGTGGGATTGACCGAGGTTCGAGCCGTGCTGGCGGAGCTGGCCCGCGAGGACGGTGACTTCGATGCCTCCGCACGGCAACTGCTGACGCGTCAGCCCCACGAGATTGCCGACGATCATCCGCTTTGCGCGGAGCTGCGGCGAATTCTCCGCCGTCGCGGCCTCGACGACGCACCGGCCGGCATTTCCTTCTGGACGGATGCCGCGATTCTCGGGGGAGCGGGAACGCCGTCCGTTCTGTTCGGTCCGGCCGGGGCGGGCCTCCATGGTCCGGACGAATACGTCGAGATCGACTCGGTGTGCGTTTGCCGCGACGCTCTGGTCGAGTTGATCCGCGCATTCTGCTGAGGCGGATCTACGATTCCGGCATGCGGATGCCGATCGGTCTCCCGCCGCGGGACGGCCATCCCTTCGACGCGGTCGGATTCGGCCTCAACATGACCGACCTGCTGGTCGTGGTCGAGCGTTTTCCGGCGCCCGATTCCAAGCAGCCGGTGCGGCGGCAGGCGTACTCGCCGGGCGGCCAGGCGGCAAGCGCGATGGTGGCGTGCGCGCGGCTCGGCTGGCGCGCCCGCTACGTCGGGTGCTTCGGTGACGACGAGAACGGCCGGCGGGGACGGTCCAGCCTCACCGCCGAAGGGGTCGACATCAGCGCCTGCCGGGTCGCGCCCGACACACGCAACGGGATGTCGGTGATTCTCGTCGAGGAACGGACCGGCGCGCGTACGGTGCTCTGGTCGCGCGATCCGGGGCTCGAGCTGCGGCCCGAGGACCTCGACGCGGCGGCGGTCGGCGCCGGCCGCGTGCTGCTGGTCGACTGCCACGACACTGCCGCGTCGACGGCCGCCGCCCGCTACGCCCGGCGGACCGGAGTCCGAACCGTCATCGACGTGGAGTACGTCCGCGACGGCATCGACGCACTGCTGGCGGAGATCGACATGATCGTGACGGCGCAGGACTTCCCGGCCGCCCTGACGGGCAGGGACACCCCCGGCGCGGCGTTGCGGGCGATCCGCGACGCCTATCACCCGGCCCTCGCCTGCATGACCCTCGGCGCCGAAGGAAGCCTGGCCCTGGTCGGCGACGTCGAGATCCGAACCCCGGCCTTCCGCGTCCCGGTCGTCGATTCCACCGGCGCCGGCGACGTCTTCCGCGGGGGGTTCATCGCCGGTTGGCTGCGAGGCGGAGACGACGCGGAAGTCGAGGACGTCTTGCGCTACGCGAACGCGGTGGCGGCGCTCAAGTGCCGCGGCCTGGGCGCCCGCGAGGCGAGCCCGACTCCGGGGGAAGTCGACGCCCTGATCCGTGATGGGCGGATCTGATCAGCGAAGTGTCGTCGACCCGGATGCGCCGGTGACGTTGCGGATCAGGGCTCCGTGGGAACCAGATCGAACGGCACCGTCGCATGCCGGATGCGGCGCCGGTTCCAGGTATAGGTGATCTGCAGATCCCCGTTCGAGTCCTGGATCATCGCCGGATAGGAAAGCTCGCCCCGTTCGCCTTCGGCGAGTTCCTCGACCACGAGGAAGTCACGCCACGTCTCGCCGTCGTCGAACGACACGGCGAGCGAGAGCGGCGACCGCCGCGTCGTCGACGGGTTGTAGAGCAGCAGGCAGCGCCCGTCGTCGAGCCGGAGCGCGTCGATGCCGGCACTGGGATGGTCAAGACGCGTGAGGCGAATCCGTTCCCACGTCCGGCCGCCGTCGCGCGACAGGGAAGTCGCGATCTTTCCGAGGCGGCGCGGGGTCCGGAAGAACGCGCGGATCACGCCCGGCTCTATCTCCAGCAGGGTCGGCTGGATGGTCCCGATCCGATCCCGCTCCGGATCGCCGAAAAGGAGCGGACCATACTTGCTCCACGTGGCGCCGCCGTCGCTACTGATCTCCATCCAGGACGACCACGTCCGGTAGCTCTCGAGAGAGGTCCCGGCGAGAATCTCACCGTTGGCGAGCCGGATCGGCTTCGCCCGGACCGGTCCCATCATCCCTGACGGCAGCCAGCCCGGCTCGGACCATTCCTCCCCTGCCGTGGTCGTCTTCATGTAGGCGCCGCTCCACGCGCGGGGGCTCGGGCCGATCTTGAAGTAGAGCCAGATCGTCTCGCCGTCGCCGCGGAAGAGCACCGGGTTCCAGGCCGGCTGATCGGGTTCCTTGTAGAGCTGGACGGGCGGCGACCATGCGCCTCCTGCCGCCCGGCGGGACGACCAGACCCCGACGTCCTCCTGCCCCTCTCCCGAGCCGCCGAACCAGGCGGCGATCAAGGTGCCGTCGACCGCCTCCACGATGGTCGACGCGTGAGCCCGCGGGAAGGGCGCTTCCTCCCAGATGAAGCCGAGCGTGTGCTCCTGCGCCGAGGCGCTGGTCGCCAGCGCGACGAGGGTGAGCGTGAGAATCGCGCGCGTCGCCATCATCCTGACCGTCCTTCCCGTTGTGCCGATCCAGCGGCGTGGGCCTGGCGATCTTCCCGCGAGGCCGCGCCTCCCGGCGCCGGACCCTGAGGATACCGTCAACTCGGAACCGGGACGGATATGATCGGCAGACCGTCGTTGGTCGCTCCGACGAAGGAGCCAGCGATCACTCGTGTCTTCCACGTTACGCCGCTCCAGCGCCGTCCTCCTCGTGGCGGCGGTCGCGGCCGGGTCCGTCGGCGTGAACGCGCAGGCGCCGGAACTGGTCACCGATATGCCCAGGCTCTCGCTCGGCTACAACGGCGGGGCGGCGTGGGAATCGCTGGCGGGCCGGCCGGCTCGGGACGCGTCAATCGTGTACTCGCTGGCCCTCGGCCTCAGCCTGACGGACCGTGTGGGTACGTTTCTCGAGATCTTCGGCGACCGCCAGGTCACCGGCGCGACCGCGACCAGCGCGTCCGTCGACGGCGGCCTCACGCTACTGCTGGACGATCTGGTACAACTGGACGTGGCCGTTGGCCGCGGGCTGCGCGGTCCGGCGGATGATCTCTTCATCGGTATGGGGCTAAGCTTCCGCGTGCCGCGATGACCTCCGCATCCGCGACCCATCGCTCTGAACGACCGTCGCGTGGTCCAGGTAAGCGCCAGGCCACGCGCGTCTGTCTGGATCCGTACAACGAGTCTTCGCGAACCGGGCCTTGTTTTCGCCGCGTGCCGTGACGCGCGCGTTCCTGGGAGCTTGATGATGATCCGCACTACCGTCGCCTGCGCCACCTTGGGATTGATGCTTGCCGGAAGCCAGACTGCCGCCCAGGAGGCGTACCAGTCCGCTTATCACGACTACCGCGCGATAACGGTGGTGGACGGCCTCGAGATTCCGTGGTCGATCGCGTGGCTGCCGAACGGGGACATGCTGGTAACCGAACGCCCGGGACGACTTCGCATCGTCCGTGACGGGGCTCTGCTGCCCGACCCGGTTCCCGGCGTCCCGGAGGTGTTCGCGGAGGGGCAGGGCGGACTGTTCGACGTCCTTCCGCACCCTGACTTCGAGACGAACCGTCTGCTGTACGTGAGCTATGCGCGGCCGAAGGGAGAAGGCTCGACGACGGCCGTTATCAGAGGCCGGTTCGAGGACGATCGGCTAACCGACATCGAAGACGTCTTCGAGGCCCGGTCGGAAGGCCGCGGGCACTACGGGGGCCGGCTCTCCTGGAACTCCGATGGCTACCTCTTCGTCTCGGTGGGCGACCGGATGGCGCGTCCCGCCGGCGATCTGAGCGCGCACCCGGCACAGGACCTGTCGAATCATCACGGCGTTACGGTCCGCCTCCATGAAGACGGCCGCGTGCCGGACGACAATCCGTTCGCCGGACAGCCCGGCACGTCGCCCGAGATCTGGAGCTACGGGCACCGGAACGCGCAGGGTCTGCTCGTGCACCCGGAGACCGGCGATCTGTGGGTGAACGAGCACGGTCCGCAGGGTGGCGACGAGCTCAATCTGATCGAGCCGGGCCAGAACTACGGCTGGCCGGTAATCGGCTACGGCGTCAACTACCGGAGCGGGTCGGCGATCCACGGCGGGACGCACGGAGAGGGCATGGAATCGCCAGCGCACTTCTGGGTCCCCTCGATCGGCGTGTCCGGCCTGATGGTCTACACGGGCGACCGGTTCCCGGAATGGAAGGGCAGTTTCTTCAATGGCGGGCTGTCCGGGCAGCAACTCGCACGCCTCACGCCGAGCATCGACCAGCCGGGACAGATCGAGCAGGAGGAAACCCTGACCTACGGCATCGGCAGGGTGCGGGACGTCCGGCAGGGGCCGGACGGCTACATCTACCTGGCGGTCGAGGAGCGCGAGGGGCCGGGTTGGATCGTGCGGCTTGAGCCAGTGGCGCGCCAGTAGTCATGCGGCTTGGCGAGTGGGTAAGCCGCTCCGTTTTCGGGCTATGATCCGGCAATCTGCCAGGCGAGTGTGACGGCAGAGTTGTGGCCCGGGAGACCGGTTCACAACGTGCGGGAATCGATGGGAGGAAAGCCATGTCATCGACACGATCTTGGACGTTCACGGTGTTGACCTGCAGTGCGCTCGCATTGGGCGGGTGCGCAACCGAGTCCGAAGCGCCGGCCGCATCAGTCGCGGCTCCGGCCCCGGTGTTCGGCAACACGATTACGGGTGAGGGTCTGCCGAATCCGACCTCAACGGTGATGGCGAACTGGGGCGATCTGCCCGAGGGCCGGGAATGGGGATCGACCGCCGGTGTCGATATCGACCCGATCGACGGTCACGTCTGGGCGTACGAACGCTGCGGCGCCGGCTCGTTCGGGAGCGGCGTGCCCGTCAACTGCGATTCGAACCCCGTCGATCCGATCTTCAAGTTCGACCGCCACACCGGGGAGGTGCTGGCGAACTTCGGGGGCGGCATCATGGTCACGCCGCACGGCATCCACGTGGACGCCGACGGCAACGTCTGGGTGACCGACTTCGCCGGCAACCAGGAAGGGACCAAGGGTCACCAGGTCCACAAGTTCAGTCCCGACGGCGAGCTCCTCATGAGCCTCGGCACGCCGGGCCAGCCCGGGACCGGCCCGAATCAGTTCAATCAGCCGAACGATGTCGTGACCGCACCCGACGGCAGCATCTTTGTCGCGGACGGCCACGGCGGCCAGGGCATGACGAGCAACCGGGCGATAGAGGAAGGGCGCGAGGCGGGCGCCACCGGCCGCATTCTGAAGTTCGCCGCCGACGGCACGTTCATCACGGAGTGGGGTCGGATCGGCACGCTGCACGGCGAGTTCCGCACACCCCACGCACTGGAGTTCGATTCGCAGGGGCGCCTCTTCGTCGCGGACCGCGGCAACCACCGGATCGAGATCTTCGACCAGGACGGCAACTACCTCGACTCTCTCTATTCCTACGGACGCATCAGCGGCATCTTCATAACCGAGGATGACATGCTTTACGCGATCGACTCGGAGTCGAGCCCGACCAGCCATCCGAACTGGGTGAACGGCGTGCGCATCGGTCATGTGGGCGAGGACCGCATCACGGGCTACATCCCGCCGTTCGAGGCGGAGACGCGACCGTACCAGGGCGCGGCCGGCGAAGGCGTAGCGGTCGACGCGGACGGCAACGTCTTCGCCGCCGAAGGGCCGAACTCGCTCCGCTTCGCGGGTGGGGCGTTCACGAAGTACGCGGTCGCCCAATAGCCGGGACGGCGTCCCGGCAGCGCGCGGTCAATCGAGGCACGCCCCGCCGGCGGGAGGTTCCCAGCGGGGCGGCGTCTCGAAGTCCGCTGCGCTGAGCCTCCCGCCGCGAGAGGTGAGCCAACCGGCAACCGCCTCCCGGACGAGCGGGGCAGACGCCAGCGCGGGCCCCGGCGTGGCGACATTGAAGTTGCGCGCGGCACGCGCGGCGAAGAAATCCGTGGCCGCCACGACGACCGTTTCATCGGGGTTGATCGGCGCGCCCGAGGGTCGAACGATCTCGATGCGCCGGTCGCGCCCGGAGCACGCCACCCGCACACGTACTCCCGACACGCTCGGCCTCCCCCGCGTGTTGCGGGATCGCTCCCGCGCCAGCTCGCCGGCCAGGGCCTGCTGCAACTGCGCTCCGGTCATCGTCAGGGTAGCGACTCGATTGTCGAAGGGAAACACGTCGTAGAGCGGTCCCCGCGTCAGCGCGCCAGCCGGCAGATCCCTGCGCAATCCGCCGCGCCTGGCCCCCATCCCGATCGCGAGGTCGGCGTGCGGGACGGCGGCCAGGAACGCATCCGCGAAGAGGTTGCCGAGGGGCGATTCGGCGCCGTCCCGGTTCCGCCGGACGGGTCCTTCCAGGGCTACGCCGAGCGGTTCCGCGCGCCAGCGATTCACGCGGTCGAGCTCCGGTTGCATGGCGGCGATGATCGACGCGTCGGGCCGGACCGGCGCACCTTCATAGGTCGCCGGTGTGGCGCCATCGCCGGCTGCACAGGACCAGCCGTCGGGGGCGAAGGCGAAACAAACGGGCTGCGGCGGGAAGGGCCGTGCCGCCACGACCCCGCCGTCGCTCCCCACCGACAGGTCGAGGCGCGCGAATGCCCTCCCGAGCGAATAGGCCTGAACGATGGGGATGCCCGCCACCTCATGCGCCACCGCACGGTGGCTGTGTCCCGCGATGATCGCATCGACGAGTCCGGCCGGCAGCCGGCGGGCCAGTTGGAAGATCTCGGCATTGTCGTCGCATGACGACAGGTCGGCCGGATCGTCGAACCGGCTGCACGCGCCCCCGGCGTGCGAGAGGACCAGCACGACATCGGCGCCGCGTCGCCGAAGGCGCCGCGCCTCGCCTTCTACAGCAGGTCCGAGTGCCGTCGTGTCGAGCCCGTGGACATTGGCGGCAAGCGTCCTGGTGAGCCCGTCCCAGGTCATGATCCCGACGATGCCCACCCGGAGGCCCGCGACGTCGACCATCGTGGACGGGTGGACGTTTGGCCACTCCACCGGACGCCCGGTGGCCGTATCGATGATGTTGGCGGCGAGGAACGGAAACCGCGCGCGCGCGGCTGCCGCCTTGAGCGCACTGCGCATGTCGCGCCGCTCGTCGCCGCTCGTCGCCGTGTCGCTCGCCCCGTACTCGAACTCGTGGTTCCCGATGGCGAGCGCGTCATAACCGAGCGCGTTGTAGGCGTCCACCACGAGCGCGCCCTCCGAAATATCGGACGTGACCCCGCCCTGGAAGGTGTCACCCGCGTCAAGGAGGAGCACGGCGCCGCCATCCGCCGCTCTCGCCGCACGCAGATTGCGGAGGTACCCGCCCAACAGTGCGAGTCCTCCCTGCCCGTCGTCGGGGAACACGCGGCCGTGCAGGTCGGTGGTGCCGACGATCGAGAGCGTGACGGGGTCCGGCCGGCCACCCGGATCGGCGGCAGGCGTCTGTCTCGCCCACCCCGACGCCAGAACCGGAACCGACGCCGCCAGAAGCGCAGCCGGGCCGATTCTGGACGCGATCAGGCGCTTCATGGTGGTCATGTCTCCCGGCTCACGGCTGTCTCGAGGCTCCTGAACTCCATCACGATATACCGTCGTCAGCCCACGTGCAGGACATGAACCCGAGCGTTCCGACATCACGGATCACGAGGTGCGGGTAGACTAGGCGTTCGCGCTTTGGTCCGACCTTGTGAAGGGAGCTCTGTCATGCGTTGTTTGCTGCCTTGTCTCGCGTTCGTTCTCGTCGTAACCGCGCCAGCGCTTGCCCAGGGTCCGGCGGCGAAGATTGACGACCTCGCGTGGATGACCGGCCGCTACGAGGGAAACACCGGCAATGGAACGCTCGAGGAGAACTGGGCGGAGCCGGTCGGCGGTTCCATCGCGTCGCTCGTCCGGTCCACCGCGAACGGCGCCACCAACATGATCGAGCTCATCGTCGTGGAAGAAGAGGGCGATTCGCTGACCCTGCGCCTCAAGCAATGGGACCCGGGCATGAACCCGCGGACCGAAGGCTTCCAGGTGATGGAGCTGATGGAGATCGGAGACAACCGCGTGGTGTTCAGGAACACCGGGGAGGGTGGAATCCAGCAGCTCGGCTACAGTCTCGCAGGCGATCAGTTCACCATCTCGGTCAAGACGGCCGGGGGAGAATTCGACATTCCGCTGACGCGGAAGTCCCACTGACGCCCCCTCGGCGCACTGACAAGAGGAACATCAACGATGCGGCACCTCCCTCGAACCTTCTCCGGCGCCGTTGTGGCGTGTCTTCTACTCGCGGGCGTGCTGCTCTCGGCACAGTCTCCCGCCGACGACTACACCCCGGTGACGGAACAAATGCTTCTCGACCCGCCGGCAAGCGACTGGCTGATGTGGCGGCGCAGCTACAACCACTGGGGCCACAGCCCCCTCGACCAGATCGACACGACGAACGTCGGCGACCTGCGCGTCGCCTGGGCGTGGACGATGGGCGAGGGCCTGCAGGAGACCACGCCGCTCGTTCACGACGGCATCATGTTCCTCGTCCAGGCGTGCGACTACATCGAAGCGCTCGACGTGAGCAACGGCACGCGCCTGTGGGAGTATCGCCGGCCGCAGGTGGAGCATGCCGCCACCCTGGCCTGTGCGAACCGGAACGGAACGCTCTACCAGGACAGGCTCTACATCGGGACCCACGACGCCCATCTGGTCGCGCTCGACGCGCGGACCGGCGAGGTGGTGTGGGACCGGACGGTGGGCGACTGGGAAGTCGGTCAGCACTACTCCGGCGGGCCGCAGATCATCAAGGGACGGGTCGTGGCCGGGATGTCGGGATGCTACTTCCTCAATACGCGCTGCTGGATCTCGGCCCACGACGCCGACACCGGCGAGGAGGTGTGGCGCACCTACACGATCCCCCGCGAAGGCGAGTTCGGCTATGACACGTGGGGCGACATCCCCGACGAGATGCGGCGTGGCGGTTCCTCCTGGAACGCGCCAAGTTACGACCCGGAGCTGAATCTGATCTACGCCGGCGTCGGGGTACCGATCCCCTGGGGCTCGGTGCAGCGCGGCACCGGCGATGGTGACGTCCTCTACACGAACTCGACCCTCGCGCTCGACGCCGACACGGGCGAGATCGCCTGGTACTTCCAGCACACCCCAAACGACGAATGGGACCTCGACCATCCGTACGCCAGGCTCATCGTCGAGACCGAGGTGTCGCCGGATCCCGACGCGGTCGAATGGCTGAACGGCGGGCTCAGCCCTGGTTCGCGGCGCAAGATCGTGACCGGCATCCCGGGCAAGACCGGCATTGTCTGGGCTCTCGATGCCGCCACCGGGGCGTTCCTCTGGGCCGAGCCGACAAACGTCCAGAACGTGGTCGCCGACGTCGACGCGGAGAGCCGCCGCGTCATCCTGAACGAGGATCTCAAGTTTCCGCAGGTAGGCGAGCCGGTCTTCGTCTGCCCGAGTCTGACCGGGGGCATCAACTGGAACGCGACGGCCTACCACCCCGGCACCAACGCCCTGTACGCGCCGACCAACAACGTCTGCATGAACCTGACCCTCAACGAATTCCGTGACCGCACGGGCTTTCACCACGGATCGGCGCGAGCCACGCGCGAGGTGGCGCCGGACGCCAACGGACAGGTCGGCATGCTCACCGCGATGGACATGGCCACCGGGGGAACGCGGTGGGTCCATCGCCAGCGGGCCGGTATCGGCGGTTCGGTGCTGACCACGGGCGGCGGGCTGGTCTTCGTGACCGACGACGCCCGCCGGTTCCGGGCCTTCAACGCGGAGAACGGTGAGATCCTCTGGGAGCAGGTCCTCAACTCGAGCGCCGGCGGTTTTCCCGTGACCTACATGCACGACGGCGTGCAATACATCGCGATCGCGGCCGGCGGCGGTGTCCAATACCGGATGGTCACGCCGGAAATCCAGCAGCCGCCGCGCGGCAACATGCTCTGGGTCTTTAGGCTTCCGTAGCTGCGTCTTCGTCAAGGCGCCACAGGGCCAGACTCGCCACGCTCGACGAACGCATTCCTGGAGCGTTCCTCGTCCCCGGCTTGCCCGGGTGAGGCGCTAGGGCAACGCGTAGGCCACTAGCGAGCCGGGAAAGCCGGTCTGAATGCTGCCGATCTGCACGACTATGTACTGCTTCCCGTCGTGCAGGTAGGTCATCATGCCGTACTGCCCGGGGGCCGGAAGCTCGACGCTCCCCAGGATCTCGCCCGTGTACTTGTCGCGGCCATGCAGCAGCAGCGGGGCGTCCGGCGTGATTTGCCGCGTCCCCTCGCTGAGAGAACGGGTCTGGACGAGGAGATCTCCGGTCACCATCTGAATCGAGAACCCCGCCCCCCCAGCGTTCGGGATGTCTACCCCGGCCAGCCGCGGATGCTCCCGGATCACCTGCGCGGTCTCCCCCACCGGGAGCGACCAGGCCTTCTCGCCGGTGTTCATCTGGTACGCGGTGAGCTGATTGTCCATCGGCTTGTAGAGCCGCAGACCGTCCAGCGTCGGCAGGCCGGTTACCGAAACGAAAGGCTCCTGCTCGGGAGTCGGGCGCCGGAAGCCGCCCGGCAGCCACGCGGCGACCGTCGTGCCGGTGGTGGGCGTCGAGTTGGGCGTGGCGCCGCCCGGGCCGGGCCGCGCGTAGTCCGGGTCGTCCTCGTCGACCCCGCCGGTAGGCCGCATGAACGACGGGGCGCCACAGCTTCGACGATGCGAGTTGAACATCATTCCGGTGCTCGGGTCGGCGACCGGCGGATGCGGAATGATGTTGCCGCCGCCCAGGCAGCCGACGTTGTTGAAGAAGTCGTTCGTGTGGTTCTCCGGCAACGCCGGCACGTACAGCCCGCCGACCCGGTAGTGCTCCAGGATCGCCAGCGCTTCCTGCCTCAGCTCCGGCGTGTAGTCGATGACGAATTCCTCGGTCAGGCCGTCCAGCACAATCGGGTCGACCGGCTCCGGCCGGGTGGGGTACGGCTGCATCGGTGAGGTGTAGTTGCCCGGCACTTCGGTCTGGATAACCGGCCGGTCTTCGATCGGCCAGATTGGCTCGCCCGTCGCGCGGTTGAAGGCAAAGACGAGGCCCTGCTTCGTGTTCTGGATGAGCGCGGGAATGGTCTCGCCGTCCACCGTCAGATCCATCAGGATCGGCGCGGTCGGCAGGTCGTAGTTCCACTGGTCGCTCCGGTGGATCTGGAAGTGCCACCGCCGTTCACCAGTCCGAACGTCGAGGGCCAGCACGCAGCCGCCGAAGAGGTTGTCGCCCGGCCGGTGCCCCGCATAGCTTTGCACCGTGGACGCGTTCGTCACGAGGTAGACGAGCCCCAGCTCCGGGTCGGCGGCGGCCGGCGCCCAGGTCGACATGTCGCCCGACCACTGCCACGCGTCGTTGTGCCAGGTCTCGTGGCCGAACTCGCCGGGCCGCGGAATCATGTGGAACTTCCAGAGCACCTCGCCGGTGGCGGCGTCCACCCCCATCACGTCGCCCGGAACGTTCTCGATGCGTGTCTGGCCGTAGCTCGGCTGATGCCCGACGAGCACGACGACCACGCCGTTCACGACGATCGGCGGCGAGGAGCTGGTCACCATCCCCAGCTCGCGCGGGATGCCGTAGCCCGGATCGTAGCTGGGGGAGCGGTCCTGCCAGCGCCCCCAATCGTCGACGAGCGGCGGGATCAGGTCGAGGCCGCCGCTCTCCGGAAAGCCATCCAGCGGTATCTGCCGGCCCCAGTTCTCCAGCGGCCGTCCCGTCTCCGCGTCGAGCGCCCAGAGGAAGAAGGCGGGACTCGTGACGAAAATGACGCCCCGGCCGTCGACCTCCGCGTAGGCAACCCCCTTTCCGTAGGCCTGCCGGGGCGAGCGGAGATGCCGGACCGTTTCCGGCTCGCGGAACGTCCAGAGCGTCTCGCCGGTCGCCGGATCGATCGCCACCACCTGCCGGCGGGGCGACGCGACCGTGTACACGACCCCGTCGACATAGATCGGCGTGGCGCGGTTGAAGTAGTCGAGGTTCGGACCGAAGTTGTCCCCCCGCCAGATCCACGCCACCTCCAGATCGGAGAAGTTGTCGCCATTGATCTGGTCGAGGGCCGATGAGCGGGTGTGTCCGGCGTCGCCGCCGAGATAGCGCCACTCGCCGTTCTCCGTGCCGATGAGACGTTGCGCGTGCGCGACCGACTCGGTCAGCAACGCGACGGCAAGGACAGCGGCAAGAGATCCGGTGAGGGCGAGAATCTGCGATCGTGAAATTACAGGCATGGCAGGCCCCATTCTAAAGGGCGGGCGTGGCAGCCCGACAGTCTCATGTCCGAGCGGGCGCCGGCCATGTCATTCCGCCGGCACGGGTTAATATTGTAGGTACCTCTCGAGGAGAGAAGCCGATGCGCAAGACATGCTCCGCGGCGTTCTCCGGTCTGGCAATCCTGTTCACGCTCGCTGCCTCGCCGGCCCTGGCCCAGTCGGGGGGCGACAACATGCCGATGCGGACGCCCGACGGGCACCCGGACATCTCCGGCACCTTTACCTTCCGGACGCTGACGCCGATGCAGCGGCCGGCCCAGTTCGAGGGACAGGAGACGCTGGATCCGGAGGAGGCCGCCGCCTTCGAAGCGTCGGAGCGGACGCGCCAGAACCGCGATCTCTACGACCCCGAGAGGGGCCAGCCGAGCGCGGGATACCAGCCGCGCGCGCAGGGTGGAGTGCTCTCCTACAACGAGTTCTGGTACGAGCGCGGCGTCGAGTTGACCTCGGACAAGCGGACGTCGCTCATCGTCGATCCCCCCACCGGGCGGTATCCCCCGTTTACCGAGGCGGCCCAGGAAAGGAACCGCGAGCGTGCCGCCCACCGCCGGGAGCACATGTACGACTCCTACGAGAACCGAAGCCTGGGCGATCGCTGCATCGCGTTCACGAAGTCGGGACCGCCCATTCGCCCCGGCGCGTACAACAACAACCTGATGATTTTCCAGACGGCCGACCATGTCGTGATTCTCACCGAGCAGGCGCGCCTGGCGCGGATCATCCCGCTCGACGACACGGAAAAGCCTCGATTCGAGCAGCTCACCGGCGTGTCACGCGGCCGCTGGGAGGGAGAAACGCTGGTCATCGAAACCACGCAGTTCCGCGATTGGGGTAACGGACGGATCGGCCCGAACGTGCACCTGGTCGAACGGCTGACCCGGCTCGATGCCGATACCGTCGCCTACGAGTACACGGTGACCGACCCGTCGACGTACACCGCGCCCTATACGGTCATGTTGCCGTTCCGGCGAACTGACGGCGAGATCTTCGAGTACGCCTGCCACGAGGGCAACATCGGGCTGCACGGCATTCTCGCGGGGGCGCGGCAGTTCGAGCGTGACGGGCGCGAGTTGCGTCCCTGACCGTGCGCCTGCTGCGACCTGCGCGTCCGGCGGGCAAGTGCAGCGGCCGCTGTTTGCGTCGATCATGCGGGGCCGGATAGAATCCGCGCGGGTCGTGTGGTTTCGTGCGGCCTGCGGATCCTGGACGGGCCGCGAGGCGACGGATGTAGGCAACCGGCCCCGCACGATTCCCAGCGGACTGAAGCGGGCCGGAACCAGCGTGAGAGTGCGCGAAAGGAGTCACGACGTTGGCTGACGTGACGACGACGAAGGAAACCACCGCCCACGACGCGGGCGAAGGACACGAGGCTGCCCACGGCCACGACGAGCACGGACATCACGAGCTCGGGTTCTGGCAGACCTACGTCTTCTCGGTCGACCACAAGGTGATCGGCATCCAGTACGCCGTCACCGGCCTTCTCTTTCTGCTGTTCGGCTTCCTGCTGATGATGGTGATGCGGTGGCAGATCGCCTACCCCGGCGAGCCGATCCCCCTGATTGGTTCGTGGCTGGGCGACGAGCGCGCGCCGAGCGGAATCATGCTGCCGGAGTTCTACAACCAGTTGGGAGCGATGCACGGCACCATCATGGTGTTCCTCGGTGTCGTCCCGCTCGCCGTCGGAGGCTTCGGCAACTTCGTGTTGCCGCTGCAGATCGGCGCACCCGACATGGCCTTCCCGAAGCTCAACATGGCGAGCTACTGGTCCTTCTTCGTCGGCGGCGTCGTGATGTTCGCCAGCTTCTTCGTGCCGGGCGGGGCGGCCAACTCCGGGTGGACTTCCTATGCGCCGCTGTCGGTCCTCGCTACGACGGGACAGACGATGTGGCTCGTCGGGATGATCTTCCTCATCACGTCGTCGCTGCTCGGCTCGGTCAACTTCATCGTCACGACGATCCAGTTGCGCGCGCCGGGACTGACCTTCATGCGGTTGCCGTACTTCGTCTGGGCGCAGCTCGTGACGGCGTTCCTGCTGCTCCTGGCCTTCCCGCCGCTTGAAGCGGCCGGCGTGATGCAGTTGATGGACCGGGTGGCGGGCACCAGCTTCTTCATGCCGAGCGGCCTCGTCTATGCCGACGCTGCGGTGGAGGTCGCCGGCGGCGGCAGCGTGCTGCTCTGGCAGCATCTCTTCTGGTTCCTGGCGCATCCGGAGGTGTACGTCCTGATCCTTCCGGCCCTCGGCATCGTCGCCGACATCGTCGCCAACAACACGCGCAAGCCGATCTGGGGCTACCGCGTGCTGGTCTATTCAGCCGTCTTCCTCGGCTTCATGTCGTTCATCGTCTGGGCGCACCACATGTTCCTGACCGGCATGGGAACGACGATGAGCTCGTTCTTCCAGACGACGACGATGATCATCTCGATCCCGTCGGTCGTCATTCTGTCGTCCCTGTTCCTCTCGCTCTACGGGGGATCCATCCGGTTCACGGTGCCGATGCTGTTCGCTCTGGCGTTCCTGCCGATGTTCGGAATCGGCGGCCTCACCGGGCTGCCGCTCGGCCTGGCGGCGCCGGACCTCCACCTGCACGACACTTACTACGTCATCGGCCACTTCCACTACGTCGTGGCCCCCGGCACCTTGATGGCGCTCTTCGGCGGCATCTACTACTGGTTCCCGAAGGCCACGGGCCGCAAGATGAACGACTTCCTCGGGCGCATCCACTTCTGGGGATCGTTCATCGCCATCAACGTCGTGTTCATGCCGATGTTCATTCAGGGCCTCGCCGGGATGAACCGCCGGATGTATGACGGCGGCGAGCAGTACGTCATGAACGCCGACGTCCTGGTGTGGAACGAGGTGATCAGCATGGGGGCCTGGGCGCTCGGCCTGTTCCAGCTCCCGTTCATCTACAACTTCTTCAACAGCATCAAGCGCGGTGAGAAGGTGGGCAGGAACCCATGGAAGGCGACCACGCTGGAGTGGGAAGCGCCGTCGCCGCCGCCGCACGGGAACTTCGCTTCTCCGCCAAGGGCGTACCGTGGCCCCTACGAGTACAGTGTGCCGGGAGCGGCGGACGATTTCATCAGCCAGGGCGATCCGGACCCGTCCGGCTCGGTTGGCGCGGCGGCCGAGCCCGAACCGGCCGGCGCCTGACGCGCGAGAAACGAACGACAGGGCATAGCGTCGAAATATGGAAATCCCGTACATCGTTGATGAACGGCCGGATACCGGACTGACGAACGTCAAGCTGGGGATCTGGCTCTTCCTCGCGTCCGAGGTCATGCTCTTCGGCGCGCTGTTTTCTTCCTACGTCCTGCTGCGGCTGATGGCGCCGGAGGGCACGTGGCCGTTCGGCGTGGATGTGCTGAACGTCCCGGTCGGCACCTTCAACACGGCGGTGCTGATCGGTTCGAGCGTCACGATGGTCATGGCCTTCGCGTCGCTCAAGATGGACAATCTGGCCGGCTACAAGTGGTGGATGGGGTGGACGATCGGGCTGGCGCTCCTGTTCATGTGCGTCAAGGCCTACGAGTACAACCACGAGTTCGAACTCGGCAACTTCCCGTGGACGAGCACCTACCTCGCCATCTACTTCACGATGACCGGTCTCCACGCCCTGCATATCATCGGGGGCGTGATCGTCAACACCTACTTCCTGTTCCCGGGCGCAAAGATGTGGGAGACGAACAAGACGCAGTTCGTCAACCGGATCGAGGCGGCGGGACTCTATTGGCACTTCGTCGACCTGGTGTGGATTTTCCTGTTCCCGGTGCTATACCTGTTGTAGGCGGCTGCGGAGAACAACGAGCGGACCAATGAGTGAAGACGTTCAGGCGCACATTCGGACGTATATGAAGGTGGCCATCGCGCTCGCCGTGCTGACCGTGGTCACGGTGCTGGTCTCGTACATCGACTTCTGGGGCGTGCCGATCGCGGTCATCGTGGCGCTGATCATCGCGACGACCAAGGGCTCGCTGGTGGTCAGCTTCTTCATGCACCTGATCGGCGAGCGGAAGATGATCTACTGGTCGTTGCTCCTGACCATCGTCTTCTTCCTCGCCCTCATCTTCCTGCCGCTGCTCGGCCACGCCGACAAGTTGGGCGAGTACTACACGGTGCCGAACGCCAACGCGCCGGCGCCCGCCGCGACGGCGCACTGAGGACCCAAGCAGGAGAGAGACGCAGGCCGCCATGTCGCTCCGATCCATTCATCTGCTCTTCATCGTCGCCTCCATCCTGCTGGCGACGCTCATGACGTGGTGGAGCGTGGCGATGTTCACGACGGGGCGGGGCGGCGGCGGCTATCTGCTGTTCGCCGGCGGCTCGCTTGCGGCGGTGATTGGAATGACCGTCTACGCGGTGGTGTTCGTCCGCAAGACGCGCGCAATCGGGATGCGCTGACACTGGCGGGGGGTTTGCCATGACCAGATTCTCGACGGCAACGATTGTGGCGGCCGTAGTCACGCTCGCGCCCGCGGTGGCGTGGGCCTGCCCGATCTGCTTCGGCGGCGATCCGGACTCGGTGGAAGCGCAAAGCCTGAACTGGGCGGTCTTCACGCTGCTCGGCGTAACCGGGGGCGTGTTGAGCGGCTTCGTTGGATTCATCTTTCACTTGTTGAAACGGTCCCGGCAGGCGCTCGGGAACGACGACGCATTCGACGCCACGGATAACGGCCGAAATGCGGGAGGGATTTCGTAGATGGGCGAGTTGCTCGGACTGCCGATTCAGGCGTCGGCCCACGCCGGCGAGATCGATCAGATGATCATTCTCATCCACTACCTGATGGCGGTGCTGTTCGTCGGGTGGGGAGCCTTCTACATCTATACGCTGATTCGATTCCGCGCGAGCGCGAACCCGAAGGCGGACTACACGGGAGTGACCAGCCACACTTCCACCTATCTGGAGTGGGCGGTGGCGGCGATCGAGGCGGTCCTTCTCGTCGGTTTCGCCATCCCGGCGTGGGCGCACCGGGTCAACGACATCCCGCCGGAAGGGGAGGCGACCGTCGTCAACGTTATTTCCAAGCAGTTCGAGTGGATCTCCCACTACGCGGGCGCGGACGGTCGTTTCGGTCTGCGGGACATCAGCCTGATCTCGCCCACCAACGTGATCGGTCTCGACCGGTCCAGTCCGAACGGCGCCGACGACATCGTCACGGTCAACCAACTGAACATGCCGGTCGACAAGCCGGTGATCGTCTATCTGACGTCGCAGGACGTAATCCACAGCTTCGCCATCGCCGAAATGCGCGTGAAGCAGGATGCGGTCCCTGGGATTCAGATCCCGGTGTGGTGGGTGCCGACCGAGGTAGGAGACTACGAGGTCAACTGCTCGCAGCTCTGCGGCCTCGGGCACTACCGCATGCGCGGCTTCGTCAGCGTGATGACGCAGGACGACTACGACGCCTGGCTCGCGGAAGAAGCGTCTTTCCTGACCGGCAACTGATCCCCGTCAGGGGTGTTGACCAGCGGCCCTCTCGCGTTGGCTGGCGTCCTCATCGAGACGCTTCCAGCATCGCCTTCAGGTCCGCCACGACCCCCTCCAGTTGATCGGCGGCTTCGGCAGGGTCCGAAGGCGCAACACGGCGCGCCGCGTTGATTCGGTCCTGGACGGGGCCGATCGGGAGGGCGCGCTGGGCCGCCGCGATCATCAACCGCAACGCCTCGACGCTGAGGCGCTGGAAACGGGCCACATCACCCTCTGCGCCTGGGCCGGCAACGGCCGCAGGAGACTGTGGGGACAGCTCCGCCGGCGATGCCGGCTCCTCACTGGCCCCGGAACCCTCTTCCGCCGCGCCGCAACCCGCCACGGCCACGGCGGCAGCGAGGGCCACGGCGCGCATGATGCTGGCCGCTATCACGACTCTCTAGCGCTCGGCGGCGGCGATCTCCTCGCGAACGATCTCCGCGAAGGTCTCGTACGGAGCAGCGCCCAGGACCGCGCGGCCGTTCAGGAAGAGGGTGGGTGTGGACTGCACTCCGTAGCCGTCGCCGATCGCCATGTCCCGCTCGACGGTCGCGGTATGCCGGCCGCTGTCGAGGCACTCCGCGAAGGCTTCGACATCCAGGCCGAGATCCTCGGCGTAGACATGGAGTTCCTCGACACCCAGGGCGCCCTGGTTCGCGAACATCGTGTCGTGGAGCTCCCAGAAACGATCCTGCTCGTGCGCGCAGTTGCCGGCTTCCGCCGCCTTGAACGCGTCAGGATGGGTCGGCAGCGGATAGTCCTTGTAGACGAAACGGATTTGACCGGCGAACTCCTCGAGAAGCCGGTCGACGGTCTCCGTCGCACGCTGGCAGAACGGGCAGTCGAAGTCCGAGAACTCGACAATCTCCACGGGCGCGTCCGCCGGCCCGCGCACAGGGTCGTCCGGCAGCGTTTCGATGGGCTGCCGCGGGGGATCGAGCAGCACTACGACATCGCCCGCCGACTCGCGCAACTCGTTCGCGTAGGCCTGCAGGGCCTGTGCCGGACGCTGTTGCTCAATGGCGGCGATGATTTCCGGCCGGAAGTCCTCAAGCGTCTGATCCGGAAAACGGTCCCTGTTCCGATCCCAGATCAACTGGATTTCCTCTTCCGTCACTTCCAGCGTCCGGCTGGGAAGTTCGGCAATCAGCAGTTCTTCGCGCGTCATGCCGCGGGACGCCGCTTCAAGTTCGATGAGCCGGTCGCCAAGAAGAATGTCCAGGGCACGGCGACGGGTCTCGTACAGCTCCTGCAGCATGCGGAGGCGCGATGCGGCGTCGTTCTCCCGCCACGCCTCATCAAGATCGCCCAACGTGATCTCCGTATCGCCGATCCGCGCCACCACGGCGTCGTCTGCCGACTGGGCAAACGCCACGCCGCCACCCAACGCCGCAGGCAGCACCGCCACCACCGCAGCCGGGAGCAACGGTACGTACAACCACCGCGCAAGGCGCCGAATTGCACTGGTCATGGTGCCGACTCTACACCCCGGCTTCTCGCGCGTCCATGCGGGATAATGCCGACCCGATGCCTTCTCATCGGATCAAGGCCCGCGCGGCGCGGGGACAGGCCGGGGAAACGACGGTCCGGACGGATGCAGCGCTGCTGGCGCCGCACCTGGAAGATGCGGCGCATTTCCCGGGCGGGCATGCGGCGGGTCTGGCGCATCCCGCCACAGAGGCGGACGTGGCGGCGCTCGTTGCGGGTGGGGCCCCGATCCTGCCGGTCGGCGCCCAGTCGTCGCTCACCGGCGGCGCGACGCCCCTGGGCGAAGTGGTCGTTGACATGCAGCGGTTCGACCGAATCGGCCGCATCACCGGCGACGAAGTCGACGTCGAAGCAGGCGTGCCGATCGCGACGCTGCAGGCGGCGCTCGCACGGCGCGACGCCTTCTACCCCCCGGCGCCGACATTCGAGGGCGCGATGGCTGGCGGTGTCGTTTCCACCAACGCGGCGGGCGCCGCGACGTTCAAGTACGGCACTACGCGCGACTGGGTGCGCCGCCTGACGGTGGTCCTCGCGCCAGGCGACGTGCTGGAGATCGCCCGAGGGGAGACGACCGCTCATCCCGACGGCTGGTTCGAGGTCGAGACGGCGGGCGGCGTTCGCCGCGTTCCGGCGCCGACGTACCGCATGCCGGAGGTGGTGAAGTGCTCGGCCGGCTACTTCGCCGAGCCGGAGATGGACCTGATCGATCTCTTCATCGGAGCGGAGGGAACGCTGGGCGTCATCACCGAGATCACGTTTGGCGTCGCTACCCCCGCTCCGCGGATTGCGATGCTCTGGATCCCCCTGCCGAGCGAGACGGCGGCGGTGGCGCTGGCCGGCAGGCTGCGGGAGGCGGCCATTGACTTCCGGCGCACGGACGGCGGGGCAGGCATCGACATCGCGGCCATCGAACATCTCGACGCGCGCAGCCTGGAGATCGTCCGGGCGGATGGCGCGGCGCACCGGCAGGCCATCGCGTTGCCGGACGAGACGGCGGTGGCCCTGCTCGCGCAGTTGGAGCTTCCGGCCGGTTGCGCGGCGGCGGCCGATCCGGCCGCGGCCCACGCCGAGATCGCCGGTGCGCTGGCGAACGATGCGCCTGATATGCCCCTGGTGCGACTCTGCCGACTCCTGGCCGATGCCGGCGTTCTCGACCGCACGGAAATGGCCCTACCCTCCGAGACGCGACGGCAGGCGCAACTCGTCGCCCTGCGCGAAGCGGCGCCGGAAGGCGTCAACCGCCGTGTCGGCGAAGCGAAGCGACGCACCGGCGAGCCGATTGCGAAGACGGCGGCGGACATGATCGTTCCATTCGACCGGTTCTCGGAGAGTCTCGCGCTGTTTCGCGACGCCTTCGACGGGCGCCGTCTCGACTACGCCCTCTGGGGACATATCTCCGACGGCAACGTGCATCCCAACGTAATCCCGCGTACCATCGATGACGTGAGGCTAGGCCGCGAAGCGATCCTGGAGTGCGGGCGCGAGATCGTCCGTCTCGGGGGATCGCCCCTGGCGGAACATGGCGTCGGACGGAACGAAGTAAAGCAGGCGCTGCTGCGACTCTTGTACGGCGCCGACGGCATCAACGAGATGCGCGCCATCAAGGCAGCGCTCGATCCCGACGGCGTACTGGCGCCGGGAGTCCTGTTCAGATGAAGTGGTTCTTCCTCCACTGGCTGACGACCGGCGTCGCGCTCGGCGCCGCTGCCTGGATCCTGCCGGGCGTCACGATTACTTCGATGGCCGCACTCGCCGTCGCCGCCCTGGTGCTCGGCTTTGTCAACAGCGTCGTCAAACCGGTGCTGCTCATCCTCACGCTTCCGCTGACGGTGATGACGCTCGGCGTCTTCTACTTCGTCGTCAATGGAGTCGCGTTCGCGCTGGCCGCCTGGATCGTACCCGGGTTCGAAGTGGCGTCGTTCCTCTGGGCCATGGCGGGCGCGGTACTGGTCGGACTCATGTCGATGTTCATCGGCGCCTTTCGCCAACGCGAGCGCAACCGTTTCCGGGCGTAGGCCCGGCTTGGCGCGCGTCGGTCCGCCGGGTTCCCGAATCGGCGGCTACAGCGCGACGCGCCGCAGGCGCAGCGCGTTCCCGATCACCGAGAGCGAGCTCATCGTCATCGCCGCGCTCGCCCAGATCGGGCTGATGAGCAGGCCGACCACGGGATAGAGCATGCCCGCCGCCACCGGCACTCCCACACCGTTGTAGACGAACGCGAGGAAGAGATTCTGCCGGACGTTGCGCATCGTCGCGCGGCTCAACCGGCGCGCCCTGACGATGCCGCGCAAATCACCGCGCACCAAAGTCACGCCGGCGCTCTCCATGGCGACATCGGTCCCGGTCCCCATGGCAATCCCGACGGCCGCCTCGGCCAGGGCGGGTGCATCGTTTATGCCGTCGCCCGCCATCGCGACGACGCGTCCCGCCGCCCGTTCATCGGCCACGATCCGCCGCTTGTCGGCCGGCAGGGCGCCGGCATGGACATCAGCCGCGTCGATCCCGACCCGCGCTGCGACCGCCCCCGCCGTCACGCGGTTGTCTCCAGTCGCCATCACGACGCGAATTCCATCTGCGCGCAACATCCGAACCGCCTCGGCAGCAGTCTCCCGAACCGGATCGACTACTCCGACGATGCCTGCCGCGCGACCGTCCACCGCTACGAACACGACGGTTTCGCCGCGGCCCCGCGCCCGGTCCGCACCGTCGGCGAGATGCGCAACCTCGACGCCGTGTTCCGCCAGAAAACCCGCTGTCCCGATCGCTACACGCCTGTCCTCCACGCTGCCGGCAACGCCTCGTCCGGGCAGATACTCGAAGTCCGTGGCCGGCGCCGCAACCCCGCCGCGCTGCTCCGCAGCCTTCACGATCGCCGCCGCAAGCGGATGCTCGCTCGTGCGCTCGAGACCCGCCGCCAGCCGCAGCAGCTCGCTCTCCTCCACCGGCCCCGCGACCGTCTCCACTTTCGGCCGGCCCTCCGTGAGCGTGCCCGTCTTGTCGACGATCAGCGTGTCGACACTCTCGAGCGTCTCGAGCGCCTCGGCGGCCCGGATGAGGACGCCAGCGGTGGCTCCGCGGCCCGTGCCGACCATGATGGCCATCGGCGTGGCGAGACCGAGCGCACAGGGGCAGGCAATGATCAGAACGGCGACGGCGCTCAGGAGCGCGAGGGCCAGACGCGGTTCGGGTCCGACCAGGGACCAGACGGCGAACGCGATGACAGCCACCGTCACGACGGCCGGGACGAAGACGCCCGCCACCCGATCCGCCACCCGCTGAATCGGCGCGCGGCTGCGCTGCGCGTCCGAGACCATCTGAACGATGCGGGCGAGCAGCGTATCGCTGCCGACGCGCTCCGCTCGCATCAGCAGGCTTCCGGAGCCATTGACGGTGGCGCCCATCACCGGCGAGCCGAGCTCCTTCCCGACGGGGATCGGTTCGCCGCTGATCATGGATTCGTCGACCGCACTGCGCCCGTCGGTGACGATGCCGTCCACCGGGATCCGGTCGCCGGGCCGCACGCGCAGGATGTCTCCTACCCGGACCTCGGCCAGGGGCACGTCCTCCTCGACATCGGCGCCCGGTGTGACGCGGTGTGCGATGGGCGGCGCGAGGTCGAGCAGGGCACGCAGCGCCGCGCCGGTCCGGTGGCGCGCGCGCAGTTCAAGCACCTGTCCGAGCAGCACGAGAACGACGATGACCACCGCCGTATCGAAGTACGGCTCGACGCCGCCGTTCATTCGGAAACCGTCCGGGAATGCGCCCGGAGCGATGGTGGCGGCGGCGCTGTAGACGAAGGCGGCGCCCACACCCAGGCCGATCAGCGTGAACATGTTCGGACTGTGGTTCACCACCGAGGTCCAGGCGCGCTCAAAGAAGGGGCGGCCCGCCCAGACGACGACGGGGGTTGCGAAGACGAGTTGCAGCCAGTTCGAAACCGTCCGCGAGAGCGGTAGTCCGCCAACGCCTACTATCATCTCCGTCATCGCCAGCGCGAACACCGGGAACCCGATCGCCGCCGCGATCCGGAAGCGGCGCGTCATGTCGATCAGTTCGGGATTCGGTCCCTCGTCCGGCGTTGCCGTGAGCGGCTGGAGCGCCATGCCGCAACTGGGGCAGGGAACCGGCTCGGTTTCCCGGACCTCCGGGCACATCGGGCAGACGTACACGGTGCCCGGCGGGAGGGGCGACTCGTCCACGGCCGCCGCGGAGTCGGTGGCAGCCGTCAGGTCGGTGGCAGCCCTCAGGAACGCCTCCGGATCCTGCTGGAATGCGGCATGGCAGCCGCCGCAACAGAAGTGATACGTCGTGCCGCCGTAGTCGAACGAAAAGCGTGACTTCTCCGGATCCACGGTCATGCCGCAGACGGGGTCGCGTGTCGCGACAGGCATGACCCGATGATAGCCGCAGCTTTCGAATTACGCGCCAGCGCCCAGTGCCTGCGCCACGAACTCCGCTTCGGGGAGTGCGCCGACGATCTCGACCGCATCGTCCACGACGGTCTTGGGCACGCCGGATACTCGGTAGTGCTGGGCAAGGTCGGGAAACTCGGTCGCCTGTATCACGGACGCGGTGATGCGCGGACTTGCCGCCGCAAGACGCATGGCCAGGCTGACCGCCTGGGGACAGAACCGTCAAGTGGGAGTTACGAAGACGCGCAGATTGACATCGCGGTCGAGCGCATCGACGGCATCGAGGGTCTCGTCGCTGAGCGCCGACTTGCCCGCCGCTACTGCGGCCGCTCCGCCGGCGGCGACGAGTTCGATGGCCTCGACGATGGATTCCACTTCGAATCCGGCGGGCACACCATAGTAGCGAATGCCGAGGTCGCCGACGTCGGCGCCCACGACGGCCAAGGCCGGCGCCCGGTCGACGCCGTATCTCGCCGCTTCCTCCTTGTCGAGCACGAGGTTGTGCTCGACAACCGTCAACTGGTCGGACGCCGCGGCGATTCGATCGACCATCTGCCGCGCCATCAGGCAACTGTCGCAACCAAACGTCTGCGTGAAGAAAACCAGTCGCACGGGCGTCGTGATGGCCGCAAGCCGGGACTCGAGACGGGCGGATGGGCCGGCGAAGTCCATTACTTGAACAGGTCGTCGAACGCCTGCCGTGCGCTCGCCGCGTCGGGCGACGGCTCAGAGGACGACGGGGACTGCGCGGCGCTCTCCTCGGACGCGGCGGCGGCGGGAGCCACCCGGGAATGGGTTTCTCTTTCTACCGTGACTCGCGCTTCAAAGAACGTGCAGTCGTTGCGTGCATCCTTGGGGGATACGCGTTTCGTAATGGGCTGGGCGCACTCCAGCGTCCGGCTCGTGTCGAACCATGTGCATTGGGCGCAACTATGCAAGTCGGCCCCGCACTTCTCGCACCGGGTATCGAACCGGATGAAGGCGGAGTCTATCGCGTGTCCGCAGCGGTCGCACTTCATCACTTCCCGGAACGCGGGCATGTTCATCGTGCGCGGCTCGCGCGATCCATATCCGCGCCTCGGGCGGCCATCGCCCTTCGGACGACGATCACTATCGAACACGCGCTCCGGCCGTTCGCGTTCGTCGTCCTGATATCCGCGCTGGTGGTATTTCCTCGACATGGAGTCGGGCGGAAAGCACTCTTGTCTACTTCAATTCACCGTCATTTGTCCAGACTGGCCGGCCTGCTGCCATTCTTCCTTGCCCGTGTCGAGGCCCGCCTGGCGAGCCGCCGACACCAGAAAACCGCGCCGGAACGGTTTGATACGATGCGACGAGGAACGCCATGGCTTCGCTGGATGAACTGAAGATCGACAGAACTCACCGCCGGTACGCCTGGGTCGCACCCCTGATGGGCGCCGTCGGCGTACTCGCCATCACCGGCGCCGGCGGACTCGCTGCGTGGCGGTGGTGGGATGCGTCGCAGGTTCCGGCGGTGAGGACGGCCCCGGTGCGGCTGACCGTCCCCGGCGATCAGCAGCCTACCGTGCTGAACGCCTCGGGCTATGTGACAGCGCGGCTGCAATCAACCGTTTCCTCGAAGGTTACCGGACGGATCACCGAAGTCATGGTGGAAGAAGGGATGGAGGTGCGTGAAGGACAGGTGCTTGCGCGCCTGGACGATACGACGGAGCGAGCGCGCCTCGCGCTGAACGAAGCGCAACTGCAGGCCCAGCGCGGCGCCCTCGCCGAACTGGAAGTCCGGTACGCCGAGGCGGTCCTGGACCTCGAACGACGGGAACGGTTGCTCGAGGAAGGGATTGTCGGGCGGGCCGAATTCGACACGGCCAAGGCGGAAGCGGATTCGCTACGGGCGCGAATCGACAATCAGCGTGAACAGATCATTGTGGCGGAACGTCAGATCCATCTGCAACGAACCGCGATCGACGACATGGTGATCCGTGCTCCATTCAGCGGCGTGGCAATCTCGAAGGATGCGCAGCCCGGAGAAATGATCTCCCCCGTGAGCGCCGGTGGCGGCTTCACGCGGACCGGTATCTGCACGCTGGTCGACATGTCGTCCCTCGAGATCGAGGTAGACGTTAACGAGAGCTACATCGGCCGTGTCGAGCCGGGGCAAAGGGTCGTCGCAAACCTCGACGCCTACCCGGAGTGGGATATACCGGCGTCCGTCATCACGACGATTCCGGCGGCTGACCGGCAGCGGGCGACGGTGCTGGTCCGGATTGCCTTCGATGAACTGGGCGACCCGCGCATCCTGCCCGACATGGGAGTGAACGTTGCGTTCCTCGAGGCGGGAGCGCCAGCCGCCGTGGAGGGCCAGGAAGGGGAACCACGGCTCTGGATACCGTCGGATGCGGTGCGGGACGAGGGCGGGGCCACCGCGATCTTCCTGCTCCGGGGCGATACGGTGGAGAGACGGGCGGTTGCGCTCGGACTTGAGGATGGGGACGATCTCGAAGTCCTGTCAGGGGTGACGCCAGGGGACCGGGTGGTAGTCGAGCCGCCGCCCGAACTGGCCGACGGCGATCGGGTGGCGGCGGACCAGGAATGAACCGAGAGGCGCCGCCGGGAGGGCAAACGCCCACACCGGCGCCGCGCCGCCCCAGGGGAGCGGGGAATGAACGATAACGGGGCGCTGGTGGAGGTGCGGAACCTGCACAAGGAGTTCCGGCGCGGATCGGAGCGCATCGACGTGTTGCAGGGCGTCACTCTGGACATGCCGACGGGGGACTACCTGGCCCTGATGGGACCCTCCGGGTCGGGCAAGACGACGCTGCTGAACCTGCTGGGCGGCCTCGACAGACCGACCGACGGCTCGGTCACCGTCGGCGGCGACCGGATCGACAGCATGTCGGGCGGCAAGCTGGCCCATTGGCGCGCCCGGCATATCGGCTTTGTCTTCCAGCTCTACAACCTGCTGCCGGTGCTGACGGCGGAACGGAACGTCGAGTTGCCGCTGTTGCTCACCCCGCTGTCGCGCTCCGAACGGAGGAAGCACGTGGCGACCGCGCTCGAAGTGGTCGGCCTTTCGAACCGGGCCAGGCACTATCCCCGGCAGCTCTCGGGCGGGCAGGAACAGCGGGTCGGCATCGCGCGCGCCATCGTGACCGACCCGACGCTGCTGCTCTGCGACGAGCCCACCGGCGATCTCGACCGGAAGGCGGGCGACGAGATTCTCGACCTGCTCGGCGCCCTGAATCGCGACCATGGCAAGACAATCGTCATGGTCACCCACGACGCGCACGCCGCCGCCCGAGCGCGGCGGACGCTCTACCTGAACAAGGGAACACTCTCGACGGAGCCAGTCACGTGAAGTACCTGCCGCTCATCTGGAAGAACCTCTTCCGTCGAAAGACGCGCACCTTCTTCACGGTCGGGTCCATCGCCGTCGCCTTCATCCTCTTCGCCTACCTGATGGCGGTGCGGCAGTCGTTCAGCATGGGCATCGACATCGCGGGTGTCGACCGCCTGCTGGTGAGCCACAAGGTGTCGATTATTCAGCCGCTCCCCGAGAGCTATCTGGGGCGGATCGCCGCCGTCGAAGGCATCGCGGACATCAGCTACTCGCAGTGGTTCGGCGGCATCTACCAGGATCCGCGCAACTTCTTCCCCCAGTTCGCTGTCGACCCCGAGAGCTACCTCCGCCTTTACCCCGAGCTGGTCCTGACCGAAGAAGAACGGAACGCCTGGATCCGCAACCGCACCGGCGCCATCGTCGGCCGCGCTCTCGCCGACCGGTTCGGCTGGGCGGTGGGCGACCGGATCCCGTTGCAGGGAACGATCTTCCGGACCGCCGATGACGCGCCTTGGGAGTTCACGATCGACGGCGTCTACGAGGCGGGCGAGGAAGGCTACGACACGTCGGTGATGTACTTCCACTACGAGTACCTCGCGGAGGCGAACTCGCAGGGGCAGCGCCTGATCGGACAGTACGTCATCCGGGTGGAGGATCCGGCCGAGGCGGACGCAATCGCGGCTGCCGTGGACGCCCGTTTCGCCAACTCGCCGGCGGAGACGAAGACCTCTACCGAGTCTGCGTTCATGCAGGCATTCGCCAACCAGGCGGGCAACATCGGCGCCATCATTACGGCTGTCCTGGCCGCTGTCTTCTTCACGATCCTGGTCATTGCCGGCAACACGATGGCGCAGGCGATCCGCGAAAGGACGAGCGAGCTGGCGGTGCTGAAGACGTTGGGCTTCACCGACCGCAAGGTGTTGGCGCTCGTGCTGCTGGAATCGTTCGCGCTCGTCGCGGCGGGCGGCGGACTGGGGCTCGGTCTCGGCTATCTGTTCATCCGAGCCGGCGATCCGACCGGCGGGTTCCTGCAGGGCTTCAACGTCCCGCCGGACGGCTGGTTGCTTGGTGTCGCGCTGGCGGCCGGACTGGGGCTGCTCACCGGCATCCTGCCCGGCGTGCAGGCGACGCGCCTCCGGATCGTCAACGCTCTCCGAAAGGTATGAAACACAGGATGCGGACGCGGGCACGATGCGCTTTCTGACCCAGATTCTCGCCGTCACCAGCCTGACCCTGCGCACGCTTCCGGAGCGGGCGGGGTCTTCCGCCGTCGCAGTCGTGGGCGTAACCGGCGTCGTGATTGTCTTCGTCGCCGTGCTGTCGATCGCGGAGGGATTCCGCGCCGCCATGGTGGGCGCGGGATCGCCGGATACGGCAATCGTGATGCGGGGCGGCAGCGACACCGAATTGAGCAGTGTCCTCGATCTGGCCAGCGCCCGGATCGTCAAGGACGCGACCGGCGTGCAGCGGAGCGACGGCGGCCCGGTGGCGTCTGCCGAGCTGTTCGTAGTTGTCGATGTCCCGAAACGGACCACCGGCACTGCAGCGAACGTGCCGTTGCGCGGCGTCGAGCCAGCCGCCTTCGACATCCGGGACGAGTTGCGCATCGTCGAGGGACGCGCGTTCCGTCCCGGCACGAACGAGATCATCGTCGGGCGGAGCGCCATGCAGCAGTTCGCTGGCCTGGAACTGGGCTCGACCCAGCGATGGGGCGAGAGCACGTGGGAGGTCGTCGGGATATTCGAGGCGGACGGCACGATTGCCGAATCGGAGATCTGGTGCGATGCGCGCGTCCTGGGCCCGGCGTACCGGCGCGGCGACGCGATCCAGTCGGTCTTTGCGAAGCTCGAGTCGGCCGGCACGTTCGACACGTTTCGCGACGCGTTGACGACCGATCCGCGCCTCGATGTCATGGTGGAGCGCGAGACCGACTACTTCGCCGGGCAGTCCGAACTGATGACCGGGGTCATCCGGGGCGTCGGGACGGTCATCGCCGTCCTCATGGGCATCGGCGCCGTGTTCGGGGCGATCAACACCATGTACAACGCGGTCGCCACCCGGACCCGGGAGATCGCCACGCTGCGCGCGCTCGGTTTTTCAGGCCTGCCCGTCGTCATCTCGGTGATGCTGGAATCGATCTTCCTGAGCGTCACGGGGGGCGTGATCGGCGGCTCGCTCGCCTACCTGGCATTCAACGGCTACCAGGCCGCGACGCTCAACTTCCAGACGTTCAGTCAGGTGGCGTTCGCCTTCCTGGTAACGCCCGCCCTGGCGATTCAGGGGATCGTCATCGCCGTTGTCATGGGTTTCTTCGGCGGGCTGTTCCCTGCCATACGGGCCGCCCGCCTGCCGGTGGCGACCGCGTTGCGTGAACTCTGAGGCTGTCGGGCGCGGCCGCGCCGAATCTCGCCTTGCACACCGCCACCGGGTCAACTAACCTTCGGAGTGGTGCGCCTCAAACTATCGCTCGCGCTCGTCGTGCTCGCGCTCTTCGTGATGCTGCCGTCCATGGCCGACCTGTACACGGAGTGGCTCTGGTTCGGCGAGGTCGGCTATCAGGGCGTGTTCCTGAAGAGCCTGACCGCGCGAGGGCTGGTTGGAATCGCAGCTTTCCTGGTCGCCTTCGCGTTCCTCTTCGGCAATCTGCGCCTGGCGGTACGACGCGCGCGGCGGCCGTTCGTCGTCTTCACCGGCGGGGGCGACCTCCAGCCCATCATCCTAGAGCGGCACCATCTGGGCTTCCTGGCGCTGGGGATCGCGGCTTTGGTCTCGCTCTTCGTCGCCGGGGTGGCGTCGAGCCAGTGGATCACGGTCCTGCAGTACCTGGAGGCGACACCATTCGGCGACGTTGACCCGCTCTTCGGACGTGATGCCGGGTTCTACATCTTTACGCTCCCGTTGCTCGACCTCTTCCGCGTCGGCATGCAGTCGGTCGTGATGCTGGCGCTCGCGGGAGCAGCCGGCGCGTACATCGTGGCGGGTGAGATTACGCTCGATCAGGCAGGACTGCGGGTCGCTTCCGCCGCGCGCCAGCATCTGCTGGTGCTGGCCGCCGCGGTATTCGTCCTCTTTGCCTGGGGCGCCTACCTCGACATGCCGCGCCTCCTGACGACTCCGGCCGGCATCGTGCACGGCGCGTCGTATGTCGACGTGACCGTCCGCTTGCCGGTCTTCCGGATCCTGATGGCGGTCTCGGCCCTCGCGGCGGGAGCCGCGCTGTACGCCGCGTTCGCCTCCACTACCTGGCCCGTCGCCGCCGCGGTGGGCCTCTACGTGGTCGTCTGGGTGGGTGGCGGGGCCGCCGCCGCGCTGACGCAGCAACTGGTCGTGACGCCCGACGAACAGCAGAAGGAGGCGCCCTATATCGCCCACAACATCGCCGCGACGCGAACCGCATTCGATCTGGACGCCGTAGAGGAGCGCAATGTCTCCGGCGACGCCCTGCTGACGCTGGACGACATCGCGAACAACGCCGAGACGATCAACAACGTACGGCTCTGGGACCACCAACCGCTGCTCGACACGTTCGGGCAGATCCAGGAAATCCGTACTTACTACGAGTTCGCGTCGGTCGACAACGACCGCTACCTCATCGACGGCGAGTACCGGCAGACGATGCTCTCGGGGCGGGAGCTCAATTCGGACAGCCTGCCGAACCGGACCTGGGTAAACGAGCGGCTGCAGTACACGCACGGTTTCGGCGCCGCGCTCGGGCCGGTGAACCAGGTGACACCGGAGGGCCTGCCGGTGCTGTTCATTCAGGACCTGCCGCCGACAACGGAAACCGACCTCCACATCGAGGAGCCGAGCATCTACTTCGGCGAGTTGTCGAACGACTACGTAGTGGTCAACACGAACACCGACGAGTTTCATTACCCGGAGGGTGACGACAATGTCTCGACCCGCTACGACGGAACGGGCGGGATCGAGCTCGGGAACTTCTTCCAGCGGCTGCTCTTCAGCCTGCGCTTCCGGTCGTACGAGATCCTGGTAAGCGGACAACTCAACGCCGACAGCCGCATCATTTACCACCGGAACATCTCGGACCGCGTGGTCACCATCGCCCCGTTCCTCCGGTACGACGCCGACCCGTACCTGGTAATCGCCGACGGCCGCCTGTTCTGGATGCGCGACGCCTACACGGTGAGCGGCGGCTATCCGTACTCTTCGCCGACGGCGGCCGGCGTCAACTACATTCGCAACTCCGTGAAGATCGTCATCGACGCCTACGACGGCGACACCACGTTCTACCTGGCGGAGCCGGACGATCCGATTGGCGTGACGCTCGGGAAGATCTTCCCCGGCTGGCTCCAGCCGCTCGACACGATGCCGCAGTCGCTACGCGACCACATCCGCTACCCGGAGGGTATTTTCTCGCTGCAGACCGCGATGTACTCCACCTTCCACATGACCAACCCGGCGGTCTTCTACAACCGCGAGGACCAGTGGGAAGTGCCGGTTATCGACAACGAGCAGATGGAGCCGTACTACACCATCATGCGGCTGCCGGGAGAGGAGCGGGCCGAGTTCATCCAGATGCTCCCCTTCACGCCGCGCGGCAGGAACAATCTGGCCGCCTGGATGGTCGCGCGCAGCGACGGGGAAAACTACGGCAGGATGCTGGTGTTCCAGTTCCCGAAGCAGAAGCTCATCTTCGGCCCGTCGCAGGTCGTCGCCCGCATCAATCAGGACCAGGTGATCTCGCCGCAGATCACGCTGTGGAACCAGCAGGGCTCCGAAGTGATACAGGGGACGCTGCTCGTCATCCCGATCGAGGAGGGGCTGCTCTACATCCGGCCGCTCTACCTGCGCGCCTCGGGCGGGCGGATCCCGGAGCTCACACGCGTGATCGTCGCCTACCAGAACCAGATCGTGATGGAGGAGACGCTCGACCAGGCGCTCGATCGGCTGTTCAGCGACGGACTGCCGGGACTGGGACCGCCGACGTCGAACGTGCTGATGACCGACGCGGCGCCGATCCTTGATCCGGGTGCCATTGACGCCGTGGCAAGCGCCCCCACACCGGCTGTAGCAACCGGCAGCGCGGTAGCCGCCGGCGATACGCTGGCCACCCAGGCGCAGGATCACTACACACGCGCCTTGCAGGCGCAGCGGGACGGAAACTGGGCGCTGTACGGCGAAGAGATCGAGCGCCTCGGAGAGATTCTCGAGGAACTCCAGGCGAACGAGAACTGAGGAGCAGGAACGAGATGACGAGACGGCGCCGGAAGGGATCCCCTGGAGCGATCGCAGCGCTGATGCTCGCCGCTAGCGGGCTGATTGCCGCCGCGTGCGGACCGGGCGAGCCGGAAATGGTGGAGCCGACCCCCGGCCTGCTCGCGTTCACCGGCGCGAAACTGATCACTGGCGAGGGCGACGCCGTCGACAACGGAACGATGATCGTGCGCGACGGGATGATCGAGGCGGTCGGCGCCGCCGACGCGATCGAGATCCCGGCCGACGCCGCGACAATTGATCTCAGTGGCCGAACCGTGACGCCAGGTCTGGTCAACGCGCACGGCCACGTCAACAACGTGCGCGGCCTCGAAGCAGATCCGTCCTTCTACACCGAGGACCATGTCGAGCATCAGTTGGCCGTTTACGCCCGCTATGGCGTCACCACCGTGGCAAGCCTGGGCGGCGGCGGCCCCGCGGGCGTTGCCGTGCGCGACCGCGAGGGTGCTGGCCTGACCCGCGCGCGGCTCCGCCTCTCCGGCCCGGTGATCGTCGGTGACGACCCGGAAGAGACGGTCGCCACGGTCAACGAAGTGGCCGACATGGGAGTCGACTTCATCAAGCTCCGAGTCGACGACAACCTGGGCAACTCGCAGAAGATGGCGCCCGAGGTCTACAAGGCGGTTGCAGACGCGGCGCACGCCCGCGGCCTGATGTTGACCACGCACCTCTACTATCTCGAGGACGCGAAGGGCCTGCTCGAAGCGGGAAGCGACTTCCTTGCGCACAGCGTCCGCGACGTCGAGGTGGATGACGAACTGATTGCCATGCTGCAGGAAACCGGCGTGTGCTACTGCCCGACGCTGATGCGCGAGGTGTCAACCTACGTCTACGAGGAACGGCCGGAGTGGTTCGACGATCCCTTCTTCCTGCGTGAGGCGGATCCCGCAGTGATGGCCGCGCTCCAGGAGCCGGAACGGATGGAGCGCGTGCGCAACAGCTCGAGCGCGCAGACCTACAAGGCGCAGCTCCCGGTAGCGATGCGGAACCTGAAGGCGCTCCACGACGCCGGCATCCCGATCGCGATGGGAACCGACACCGGCCCTGCCGGCCGCTTCCAGGGCTATTTCGAACACGGCGAGCTGGAGTTGATGGTGGAGGCGGGCATGACGCCGATGGACACGATCGTCGCATCGACGAGCGTCGCCGCTGATTGTCTGGGCATCGAAGGCGTCGGCCGGCTCGCCCCGGGCAACCATGCGGACTTCGTCGTCTATGCCGCGGACCCCTCGGCCGACATCACGAACAGCAAGACTCTCGAGTCGGTCTGGATCGCCGGCAACGAAGTGCCCGGTAGCTCCAGTAACTGATACCGTCCCAACGCCACCCGCGCCCGGTCCGACAGGACGGGAACGATGTGCGGGACGGCGCAGGGAGTGCAGCGCGTGGCCAACCGCAAGACCCTGTACCTGGCAAACCCGTACGGCTTCTCGGAGCAAATGAAGGCCGGACCTCTCCGGGCCCTCGTGGCCGCCCTGGACGCGGTCGGCGCCGACGTTTGGGAGCCCTTCACTCGCAACAACCAGGTCGACAAGCAGGGCGAGGGTTGGGCCTACCGGATCGGTCAGGCGGACGTGCGTGACGTGCGCGATGCGGACGGAATCTTCGCAGTGGTCAACGGTTGTCCCCCCGACGAAGGCGTGATGGTGGAGCTCGGCCTCGCCATTGCCTGGGGTAAACCGACGTTCCTCTTTCGCGACGATTTTCGCCGGTGCACCGACAGCGAGGACTACCCGCTCAATCTGATGCTCTTCACCGGAATGCCCGAGGCCGCCTGGGAACGCTACTGGTACACGTCGCTCGAGGAGCTTGCCGATCCCGACAAGGCGCTTGTCCGGTGGCTCCGCGGGCAGTCGCTGCCCGGGGTCTGAGCGGCCCCTATGGCGCGGTTACGCCCTGCTTCTTCCAATAGCGGGCGAGACCGAGCCAACATTGATCGATCGGGGCCGCAGCCGTGTACTGCGCCGCCTCTTCCTTGGGGAGGTTGTCGGCAATGTAGGCGTTCGTCCGGGCGATGAAACGAAACACCTGGGCAACATCGTCGCCACCCGCTTCGATCACGGCCCGGGCTATGTTGGTCACGGCCCGCAGGTGTTGAACGGCCGCATCGAGGTGGGGCGTAACGTCCGCATGCGGGCCGAAGTGGGTCAGCAGGAGCGTGGAGGGATTCCACGAGCGGACCAACTCGATGCTGTCAATCCACCTGTCCAGGTCGATGTCCGGTGGAGGGGTCGGTGGCAGGACGAAGAGCGCCTGACTCGTCCGCACACCGGCGACATCGCCGACGAAAGCGATTCCGCTGTCGGCGTGGAAGAAGCTGACATGGTGCCAGGCGTGACCCGGCGTGTAGGCCACCTCGAAGCAACGGCCGGACGCTTCGACCCGTTCTCCGCCGGTGAGGACGCGGACGTTCGTCTCAGGCACCGGCAGGAAATCTCCCCAGAGCACTCCCATCTGTTCGCCATAGAGCCGGCCGGCGCTCGCGAGCAACTTCGCGGGATCGATCATGTGCGGCGCGCCCCGCTCGTGGACGTACACCGTGATGCCGGGATTCTCGGCCAGCAGCGAACCTGTCGCCCCCGCATGATCCAGGTGGATGTGAGTCAGGAGGATTGTCCGGATGTCCGCAATAGCGATGCCGGCGTCGTCCAGGGCCTTGCGCAGGGTGTCGAGGCACGACCCCGGGCCGGGGTCGACCAAAGTCACGCCGTCGTCCCCTTCCACGACGGTCGCCGCGATCACCCGTGGGCGTCCGAGGTGCGCCAGATCCACGTAGCTGATGCCCGGAGCCATCGCTTCCATGGACGCGAATTCTACCCTGCTTGACCCGGCGAAAGCGCTGTCGGTACGCTGGCGGTCGCAACCATGCCGGACCGCGATACGGACGACCAGGTCGGCGGCGAAGTACTCGAACGGACCGAGAAACGGACCGTTACGCCGAAGATGTATCGTGTCCTGTTATTGAACGACGACTACACGACCATGGAGTTCGTCGTCTCGATTCTCGAAGACGTGTTCCAGAAGACACCCGCCGAGGCGTTCCGTCTGATGATGCTGGTCCACAACCAGGGGCAGGCGGTGTGCGGCGCCTACCCGTACGACATTGCGGAGACGAAGGTGGACATGGTGCGCCAGCTCGCCGTGCGCGAGGGGTTTCCGCTCCAGGCCACTCTCGAAGAAGGGGCAACGTAGGCGAGTCGCCATGTTCAGCACGTCGCTCGAGTTCATTCTGAACGTCGCCTACCGCGAGGCGATGTCGCGCCGGCATACGCACCTGACACTGGAACATCTGTTGTACGCGCTGGCGCACGACGCGGAGGCGGAACGGATTCTCTCGGCCTGCGGCGCCGACCTGCCGGCGTTGCGGAGCACGCTGGACGAGTTTCTCTCGACCCTCGAGACAGCCGGCCGCCGGGAGCGAACGAGCGAGCCTGCCCAGACGCTCAGCTTCCGACGCGTGCTGCAGACCGCAGTGCTACAGGTTCAGAGCGCCGGGAAGGACGAGGTCCGTTCAGGCGACGTGCTCGCCGCCATACTGCAACAGCCCAAGGCCTACGCCGCCCAGGTGCTCGACGAGCAGGGCGTGACGCGACTCGACATCCTCAACTACATCTCGCACGGCATAACGAAGACGCCTGGACTCAAACCCGCCCGGGACGGATCGCGCCAGGGTGTGGAGGCAGGCGTCGGCGCCGAGGATCGGAGCAGCGCGCGCGATCCGCTCGCCACCTACACCGTCAACCTCACGGAACGCGCCCGCGCCGGCAAGCTCGACCCGTTGATTGGACGGACCCCGGAGTTGCAGCGGACCCTGCAGATCCTGTGCCGGCGCCGAAAGAACAACCCGGTCTTCGTGGGCGACGCAGGTGTCGGCAAGACGGCGATGGCGGAGGGTCTGGCGGCCCGCCTTACCGAGGACGGCATACCGGCGCGCCTCGCCGGCGCGGAGGTCTTCTCGCTCGATACGGCCGCGCTCCTTGCCGGCACCCGTTACCGTGGCGACTTCGAGGAGCGTTTCAAGGCCGTCGTGAACGCGCTGGCGGACCATCCGATGCCGATCCTCTTCATCGACGAGGTACACGCAACGGTAGGAGCGGGCGCCACCACCGGCGGGACCATGGACCTGGCGACGCTGATCAAGCCGTTGCTTTCCGCTGGCGACCTCCGCGTCATCGGGTCCACGACTTTCGAGGAGTTCAAGCAGATCGAGAAGGACCGCGCGCTGGCCCGGCGGCTCCAGAAGATTGTGATCGAGGAGCCGAGCATTGACGAGACCTCGAAGATCCTCGAAGGACTTCAGTCCCGTTACGAGGAACACCACGGCGTGACGTTCGCACCGGACACCGTGCCTGCGGCGGCGCGGTTGGCCAAGCGCCACCTGCGGGAGTCCAGACTGCCCGATGCGGCCATCGACATTATCGACGAAGCGGGCGCGACGATCGGGATGCGGCAAACCGTGGGGAGGGCCGACGGATCCGGCAAGCCTGCGGTCTTGGCATCGAGTGCCGAGAAGGCCGCCGAACCGTCCGAAGGTGAACCCTCGCGGGTAACGGTGGAGGACATCGAGCGGGTCGTCGCCCGGATGGCTCGTATTCCCGAGAAGCAGGCCACCTCGTCCGACAAGGAGCGTCTCCGGACGCTCGACGAAGCGCTGGAGCGCGTCGTCTTCGGCCAGTCGGAAGCGGTGCGGACGGTGGTGGCGGCCATCAAGCGGTCGCGCGCCGGGCTCGGAACGCCGGACCGTCCAGCCGGCTGCTTTCTCTTCACCGGCCCGACAGGCGTCGGGAAAACGGAGTTGGCGCGGCAGCTTGCCATCCACCTGGGGAACGAGTTCGCCCGCTACGACATGAGCGAGTACATGGAGAAGCACGCCGTGGCCCGGCTGATTGGCGCGCCGCCCGGGTACGTCGGCTTCGAACAGGGCGGACTCCTCGTCGACGCGGTGCGGACGCACCCCTATAGCGTCGTGCTGCTCGACGAGATCGAAAAGGCGCATCCTGACATCTACAACATCCTGCTGCAGGTGATGGACCACGCGACGCTTACGGACAACAGCGGCCGGAAGGCCGACTTCCGCCACGTCATCCTGATCCTTACCTCCAATGCGGGATCACGCGAGGCAAGCGCGGACGCGATCGGGTTCGGCGACGACCGCGCCACCACGGCGCGAGGACGCATGAAAGCCGCGATCGAGCGGGTTTTCAGTCCCGAGTTCCGCAACCGCCTGGACGGAATTGTTCCGTTCGACCCGCTGGCGCCCACGACGATGGAGACGATCGTCGAGAAGTTCATCCTCCAGCTCGAGTCGCAACTGGCCGAGCGTCGAGTCGCCATCACCCTGGAACCCGCCGCGCGCGCGTGGCTCGCCGCGAAGGGCTATGACCCGGTCTACGGCGCGCGACCGCTCGCCCGCGTCGTGCAAACGGAAGTGCGCACGCCGCTAACCGACGAGATCCTGTTCGGGAAGCTCGAAAATGGCGGGACGGTCCGGATCGGCCTGAAGGACGACGCCCTGACGTTCGACGTGGAGGGATCGCCTGCCGCGACCGCAGGCGACGATGCCGGCAGGACCGGGGCGGCGGAACCCGCTCCGGAGGCGGTCGAGTAGTAGATGCGCCTCTACGTCGAGCCTATGGATGCCGTCCTGGTGGAATTCGACACCGACGGACGCGTCCGCTTCGACGGCGAAGAGTGGTGCATACCGTCGCTGCAGGAGACTCGCGCCATCCTGTACGCCGCCGAAGCGGAACGGGCGGCCATTGACGAGTTGACCGACGCGTTGGAGGCAGTCGCCACCCTGGCGGATTCCCCCCGCCGCGTGCCGGAATCGCACGACTGAACGCGGCACCCGCGCGCCACCTTGTCCACCAGATCCAGCCCATACGGTCCCGCGGCGCGGGTACTCCACGCGCTCGCACTCGACCGTACCTTCGTCGCGGAAACGTGGCTCGACCTGGAGGAGTTGCTGCACGGACGCGGACTCGCCCCCGCGACGGACGGCGCGCATGTCTTTGTAGCCGGCCTCGCGCGCGCCGGCACAACGATGTTGATGCGGTTGTTGCACGCATCCGGCGGTTTCGCTTCCCTCAGCTACCGCGACATGCCCTTCGTCCTCGCGCCGAATCTCTGGGCGATGTTCACCAGCCGATCCCATCGCGACATCCCGGCGCGGGAGCGCGCACACGGGGACGGCGTCCTCGTCGATGCCGATAGTCCCGAGGCACTGGAGGAGGTGTTCTGGCGGATCGCCTGCGGTTCCGCCTACATCCGGCCGGATGCCCTGGTCCCGATGACGGCGGCTGGCGATGCGGTGGAACGGTTCCGCCGCTATGTCGCGTTGGTCCTGAAACGCTATGCATCGGACCGCTACCTGTCGAAGAACAACAACAACCTGTTGCGGCTGCCATCCATTCGCCGCGCGTTCCCCGTTGCACACCTGGTCGTCCCGTTCCGGGATCCGCTGCAACAGGCATCCTCTCTGCTCACTCAGCACCGCCGCTTCTCCGCGCAGCAGCAAGACGACCCCTTTACGCGCCGCTACATGACCTGGCTGGTCCATCACGAGTTTGGCCTCGACCACCGCCCGTTCGAGCTTCCGGGCAGCGACGCGCCGGCGGACGCTGACCACAACGAGCCGCAATACTGGCTGCAACAGTGGATCGCCGCCTACACCCATCTCCTCCGACTCCGGGAGAACAGCGCCGTGAACCCGATCTTCGTCAGCTACGAATGGATGTGCGCCGCGCCGGACCACGCCTGCGCCACACTCGCGTCCCGGCTGCAGCTTCCGGCGGCCGCGCTGGCCTTCACACCGAGGCGCTCGCCCACGGAGTCGCCGCAGATTGCGGATCGGGCGCTGGTCAGTGGGGCGCGCGACCTCTACGCGGCTCTGCGCCGGGCCAGTCTCGCCTGAGCGGTCCGGGCGGGAAAGCGACAGGTCGCCTGAGGACCGTGATGTATACTGCCGCGCGGCGCCAAGGCCGATAACTTCTCTGATGCGACCGGCAATAGGACTCATCCCGTTGCTGCTGCTGGCGTGGGCGCCAGCCGCCGAGGCTTACGTCGGCCCGGGTGTCGGGCTCGGCGCGATTGCACTTGTGGCCGGAATGATCGGATCGCTGGGTCTCTGGTTCCTGGCGATTCTCTGGTATCCCTTCCGAAGGATGCTGCACCGCCGCCGCGAGGCGATCAAGCGGTCTGTCGATCCGTCCGGCGGCTTGTCGGCAACCGGCACGCAAGCGGCGCAGGACTGACCCCACACTCACCGGACCCCGCGGGCAGGCCGCGACACCGGCAGCAGTTCCGTCCGCGCACCCATGGCGGCAGCTTAGCGCCGGGGCTGGAGTATCATCAACACCTATGACGGTTCAGGCTCCGCTGGCCATTCCGGTCGCGCGGCGTAGCGCTGCCTTCGACTACGCGATCCGAAGCATCGTCTCGGAAGCACGCAAAGTCGAAGCGGCCGGCCAGCACATCGAATACCTCAACATCGGCGACCCGATCCTCTTCGGCTTCCGCACTCCGCCTCACCTGATTGACGCGGTGGAGCGGGCGATGCGCGACGGCCACAACGGCTACACCCCGGCGGCGGGTGTAATCGAGGCGCGAGAAGCCGTGGCAGCCGACTTTGCGGCTCGTGGTCTGGCCGTCTCGCCCGAGCGCGTAGTGCTGACGGCGGGCGCGTCGGAGGGAATCGACCTCGCGCTCAGCGTGCTGGTGGACCGGGACGACGAGGTGCTGGTGTCCGTCCCGACCTATCCCCTCTACACGGGAGTGCTTGCCAAGCTGGGCGCTCGCGCCGTCTACTACCGTACGGATCCGACGAACGGCTGGCAGCCCGATCTCGATCACATCGCCAGCCTGATCTCACCGCGAACGCGAGCGCTCGTGGTGATCGATCCCAACAATCCGACCGGTGCGGTCTACAGCCCGGAATGCCGCCGCGCCCTCGTCGACCTTGCGGGGCGACACAACTTCGTCCTCATCTCCGATGAGGGCTACACGGATCTCGCCTACGACGGGCCCGTGCCTCCGCTCGGGTCGTACGATCCGGACGCGCCCGTCCTGTCGTTCTCGTCGCTGTCGAAGGCATTTCTGGCGCCTGGATGGCGTGCCGGCTGGATGGCGGTTGGCGGCAGTCCGCGGCTGGATCCCGTGCTGCAAGCGATCAAGGACATGGCGGACGGGCGGATCTGCAGTTCCGGCCCAATGCAGTTCGCGGTAGCAGCGGCGCTGAACGGCGACCGGTCGCACCAGACCGCATTCCTCGCGGCGCTGCGAGAGCGGGCAGCCGTGACTGCGACGCGCCTCAATGCGATCGACGGTATCTCGTGCGTGCCGCCGGCAGCGGCGTTCTACGCAATGCCAAAGGTGGAGCTCCCCCCCGGCAGGACGGACAATGACTTCGTCCTCAGGCTGTTGCGCGAAACGGGTCTGCTTTGCGTCTACGGTTCCGGCTTCGGTACCGACCCGGCGGACGGCTACTTCCGGATCGTCTATCTGGCCCAGCCAGCGGTTCTCCATCGGTACTTCGATGCCATCGAGTCGTTCACCGCGCGGTTCCTGGAGGGATAACAGATGATCAGGCACCGCACTGCCAGAGCCTTGCTCGCAACGTGCCTCGTAGTCTGCTCGTTCGCCGTGGCAACGCCAGCGTCGGCCCAAGCGGAAGGGCCGTTCCCGACACTCGATGAACTCGAACCACTCGTCGCCCGCCTCGAAGCGGCGTTGCGCGACAGTGAACCCGGCGCGTTCCTCTCGTTGCTGGCCGCCAGCGCTGACCTCAACGCGGCCAGGATTTTCAGCGAGGAGGTCTTTGGACCGGAGGTCGACGAGGCCGTAGCGCGGCCCCGTTTTCTCCGGCCGCTCGAAACGGACGCCGAGACGGAGACGGGCGATCCCGAGACCGTGCCTGACCGCTACGAACTGACGGCTGAGGTCTTCACGGCGCAGGGCATGGAGGGGGTTCTCCGCACCTGGAGGATCGAGGTGACACCCGATCCCGCAGCGGCCGCGCGAGTGCTGGACGACACGCCACCCGACGGGGACGTGGCGGGCAGCGCCGGGGCGTCCCTCGGCTGGCAGATAGCGGCCATGGATGAGGTCGATGCCATCCGTGGCCTGATAAACCTGTCGCTTCGGGAGGACATGGCGTACGACGCCGCAGGCCTGGTGGTGTCGGACGAGGATATGGCGCTACGAATGACGGACGGCTTCGCCTTCGTTGCCGAGACCGAAGCGGGTGAGGTGACAGCGCTGCTGCTCCTGGGTGACGGCGTGCTCACTTTCTCCCCCGAGCCGGAAGCGGAACGAGGTCAGGTCCGGATCCGCGCCGGCCAGGAGACCCTGGAAGCCGAGATGTCGGCGGCCTACGTTCGGCTGAATCCCGTCACCTTCCCCGGACTCGTGTCGTCCCCGGCGCTGGTCGAACGGACAGCGCCCCGAGGCGAGTACGAACGCGCGCGCGACCTGTTCGATCAGTTCGTTCCGCTGTCGTTCGCCATCGATCTGAGCGAACTGAGCGAACGGACCTGGTCGTTGACACCCAGCGCAGGCGACATCGTCTCCGAGATCGTGACGGAGCGGTACGGCACCCTGACCTATACCCGGTCCCTCGGCCAGCCGGAGGACATCAGCCTCTACGAGCGCGAGTCACAGACGATCATCTCGCTCTACCCGTCTGCGGAGAAGCGGGCGACAAATGATCGCTACTACAGCGAGGACGACACGCGAGCGTACGATGTGCGCGACTACCGCATCACGGCGTCGTTCACACCGCAAGGGGTCAGGCGGGAGAGCCTGAGCGCGCGACCCTCACTCGTGGGCTGCTTCATCGAGGGACGCGCCCGGGTCGCGCTACGGATTGGAACCCCGAACCTGACGACGCTGACGTTGCGGCTGGCCGACGAACTGGACGTTCACTCCATCGTGTCCGATCAGTTGGGGCCGCTTCTCTTCTTCCGGGTACCCGGGCGCGACAACGTGGTCGTGAGCCTCCCGCCCGGGTCGCCCCTCGTCGGCACCGAGATCGTTCTCGACGTTGTTTACTCGGGGGTGCTCGAAGCCCAGGAGCTCGACGAGAACTGGATCGGCCGGCAGCAAATCCTCGTAGACGCCACCGTGCCCTTCGGCATCCAGGCGCCACGCTACATCTACAGCAACAGCACCTACTGGTACCCGCAGGCGCCGGTCTCGGACTACGCGACCGCCACGATGGACCTGTCGGTACCGGCCGACTACGCCGTCGTGGCGAGCGGCGCGCCCGAAGAAGATGGACCGACCGAAGGTGTGGCGGCAACCACAGAGTCGGCGGATGACGACTGGCAGACCTTCCGCTTTGTCACGTTGCAGCCTGCGCGCTATCTCTCCCTCGCCATCAGCCGCTTCGAGCCTGCCGGCGTGTCCGCCGACGGCACGGTGGGCGGCGGTCCCCGCGTCGTGTCGGTCGAGTTCGCCGGCGGCGGTCCCGCTCCCGTCACGTCCGACAATCCTGGCGGCGTGTCCTACGACGGCGTCCATCTCGCCGTCGTTTCGAACGAGCGAACGCGCAATCGAATCGAGAGCTTCTACACGGAAGCGGAGGAGATTCTCCACTTCTACGGATCGGTGATCGGGGACATGCCGTATCCGACCTTCACGCTGTTTCTGTCCGACGCCTTCCTGCCCGGCGGTCACAGCCCCGCTTACTTCGCGGTTCTGAATCAGCCGCTCCCCAGGGCGGCGGGCAACATCCTGTCCTGGCGGACCGACCCGGTTGCGTTCAGCGGCTATCCCGCCTTCTTCGTAGCGCACGAACTGGCGCATCAGTGGTGGGGTCAGGCCGTCGGCTGGAAGAACTACCACGAACACTGGCTGAGCGAGGGACTTGCGCAGTATTTCGCGGCTCTCTACGCCGAACACAGCCTGGGGGCCGAGGCGTTCGCGGATGTGATCGCCCAGATGCACCGCTGGAGCCTCCGCCACTCGGATGAGGGCCCGGTGTACCTCGGAAACCGCCTCGGGCGAATCGACGCGGAACCGCGTGTCTTCCGTGCGATCGTCTACAACAAGGGGGCGCTCGTACTCCACATGCTGCGGCGAACTATTGGTGATGACGCCTTCTTCGCCGCCCTGCGCCGTTTTTACTACGAGATGCGCTTCCAGAAGGCCGGAACCGACGACCTCATCCGGGCGTTCGAGGCCGAATCGGGCCGCTCGCTCGATCAGTTCTTCGAGCTTTGGATTCATGACGACGACGTTCCGAACCTGACGTTCAACTACCAGACGGCGGCAGACACGGGTGAGGCGAACGAAGTGCTGCTCCGCTTCCAACAGCGAGGGAAGCTCTTCGAGTTCCCGGTAACCGTGACGCTGCAATACCGCGGCGCACCGGACGAAACCCTGGTCGCGCACGTCACCGGTGAGGTGACCGAACTGCGCCATCCGCTACGGGGCAATCTTCGCGGCGTGAGGGTGAACGAAGACCGGGCGGCGATCGTCGATCTCGATTAGCGACCGTCAGAGTAGCCATGAGGAACTGCCCCGACCGCCGACCGGGCACGAGCCGTGCGAAATCGCTGCTGCCCATGGCGCTCCTGGCGCTCTCGCTGGGCGGTGCGACGTCCGCATCGGCGCAGGTGACGCGGATCTCCATCGACATCGAGACGGTGGGCGAGACCGACATGGCGCTGGCCGGATCGACCTACCGCGTCGCGCTCGACGCGACCCTGTCGCCGTCCGGGAACGGCCTGCACGTGAACTCGGAGGCGCCTCTCGAGGACTTTCTGATCCCCACGGTCCTCACACTCGATCCCCCGCAGGGGATGACCCTCGAAGGCCTCGCGTGGCCCGAGCCGATCCTGCTGGAACAACAGGGGGCGGAAAAGCCGCTGGCGGTCTTCGAGGAGGAGTTCGTGATCGGGGCGTCGTTCGCGGTCGCCGGCGATCTTGCGCCGGGCGACTACTTGGTGCCGGGTACGCTCCGCTACCAGGCCTGCGACGAGCGGATGTGCTACATACCCGCCACCGCCGAGGTGAGTTTCCCGGTGCGGGTCGCCGCAGCGGACGCCACACCCGCCCCGACCGCCCAGGCGGCGCTGTTCGCGGACATGGTTTTCACCGACCCGCCCGCCGCGCCCGCTCCTGAGCCGTCCGCTTCCGCAGCCGCGCCGGTCGACGGCGTCGCCGCCGATGGCGAGGCGGCCCTTGCCCGGTTCGGTCGATTCGACGTACTGGCAACGGCAGGCGGCTTCCTGAATGAAGAGCAGTTCCTCGAGTTCATCCGGCGGGCCGAGACTGGGGAAGCCGAACGCGGCTGGTTCGACGGACGCGGACCCATCGCGATACTGGCGCTGATCCTGCTGGGCGGGCTGGCGCTCAATCTCACGCCGTGCGTCCTGCCGATGATTCCGATCAACCTCGCCATCATCGGCGCCGGCGCCCGCGCCTCCTCGCGCTGGCGCGGCTTCGCGCTCGGTAGCGCTTACGGCGCTGCGATGGCGATTGTCTATGGCGGACTCGGGCTCGCCGTGATCCTTACGGCTGGCACGTTCGGGACCATCAACGCGTCACCCTGGTTCAACCTTGGCATCGCGCTGCTGTTCGTCGTTCTGGGGCTGGCGATGTTCGACGTCCTGACCATCGATTTTTCCAGCCTGCAGAGCCGATTGCCGGGCGGAGGATCGGGACAGGGCACGTTCCTGCTGGCGTTCGGCATGGGCGCCGTGGCGGCGCTCCTCGCCGGAGCGTGCGTCGCGCCGGTCGTCATTCAGGTAATCGTCTTCTCCAGCAACCTGTACGGCACCGGGGTCACACTGGCGCTGGCACTGCCGTTCATCCTGGGGGTTGGCATGGCCATACCCTGGCCGATAGCTGGCGCGGGGCTGACCGCGCTGCCCAAGCCGGGGCCCTGGATGGTGCGAGTCAAGCAGGCGTTCGGCGTCTTCATTCTGGGAACCGCCGTCTACTACGGGTACCTGTCTTACGGGTTGTTCAGCCAGCGCTGGGTTGATCCCGATCTCGTGGCGGAGAGCGTGCAGGAGATGATCGCGGAGGGGTGGTACCCGTCGCTCGATCTGGGCCTGGCGGCGGCGGAAGCGGAACAGAAGCCCGTACTCCTCGACATCTGGGCCACCTGGTGCAAGAACTGCCTGACGATGGACCGGACCACGCTGAAAGCAGAGGGTGTGCAGACCGCGCTCGACGGCTATGTCAAGGTGAAGTTCCAGGCCGAAGATCTGGGTGCCTCCCCCGCGCGCGAGGTGATGGAAAGCCTGGAAGCAATCGGGCTGCCGGCGTATGCGATTCTCAGACCTGGCTCGGCGCCCGCACCCGTAGCGACGAACGATTGACGCTGACGCGGAGGCCGTCGCCGCGCGCCGCGTACACCTCGCCGTCGACGTGAAACACCAGCGGGCGGTCGCTCTCGATCTCGATCGACGATTCCGGCAGGTGGCGCAGGCCCGGCACCCGGTCGATCCGGCCCGCGAACAGGTAGGGCAGCCGCCACAGTATCCAGGGAATGGATCGCTCTGGAACGACGACCAGATCGAGCAGGCCATCGTCCGGGCGCGCTCGCGGCGCAATCATCATGCCGGCTCCGTAGGTCGTGCAGTTCGCAATTGCCAATAGGTAGGCCGGCGAGTCGATCGTGCCGCGGGCGGTCCGAATGGTGTAGCGGGCGGCGCGGTAGGTCAGCAGCTCGCGCAGACCGGCGCGGAAGTAGGCCGTCGGCCCGCGCGTCGTCAGGCTGTTGAAGACGCTCGCGAGGTGTGCGTCGAAGCCGATGCCGGCGACGTTGACGAAGAGCCGTTGGTCAATCGTTCCGGTGTCGATCACGCGCTCCGGTCCGGTCAACGCAGTCCGCAGCGCTTCATCCGGCTGGCGTGCGAGACCCAGTCCTTGAGCGAAACCATTCCCTGACCCGCCGGGAACGACGCCCAGCACGGCGCCGGCTCCCCTCACTTCGTTCGCCACCTCGTTGACCGTCCCGTCGCCGCCCCAGGCCACGACTGTGCCCGCCCCGGCATCCAGCATCGCGCGGGCCAGCGCGCTTGCGCCCTTCGGGCGCTCCGTCAGACGAACCTGCCCGTCAACGGCGTAGCGCGCGAGCGCGGCTTCGGCGCGTCGTCGATGCCCCTCCGCCCGGTGCGCGCCACTCCGCCCTGCCGCCGGATTGATAATGATCCCCGCCTGCATACCGGTACGGACGGCTCTCTCCATCCTACCGCTCTCTCCGTCCTATCGGTTGATTGCAGGCCGGCATGCTACCCATCATGTGCCGGTTCGCAACTACTGACACCACAAGATGTGTGGGTCTGCTATCATAGGAGCCCTAGATGCGCCGGCTCTGGCTGAGAGTGGTCCTCGTTGTCACCATGCTCGCGGCCATTGTCGTAGCCTCCCTGCAGATCTTCCGCGCTGAACAGCGCATTGCCAACCATCGGATGGCGGAGCAAGTGTTCGCTGAGGACACTTGGCTACTCACCGTCGCGCTGAGTGACTTGCGCGCCGCTCAGCACGCGTACGTCTCCGCCGGACAGGGCGCCCAGTCCTGGATGGTGGATGTCACCCGCAGATTCGAGGAGGTAGGCGCCTATCTGTCGGCGTTGGCGGGCGACGCTACCGCCACCGGTGCGATCGGCGCGCTCACAGATGCGGCGGCGATTGTCGCTTCCCTTCAGCGGACGGATGTCCAGATTCGCGAACACGTGCTCTCGGAGCGCCACCTCATCGCCTCCGATCTGATCTTCACCGATACCGGCGAGTTGACGGCCGCGGTAGTGGATCGGTTGGAGCGGGCCCGCATCTCGGAGGGAGCCTCGCTCCAGGCGGCCATTGCGGCGGAACGGTGGACCGAAGGGATCCTGCTGGCGGGCGGTGCAGGCGCGGTACTCCTGGTAGTGCTGCTGCTGCTGCCGCGTAGCGGCGGCGCCCGGACGGACGAGGCCGGGGAGACCGACGGGACGCCGCTTGCGGGAATCGATTCCGAGGAGGACACCTCTGTCGACTTCGCCAGAAGAGACGGCACGGGAGATCTGCTCGGACTCAAGGAGACGGACGACATCGGAATCGCGGCAGCGCCGGACGCACCGTCTACCACGACCGAGGCAATGTCGCAACCGGCGGCAATTGCCACGCCCGCCGCACAGCCGTCTCCCGACCTGCAGCGAGCGGCTGATCTCTGCACGGACTTGGTCCGCTCGAACAGCCCTGCTGATCTGCCGGCACTACTCGCCCGGGCGGCCCAGATATTGAACGCGAGCGGCATCATCGTTTGGGTGCTTGACGGGACCGGCAATGCTCTCCGTCCGGCGGTCGGTCACGGTTACTCCTCCGCAGCGCTTGGCCGGATCGGCCCGTTGCCGTGCGATGGCGACAACGCCACTGCGGCTGCCTGGCGCAAAGGCCGGATGCACGTCGTTGCGTCGCAGGGCGTCGGATCCTACGGCGCGATCGTCGCACCTCTCGTCTCGCCCGAACGTTGCAGCGGGGTGTTGTCCCTCGAACTGAACGACGGATGGGAGCGGAGCGAGGCGGTGCAATCCACCGTTGAAATTGTCGCCGCGCAACTCGCGACGCTTGTTTCCGCGGATCCGGCGGCGGACACCGCTGGCCGCGCTCACGCCTGACCATCGTCGCCTGCGGCTCCGATGGTCGCCCAGCACCCGTCACCTGAAGAGGCCAAGACCGTATTCCGGAGTGGAAACCTGCGTCGATTGGTTGACGCGACAATTGCGCCCGACGCGGCCGGAGGAGGCCGGAACGCCCAGAGAACACTGGACAACCCCAGCTTCTTTGAAGGAACTGCTCGCTCTGGCACGGAACTTGCTTTCCATACGGTCAACCGCGCCGAGGTCCTGCGGGATGTGACAATTCAGGCAGGCGCTGGCAAAACAGGAAGCATCCCGCACCCACTCGAACACCGGACCTCGGCGCGGCCATTCCTTTCGGACTGACCGGCACATCAAACGCCAGGAAGGATCTATATACTCTGCGCCGTGACCGACTATCTGACGCTCCCCCTCGACAACACCGCTATCGAACGGATCCTGCCTCACCGCTATCCCTTTCTTCTTGTCGATCGGATCACGGAGTTCGAGCAGGACAGGCGGATTGTCGGTGTCAAGAACGTCTCGCTGAACGAACGGTACCTTTCCACTCTTCCCGGCGCCGCGCCGGCCCTCCCGCCGACAATCCTGACCGAGGCCGTTGCCCAGGTCGGCGCCATCCTGATCCTCGCCAAGCCTGAGAACCGCCAGAAGTTGCCCTTTTTTACCGGCATCGAGCGAGTCCGTTACCATCGACCGGTTCACCCGGGGGACGTCGTCGTGATCGAGGCGGAGGTAGTCAGGCTCCGGAGCCGGATGGGGCGCCTGAAGGGCTTCGCCCGCGTGGGCGATGAGGTTGTGATCGACGGGACGATGACCTTTGCTCTCGGTCCGAAGGTGCGCGGACTCATCGGTGGCAACGGCGGAAACGGCGGGGGCGGCGCCGAGTACTGACACCGCACGTGCTCCGGCGGACCGTCGGTCCCGTGGTAAGATGCCGGTATGGCTGGGAAAAACAAGGCACGGGGCCGCGGATCGGTTACACCGCCGCCCGAGCGCGCGGTCGCGAGCAGTGGCGGGCCGCCCTGGATTCTGATCGGTGGCGCGGTCATCGGGCTTGCCGTGATCGCTTTCCTGGGACTGACCGGCGGGAGCGAGACGGCAGAAGCTCCCGATGGTGAAACTGTCGCCGACGCGGCGGCGGAGACACCCGGACCGCCGCCGGCGCCGCCAGCGCCGCCGCCCGAGGAGCGGACCCCCACGCCACCGGCAGACGCTGCGATGCCGCCGCTGCAACTGCAGGCCAATCTGATTCCGCGCGACCCCGAGGTAATCCGCGACGTGTACCTGTTTGCCGCGCGCCACCCGGAAGTGCTCGAATACGTACCCTGCTTCTGTGGCTGCGAGACCCGCGGCCATCGGCGGAACGCCGACTGCTTCGTCCGCGAGCGGAACGCCGACGGCACTGTGCGCCAGTGGGAAGAGCACGGAATGGCCTGCATCGCCTGCGTCGACGTCGGAAGGACCGCGATGCAGATGTACGCTTCAGGGGCACGCGTGACCGACATCCGGGACGAGATTGAACAGATGTACGCCGGCTCACCACTGCACACGCCGACACCGGCTCCTCCCGTCGACGCGAACTAGCGACGAGGACGAGCCAGGGCCGTGCCGTCCGACGCAGACCGGCACGCGACATCCGACAAGCCCGAGGGGTCACTTCACGCCGATCGGCGTGACGCGCTCGCGCGGCTCTTCCGCAACGTACACACCGGGATGTACGTCGGCCTGCTTCCTCGGACTGGCGCCGGCACGACTATTGTCGCCAATCCGTATCTGAAGTTGATGTTCGGCTTCGAACCGGGCACGGCGGACCGCGACGTGCGCCCGTTCGACGTGAATCGTTTTGCGGACGCCACCGCGCACCGCGCCGTGGTTGGTCAGTTGCTCCGGGACGGTGCCGTGACCGATCACCTCGTTCGCCTGCGACGCATCGACGAGAGGCCGATCTGGGTAGAGGTGACCGCACACGCCACGCGCATCAACGGCGATGGAACCGTACGCGTCGAAGCTGTGCTGCGGGACGTGAGCGAGCGGCGCGCCCTCGAGGACCAGAGTCGTGACATGTACCACCAGTTGCTGCAGGCGGAGAAGCTCGCGGCCCTGGGCCAGACTGTCTCGGGTGTCGCCCACGAACTGAACAACCCGCTTGCGACCATTCTCACCTGGGCGGAACGACTCACCGGAAGGCATCACGACGATCTGTCGCAGAGGGGAATCAAGACGATCCTGAGTGAGTCTGAGCGGGCGGCGCGCATCGTTCGCAACCTGCTCGACTTCTCACGTAAGCGTCACACGACCCGCGGCATGGTCGATCTCAACGAGGTGGCGCGGGAAACGCTTTCGTTGAGGGCCTACGATCAACGGGTTTCCAACGTCACCACCATCGATGCGCTGGCAACCGGACTACCGCGGGTCTTCGCCGACGCGCATCACCTGAAACAGGTGCTGCTGAACCTGGTGATCAACGCCGAGCAGGCCATGCTGGCCACCAACGGTCGCGGAACCCTGATCGCACGTTCCTGGCACGATGTCGATCAGCGCCTGGTGGTCCTTGAGATCCACGACGATGGACCAGGGATCCCTCTGGACGTGCAGGAGAAGATCTTCGACCCCTTCTTTACTACGAAGTCACCCGGCAAGGGGACCGGTCTGGGCCTGACCGTCGCGCAATCGATCGTCGCCGACCATGGCGGACGGCTGCGCGTTGAGTCGAGCCCCGGTGGCGGGGCTTCGTTCCGAATGGAACTGCCGACAGTCGGCTAGAAAGTTTGCCCGGACGCCCCGCCGCGGAGGACAGCGGTCGGGGCCGTCCGGGTCGGGACGGCGCGGGGAGGGCTACCGCGCCGCCACACGCTTGGCGACAGGACGCTCGGCGGGTCGCGACGGCGTGAGACTCGCCTTGGCCATGCGCAATCCTCTCTTCGAACCAGGGTTTGGGACTGCCTGAGTCAGCGTTGACGCGAGCAGCTCCGGTGCCAGGTCAGGCGCCAGCAGGCCTCGCAACCGTCCGATGGCGCGGGCGCGGAGCTGCGAGACGCGCGACTCGTTGACACCGATCTCGGCGCCAATCTCCTTCATCGTGACGTCGCCGTAGTAGTACAACGTCACCACCTTCCGCTCTCGCGGAGGCAGCATGGCGATGGCGGCACGAATGCGGTCCTGAACCTCGACGCGTTCACAGGCTTCGTCCGGGGCCGGAGGCACGCTGGGAGACATCACCGGCGGCAGGTCCGCCGCTTCTACCATCTCGCTTGTCGCCAACGGCGACGTCGCCTCAATGACACCGATCCGACGGAGTGTCCTGGCGAGCTTGCGCTCGTCCATCCGGAGGTGCCGGGCAATGTCTGACGTGCTGGGCTCCGCGCCCAATTCGGTGCGTAGCTTCTCACGCGCCTCGTTCACCTCGCGGCGCACGCGCCGGATGCCGCGTGGCCAGGCTCCTCGGCGTAGCGCATCGATCATCGCGCCGCGGACGCGCCGCTCCGCGAACGTCTCAAACTTGATGCCGCGGGCGGAATCGAACCTCTCGACGGCGTCGATCAGGCCGATCATTCCATCCTGCATCAGATCGCCCGCATCGATCTGATTCGGCATCTGCGCCGCCATCCGCCGGGCAAGTGCGCCGACGAAAGGCATTCCCGCATCGATCCGTTCCTGTCGCGTTTGGGGTCGACTCTGTTTCTCCATGCCACTCGCATTGAGCAAGAACCGTGCCAACCCGTGCAGACCCGATTGCGCAAGTCCGATCCGGGGTTACCGGTGTCCCCTATAACCCCTTATTAATCAATGCCTTGTGTCGAAATGACACCCCTGTGACGGGATGGGCAGCAGCAGGCAATAACTGGCACTGGCGGGCCAGAGTGTGCGTCAACGGGCTGACGCCAGACACGGCGACCGTCAAATTCTTGGCGGTCGGAATCAAGTTTTGGGGTTGGATTCGGCACAGTCGGGTCGAGTCTCTGACTTGTGCCGATGCAGTGCCTACTGGGTGGGGGAATCGCTTAGCGTGCTGTGGGCCAGGGCGGGATCTGGCTGGCGCCAGAGCGTGTCGGCGAAGATCCGCACAGAACCCCCGGCGGTCCGAACATATTCCACCTTGCCGCTGGCAATCCAGTTGTAGATCGTGCGCCGACTAACACCTACCAACTCGCAGGCCTTCATGATCGAGACGGTCTTTCGGTCCACGTTCATGTCTCTGTTCTCCGCTGCGAATGACACAACCGGGACAGGACGCCGGATTCGTCAGCGTCCTGTCACGAATGGGGTATCGGCAGGGAGGCGCGCCAACTGTAGCCCCCGCCGGATGCCCGTTGGAGTGCTTGACCCTCAACCGATCCCACCGTCAAAATACTGACACCCTCTGGACAGTCTTGCATGCACGCATCGGAGCACGAGACACACCTGCTTCTTGTCGAGGACGAGGCGCCGCTACGCGAATCCTGGGCGGAGCGCCTCGCCGAGCACGGCTATCGTGTCACCCAGGCGGAAAGCGGCGAGGTTGCCCGCGAACGGCTCGCGGAGTTCGCTTTCGATGTCGTCATCACTGACCTCCGCCTGCCGGGCATGGACGGGACGGCCGTCGTCGGGGCCGCCCTGGAACGCTATCCGGAGATCGTGGCCGTCGTAGTGACGGGGTACGCCACCGTCGAAACCGCCGTCACCCTCGTCAAACAGGGAGTGGCGGACTTCATCGAGAAACCCTGTCCGTTCGACCGCCTGCTGCACACGCTCGCGAGCGCCCTCGAACGCCGGCGGCTCCGGTCCGAGAACGAGTACCTTCGATCGCAGCTCCAGCGGCGCTATCGCCTCGAGGGAATTGTCGGCGAGAGCCGGCCGATGCAGAAGCTGCGCGAGCTGCTGAAGACGTTGGCCGCCACGACCAGCACCGTGCTGATCACTGGCGAGACCGGCACCGGGAAGGAACTCGTGGCGCGTGCGATCCACCACAACAGTCCGCGCCGGCGCGAACACTTCGTGGCCCTCAACTGCAGCGCCATCCCGGAAACACTGCTTGAAGCGGAGCTCTTCGGTCATGTCCGCGGCGCGTTCACCGGCGCGGTGGCCAACCGGAAGGGCCGGTTCGAACAAGCACACCGCGGGACGCTCTTTCTCGACGAAATCGCCACCATGAGCATCAATCTGCAGGCGAAACTGCTGCGTGCCCTGCAGGAGCGGGAGTTCGAGCGTGTCGGCGGAAACGATCCGATCAAGGTGGACGTGCGCGTCGTAGCGGCGACCAACGCTGAACTTGCGGAACAGGTCGAGGCCGGCGAGTTCCGGGAAGACCTCTACTACCGGTTGAATGTCATTCCGATTCACCTGACCCCACTACGCGATCGGCGAGAGGACCTTCCGTTGCTGGTACGGGAGTTCGTCGCCCGGATCGGCGCCGCCCAGACGCCGCCTCGGGAGGATGTCGCCGTTTCCCAGGAGGCGATGCGCCAGATGATGATGTATCGGTGGCCGGGCAACGTCCGGCAACTCGAGAACGCCATTGAACGGGCGCTGGCGCTCAGTCCCGGTCGCAACCGGATCGTGGCGGACGATCTGCCCGAAGAGATCCGGCGAGGCGGCGGCGGCGCCGATACCAAGCCCGAATTGCCCGACGCCGGACTGGACCTCCCCGTCTACCTGCAGCAGGTGGAGGCCGGGCTGATCCACGCCGCGCTCGAACGGACGGGGGGCAACAAGCTGCAGGCAGCGCGGCTGCTGAACATCAAGCGGACGACGCTCGTCGAGAAAGCCAAGCGACTTGAGGCCCGGCCGCACGGCGCCGGCGCGGACACCGGCGCACCCTCCGGCTAGGGAGCCTGCGCCGTTCCACGGCGCAGAGTCCTAGGCGAAGACCCCCATCGGGTCGAACGATCCCTTCAGCACTTGCGGGGAATCGTCGAACCGGAGCCACTCGTCGATCATCGTGGCATAGACCCGGCGGAAGTCCGTCGTCTTGATCAGGTTCCCGTCGTCCAGGTCGGTCAGGCTCGGCGGCTCGCCATAGAGACCACCCTTGACACGGTTGCCAATGACGAACATCGGCGTCGCCGTGCCATGGTCGGTGCCCAGGCTGCCGTTTTCCTCCACGCGCCGCCCAAACTCGGTGAACACCATCATCGCGACATCGTCGCCGCGGCCGATCCGGTCAAGGTCGGTCATGAAGCCGCGGATCGCGTCGGCAGTGTAGGCGAGCAGCCGCGCGTGCGGATCCATCTGGTGCACATGCGTGTCGAACGAGTTGCCCTGGTAAACGACGTAGTACAGACGTGTCGGCATGTCGGCGTTGATCAGCGCCGCCACCTGCCGCAACGGACTCGAAAGACCGCCGATGCCGTAGTCGACCGTCGTCCGGTAGGAGGCGGACGCCTGTCGGACGAAATCGGAACTCTCGGCCGCGTTCTTCGCGGTGCCCGCGAGGAACTCAAGCGCCGGGTTCTCGGCGGCGCCGGCCGACGTCAGCCGGCCGATAGCAGCCTTTTCACTCTCGGCCCCCTCGCGCCGGAACGTTCGCGGGTCGTTGAACACCAGTGGTGAATGGTGCTGCGCGCGGACGGCGAGCGACTGCCGCGTGCCGATGTTGACGATCCGGTTCCCCTGTGCGTCGTGGTCGTAGGCGCCGTCGGCCAGCCGGCCGAGCCAGCCGAGCGACTCGCCCCCGTTCGGGACGCCGGTGTGCCAGAAGCCCATCGACGAGAAGTGCGACAGGCTCGGGTTGTCGTACCCGCAACCGTGAACGACTGCCATCTGGCCGTCCTTGTAGAGGCGCTCGAAGCCGACCATCGACGGGTGCAACCCAAAGTGGTCGTCGAGCCTGATGACCTCCGACTTCGGGATGCCGATGGCGGGGCGCGCCCGGTAGTACGCGTCGTCCCCGTACGGCACGACGGTGTTGAGTCCGTCGTTGCCGCCGGACAGCTCTACCACAACCAGGATGCGCTCCGGACTGTTCTCCATGCTGGTGCCCTGCAACGCCTGGGCCGCAAGCGCCGCCGACGTTCGGTTGAGTAGCACCGGTAGCGTTGCGCCGACACCCAGGCCGTACATCCCCTTGATCAGGAAGTCCCGCCGTGAACAACCGCAGCTAAATCGGGCCATCGTTCTCTCCTCCGGCTCTGTCAGGCCAGTTGGTACTCCGGCGTACTCAGGATCAGGTACAGCAGCGCGCGTAGCGCCGACTCCGTCCGGGGTGTGGCGTCCTCGACTCTGTCCGCGCCCAACTGCTCGCGAAGGAAGTCGACAATCACGCCACGGTCGGCGTCACTCAACTCGACCCGCAGGAAGCGACGCAGCAGGTGGTCGACGACATCGTCGACCGACGAAACGCCGGCATCCTCGAGCAGCCTCACCATGTCGAGGTCGGCCACACGGCGCGGGATCGGAACAAGACGCTCGAACGCAATCACGTAGCCCATGTAGCCGCCGTAGCGCGTGTTGTAGTCCTCGTCGCGATCCGCCAGCATGCTCGACTCGGCATCGCCTTCCTGGGTGGCGGCAGTAATGTTCATTCCCTGCGCCAGCCGCTCCTCGACCTGCCGGTAGATGCCCGGAACGACCCGGTCGGGCGCCCAGAAACCGTCGGTGTCCGGATAGAGGACGTCGCGGAACAGGTTCCCACGCTCGAGCAGCGTCGCTGGCGTCACCCAGGTGCGGCCGCCGGCCCAGCCCGCAACATTCGGCGGATTGAGGAGTGTCTGCCCCAACCCGGCGGTGAGCCGATTGAAATCGGGGATGGTCGGCAGCTCCGTGAGCCCCAGCTTGCGATAGGTGGAAACCACCAGGTGGACCGGGCTCTTGATCTGCGTCGCGTACGACGCGGGACTGTAGAAGTCCCTCGACAGGAACATGCGCCGGAGAACCGGGCGGAGCGCGTAGTCGGCGTCACGGAACGTCGCCGCCAGGTCGTTGCGGACCGCCTCGTCGATCTCTTCGCGCACGAAGAAGCGGTAGAGCTTCGCGCTCATGAACTCCGCGGCAGCATCCTGCTCGAGAATGATGTCGATGATGTCGCCGCCGTCGAAATCGCCGGTCCGCCCCAGAAACGTTTTCTCGCCGAAGTCATGCTGCTCGGCGTCGAACTTGAACTCGAGGGCATCGTTGGTCCAGCCCGTGAAGGCTCGCGCCGCCTCCCGGATGTCGGTCTCGGTGTAGTTCCCCACCCCGAGCGAAAAGAGCTCGAGCAGCTCGCGGCCGAAGTTCTCGTTTGGGTGATCCTTGACGTTCTCGCCATTGTCGAGATAGACGAGCATCGCCGGGTCGGTCAGGATGCCGAACAGCAGATCACGGAAGCTTCCGTTCGCGTTGGCGCGCAACATCTCGATCTGCTGATGCATCATCCGTGCGTCGCGCACCTTCGTGTTGCCGGTCGCGAAGTGTCCGTGCCAGAAGAGGGTCAGTTTCTCTTCAAGCGGGCGCCGAGTGACCAGCATCCGTTCGCCCCACCAGGTGGCGAGCCGCTGCGTCTCGATAGCGTTGGACCGCAGGCCGTAGAAGAACTTGTTCACAACCGGCTGCAGCCGCCGCGACTCGCCCTCCGGGAGCGGTTCGACCCCCATGGACACGCCTTGCTCGCGCGCGATGCGGACCGCCTCGGCGCGGCTCTTCGGGAACGGGTCCATGCCTGAATCCCAGATGGGAGAAGGCTCGAACGCCGGGGCGTTGTCCGGCTGGCTCTGATAGTTGACCAGCGTGTCCACCGCCTCGGCCGGCGTCATTTCCGCCAGCCGCTCGATCTCCTCGGGAGTGCCGCCGAAGCCGGCCCGCTCGAGCAGGTGCGCCGCGAGGTCGTAGTTCCAGTCGGCGGCCGCAATCGGTGTCAGGTCGTTGGTCCAGGCACTCGGCCCCGGCTTGCTCACCGCTTCCGCGGCGACGCCGCCGGCACCCCCGGCGCCGCTCAGGGTGGCGGCCGCCACGAGAAGCAGAATCGCGGCGACCGGCGCCAACGCCGCCTTCAGCCAGCGCCAGCAGGGACAGACCGCACTGTCGGCGTCGTCGAATCTTGTACGCGCCACATCTCCTCCGATCACCGGGTCAACCCGCCGGCCCGGCAAACAGATACTCAAGCGGCATCATACGCCACGCGTAGTCACCCGCCAACCCCGGGGATACGCCGGAGGACCGTCCTCAGGGAAGAACGTCAAGGGAATGGTCCAGCATCCGATCGCCGTCGAAAATCCAGCGGCCTGCGAAGCGGCGACCCGCAACGACCAGGGGAAGCCAGTAGCGATCGTCCTCCCACATCTCATCGAACGGAATGGCGTCGACATCGACCCAGTACGGTGTCGCCTCGTCGGTTTCCGTCGGCTCTCCGTCGAAACCGTCGGCGCGGAAGACGTGGACATGCGTGGAGTAGCCGTCGATGAATTGAAACCGGTGAATCCCGACGCGCTCGAGGTGGAGCGGCGTTATCCGGAGCTCCTCCTGCATTTCCCGGATCGCGCAGTCGGCGAACGATTCGCCTGGCTCGCGACGACCGCCGGGACCGTTGATCTTGCCCGCGCCGAGTCCGCGCTTCTTGCGGATCAACAGTATCCGCCTGCCCACGATCACAAAGATCAGGGTCGCGGGATCGACGGCCCTCCACGCCGTCCAGTCGATCCTGCGGACGCGCCGCGCCGTCATGCGCTCAACGCAACCGCGACGTCCACGGGCGTGCCGGCCGTTTCGCCGTAATGCGCCCGGATGGTCCCGCGGAGTTCGTCAACGGATGCGGCTCGATTGATCGCCGTCCGTAGTTGCGACCCGCCATGTTCGCCCTTGGTATACCAGGAGCCGAGCGCCCGCAGCTTGTTGACAACCCAGCGCTCGCGGCTCTGCCGGCTGCGCGATGGACGACGGCGCGCGGCCCCATCGCCCGGGGCGACATGGCGGAAACCGGCCGCTTCGTCCTCTCCCTCCCTCAGAAGAAGGTCAATGTAGTCCAACAGGAACCGCCCGCGTTCCGCAAGCGCCACCGCGGGCGGATCGCCCCCATCGGCGAGTGCCGCCGCCTGCCGGAAGATCCACGGATTGCGCAGCGCGCCCCGGCCGATCAGGACACCGGCGACGCGTGTCGCGCCGGTCCATTCCACCGCCTGCCCTGGGGTCACACAGTCGCCGCTGCCGAAGACGGGAACCGAAACCCCCGCCGCCACGCGATCGATCAACTCCCAGTCGGAGGCCCCGGTGTACGACTGCCGGGCAGTCCGTCCGTGGACCGCCAGGGCGGCGGCGCCCGCGTCCTCCATCCGCCGTGCCACCTCCGGCGCGTTGATCGTCTTCTCGTCCCATCCGGCGCGCATCTTCACGGTGACGGGTATCGCGACGGCGTCCGTCATCGCACGCACGACCGACGCGGCGTGCGACGGATCGCGCATCAGGCTGCATCCGGCGTTGTGTTTCGCAATCTTCGGAACGGGGCAACCCATGTTGACGTCGACGATGTCGGCGCCCATTCCCTCGACGACCTGCGCCGCGCCGGCCATTTTTCGGGGATCGCCACCGAAGATCTGAATCGACACGGGGCGTTCCTCTTCGGTGTACTCGGCGTACTCCAGCGTGCGGTCGATGCCGCGCACGAGGCCCTCCGAACTGACCATCTCGGTTACCACCAGGCCGCAGCCACCGCGCGCCTTCACCAGGCGGCGGAAGGCAGTGTCGGTCATCCCCGCCATTGGCGCCAGGGCGTAGGGGTGAGAGAGCGTGACGGCGCCTATCCGGGTCTCGCGCGTCATGATCCCGGCCATGCTCCGGGAGTGCGGCGACCTACTGCTGGCCGCCGGTCGCGATCCGTTCGTCACGTACCGCCGCGAAGGACTCAAAGGCCTCGCGCAGCACCTCGTCCTTCCACTCGATGTCCGCTTCCTCACGCAGCTCGTCCAGGAAGCGGGCATACTCGGCGGTTCGGCGATCGTTGAAAACCGTGTTGGCGATCAACTCCTGCACTTCTTCGAAGCTCCGCGGCTCCGGCCGTACTCGCGCCTCGAGCTGAAGAACCTGATAGCCGAGTGGCGTCCGGATGGGCTCGGTCACGTCGCCTATCTCCACCTCGTCCAGCGCCAGGGCCACCTGCTCGCTGAGGATTGCCACGTCGAGTGGCCCGATGAGTCCGCCGTTCGCCTTCGACGCGGCATCCGAAACGGCAATCGCCACGGTCGCGAAGTCCTCGCCTCCGAGCACGCGATCACGCGCCTCCATCGCCCGGCTGCGGGCGGCCGCGTCGGCCGCCTCCGCGAGCGCGCCGGCCGAAGCGTCGGGAACGCGGACGAGAATCTCTCTCATCGTCACAGTGCCCGGTTCCGTGAACTGACCGATGTTCTCTTCGTAGTACTCGCGCGCCTCCACCTCGGTCAGCGTCACCTTGCTCAACACCTCGACCTGTTGCACCTGACTGATGAGCATCTGCTGCTCGAAGAGGTTTCGCAGGCCGTCAAGCGTCAATCCCTCCGCGGCAAGGGCCATGTTGAACTCTTCCTCGGACGCGAGATTGTTTTCTTCCCTGATCCCCTCGATCATTTCCGCGAACTGCTCGTCGGACAGTGAGTAGCCCAGCTCGCGTCCCCGCTGCATCAACAACAGTTGGTCGACTGCCGAGGATACGACTTCCGGCGTTATGTCCCGGAGCATGCGCACCAGGTCGGCATCGGTAGTCGGCTGGACGCCCCGGGCGCGGATCGCCTCGATCTGACGCTCCTCCAGTTCGGTCTGAGTGATGATGTCGCCATTCACCTTCACCAGGATCCGTTGCAGCACCTCGCCGACGGGGCTGTCCGGACTGGAACCACCCAACTGCGCAGCCGCCGGCGCCGGCGACAGCGCCAAGGCGCCCGCCAGCCAGAATGCCAGTCCGAGCGGCCAACACGCCGCGCTGCTCATGTTCTGTCGCTTCAGTCTCGCCATTGTCTTTGCCGGCTCCTTGTTCTCGCTGTTATCCCAAGTGTAGCGCCGATAGCCCCTCAAGCAAGCTGTTGACCTGCGCCAGCAGCGAAAGATCGTTCCGCGTCGCCATTGCAGCGCCGGCCGCCCGTCCCGGACCGGCCCCCGGAGCGAACGCCGGATCCGGCGCCGGAGCGCCGCGCAGGTCGAGGCGCAGCAGGCCACTCGGCGAGAGGGCAATCCCCGTCCGTGAGCCGACGAACTCGACCATTCTCGCTGGATCGAGCGGCGCGTCCTCGCGGAACCTGATCATCAAACGCGATCCCTCGCGGTCGATCGTCTCCACCCCGATCCGATCCGCTGCGATGCGCGTGCGGCCGTACGCCGCAAGCCGATCGATCGTGGGATGGATGGGGCCGTAGCGGTCCGCCACTTCGTCGAGAGCCGACGCGAGCGCGGTCTCGCTGGTGGCCGCGGCCACCTTCCGGTACACCGCCAACCGCTGATCGGACTCGGGGATGTACCGTTCGTCGACGCGGAGATCGACTCCCAGGCGCACACGGGCAAGCCGTTCCTCGGCAACCTTCTCGCCCTGCAGTTCGCGGACCGTCTGCTCCAGCAGCTTCACGTACAGGTCGAAGCCGATTGCCTCGATATGGCCGGTCTGCTCCGCACCCAGCAGGTTGCCGGCGCCGCGGATCTCCAGATCGAGCGCGGCGATCCGGAATCCGCTGCCGAGTTCGCTGAACTCGCGAATGGCGGCAAGCCGTTTCCGCGCCACCGGCGAGAGCGTGTCCTTGGGCGGCACGAGCAGGTAGGCGTACGCGCGGCGGTCGGAGCGGCCCACGCGCCCGCGCAACTGGTAGAGCTGGGCGAGGCCATACTTCTCGGCGTGGTTGATGAGGATCGTGTTGACGTTCGGGATGTCGATACCGTTCTCGATGATCGTCGTCGCGATCAGGACGTCGTAACGATGCGCGACGAAGTCGATCATCACCCGCTCGAGCACTGCCTCGCTGGTTTGTCCGTGCGCTACCGCGAGACGGGCCTCCGGCACCAGGCGCCGCACGCGGTCCGCGACCGTAGCAATTGACTCGACCCGATTGTGGACCAGATAAACCTGCCCGCCGCGCGCCAGTTCGGTCCGTATGGCGCGCGCGATGAGGTCGCCGTCGAACTGGACGACGTTCGTCTGGATCGCCAGGCGGTCCTTCGGGGGCGTCTCGATGACCGACAGGTCACGGATGCCCGCCAGAGACATGTTCAGTGTCCGCGGAATCGGCGTCGCGGTCAGCGTCAGGACATCGACGCGCCGGCGCAACTGCTTGATCCGCTCCTTGTGGGCGACGCCGAACCGTTGCTCCTCATCGACGATCAGGAGGCCGAAGTCGCGGAACTGGACGTCCTTCGACAGCAGGCGGTGCGTCCCCACCACGAAATCCACCTTGCCCGCCGCGAGATCGGCCAGGACCCGCTTCTGCGCCGGGCGGCCGACGAACCGGCTGAGCATCGCGACGCGGATCGGGAACGCGGCGAACCGCTCGCGGATCGTCTCCGTGTGCTGAAACGCCAGAACCGTGGTGGCGGTAAGCAGCGCGACCTGTTTGCCGTCCATCAGTGCCTTGAACGCGGCACGAAGTGCGACCTCGGTCTTGCCGTAGCCGACATCGCCGCAGAGCAGCCGGTCCATCGTGCCGGGAGCTTCCATGTCCTGCTTGATGTCGGCGAGCGCGGACTGCTGATCCGGCGTCAACTCGTATTCGAACGCGGCCTCGAACTCCCGCTGCCAGTGCGTGTCCGGGTTGAATGCATGGCCCGGCAGCGCCTTGCGCGCGGCGTACAGCTTGAGCAACTCCTGCGCCATATCGCGCATCGACTTGCGGACGCGCTTCTTGGCCTTCTGCCAGCTCGTGCCTCCCAACTTGTCGAGCGACGCCCTGGCCGCGCCCGTGTACTTCTGCAGCAGGTCCAGTTGCTCGACCGGGACGAAGAGCTTGTCGCCACCGGCGTAGCGCAACTCGACGAACTCCTGGTGCGTGTGCTTCGGGCCGGCGCCGAGCCGGCGGAGGCCCACGAACTCCCCAATGCCGTGGTCGACGTGGACCACCGGGTCTCCTGCCTTCAGATCCCGGAAATCCGAGAGGAACGACCGGGCGGCTGATTTCTTCTGGTGGCGGATCAAGTGCTCGTCGTCGAACAGGTCGGATTCCGCGTAGATCTGCAAGTGGGCGTCGGGCAATCGGAAACCGCGCGACAACTCGCCGGTAGCGACGAGGACGGCGGCAGGGGCCGTCGTCTCCGCCCCCTCCACTCTCACGCCCACCATTTCGTGTTCGGCAAGCAACTCGACAATCCGATCGGCGCGCCCGTCGGTCTCTGCGACGAACAGGAGCCGATCACCCCGTTCGCGGCCGCGACGGACATCCGCGAGCCATTCCTGCAGGCGGTTGCGAAAGCCGAGGGCTGGCTGGCACGCAATATGGCGGGCTCCCGCCCCGACATCGAGCGGATCGATCGTTGACGCGCCGTCGAACCAGCCGATCACTTCGCCACCGTCAACCGCGAGGGTCTCGGGAGGGGGCGCCGGATCGCCTCGTTCCTCCGCTCCGATTCGCGCCGTCAGGAATTGCGCCGAACTTTCGTGGATATGTTCGGTGGTTTCCTCCGGCGCACAAACGACGAAGCGCGCGCCCGCGATGCGCACGTAGTCCGCGAACGTGGCGGATCGATCCCGTGGCCTATCGAGGTCGTCGTTCGCACCGACGTTGTCGCCGTTCGTCCCGCTCGTGCCGGTCATGCGATCCAACTGGTCTGTCAGCGGGCGAACCGACACTTGATCAAGCGTCGAAACCGAGCGCTGCGTCGAAGGATCGAACCGGCGCAGTGACTCGACGCTGTCGCCAACGAACTCCGCGCGGACCGGATAATCCTCGCCGGCCGCGAAAATGTCGACGACGCCGCCGCGACCGCAGAACTCGCCATGCGCCTCGACCGGGTCGGCGCGCGTGAATCCAGCTTCCGCCAGCCGATCCGCCAGCTCGACCGGATCGCAGACGCCGCCGACGTGCAGGTCCACCGTGGAGTGGAGCAGCCTCGCCGGCGGGCTGAGCCGCGATAGCAATGCCGGCGCCGAGGCAACTACCACCCGTGCGCGACGCTCGGCCAGCGCTACCAGGGCGCGAGCCCGGGACGATGCGACATCGAGGTGCGGTGCGATGCCGCGGTACGGATCTACCTCGGGAGACGGAAACGGCAGGACGTCACGCACCGTTTCCTCCCGGGCAAGGCCGTCAAGCGACCCAAGGAAGAACCTCGCGTCGGCGGTCATCGATTCGATATCCCGGTCGCGCGGCACGACCAGCACGACGGGTCTGGCGCCGGCCAGGACGGCCGCCGCAAAGGCCTGCGCGGGCGGGGTCAACCCGGAGAGGGACTCGCCCGAGGACGCACCGCGACCCAGGGCGGCGCCATCCGCCGCCTGCCGAAACAGGGCGCGCAACGTCAGCGACAACGTCCTTTGAACCGGCGTCTCCGTACGCCGAACCGCCAAGTCTATCTTGGCGCCGCCAGCCGTGCAGCGTGGTGCGCCGACCTGGTGCGCCGGCCTCCAGCCCGGCACGATCGCCACCGCAGCAAGTTGACAGAAACTAACAATTCCTGACACATTCAATACATCATGCCAGAACATTGGGAGCCGCGCAGCGCCTCGGGGGACGGAACTACCGCCTACCGCCGCCCCAGACCGGGCACCCGCACCGGCCGAGTCTGGGAAATCGCGGACGCGATAACGGACGAGCGGGGTCGCCTGGCAACCGTGGCGGAAGTGCGTGACCGCGTTGTCGCGGAAGCGGGCAACGGACGGACGGCTAACACGCAGTACTACCACTGGAAGGCCCACCGCGCCGCCCGGAGGGAGGCTGGCGCTCCCGCTCCGTCCGCCGCCAGTCCAGCCCCCGACGTTTCGCCCCAGTCTCTTCGGGTGGCGCCGGACGGCCGCATCGTGGTTCCCGCCGCCATGCGGGAGGCCATGCGAATCAGGCCGGACGGCCGCGTGTCCGCACGGGTCGAGAACGGGGAGCTGCGGGTGATCTCCTCGACCGTCGCGGTCGAGCAGGTGCAGGCAAGTATGCGGCGTTATAAGCAGCCGGAAGAAAGCGTGGTCGACGAATTCCTCGCCGAACGGCGGACGCTCTGGGGAGAGGAATGAGCGTCGTGTTCGACGCCTCGGCCATCCTGACGATTGCCTTCGCCGAAGACGGCGCCGACGTCGCCGTCCGCGATCTGGAAGGCGCCATTGTGTCTTCGGTCAACGCCTCCGAGGTCGTGGCGAAACTCATCGATCGGGGCGCGACGGCCGAGGAGGCCCGGACCGCGTTCCTCAAGTTCAACCTGCACGTCCGGCCGTTCGATCAACAACTCGCCATCACGGCCGGTCAGATGCGCGCGCAGACACGGGCTGGCGGCCTTTCCCTCGGCGATCGCGCCTGCCTCGCCCTCGCAAGCCGTGAAGGCGCACGCGTCGTCACGGCTGATCGGTCGTGGAGAGACGTGAACCTGGGCGTCGAGATAACAGTGATCCGCTAGCTAGTGTTCGACAGAAAACCCGCAAGTTCTTGAATCTACGAGATATATCTCG
>CAZWUJ010000016.1:0-79379 GCA_964636705.1 uncultured Vicinamibacteraceae bacterium
CGCACATCTGGAGCAGCGGCTACTCGGCCGGCTACTACTCCTACATCTGGAGCGAAGTGCTGGACGCGGACTCGGTCGAGTGGTTCAAGGAGAACGGCGGGCTGACGCGCGAGAACGGCGACCATTTCCGGGAAACCCTCCTTTCGAAGGGGGGCAGCGTTGAGGCGCTGGACCTCTTCCGTGCGTTCCGGGGGGCCGAGCCGAATATCGAGCCGTTGCTGGTCCGCCGCGGCCTGAACTGACGCGCTGCGCAACCGCGCCCCTCGGGCGCGTTGTGAAGTTCCGCGGGCGCGAGACTTCGAGCCGTAGGCAGGCTGGCATCGTGGCATCGCCGTTCACCGTCGCCTTCCTCGGGTGCGGGTTCATCACCGGCGTCCATGGCGCGCATCTTCGGCGGTTGCGCGAGTGGTTCGTTCCCGCCTACGCCAGCCGCGACAGGGAGAAGGCGGAACGCTACCGCGCGCGGTACGGCGGGGCCATCGCGTACGGCGACTATCGCGCGGCTCTGGACGATCCGGCGGTCGACGCGGTGGTGGTGGCCATGCCGCCCCGCTTCCATCTGGAGTGGACGCTGGCCGCGCTCGACGCCGGCAAGCATGTCCTGGTGGAGAAACCCGCCCTCCTGCGCATGGCGGACTACGAGCGGGTCTGCGCGGTGCGCGACGGCGCGGACCGCACGGTGATTGTCGGCGAGAACGACCACTACAAGCCGCTCGCCGTCTGCCTCCGGCGCCTGCTGGCGGAAGCCGCGATCGGCGACCTGCTGATGGCGCACTTCACCACCCTCGTGCGCCGTCTGAAGCCGGCCGGCGACTGGCGCAACGACGAGAACGCGGCGGGCGGCGACGCCTTCTTCGAGGAGGGGATCCACTGGCTGCACCTCGCGAACTGCCTGGGGCCGCGCATTACGACGGCGTGGGGGGTTCGGCCGCCGGGCGGGCGCGAGGGGCCGGATCGCCGCGCCAAGTCCCTGCTTGCGGCCTTTCGCTACGACACCGGGGCGGGTGGAACCCTGTACTACTCGCGCGAGGTGCCGTCGCTGCTCCGCGGGCTGCGGTTGTCGAAGCTCTTCGGGCGCGACGGCATCATCTCTTTCGAATCGAACGGGGCGGTGGTGCTGGTCCGGGGCCGCCGGGCGCGCCGCCCGGAGCTGATCTTGCCCGGCTTCCGCGACATCCGGGGCTACCGCGCGATGTATCGCGACTTCGCCGCGGCAATCGCTAGCGGACGCCCGCCCGCAATGAGTCTGGAAGCGGCGATGGCGGACCAGCGGATCATGGAACAGATCGTTTCTACTGCGGACGGCCCGGAGGCGGGCTGACGGGCCATGACGGCGACGCAGACGCAGACGCAGGCGCAGATGCAGGCGCGTCAACCAGCGGGGCAGTGGGACGTCGTGATTGTCGGCAGCGGCGTCGGCGGCGGCACGCTGGCCCGCGCCCTCGCGACCACCGGCGCGCGCATTCTGGTCCTGGAGCGGGGCAGCTACGTTCCGCGCGAGGAAGCGAACTGGAGCCCGGCGGCGGTCTGGAAGGACCTCCGTTATCGCACCGACGAGCACTGGCTGGACGGCGACGGCCGCCCGTTCCGGCCCTACATGCACTACTGCGTCGGCGGCAACTCGAAGTTCTGGGGCGCGGTTCTCTTCCGGATGCGCGCGGAGGACTTCGGCGAGATCGAACACGTCGACGGCGTCTCGCCCGCCTGGCCCATCGACTACGCCACGCTGGAGCCGTACTACGACCGGGCCGAGCGGTGCTACCTCGTGCGTGGCGCGGCGGGCGCGGATCCGACCGATCCGCCCCGTGGCCCCTATCCGTATCCGGCGGTGCCGCACGACCCGCACATCGAGCCGCTGATCGAACGGCTGCGGGGGATGGGGCTACACCCGTCGCCGCTGCCGCTCGGGTTATCGTCACCGGGGACGCACTGCGTCCTTTGCAACACCTGCAACTCGTTTCCCTGCTACATCGATGCGAAGGCGGAAGCGGAGCGGTGCGGAGTCCGTCCGGCGACGGCGCTCGGGACCGTCCGCGTTCTGACCGGGGCCCGTGCCCGGCGGCTCCTGACCGATCCGTCGGGACGGCGGGTCTCGGCCGTCGAGGTGGAGCGAAACGGTACGAGCGAGCGGTACGCCGCACCCGTCGTCGTCGTCTCGTGCGGCGCCATCAACTCGGCCGTCCTCCTGCTGCGTTCGGTCAACAACCGGCACCCGAACGGCCTCGGCAACGGGTCCGGCCTGGTGGGCCGCCGCTACATGGCGCACGTCGCCACCATGATGCAGGGCTGGTCGCCGTTCCGGAACAACCGCGCGGTCTTTCAGAAGACGGTGGCAGTCAACGACTACTACCTGCGCGGACCCGACGGCGGGTTTCCGCTCGGCCAGCTTCAGACCCAGGGACGGACTCATCCGGAGCAGGTCCACTACGTGGAGCCGCGGATCCCGCACGGGATGCTCCGGCTCTGGCTGCAGCGCGGCTTCGACTGGCTGGCGATGACGGAGGATCTGCCGCGCGACGACAACCGCGTCACGCTGGAGCCGGACGGCCGGATCCGACTGACCTACCGGCCGACCAACCTGACCGCCCATCGGCGCCTGGTTCAACAGATGCGACAGATCCTTCGCCGTCTCGGCTACCCGGTGGTCGTCGCCCGATCGCTGGGTGCGCAGAACACGACGCACCAGTGCGGCACCATCTGCTTCGGGACGGATCCGTCCAAGTCGGTGCTCGATCCTTTCTGCCGTTCGCATGAGGTGGAGAACCTCTTCGTCGTCGACGGGTCATGCTTCCCATCGTCCGCCGCCGTCAATCCGGGGCTGACCATCGCCGCGAACGCTCTCCGCGTGGCGGACCACATCGCGGAGTCGGAGCTGGGAACCGCCACGCGGCCTGACCTTTATACGCTGGAGACCACCCGATGAGAGCCCGATCCTTCAGCCACGCCGGCATCACCGTGCGCGACTTCAATAGCGCCGTGCGCTTCTACTGGGATGTGTTCGGCTGCCCGCTGGTCGGCGTCGCCGATCAGCCGCCCGATCGCGTGAAGAGCTTCTTCGGCGTCGGCGCCGACGTCGACGCGCCAAGCTGCAAGGTGGGCTGGATCCGCGTTCCGGGCGGGGGCGTCATCGAGATCTTCGAGTTCCAGCCGCAGCAGCCGCCGGTCGAGATCCCGTGGAACCGGATCGGCATCACGCACATCGCGTTCAACATCCGCGGCATCCACAGGTGGCATGACTATCTGACGTCCAAGGGGGTGGAATGTGTCAGCCCGCCCGAACAGTCCCCTCGCGGCCACTGGTTCTTCTTCGCGAAGGACATGGACGGCAACCTGATCGAGATGATGGATCTCGGCTGGATGTACCACGTTCTGGGATGGCTCGGGCCGCTCGGGGGCTGGATCTTCCGCCGCAACATGTACCGGAAGTACTACGAATAGGGGGGCTATAATCCTCCGATGCTGACCCGCCGCGAGTTCCTTGCCGGAACCGTCGCCGCCTCGGCAACGCCAGCGCTGATCGGATGCGGCGGCGGCTCGCCCGAGACCGGAACGCCCGCCGCCGACGCGCCACCGGCGCCCGAGGCGGCGCCCGCCAGTCCGCCGATTCCGGTCAACGCGTGGAACCACATGACACTGACGGTGACCGACATCGGGCGGTCGCTCGAGTTCTACCAGGGCCTGTTCGGCCTCACCCTTGCCGCTCGCCAGGCGCAGACGCTGATCCTGCGGGTCGGCGCCGGCCCGCAGTTCATCGCCCTGGGCGGGGGGAGACCCGACGTCCAGCCGCATATCAACCACACCTGCCTGACCGTCGACAACTTCGACGCCGACCAACTGGTGGGCATTCTCGGCGACCATGGCGTCACCCAGGTCGCGCAGCCGTCCGACGCGGGTCCATCCACCGTCCGCATCCGGATGCGCGGCGCCGAGTTCGGCGGCCATCCCGACGGCACGCCGGAGCTCTACATCGCCGATCCCGACGGGGTGGTCGTGCAGTTGCAGGACAACACCTACTGCGGCGGCGAAGGGTTGCTGGGCGAGTCGTGCAACGCGCCGGAACCGGCGCCGTCGGACGGCCTGATCGCGCTCCGCGAGATCAACCACTTCACCGTCTTCGTATCCGATCAGGAACGGTCCATCGCGTTCTACCAGGAACTGTTCGGGATGCCGATTACGCGCTATCAGGGATCGCTGCCGATCCTCTCGGTAGGGGCCGGCAACCAGTTCCTCGCGCTGGCGCAGGGGCCTGGCGAGCCGCGCATACATCACGCCAGTCTCGCCATGGACGACTTCCAGCACGAAGAAGTGATGGCGACACTGGAATCGTTCGGCATCCGTCCGCGGCCTGAAGGAGCCGAGGGCCCGCCCGGGCCGCTCGAGTCGTACGTCACGATGCGGATGCCAAATCGCGGGGGCGCGCCCGACGGCACGCCGGAGCTTTATTTCGCCGACCCGGACGGCATCCTGCTGCAGTTGCAGGACATGCGGTACTGCGGCGGCGCTGGCTACTTGGGCGACGTCTGCTAGGGAGACGAGGATGATGACAAGACGGCATGGACGGCGGCGCGTAGTGGCGGCGGGACTGGCCGTCATGGTGGCGGTCGTGGGGGCGGCGGTGGCGTCGTTTGTCGCACCGAATACGGCGGCGGCGCAGGAGGCGGAGATGACCTTCTTCGTCACCAGCCGGGGCCTGGGCGATGGCGCCAACCTGGGAGGGCTCGACGGAGCGGACGCGCACTGCCAGAATCTGGCGTCGGCGGCCGGCGCCGGCGACAAGACCTGGCGCGCCTACCTGAGCACCCAGGGCCCCAATGCGGTCAACGCACGGGATCGGATCGGCGACGGCCCGTGGCATTCCTACGACACGCGCCGGCAGGTCGCGGCCGACCCCGGGTGGCTGCATGGCGACACGATCGAGCAGGCGAGGATCGGCAACGCCATCGGCAAGATGATTGCCCTGACCGAGGAGGGCAACCCGGTGAACGGCGTCGGCGACTCGCCGAACCAGCATGACATCCTGACCGGCACCCAGCCGGATGGCACCGCGTTCCCGCCCGGCGAGGACCGCACCTGCAACAACTGGACCAGCAACGGCGAGGGATCCGCGCAGGTGGGGCACTCCGACCGGCAGGGAGGCGGCAACAGCAGTTGGAACTCAACGCATCCGAGCCGCGGCTGCAGCCAGGAGAACCTGGTCGGGACGGGCGGCGCGGGTCTGTTCTACTGCTTCGCCATCGACTGAAGACATGGCGCAGGCGGGCTCGCGCATCGGCGCGCTGCACGCCCTCCCGAACGCCATTCCGACGACGGATGATGCGTTCGCCAGGGTCTGGCCGGAAGCGGAGGTGGCGCACCTGCTCGACGGTTCGCTCTATCTCGACCGGAATGCCGGCACGATCGACCACGCCGAAACCGGCGCCCGCATCGACCGGCTGATCCGCTACAGCGCGTCGACCGGCGCGCAGGCGATCATCGTGACGGGATCGTTCTTCGGCGAGTTCGCCAGGGCGTCACGCAGCAGCGTCGACATTCCGATCGCCACGAGTTTCGACGGCATCATCGAGCGTGCGCTGTCGCTCGCGGTCGACTATCCGCTCCACATCGTTTCCACCGCGCCCGCCTCGGCGCCGTTCCTGGCCGAGGCGCTGCAGGCGGAAGCGGCGAACCACTCGGTCGACGTGGACGTCACCACCGCGCACGTGCCGGGCGCCATGGATGGCCTGCTCGGCGGCGACCCGGAGCGGCATGACGCCCTGCTCCTCGAGGCGGTCCGCACCACGCCCCCAGGCGCCGCGGTGCTCTTCGCCCAGTTCTCGATGGAGCGCGCGCTACCGGCGGCCGATGCCGCGCGCGAGACTCCGGTCATCGGCCCCGCCAGCGAGGGCGTCCGAAGGTTACGGCACCTCGTTACCGGACGGTGACCGCGGTGCCGCTGACCGAGACCATCAGCATCGATCCGCCCTGGCCGACCACTTCGTAGTCGAGATCGATCCCCACGACGGCGTTACCGCCCTGGCGCTCCGCCGCCTCGCCCAGCTCCTTCAGCGCGATCTCGCGAGCCTTCTGCAGTTCCTGCTCGTACGCGGCCGACCGTCCTCCGACGATGTCCCGGATGCCGGCGAAAAAGTCCTTGACGATGTTGGCCCCGACGATTGCCTCGCCGGTGACGATCCCGTGGTATTGCTGAATGGTCTTCCCCTCGATGCCGGGGGTCGTGGTCATGATCATGGATGTCTCGACTCCTCTCTGTCCCTATATCGACGCGAATCCGTCAGCAAGGTTCCTGACCGCGCACCGGCGGGACTGTATCACTCCGATCAGGAGTCTCGCCCCAGCGAAAGTTCTCACGCGCCGGGCGCCGCTCGCGGGCGCGCGCTTGGCGTTCCCGGTGGACGGCGGTAGGATGGGCGTCGGCGGGAACTCGCGGGTGCGAACGGAGGATTTCATCATGACGTCTCGATCCCGTACGGCACGCGGAGCGGCGCTGGCGTCGATCGCCATACTGGTGCTGGCGGCGTCTCCGGGCGTCGCCCGGGGGCAGGAGGAAGCGCCCCGGACGGCGTGGGGCGCGCCGGATCTGAATGGCGTCTGGGACTTCCGGACCCTCACGCCGTTCGAACGGCCGGAAGAGCTGGCCGACCAGGCAACCTGGACCGAGGAGGAAGCGGCGGCGTTCGAGGCCGACCGCCTCGCCTTCTTCGAGATTCGGGACGATCAGGAGCCGGCGGATATCGTCGGCAACTACAACCAGTTCTGGTTCGATCCGGGCGACAGCGTGAGTGCGACGAACCAGACGTCGCTGGTCATCGATCCGCCCAACGGTCGCGTTCCACCGCTCAATGCGGCGGCGGCAGCGAAGCAGGCGGCAATGGAACAGGCGCGCGAAGGAGTGAACCGCCACGTTCCGACCTACGGCGGCTTCGTCGACGATCTGGGCCCCGGCGGGTTTGCGGTCCGCTGCATTCTCGGCTTCAACTCGGGGCCCCCGATGACGCCGGGCGGCTATAACCAGAACGTGCAGATCGTGCAGACGCCGGATCATGTCGTCCTCCTGAACGAGATGGTCCACAGCTCCCGCGTCGTTCCTCTCGACGGCCGGCCGCATGTGCATGAGGGCGTGCGGCAATGGATGGGCGACTCGCGCGGCCGCTGGGAGGGGGACACGCTGGTCGTCGAGACCACCAACTTCCTCCACGAGACGAGTTTCCGCGCGGGCGTCACGACCGCCGACCTCCACCTGATCGAACGTTTCACGCGCGTTTCCGACGGGATGCTGATGTACGAGGTGACGGTCGAAGATCCGAACGCCTGGGATCAGCCCTGGACTTACCGGCTGCCGATGGTGAAGAACGATCAGCCTATCTTCGAGTACGCCTGTCACGAGGGGAACTACGGCCTCTACAACATTCTTGCCGGCGCGCGCGAGAAGGAGGCGGAGATGGACGCCGCGGCTGGCCGCTAGCAGCCTGCGCCGTAGAAACGGTGCATGCTGCTAGACAGGCCCGGTTGGGCGGCCATCGGAGCCGCAGGCGACGATGGTCGGGCTAGGGCCAGGCCGGCCGCCTCACGGCGGCGGGAGCGGACGGCGCGCGCGACTGATTCCCGGAAGTCCGAGGACGGAGGAGAGACCGATGCGCAAGCCCTCGCTGTTCGTGTGTGCGACGCTGTTCGCGGTCGTCGCGGCGGCCGGCCTGTCAGCCGAGGACTGGCCGCAGTGGCGCGGTGCGGACCGGCTCGGCGTCTGGACCGAGACGGGGATTGTCGAGGATCTGCCGGACGAACTCCTCGTCCGCTGGCGCACGCCGATTCGCTCCGGCTATTCCGGTCCGTCCGTTGCCGATGGCCGGATCTTCATTACGGACTGGCAGGAGGACCCGAACTCCCGAACCCTCGACGGCAACGAGCGGGCAATTGCCCTGGACGAGGAGACGGGCGAGATCCTCTGGACCCACGAATGGTCGACCAGCTACCGGATGCTGTCGGTCGCTTATGCGATCGGTCCCCGCGCCACCCCGACCGTCGACGGTGACCGCGTCTATGTCGTCGGCGGCACCGGGCGCCTCTTCTGCTTCGACGTCCAGACTGGCGACGTCCTCTGGGAGAAGGACTACGTCGCGGAGTACGACACCAGTGTCCCGGTCTGGGGAATCGTCAGCGCGCCGCTGGTCGATGGCGAACGCCTCATCACGGTCGTCGGCGGCGAGCCGGACGCGCTCGTGGTCGCGTTCGACAAGCACACCGGCGAGGAGATCTGGCGCGCCATCGAGACCGGCACCGAGATGGGCTACGCGCAGCCGATCATCTACGAGGCGGGGGGTGCGCGACAGTTGATTATCTGGCATCCGCAGGCGCTCGCCTCGCTCGATCCGGAGACCGGCGAGATCTACTGGGAGCAGCCATGGGAAGTGTCGATGGGCCTTACCGTGGCCACGCCGGTCCGGAGCGACGACTATCTGCTGGTGTCGCAGCTCTTCAACGGGTCGATGATGCTGCGCCTCAGTCAGGACCGACCCGCTGCGACCCGACTCTGGCAGGGGCAGAGCCGAAGCGAGCTACCGGGCGAGACCGATACGATCCACGCGATGGTGACGACGCCGGTCATCGTCGGGGATTACGTCTATGGCCTCGACAGCTACGGCGAACTGCGCGCGCTCGACGCACGGACGGGGCAGCGGCTCTGGATGAGTACCGACTTGACCCCGCAGGCGCGCTGGGCCACCGCATTGATTGTGCGGCACGAGGACCGCTGGTTCGTGAACAGCGAGGAGGGCCACCTGATCCTTGCCCGGTTCACCCCCGAGGGATACGTCGAGCTGGACCGGACACGGCTCATCGAGCCCACGTCCACGTCGGGGACGCGGACGCCGCACGGCCGCATCGCCGAGCGAGTCGTCAACTGGTCGCACCCCGCATACGCGAATGGCCATATCATTCACCGGAACGATCGCGAGATCATCCGCGCGTCGCTACGTGCCGCGGACTACTGAGGGAGATAAAGCGATGAGGTTGACCACGTCGAGACTGCTGACTGTTGCCGCCTGCGCCGCCGCGCTGGCATTGGCCGCCGCCATGCCGGCTGGCGCCCAGCAGGGTGACCAGCGGGAGACCTACGACTACTGGCAGGTGCAGCGGCAGATGGTGCGCCACGGGCAGCAGGCGATCTTCATGTGCAATGGCCTGTTCACGTCGAACCGGACGCTGGAGCAGGTCTTTGCGCAGGAGCTTGCCTTCTTCCGCGGCAACCAGGTCGGCACGCCTCAGGGAGGCGACTATCAGGTGCACCACGATCGGCGCGCGGTGACCATCGGCGATCCGAACGGTCCCGCCCCGGCCATGACCGCGGCCTTCCGGGAGGGCGTCGGTTGCGTGATCATGCCGCCCGACCAGACGCTGGCCGATATCGACCAGCTCCCAATCCTCGAGTTGCCGCCTCCCCCCGGGGATCCGGCGGCGATCGCCTGGCCCGACGGCGACCTGGTGAGCGACACGGCGATGCCCGAGTACATCGATCAGGCCGCGCTTGATGCGGCGTCGAACTGGGCGTTCGAGCGCGATACCCCGGAACAGGACACCCTCAGCCTGCTCGTCGTGCACCGCGGGCAGATCGTTCATGAGCGCTACGCCGACGGGGTCGACCTGCGCACGCGGACGCGCACCTGGTCGACGGCGAAGAGCATTGCTTCGACGCTGATCGGGATGGGCGTCGAAGACGGGTTGCTCGACCTCGACGCGCCGCTCGGATACGACTTCTTCCCGAGCGTTGCCGCACCGGAGCACGATCCGCGCCGCGCGATCACCCTGCGCCACGTGCTGAACATGTCGAGCGGCCTGATGCCGGTAGACAACAGCGGCCTGGAGTACGCCATCGGCTCGGGGCTGTCGTACTGGGCGGGCTCCAGTTCCGTCAAAGGGGCCCGCAGCCGCGCCGTGATTCGTGAGCCGGGCACCTACTGGGACTACGAAAACTACGACACGCTGCTCGGTGTCTATGCGCTGAAGCAGGCGCTGGGCGACGAGACGGCCTACCGCGAGTTCCCGCGCCGGCGCCTGCTCGACAAGATCGGCATGCGCAACACGCTGGTCAGCACGGACCGCTTTGGCGACTTCGTCCTGAGCAGTCAGGTCTATACGAACGCGCGTGACCTGGCCCGCTTCGGCCTCCTTTACCTGAACGGCGGCGTCTGGAACGGCGAGCGGCTGGTTTCGGAGGAATGGATCGACTTCGTCCGCACGCCGGCGCCCGCGACGGCGCAGAGCGGCAACTTCTACGGCGGCCAGTTCTGGCTGGTCCCGGACGACCGCAAGGACGAAGTGCCGGCGGATGCCTACTCCACCTCGGGCAATCGCGGCCAGTACGTCGTCATCGTCCCGACCCACGATCTCGTCATCGTGCGCCGGGGCCTCGACTGGGGCCGGCAGGGCTTCGACCGCTGGGAACTGACGGGCGAGGTCCTCAAGGCCTTCAGCCGCATGCCGTCGAACAACTGAGGCTGGCGCGCCGGTGCGCCGGCCTGGGTGCGCCGGCCTTGGTGCGCCGGCCTCCAGGCCGGCAAGATGAGCCCGCCCTACGAACCCGTGCCGCGTCCGAGGCGGGCGACGATGTCGAACTCCCGCTCGGTAACCGGCTGCACCGACAGGCGGCTGCCTTTCTTCGTCACCATCATCTGTTCCAGCCCGGGAGTCGCCTTCAGCGTTGCGAGCGGGATGGTGGCGGGAAACCGCTCGACGAACGCGATGTCCACCATGTACCAGACCGGTTTGGCCTCGGTGCTGCGGGCGTCGAAGTACTTGTGGCCGTCCTGCCACGCGTAGTGGTCCGGATAGCCGGTGCGGCAGACCTCCGCGAGGCCGGTCACGCCTGACGGCTCGGCGTTGGATGCATAGAAGAGCACGCCGTCACCGACTCGCATGTCGTCCCTCATGAAGTTCCGCGCCTGGAAGTTCCTGACCCCTTCCCACGAAGTGGTTCCGTCCCGCTCCAGGTCGGCAATCGTGTAGGCGGCCGGCTCGCATTTCATCAACCAGCAGCGTTGTGACATGGCGGAAGGATAGCAGTGGACCGTCTGCCGGGCTATGGCGTGGGTGAGCGCGCCGCGGATCAGTCGGCGGTCAGGACGATGCGGAATCCGATGAACGAACGCCGGGCGCCCGGGTCGGCGCCTCCCCGGACGGCCGTGCGCGTGTTGGCGGGAGGATCGGTGAACGAACCGCCTCGCATGATGAAGAGGGCGTCGCCCGGCAGGTCGTCGGCATCGTCGCCGTCGGTGTAGGGATAGGGTTGGTAGGGGCTGCGCGTCAGTTCCCAGACGTTTCCCGCCATGTCGCGAAGGCCATGCGCGCAGTCGGGGCAGTCGATCGACCCGGCCGCAATCACCCCGCCCGGGCCGCCATTGTCGTTGGCCGCGCCCGCGCGCGGGGCGTTGCCCCAGGGATAGATGCGGCCGTCGGCGCCGCGCGCCGCCTTTTCCCACTGCGCTTCGGTCGGAAGCGTGATCCGCCAGCCCTGGTCCAGGCGTTGCCGAAGGGCCGGCGGCGTGCCGGACCAGTTTCGGAGCGTCTCTTCCAGCCACCGCGCGTAGGCAAGCGCGTCGGGCCACGAGACGTTGGCGACCGGATGATCCGGGGCGCCCTGAACCGACTCGTCGGCGACGCTGGCGCCGCCGGCGGCGGCGTAGGCGCCGAACTGTGCGACCGTCGCCTCCGTGCGGGCTATATAGAAGGTAGGTAGATCGACGGTTCCCTGCGCGTCGGACGGCGACCACCGTTCGTTGTCATACGCCTGCGGATCCGCCGCCGGGTCGCTGCCCATGACGAAGGGGCCGGCCGGGATCTCGACAAAGCCGAGCAGGGGATCGTTTGGCAGAAACCACGCGTCGGCGCGGTAGCCGTCCAACGTCGCTGGCAGCGCCGGTTCGGCGGGCGGCGCGGGCGACTGGCACGCCGCTGCGCTGGCTACAAGCAGGGCAAGCACGACGAGCCTCCCGGCGTACCAGTTAGCTCGGCGGGCGGCGGACCTGGATGCGCGACGCACCTACCGCGCCTCCTCGCAGGCGAAAGTCCAGCCGTGTTCGCAGGCGCGGGCGTACAGTTCGGGCTCGGGCATTTCCATCAGGTTGGCGCCGCCCTCGCGGAGGAGCAACCGGAGGTCGAGCGCCTTCGGCGGCGCGCGGTAGCGGCCGTCTTCCTCCAGCAGGTTGAGGCACGCGGGCTGGAAACGCAACTCGCAGGCCCGACCGAAGTAGCCGCGCGCCAGTTCGGCGTCCGCCTCGACGATGGCGCCCTCGCGGTAGCGCCGCGCCAGCTCGTTACAGGCCCAGGCGGAAGCATCGGCGCAGTAGGACGCCTCGATCTGGACCAGGCGTTCGCACGCTTGCGGGCGCCCCTCCGCGCACGCCCGCTCCCAGAACGGAACGGTATCGCCGCGATGCCGGCCGTCCGTCGCGCCGAGCGCCGTCATCGCCAGGAAGAAGGCGATCCAGACCGCCATCTGGGTCAGGTTCGCGCCGGGACGGGCGAGCCATCCGGCCGCCGTCTGGAACGGCGCGCGGGCTCCGATGCTCGCCACCAGCGCGTCGATCCGCCGCACCGCCAGGTTGAGAAGCGGGACGCCGAGCAGCTTGTCGTAGAACGTGGGGACGCCGAACGCGCCGAGCAAGGCGTATAACCCGAACACGCAGCCGCCGTACAGGATCCCGAAGATCGTCTTGCCGATCGGGGTGCGGGGCGACGTCGACGGATCGGTCACCAGCAGGTGGAGGCCGAGAAACACCGCGGTCGGGATCTCCGAGTCGATGAAGTAGGGCACGCCGGTCGCGGCGGACCAGAGGGCGCTCAACCCGAACAGCACGATCGCCGCCGATGCCGCCACCAACGTGATCGAGAAGGCGTACATCACGACCAGGCCGGCGAGGAACAGGAACAGGTAAATGTTCGGCGCGAGCGTCAACGTCGTCGCGATCTCCTCCCCCCATGTGATCGGCGTCGCGCCGGTCGCAATCAGCGCGATGGAAAACAGGCCGAGGGAGAAGGCGGACGGATTGAAGATATGGACACGCCGTCCCTCACGCTCCCACCGGACGAACGCCTTGCCGAGAAAGCCGACCGCGATCATGAGGAACTGGAGGGCGAACCAGTCGTCGCGGAACCAGAGAAAGAGGTTGGTCGAGAAGATGATGGGAAAGGGCCCGAAACCAAGCGCGTACCGCTCGCCGCGAGACCACGCGAGCAGCATGGCGAAGGCGTAGGCGAACAGCAGTTGGCCCAACAGCAGCCACGCGTGGTCGTAGACCGGCCGCCAGTAGTAGCCCCAATAGAGGAAGACGGAGCACTGCACCGCCGCCTGCACGTAGTGCTGGGGCCGGAGCGATGTCACCAACCCGGGCGGACCCGCTTCGGCGGCCGGGCCGCGGATCCCGCCGCCCGATTCGGCCGCACCGGCGGTCTGCCGCCGCAGCCGAAGCGCGAGGATCCCCTGCCAGGCGAGCAGCAGGATCGCCGCCGCGGCGAACGACGCCGCGAGCAGCGCTTCCTGCCGGACACGCGGCACGAACGACAGCGCGGCAAGGGCCAGCGTCAGGACGAGCGGGATGCCGAAGCCGCCGCCGCGAGGGACGACCGCGGCATGCGACGTGGCCAGCCGGTGGCCAGCGGCTTGTGGTTGCCGTTTTCGGCGGCTCGGGCGGGGCATCGGTCAGGTAGGATAATCGACGGAATGGACCCGAACACGACCGTCACCATCCTGACTGTCGCGTCCATTGTGATGGTTGCCGTCGGTGCGCTGGCGTCGGTGCTCTGGTTCGTGTTCCGCCTGGACCGCGAACAGGAGAAGCGTGAGAAGGAGCGTCGCGCCGCGGACGATCGCTGACGCTCCCGTCCGGACGCGCTCCCGCTACTGCGGGCCGGACATCCGCTCGAACTTCTGAATCCGCTGGCCGACGTTCACCTCGGTCGTATAGAGGTTGCCCCGCGAGTCGATGGCGAGGTTGTGCAGGCGGTAGAACTGGCCCGCGTACTTGCCAAGCCGGCCGAACCGCCCCTGCACTTCGAGCGTCTCGCGATCGAGGATCCACACGACGTTGTTGGTCCCGTCAGGCACGAACAGCCAGCGCTGCCCCGGGTCGATCGACAGCGTCACCCCGCTCGCCGAGCCGCTCCCGAGCGTTTCCGGCCGGATGAACGCCTCGCGAACGAACGTCCCATCCTTCTGGAACACCTGGATCCGGTTGTTGGTTCGGTCCGCGACGTACACGAGGCCGTCGTTCGCCAGCGCGATGCCGTGGACCGGGCTCCGGAAGTGGGCGGCCGGCTGGGCGTCCGGGTCGTAGGCCGGCAGTTCCACGTCATCCGGCGGATCGCCGTACGCGCCCCAGTGCCGCCGGTAGGCGCCGGTGGTCGCGTCGAACACCACGACCCGCCGGTTGCCGTAGCCGTCCGCGACGTACACCTCGTTGGCGTCCGGATCGACCCGGATGTCGGCCGGGCGGCCCAGGTTCTCGGTGTCGCTGCTTCCCCGGCTTTGGCCGTACCGCCCGATCTGCAGCACGAATTCACCGTCCTTCGTGAACTTCAGGATGTGCGCGTCGTCCGCCGCGTTCCCCGCAATCCAGACGTATCCCTCGTGGTCGATGTGGATGCCGTGCTCGCTCTCGGGCCACTCGTAGCCGTCGCCGTCGCCGCCCCACGAACGGAGCACCGTCCCGTCCGGCGCGAACTCGATGACCGGCGGCGCGGGCACGCAGCACATCCCTTCCTCGCCACGCTGGCGGGCGTCGAGCGTCCGCGGCCGATGCACCAGCCAGACGTGGTCCTCCTCGTCGACCGCCACGCCCGCGGCCTGTCCGAGGATCCAGTTGTTCGGGAGTTCCGCCGGCCAGAACGGGTCCACCCGGAACCGGGGTACGCCGCTGTCGCCCGCGGACGCTTCCTCCACCCCGGCGGACGCTTCCCCGAAAACGCCGCCCGCCAGCGAATCGCCAGACCTGCCGGCGCCCCCGTCCATCGCGGGTCCGCCGCCGCCACAGGCGATCGCCGCGGCCATCACGAGCGCACCGAACAGACTTCTGATCATGGAAGGCACGATACACTAGCCCGACCATCGTCGCCCGCGGCTCCGTGGGCGGCGCATGAGGAGGCATCATGACCAAGCTGCTGACCGCCGGACTGGCCCTTGCGATGGCCGTCACCCTGGCGCCCGCCGCCCAGGCGCAACTCGCCACACCGAATCAGGACGGCATCACGTTCGGCCACATCCACCTGAACGTAACCGACATCGAGGTCCACAAGAAGCTGTGGATGGACTGGTTCGGAGGCACGGTGGTCCAGAGGGGATCGCTCACCGCCATACGCCTGCCCAACTTCCTGATCGCTTTGTCGGAGCGCGAGCCGACCGGACCGACCCAGGGCTCGGTCATGAATCACTTCGGCTTCAAGGTGCGCAACACCGCGGAGTTCCTGGAGCGCTGGACCGCCGCAGGCATGGAGGCGGGGGAGATCTTCACCGGCGCGGAAGGGATGCCGAACGCCTACGTCATGGCGCCCGACGGCGTCTGGGTCGAACTCCAGGAAGACCCGTCCCTGCATGTCCCTGTCGCCGGCTACCACATCCACTTCTGGACGCCGGAACATGAAGAGCTGCTCGACTGGTACGCCCGGGTGTTCAACCTCCGGATCCGTCCGCGCGGCCGGATTCAAACGACGACCGACGTGCCGGGGATGAACATGAGCTTCGCGTCATCGGACGAGCCGACGGAGCCGACCCGCGGCCGGTCCCTCGATCACATCGGCTTCGAGGTGGACAACCTGGAGGCGTTCTGCGAGAAGCTCAAGGCGATGGGAATAGAGTTCGACGTCGAGTACCGAGAGGTCGAGAGCGTCGAGCTGAAGATCGCCTTCCTGACCGACCCGGCCGGGACCTATATCGAACTGACCGAAGGCTACGACGAGTACTGATCCGCCACCGCGGCGGTCCACCGGTCGTCGAACCGCGTCCAGTGCCGTTCGTCGGGATCGTCCGAGTGACTTACCGGGAGCTCGATGATCTCGGGTCGCGGCGACATGTGGTTTGCGATCGCATACACGGTGGCGGCCGGCACGACATCGTCACGCCGCCCGACACCGACGATCGACGGGCACCCGATCCGGTCCGCGACGTTTACCGTGTCGAAGTACGAGAGGGTTTCCATCACGGCTTCTTCGTGTGACGGGCGCCGCTCCAGGTAGTCGTTAATCTCCCTTCCCGACCCTTCCCTCACGAGGCGGCGCCGTCCGAACGCCCAGCCGAACGTCGGCACCGCCACCGCGAGAAAATCGGCCATCTGCGCGACCGCCTGCGCCACGAGCGCGAGCGCGCCCGCGAAGCTTCGCCCATGAAAGACCATGCCTCCGCCGCCTCCGAGCATGCGCGCCACCTCGGCGGCGCGGACGTAGTCGCATACCGCGCCACGAAGAATGGAGCGGCGCGGATCGGTCGCGCCGGTCAGGACGTACCCCTCGGGATGCACGTCGCAGGCCCTCCGTGACAAGCCGAAGCCCCGGGCGTCGAAGCAGAAGAGATCGGCGTTGCAGGTGACCGTGTGCCGTGCTTCCAGCACCGGGTTGCACTGCGAGTTGTAGCCGTGGGAGGTGATCACGACGGGTCGGGCGGGGGATGCCGGTCTGGAGACCGGCGCACCAGAGTGACCTGCCGGTCTGGAGACCGGCGCACCAGGGTGACCTGCCGGTCTGGAGACCGGCGTGCGGGTCAGAAGGAAGCCCTGGATCTCGCACTCGTCCAGGGAGGCGAACTTCACCGGGATGATCCGCGCGCCCTCGGCGGACGTCACCGCGACCCCGATCCGCGGACTGGGTGGCGTGCCGGCCAACTGCTCCAGCGTCTCGCGCCAGAAACGCCAGAAGTCTCCGCGCCGCGTGATCGGTGGCCGCGTCGCGCGCGCCGCGGCAGCGGTTGCCGCCGGTGCGGGCGTTGTAGAGTCGTAGTCAGCCATGCCGGAACTGGCGCCGCCCGATCTGCGCCGTGAGTTTACAGCGTTCCTCCGCGCCCAATCCGCCTGGCTCGACGCCGCCCGTGACGCCGAGTGGGACCGGCTCGAGACTCTGGCCGAAGAGCTGACGCTCGACGCGGGGGACGTCCTGACGCGGCAGTTCGCGCCCGCGACCGCGTTCTACTTTCTGGTCGACGGCGCGATCCGTTACCAGATCCGGCTGGAGGAGGGGAACGAGGATCTCGATGTCGGGCATCGCGACGTTGCCTGGACGGCCATCGGCTGGTCCTGCTTCCTGGCGCCGCGACGCTACGTCACCACCATTGTCGCCACCCGAGCCACGCGCGTACTGCGGTTCGAGTCCGCGGCCCTCGAACGTCTCTTCGACGACAGCCCGGAGATCGGAATCGTCCTGTTCGAAGCCATACTCCGCCAGTGCCACGCCCGCCTGGCGGAGATGCGAGCCCGGGTCACCGCGTACTCGCAGACTCCCACCAATTTCGCGCGCGCCCTTCAGGACGAGGGGGAGGAGGAGACCTACAACCGTGCGCCGCCTCCGGTGATGGACCTGCTGCGGCGGTCTGCGTTCTTCGAAGTGTTCGACGAAGGGTCCCTCCGCACGCTCGGCGACACGGTCGAGAGCCGATACTTCTGCCGTGGTGAGCGGCTCGTATCGCAGGGTGAGCGGACGCCCGGCCTCTGGGTGCTCGCCACCGGACGTGTCGCATTGAACTTCCGGCCGCCCGGAAGGACCGGACCGTTTGCGCTCCGGAGCCTGACCGACCCGGGCGCGGTCGTTGCGCTCGCAGGCATCGGCGGCGTGGATCGGCAGGCCGCCACCGTCGTCGCGGTACGCGACTGCACCGTCTACCGCATCGACCCCATGCGGCTTGATCCGGCGCTGCGCGCCGACCCGCGGTTCGCCTGCGATCTGGCGCGCCGCCTCGTCTGGCTTGCCTCCACGCGCCTCCGCGCCGCCCGCGCGCTCTTCATCTCGCGACGCTTCGAAAAGGAGAGGCTGGCCGTAGGCAACCTGATCGAGCAGAGCTGCACCCAACTTAGCGTCCATTCGCCCTTGCATGCGCTCCCGCACCTGCTCGACAGCCAGTTCACGGTGGGTGATGCGTTCGAGATTCTCGCAAGGATGGTGCGGAGCGACGACGCGCTCGAACGCAACCTCGCCCGTCTATGCCAGGAGATGCTGCGGGATGTTCGCCGCGAGCACGAATTCTTCGAAGCGCTCCGGAGCGTCTACGACGCCGTGGCCAGCGCGCCGGCCACGATGCCGCCGTCCGATGTTCGCAAGCTCTGCGCCCGCGGCTTCCAGAGGGCTTTCCGCCAGGTGCACTGCGTCCTGGCGGGAGAAGAGCACCTGCCATCGGACCCAGGGCAGATCTTCATCTTCAACCACCTGAAGAACCACGAGCACAACACGCTGCCGAACAACTTCCAGTTGACTCTCGACTCGCACTTCGTCAGCGCGATGATCCTCGACCGGAAGTATGGCGACAGTGGGATCCGCGTCGTCCGCCACAGCCGCGGCACCGAGTACGGCCACCAGGACTACTACAACCGCCTGGGTCACATCGCCGTCTACACCCACGAGTCGGATCGTCTCGACGAGACCCCCGATCAGCGCCATCACCGCCAGGCGGAGTTCTACGAGACGGCGGCCCGGTACCTGCGGGCCGGCACCAACCTGATTCTGAGCCCCGAGGGGACCAGTTACTGGACCGAGGACTCACCCGGCCCCTTCAAGCCGGGCGCGTTCCGACTTGCCGCGAGCGTCGATCCAGAGCCATGGATCGTTCCGATCGCAGTCGCCCACTTCGATCGGCGAATCCACTCCACGGTCTGCGCCGCGGTGATCAAGGCGCCGTTCAGGGTGTCCGACGTGCTGGCCGACCCCCACGACCGGGAGCAGTTGCGGGCCTTCCTCATCGAATTGCGCGAGACTTACCGCCGCTACGTGGAGGAGGCCCGGCGGCTGGCGGAGGCGGCGGCGAGAGCGCGCTCCTGATTGCGGGCGCTGCCGTCATCGTGCCGATCCGCTACCTACTCCTCCGGGGTCTGCGCGCACCACGATTCGACATTACCGGCGTACACCTCGAAGTCGCCCAGGTGTTCCCTCAGCATCCGGACCACGGCGTCGAGGTCGACGTCGAGGTAGTTGTGGACGAGGACGTTGCGGAAGCCCGCAATGTCGCCGAAGTGCCCGGCGAAGTCGGCCGGGAGGATTCCCACCTTGACGAGGCATTCGATTGACGATCGGTACGTGGCCGAATCGCGGCCGGCACTCGCGCACAGGTGCGCGGCAACGTCCAGGGCATTCTGCGCGCATAGCTGAAGACCCCGTTCGATAGCCCAGCGGCGGTCGGTATCGGCGCGCAGATCGTCGTCATCGGCGGCGCGCGTGCTCCATCTTGTGGAGAAAGGGAACGTAGTCGAAGTAGCGCGAAAGCGCCTGGCCCGACCGTGTCGTGGTGTCGCGCAGATCGCGCGAGAGGATACGGACGCCGTCTCGCAGGACACGGTGGTAGAGGAGTGGTGTGGCGTCGTTCAGTACCACCACATCAACGGCGTCGGTCTCCAGGGCCAGCATCAGGTCGCTGATCAGCGCAGCCTGATATCCCCAATGGCCGCGGCCGGAGAGCGCCTTCTCGGCGCGATCCCGATCGATGTAGACGGCGACGTCGATGTCGCTTCCCGTGAACGCGTTGCCTCGGCCGCGAGAACCGAACAGGTACGCTTCGAGCACCTCGGGGCGAGGTTCCAGCGCCTCGGCGAGTCTGGCGACGAGGGTGTCGCGGTCGAGCGAAACTGTGTCGCGGGCGGCGTTCACCACCATCATCGTCTCACCACTCTACTCCAGTCCACGGCGGCGCATGGCGTATAGTGGGAGGCGGCAACTGTTCGCGCCAGGAGGAAGTCATGAGCGGGCTCGATCGGTCGTGGCCGAGCGCGATCGCTGCGGTCGTCGTTGTCGTCGCAGTGGTCATCGCGCTTTGGCCGGGCGCCTCGAAGGCAGGTGCGCAGTCGGCGGAGCAGTTGTACCTGGTCGTGCTCGACGAGGACGGGCAGCCCGTCACGGATCTGCGGCCGGGCGAGGTGCAGGTTTCCGAGGACGGCGTGAGGCGTGAGGTTCTCTACCTGGCGCGCGCCGGCGGACCGGCGGATATCTCCCTCCTGGTGGACACCAGCGGGGCGATGGTTCCGGCGACCACCCATCTGCGCGCGGCCCTGAACGCGTTCGTCGACGCTCTGACCGGCCACGCGAGGATGTCGCTCGTCACCTTCGGCGATCTGCCGGTGCGGGTGGTCGCTCCCACGACAGAGATGACACGGATGCACGAGGCTGTCGGCGACCTGTTTCCCGCAGAAGACACGATCCCCCGCTTTCAGGACGCGCTGGTGGGTGCGGCCATCGATATCAACGAGCGTCAACCGGCGCGTCCCACCGTCGTCATCCTGGCGTCGGATCGGCCCCCGGACACTTTCGCTACCGCGTCGCCCAGCAGCACGACGCGATCGGTCGATGACATGGTCGGGGTGATGCAGCAGATAGGCGTCCCGGTGCACATCATCGCGCTCAGGAGCAGGGAATCGTTCGACGTGTTGACCCGAGGCGCCGGCGATCGCAACTCGGTTTTCAGAAGCCCCCTCGACAATGTGCTGCGGACCGGGATGTCGGCGCAGGAGACCCGCGACTGGCTGGAGGTATTCGAAACGGTGTCGGACCGGACCGGTGGACGGTTGACGAACCTGTACGCAAGCTCCGGGCTCGAAGAGCCGTTGCTTGATCTCGCCAACGAGATCGTGGGCCAGTACATCCTCACCTACTCGCGTCCTGCGGACGATCTCGTCTCTGACGTGCAGGAGATTGGCATCGGCGTCGCCCGTGAGGGTGTGACGGTCCGCGTAACCCTGGTAAGGTGAAGAGGGCGCAGACACTCGCCTCAGCCGGACCGGCCGGTCTCGCGGGCGGGCTGGCACTGCTCGCCGGGACCGGAATCGCGCTGGCCGCGTGGCCCGGCGCTGCGCTTCCGTACGTCCTGGCGGTTCTCGCCCATCCAATCCTGGGCCTCGTCTGGGGGATCGCGGGTGCAGTCTGGGTGGCCCGCGGCTGGCGGGCGCCGGCGAGCTCCGCGGCGGACGGAGCGGCCGGACCGCTCCTTGCGCTGGGGATTGCGGCCAGCGCCGCAGGCTTCCTGTTGGGCGCGGCCGTCCTCACGACCGGGGCGACCCGCGCCTGGAGTTGGCTCCTCTCGCTGCACGTCGCGGCTTCGTCTGCCGGCGCGCTGCTCGTCGCCGTCCACGTCTGGCGGGTGGCGGGCGGCGATCCGGTCCGCCGGTGGGCGATTCGGGGCGGGATTGCGGCGCTGGCGCTGGCGGGCGCCCTGACGCCCGTAATGCGCGACCGGCACGACGCCGGCTGGCGCGCGGCGCATGTCATCGAGAACCCCCAGCTTCCACCCGCTTCGATGGAGGAAGAGGGCGCCGGCGCCGGCTCGCCGTTCTTTCCGTCGTCGGCGCGAACCAACACGGGCGACCTGATTCCGTCCGACTTCTTCCTCACCAGCGAGATGTGCGGCCGGTGCCACCGCGACATCTACGACCAGTGGAACGAGTCGGCGCACCACTTCGCGTCGTTCAACAACCAGTGGTATCGGCGCTCCATCGAGTACATGCAGGATGTCGTCGGCACCCAGCCGTCGAAGTGGTGCGCCGGCTGCCACGACCATGCGATGTTCTTCAACGGGCGGTTCGAGCGGCCGGCGCTCGAGCAGATCGACACGCCGGAGGCGCAGGCCGGGCTGGGTTGCACGTCCTGCCACTCCATCGTCCATGTCGGCGGAACGATGGGGCAGGGCGACTTCGTCATCGAGTATCCCGCGCTGCACGATCTGGCGGCGAGCGAGCTGCCGCCCCTGCGCTGGGCGCACGACCTGGTGACGGAGCTGGCTCCGGAGCCGCACCGCCGAACGTTCCTCAAGCCGTTCCACACAGAACAACCGGCCGAGTTCTGCTCGTCCTGCCACAAGGTGCACCTCGACGTGCCGGTGAACGACTACCGCTGGATCCGCGGTTTCAACGAGTACGACAACTGGCAGGCATCCGGGGTCTCGGGGCAGGGGGCGCGCTCCTTCTACTATCCGGAGACACCGCAGACCTGCAACAGTTGCCACATGCCGCTTGTCCGGTCGGACGATCCGGCGGCGGACAACGGGTTCGTGCGGTCGCACCGCTTCCCGGGCGCGAACACGGCGCTGCCCTTCGTCAACGGACACGAGGAGCAGTTGCGCACGGTGCAGGAGTTCCTTCGCGACGGGCAGGTGACGGTGGACATCTTCGGCATTGCGCGAGTCGACGAGCCGGCCGCCCCGCCGGCGCGGGCGCGGCGCGCCGCCGAGCCGACGCTGTCGAGCACTTTCGCGGTGGGTGAGGAGTCGGCCAGCTTCGGGGCCCGGATGGGTGTCGCGGTGCCGGTCGCGGAAGTGACCGCGCCGCTCGACATCCAGCCGGTGGGGGTCCGGCGGGGCGAATCGGTCCGCGTGGAGGTCGTGGTCCGAACCCGCAAGGTCGGCCATTTCTTCCCCGGTGGGACCGTCGACGCGTTCGACGTCTGGGTGGAGTTCGAGGCGGTGGACGACACCGGCCGCGTCCTGCTGCACAGCGGGGCGGCGGCGGACGGTGGAAGCGGCCCCGTCGATCCCTCGGCGCACTTCTACCGGAGCCTGCAGCTCGACGGCCGCGGCAATCCGATCAACAAGCGGAACGCCTGGATGACCCGCTCCGTGGCCTATGTTCGCCTGATTCCGCCGGGCGCCGCGGACACCATCCATTACCGGCTTCAGGTTCCGCCCGATGCGGGCGAGCAGATCCACCTGCGCGCGAAGGTCAACTACCGGAAGTTCGCCTGGTACAACACGCAGTGGGCCTACGCCGGGGTGCGGGATCCGAACGCGGCCCCGCCGGCGCCGGATCATGACGACGCCGAGTGGTCCTTCACGGGAGATACCTCCGACGTGTCGGGAGGGATAAAGGCGATCCCGGATATTCCCACGACGGTGATGGCGGAAGCCGAGGCGACGCTGGCGGTGGTGGACGCCGACATGCCGCTGCCGGAGGCTCTGGCGGTGGATGCGGCAGCAGCATCGGACGCGTCGGGCGCGTCCGGCACGCCCGCGCCGACGCCGTCCGGCGATTCCCTGCGCGGGCGTTGGAACGACTACGGCATCGGCCTGTTGCTGCAGGGCGATCTGCGGGGGGCGGAGGGGGCCTTCCGGGAAGTGATGGCGGTCGCGCCGGAGTGGGGCGAAGGGCCGTTCAATCTGGCGCGAGTCCACCTCGAGGAGGGCGAGGTCGAACTGGCCCTCCCGCTGCTCGAAGACGCAGTGCGCCTCGGTATCTCGCCGGCCCGGACCGGCTACTTCCGCGGCGTTGCGCTGCGGGCGCTCGGCCGGTACGACGAGGCGCTCGCGGCGTTCGAGGAGGCGCGCGCCGTCTTCCCGCGCGACCGCGTCGTCCTGAACGAGATCGGCCGCCTGCATTTCCTCGAACGCCGCTACGACGAGGCGGTGTCCACGCTGGAGGCGGTGCTCCGCATCGACCCGGAGGACCTGCAGGCGCACTACACGATGATGCTGGCGCATCGCGGCGCGCGGCGGATGGACGAGGCGGCGGCTGCGCAGGCGCGCTACGAACGCTTCACCGCCGACGAGTCGGCCCAGGCGATTACCGGTCCATTCCGCCGCGCCTCTCCCGAGGACAACAACGAACGCCAGATGATCCACGAGCACTGACACGCGCCGACCGGGCGCGCGCGCCCTCGGGTCGAGTGCGCCGGTTGATATGATCGACGCGCGTTGAGACGACGACCGAGAGGTGCTTCCAGCTTCGACATTCCCGCCATCGCCGTCGCGGCGGCCTGCTTTGCGCTCTCTCCGTTGACCGCCGCGCCGCAGGTCGCCTTCACCGACGCGACGGCCGCCGCCGGCATCGACTTCACGCACACAACCGGCGCGTTCGGCGAGAAGTACCTCCCCGAGACGCTCGGGGGCGGCGCCGTCTGGATCGACGCCGACGCCGACGGGTGGCAGGACCTCTTCCTGGTGAACTCGACCAACTGGCCCGGACGCGGCGCCGCAACGCCGTCAGCCTTCTACCGAAACGACGCCGACGGTACGTTCACCGAAGCAACCGCTGCGGCCGGCCTCGACGAGCCGATCTACGGCATCGGCGGCGCGGCGGCCGACTACGACAACGACGGCGACGTGGACCTGTACGTCACCGCCCTTGGTCCGAACCGCCTCTACCGCAACCGCGGCGACGGCGCGTTCGAGGATGCGACGGCGTCGGCGGGCGTCGGCGATCCCGGATTCTCGACGAGCGCTCTCTGGTGGGACTACGACGCGGACGGCGATGTCGATCTGTTCGTCGCGAACTACGTCGAGTGGTCGGCCGAGACGGATCTCTTCTGCACCCTCGATGGCTCGACCAAGTCGTACTGCACGCCCGAGTCCTACACTGGCCAGTCCGGCACGCTCTACCGCAATCGTGGCGACGGCACGTTCGAGGACATCACCGGGGAGGCCGGCGTGTCCGCGCCGACATCGAAGGGGCTCGGGGTCGCGATGCTGGACGCCGACGCCGACGGCTGGATGGATCTGTTCGTCGCGAACGACACGGAACCGGATCAACTGTTCCGCAACCGTGGTGACGGAACGTTCGAGGATATCGGTGTCGTTGCCGGCGTTGCCTACAGCGAAACGGGGGTGGCGCGCGCCGGGATGGGTGTGGACGCCGCCGACTACGACGACTCGGGCCTGCCCAGCCTCGTGATCGGGCACTTCTCGAACGAGATGATGGCGCTGTTCCACAACGAGGGTGGACTGTTCCTCGACGAGGCGCCGCGCTCGGCGCTCGGCCGCGCGACGCTCCTGACGCTCACCTTCGGTTGTTTCTTCTTCGACGTGGACCTCGATGGCCGGCTGGATATCTTTGCCGCGAACGGCCACGTTGCCGACGACGTCGAGCGTCTGCAGTCGCGCGTCACGTACGCGCAGGCCCCGCAACTGTTCCGGAACACCGGCGGCGGACGCTTCGAGGAGGTGACCGACGCCGGCGACGCGCTCGCGACGCCGATGGTGGGGCGGGGTGCGGCGTTCGCGGACTACGATCGCGACGGCGATCTCGACATCATCGTTACCGCCAACGGCGGCCCGGCGCGCCTGCTTCGGAACGATCTGGACGGCGCCGCGAACCTGATCCGGCTGACGCTGCGTGGAACCGACGCCAACCGCAGCGGCATCGGGGCGCGGGTGGAAGTCACGGTAGGCGGCGTGACGCGGCGGCGGTTCGTGAAGTCGGGATCGAGCTACGCTTCGCAGAGCGAGTTGCCGGTGACCGTCGGTCTCGGCCCCGCCGCCCGTGCCGACAGCCTGCGCGTCGTCTGGCCGGACGGGTCAGTGGATGATGTCGGCGCGGTGGAGGCGAACCGGGAGATCGCAATCGTGCAGGGGACGGGAATCGAGGAGACCATCGCTATCGAACGGAGCAACCAGTGACCGGATCGACTTCACCATCGTTCATCGAACCGCCGGAGACCGGCGTGGGTCGGGGCGTTCGACTGACACTGCTGTTCGTCGCCGCGCTGGCGGCAGGCCACGTGATTGCCTGGTGGCTACTCGGTGCGGGTGGACGCGCCCCCTCGCCGGAATACGGGGAGACGGTGCGCGTCTTCTACCGCGCGCTGGCGTCGCTCGAAGTCGGACTGCTCGACGACGCGCGGGACGGCTTCGTCGAAGCGGCCATCCTTGCCCCGGGCGAGCCGGCGGTGCAGGCGAACCTGGCGATTGCCGAGACGGTCATGGGCAACGACGCCGGCGCGAGCGCCGCGCTCGACGCCGCGGCGACTCTGGCCCCCAGCAGCGCGGAGATCGCCTACCTGCAGGGGCAGTTGGCGAGTTTCGCGGGACTCGCCGGTGAAGCGGAAGCGCACTACCGGCGCGCGGCCGGACTGGACGCCGGTCACCTTCGCGCCCGCTTCGCTCTGGCGCAGGAACTGGAGCGATCGGGCGATCCGGCGGTCCTGGCCGAGGCACGGACGTGGCTCGAAGACGTGCTGGCCGGCCGCCCGGACAATCTGGCCGTGCTGCTGGAACGGGTGCGCTGGGCGGCGGCGGCGGGCGACGCATCGGTCGTCGAAGACACAGCGGAGCGCCTCCGGGCGGCCAGCGACGCCTGGTCGCCGCTTGCGATGACCCAGCTTGACGCACTGGAAGCCGCGGCAGATGGGGGTGACCTGGCGCGGGCGGCGACTCTTGCGCAGCTCCTCCGGAACGTGCTGGTTCGCACCGCCACTTTCCGCGAGGACCTGGCGCTCGTGAGTGTCAGCGCCGAGCAGATCGCCGAGCCCTTCGACCGGTTCCTGACGTTGCCGTCTCCCTCCCCCGACGCGTCGCCGCCGGACCGGACGCTCGCCTACGTGCGGGAACCCTTTGTGGGGGTGGCGGATGCGGCCGCCGCGGTGACGATCATCCCCCCCGCGGATGACCGCGCCGCCGCGGTCTTTGCCGCCGATGCGGCCACGGTGCGGCCGATCGGTCCCGCCGCGGCCGGCCCCGCGGCCTCCTTCGGCTTCCCGGCGGGTGCGTCGGGAACGCCGCCGGCCGCGGACGGACTGCTTCCTCTCGACTGGGACAGCGACTACCGAATGGACCTGGCCCTCGCGGGAAGTGACGGTTTCCGCCTGCTCGTGCAGGGCGAGGACGGGACGTTCGCCGAAGTGACGCCCCCGGCGGCGGACGAGGCGACGGAAGCGCCGGCGGCAGCCGCCGACCTGGTGCTTCATGGCGTCTGGGCGGCGGACGTGGAAATGGATGGGGATCTCGACATCGTCGTCGGCCCCGACTCCACGTCACCCTGGGTGGCTCGCAACAATGCCGACGGAACTTGGCGGACCGTCCGGCCATTCCCCGACATGCTGGGGTTGCGCGGCTTCGTCTGGGGCGATCTCGATTTCGACGGCGACCCCGACGCGGTGCTCCTTGACCGCGACGGCGGCCTCCATCCCATGGAGAACCTGCAAGCCGGCCGGTTCGCGCCATGGCCGGCGCCGGACTCGGCGGAGCCGGCAGTAGCCGTTGCGCTAGGTGACCTGAACGCGGACGGCCGGCTGGACCTCGTGTCGCTCGACGCCTCGGGCAGCGTGTGGCGGAGCAGCGTCGTCGCCGATCGGTGGGATACGTGGGATCGCGATGCGGTGGTGACCTGGGACGGATTGCCTGGCGCCGCCGCCCCCGGCTCGCACCGCCTGCTGCTTGCGGACTTCGACAACAACGGCGCCCTCGATCTCGCCGGATCCGGCCCCGCCGGCACCGAAGTCTGGCTGGCGGACGAACGGTCGGCACTGGATCCCGACCCGGTCGCCAGCATCGCGGGAGTCGAGGTGTTCGCTGCCAGCGACCTCAACGGGGATGGTTGGATCGATTTTGCCGGTCTCGACGACGGAACGCCAATCCAGCTCCTGGGGGAAGGTAGCGCGGGCTACGGCTGGCACCAGATCTTTCCTCGCGCGAACGTCGCCGCCGGCGATCAACGGATCAACTCGTTCGGGGTCGGGGGCGAGATGGAGGCACGGGCCGGGCTTCTGGTGCAGAAGCAGGTCATCACCGGCGGGCCGGTCCACTTCGGCCTCGGGACGCAGCCACGCATCGACGTGGCGCGCGTCGTCTGGCCGAACGGCGTGATGCAGGCCGACTTCGAGCTGGCCGCTCGCGATGTCTTCGTCGCGGAGCAGCGGCTGAAGGGGTCGTGCCCGTGGCTGTTCGCCCACGACGGCGAGTCGGTGCGCTTCGTCACCGATTTCCTCTGGCGGTCGCCGCTCGGCATGCGGATCAACGCGCAGGACACCGCGGGAGTGACGCAGACGGAGGACTGGGTGCTGGTGCGCGGGGATCAACTCGCGGCGCGCGACGGGCAGTACGACCTGCGGATCACGGCCGAGCTGTGGGAGAGCCATTTCATCGATCACGTCTCGCTGATGGTGGTGGACCATCCGCCGGCGACCGAGCTGTACGTCGACGAGCGATTCGCGCGCGATCCGGCGCCGTTGCGGCCGTTCGTCACCGGCGTGTCGCATCCGGTCGCCCGCGCCATCGACGACAAGGGGGTCGACGTGACGGCGCTCGTGCGCGAGCGGGACGACGACTACGTCGCGACGTTCGAGCGGGGATGGCACCAGGGGATCACGCGGGACCACTACCTGGAGATCGAGCTCGATACGGCGGCCGGCCCAATGCCCGTCGCCGGGGAGGTCCATCTGCTCGCCTACGGCTGGATCTACCCGACCGACAGCAGCATCAACGTCGCCCTCGGCCAGAGCACGCTGCCGCCCCCGCAGGGTGTCCGCGTGGAGGCGCAGGGGCCGGACGGCGCGTGGACCGTCATGCATGCGGACGTCGGCTTCCCGGCCGGCAAGCTCAAGACGATGGTCATCCCGCTCGTGCGCCGCGCTGACGGCAGCGTCCCGACCCGCCTGCGGCTGCACACGAACCTGGAGATCTACTTCGATCGGATCGCCCATGCCGGGGCGGCGCCGGAGACGGGAACGACGGAGCGCCTCCTGCCGGATGTCGCCGACCTGCGCTACCGGGGCTACAACGTCACCGACTTCATCGGACCGCGCCGGATCGAGATCCCCCGCTACCAGCTCGCTACGATTCAGCCGATCTGGCGGGATCTCGTCGGCTTCCACACGCGTTTTGGCGACGTCCGCGAACTGCTGGCGGACGTGGACGACCGCTACGCGATCCTGAACGCCGGCGACGAGCTCGTCCTCCGGTTCGACGCGCCGCCCGAGCCTCCCGCCGGCTGGCGCCGCGACTTCATCCTCATCGGCGACGGCTGGGTCAAGGACGGCGACTTCAATACCGCCCACGCCAAGACGGTCGGCCCGATGCCGTCACACGACACACCCGACTATCCGCGGGAGCCGTACCCCACGCTGGAGGACGATCCGGTCTACCAGCGCTACCCGAAGGACTGGGAGCGCTATCACACCCGCTGGGTCGCGCCGGACCGGTACCTGCGCGGCCTGCGGCGTTTGGATCGGTAGATCGACGCACTAGAGCTCATATGATTCCACTCGTGGCTTGAAGAGGGATAGTGTGGGGGAGGCTCGGCGGTCGGAGGGCGCCATAGAGTTGGCGATGACCTACATGGGGCTCGGTCAGTGTGAGAAAGCTAGGGAGTTGCTTGGGGCCGGAGAAGATTGTGTTGGGGGCCTGGAGCGAGTCCGGACGTTCAACTACGGGATGGCGGTCTGGGGAGCGAATGGCACAGTGGAGGTGGAACCCTTTGATCGCGTCGTAGAGATGGAACGGACTGATCCCGTGGAGGAAGTGGGTCCGAACTACCTCCAGTGTATGGCGATAGCGTACTGGGCGGTCGGTGACGAGGCCAACGCGAAGGAGGCGGTACGTAGGAGTGGAGAAGCACTCGGAAGGTCGGCATTCAGTTGTTGGCGTTACCTGCGGGTCTCCGCTGATGACTTCCATGTAGATCTCGAGGAGATTGGTCGGTTGATCGGAGGTGACGCGAGGACGATGCCACGGTTTGCGCGGCCGATTTCGCGGATGCCAGCGGAACGGAGTGAATCATGAAGCTTGACAGGATCCTGGTGCCGGTCGACTTCAGTGAGACGGCGCAGCATGCGCTGGACTACGCGCGCGACCTGGCGCAGATGTTCGGGGCGCAGGTGCACCTGCTGCACGTCGTGCCCGATCCGGTGGCCCAGGGCTGGGCGGGTGAGGCGACCGGGATGATCATCCCCGACCTCCTGAGGACGTGGGAGGCGGATTCGGACAAGCGTCTGCAGGAGATTGAGGTGGCCGGCGTGACGGTGGAACGGGTGACCGCGGTGGGCCACGCCTTCATGGAGATCCTGAAGTACGCCGGCGCGAACGGCATCGATCTGATCGTCATGGGCACCCACGGCAGGGGGGCCGTGAAGCATATGCTCCTGGGCAGCGTCGCCGAGAAGGTGGTCCGCAAGGCGCCCTGTCCGGTGCTCACGGTGCGCCACCCGGGCTACGAGTTCATCATGCCGACCGTGCCGGTCATGAGCATGGCCTGACGCAAGGCGGTTGTGCCTTCTGCGCCCGCTGGCCGGCGGGAGCAGCCTCAGAACCTGACGTTCACCATCACTCGCGCGGTGCGCGGGAACGACGGGTGGAAATGGATGTCGTCCACCCCGTCGACCGGCTCGCCCGGCAGCCGCGACGTGTAGAAGTAGTCGATGTCGGAAACGTCGCTGTCGAGCAGATTGAAGGCCTCCAGCACGATGTCCAGGCGCTCGCTGAGGCGGACGCCGATGTCTCCGTTCCAGATGGTCGTCGCGGCTGACCGCACGCTGTTGTCCTCGACAAGTGGACGCGGGCCGAAGTGCCGCAGCCGCACGCCGCCGAAGATGCGCCGCGCCGGCGCGACGGTGATCGCCCCGGCAATCACCCGGTCGAGCGCGCCGGGGATGTAGTCGCCGGCGGGGTCGAAGTCGGAGAAGCGCGCGCGGGACAGTGACAGATCCAGCTCACCGGTGAGCCAGCTCGTCAGGCGCAGGTAGTTCGTCCATTCCACGCCGAGCCGCCGACTGGGGCGGCTTGCTTCCGCGATGCCGGCGTCGCCGACGAAGATCAACTCGGAATCGAAGGCCAGGTACCAAAGGGCGACCGTCGACTGCAGGCCCGGCAGGGCGACCGTCCGCAGGCCGATTTCGGCTCCGCGGGCCGGCACCAGGGGATCCTCGCTGTCCACTGGCTCCCCCGTGATCGGGTCGACCATCGTCGTCGCGGCCCTCGGGTCGTTGCTGTGGAATCCCTGACCGTAGTTCAGATAGATCTCGGTCCCGTGCCAGGGGCCCAGCACCGCGGTGAGCTTGGGGCTGATCAGGGCGGAAGCGCCGGAGCCGCTGTTGGCGCCCCGCAGCGCGTCGACGGCGTAGCGGTAGAAATCGCCCCGGACGCCAAGAGTCGTTCGGAAAACAGGGCTCCACTCGATCTCGGTCTGTCCGAACAGGCCGACGGTCGTCTGGTCGACGCCGTCGGTGCGAATGGGGCTGGTCCGGCGCCGCGCGATCGTCCGGTGGAGACCAACCGTGCCGACCGCGTCGTGGCGGATCGACGCACCTGCCGCATGTTCCATCGGGCGGTCGAATCCGCGCCCCAGACGCCGGTGCACCAGGCGCGCCCCGGAGACCCACCGCCGGCCTTCCTGCTCGATCTGATCGCCGGCGATCGGGTTCTCCAGGAAGTAGGTGAAGTTCTGGAACAGGTTGAGCCCGCTCTGCAGGGTGTAGGCAGTCAGGCGGGTGGATCCCGCGCCGGTCGACTGCAGCCCGTCGAACGCCAGACTGTAGCGGGACGTCCGCCCGCCGTCGGTCGCGTCGATATTGCCGAAGCGCGACAGGCTCCCGGACTCGACCGCACGCAGCGGGATCTGGTCCGTCGCGTTCCAGTCGGCCTTGTACCCCATCGCGGTGACCGAGAAGCCGCTCTGCCGGTCGCCCTGGCTGTAGCGGATGACGCTGTTCACCTTGCGCATGTCGTCGGGCAGCTCCCATGGCCCGTCGTTCTTGCTCAGTTCCAGCGCCACCAGCAGGTTGCCGGCGCCGACCTCGGGCGAAGCCGCGCCGAACACGCGCCCCCATCCCTGGCCGCCGCTGCTGAGGCTCAGGAGCGGCCGCTCCAGCACGTTCACGTAGTTCACGTTGGCCGATCCGGCGGCTGAGAAGTCGCCATGTTCGGCGAAGTACGGCCCCTTGGTGTACTGCACGCCGCTCACAAGCTCCGGGATCAACAGATTCACGTCGCTGTAGCCATGGGCATGTGCCCCGGACGACTCGTTCATCGGCACTCCGGCCAGGGTCGTGGCGAAGTCCGATCCGTGATCCAGATTGAAGCCGCGCAGGTAGTACTGGTTGGCCTTGCCCTCGCCGCTGTGCTGGCTCGTGATGAGTCCCGGGACAGCTTCGAGGACTTCGCCGGGGCGCATGATCGGCCGCGCCTCGAGCTGTTCCGCAGTTATGGCGCCGACGCTGGCCGAGGTGGCGATGCCGACCAGGTTCTCGGTCGGGTTTTCCAGGTCGGCGATGTTGCGGAAGGTCCGACTGCCGGTCACTACCACGTCGGCCGTGAGGCCGAGGGTGAGGATGGCGTCTGCGCGGTTCTCGCCGCTGGCGACTACCAGGTCGCGGCGCAGCGTGGAGAAGTTCACCAGCCGGAAGACGAGCGTTGCCGGCCCTGTGGCGACATCGTCAAAGCGGAACGTTCCGGCGCCGTCCGACGTCGCGTTCAGGACTCCTGCGGCGGTCTGCAACTCCGCCGAGACTCCGGGCAGCACGCCGCCCGTCTCGTCCAGAACCGAGCCGGTGACGACTCCGCGCTGCTGGGCCGTCGCGGTGGCGGCGGTCAGGGCCGAGACAAGTACGAACAGCGTCGCGCGCGGGACGTGACGCTTCACCGCCGGGAAACGGATAGCCAGGGTGCGGGAGACCGCCGGAAACGCCACGTCATCGACTGTAGGTGACGCGCCACGCCGAGCGCATGACGATTGCCTGGAGTTCCACGAGCGGGCGTGCAGCCGGAACCGGCACGTTGCCCCCGGCTGCGGTAAGATTCGTCATCTCAGCACGGTCGAATCAATCCTGAAGGGGCCGAGAGCAGGGGAGGAGTGTGCGGGTGGCGGACGTGAACTCGACAATGGCTTCGGCTTCGGCAACGGAGCCCGATCGGATTGACTGGGTCCGTAATCTGCCGTTCATCCTGCTGCAGCTAGGATGCCTGGCCGTTTTCTGGACCGGCGTCTCGCGCGTGGCCCTGGCCATCGGGGCGATCACCCTGTTCGCGCGGATGTTCGGCCTGACCGCCGGCTACCATCGATACTTCTGCCACCGCGCGTTCAAGACGGGCCGGGTGTTCCAGTTCGTCCTGGCGTGGCTCGGCGCGTCGGCGGCGCAGCGCGGGCCGCTCTGGTGGGCGGGCCACCACCGGTGGCATCACCGCCACGCGGACACCGCCGAGGATGTCCATCCGCCGGGCGTGAAGGGGATTCTCTGGGCCCACGCCGGCTGGATCATGAGCAAGCGCAACGATCGGACGCGGATCGAATGGATCCGCGACTTTGCGGCCTACCGGGAGCTACGCTGGCTCGACGCGAATCATCACGTCGCGCCGATCAGCCTGGGCGTCGCCCTCTTTGCGATCGGCGCGTGGCTGGCGGCCGCCTACCCGGAGTTGGGGACGAGCGGGCCGCAACTGGTGGTGGTTGCGCTCTTCTGCAGTACTACGCTGCTGTATCACGTCACGTTCGCGGTCAATTCGGTCGGCCACACTGTCGGAAGCCGCCGGTACGTCACCCGCGACGACAGCCGCAACAGCTTCTGGCTGGCGTTGCTCACCGCGGGCGAGGGCTGGCACAACAATCACCACCGCTATCCCGCGTCGGAGCGGCAGGGATTCTACTGGTGGGAGATCGACCTGACGCACTACGGCGTGGTGCTGCTGTCGTGGCTCAAGGTCGTCTGGGACGTGCGGGGACCCTCAGCCGACGTGCTGCGCGAGGGCAACCGCCAAGGCTAGGCACCTGGGAACCGCCGGCCTCTGGCCGGCGAGAATCCCAAGGTTCGGCGGCCTCCAGGCCGGCCCAAGAAACACCAGTCGATGCCGGCGTGGACGCCGGCGCACCAGCAGAGATGCCGGCGTGGACGCCGGCGCACCAGCAGACGTGAGACGAGCACGGCGCGCTTTCGCGGCAGGCTCTGGCGATGGGCACGTCCGGGCCACCGCCAGATGGCGGTGGCCCGGACCCCGTTCCGTGTCGTGGTCACCGCGGAGACTCGCGGCGACCACAGTTGCCGGTGTCTCCCCGACTACCCGCCCCAGCCGTAGCTGACGCGGGTGTAGTAGTACGCCCCGTTGAAGCCGAACGGCGAGAACTGGCCGTACTGATTACCTACCGTGTAGGCGCCCCACTGATTGACTTCGGGATACGTGTTCAGCAGGTTCTCGGCCCCGATCGCCAACTCGGCCCCGTTGCCGAACGGAATGCCGAATTCGACGTCCAGCAGCGCCTTGCCGGAATAGGGCGCGTAGTCCCACGCGTTAACGATTCCCGCCGCCACCACATCGGTCGCATTCCTGCCGTCTTCGCTGTCCCAGTACGAGCCGAAGTAGCTGACGCGGCCCGTCAGCCGCCACCGGTCGGCGGCATGGCTGACGCTGAAGTTCCAACGCGTGTTCGGCAGTCCCTGTTCCAGGGTAGCGATACGGAACTCATCGATGACGGAGGTCTGGATGTCCTTGAGCTGCGTGTCGGTGTAGTTGAAGACGGCGCTGAACGTCGTCTCCCCGAGCGCCAGGGTCGAGATCACGTCAAGCCCCTGCGTGGTGGTCGAAAAGTCGTTCAGGAAGAAGCGGAACACCGGGAAGTTGCGCGCCTCCGGGATGCCCTCGGCGAGCAAGGTCACGATCTCGGCCTCCGACAGGCTGATTTCCTGCGACAGGGCGACCCGGTCACGAATGTCGATGCGGAAGAAATCGGCCGTGAACGTGAACGGCCCCTGCTCTACCACGGCGCCCGCGCTGTAGTTGCGCGACTTCTCCGGAAGGAGTTGCCCGCCGCCCCGCGCTACCGCGACGGCGGAAGTGGACGGTACGACACCGTTGTTGGTCAACTGGCCACCGATGAACGCGGTGGTGACGTTGAAGGCGTTCTGCTGCCCGGGAGTCGGCGCCCGGAAGCCGGTGCTCACGGCCGCCCGTAGCGAGAAGGCCTCATTCAATGCAACCCGGGTAGAGACCTTGCCGTTCGTCGTCGTGCCGAAGTCCTCGAAGTTCTCCAGGCGGAGGGCTGTGCCGAACGTCCACTGGCCGGTCGGATCGTTGAACTCCAGGTCGCCATAGACGGCGATGTTGCTGCGGCTCCAGTCTCCGGCCGTCGTGTCGGCGCGGTAGCCGTTGAAGCCGTTCGATCCGGAGCTGAAACCCTGTGCCGCATAGGGGCCGATCTCCCAGGAGTCCGGGTCGCCCGCGCCGATGGTGAACTTCTCGTTGCGCCACTCCGCGCCCGCCGCGAAGTTCACGATGCTGGTGACCGGCATCGAGATGTCGAAGTTGAAGTTGATGTCGTCCTGGCCGTAGATGCCGGGCCGGAACGACGTGGGCGTGTCGTAGCCGAGCGACGCGTTGACCGTGTCGAAGATGAACTGATCGACCTCGGTGCTGCCGATGTTCACGCTGGCGTCCCAGTTCAGGCCGGCGCTCGTGAAGCCGCGGAGTCCGCTCACGAGCGAGTAGTCGATCATGTCGCCGCCGAACTGCGGCGTGAAGCCGCCCGGGAACCGGCTGTAGAGTGTCCAGCAGTTCGGGTCTGCCTCCACCGCGGCCAGCGCGTCGGCGTCGGGCACGTCGCCGACGATGGGAATCACGGGGCAGCCCGGTCCCATGTACCCGTCGTTGGTGCCGTGCATCCGGTTGTACTCCGCCAGGCCGACGTTGCCGACCCGCAGGGTCGGGGTTCCGTCCGCCAGCGCGTCCCCGCGGAAGACGCCGCCGCGCGTATGCGGATTCCGGAAGTAGAAGCCCCCGGTTACCTTGCGGCTCGCATAGTTGGTGTGGCCGTAGAACTGCAGCCCGTTCTCGAAGAGACTGCCGAAGTTGCCGAACAGCTTCAGATCGTCCTCGATCAGCGGCGAGCCCCACACCTGGGCCGGGTTGCGGACGTTGTTGTTGCCGGCGCCGATGACGGCGTTCGCGTCGTTGCGCTGGATGCTGCGGTTGGTCGGATTCGCGTTGCCGTACTCGAAGCTGAGGTTCAGGAACCCGTTGGGCCCGAGTGGCAGGCCGGCGTTGCCGGCCACGCTGAAAGCCCGTCCATGTCCGCCGATGCCGTTGCAGGAATGCTGGATGTCGCCGATGACGCCCGACCCGCAGGACGACGTGTCTCCCGGATTGGCGTCGCGGTACGCGCCGGTGCGGTATTCCAGGCTGCCTCCCTGGCGCGCGTCCTTGAGCTGGAAGTTCATGACGCCGGCGATGGCGTCGGAGCCGTACTGCGCCGCCGCGCCGTCGCGGAGCACCTCCGCCTGCCGGATGGCGATGGCGGGAATGACGGAGATGTCGGGTCCCTGCGAACCGTCGGCGATGCCGTTGCCGAGCCAGGTAATGACCGCCGCGCGGTGCCGGCGCTTGCCGTTGACCAGGATGAGCGTGTGGTCGGGCGCGAGGTTGCGCAGGTTCGCCGGCCGGACGATGGTCGCCGCGTCGCTGATCGGCTGGATATTGATGTTGAACGAGGGGACGACGGTCCGGAGCTGGTTCGCGAGGTCCGTCGTGCCCTGACTGACGAAGTCGCCGGTCTGGATCACGTCGACGGGCACCGGCGACGCCGTCACCGAGCGCGGCTGGGCGCGCGTCCCAACCACGACCACCCGTTCTTCGAGTCCGACTTCCATCTGCGCGTTGGCCATTGCGGTGGCTCCGGCGCTCACCTGCACGGTCTGCGCGGGCGCGTTGAAGCCGGGCAGGACGAACGTCACCTCGTACGAACCCGGGGCGAGGCCGCTGAACGAGTACTCGCCGGTTCCGTCGGTAAACGTGACCTGCGTGTTGCCGGCATCGTCCCGCGCCTCTACCGTCACCCCGGGCAGGATCAGTCCTGTCGCGTCGGTGACGGCGCCGCTGATGGAAACGTCGTCCTGCGCGCTGGCGAGGCCTGGCGTCAAGAGGGCGACGGCCAGCCCTACAGCAAGGGATCTGTGACGGTTACGGTGCATCTGCTTTCCTCCTCGCTCGCTTGACCGGTGAGCGCCCTTCGCATTCCATTGTGGAATCCTTACATTCCATTGTAGCATCCTCAGCCGTACCGTCACCCTACCTGCGCGGGAGCGCCAGCCCCCGGTTGGTCACGGATCCCTGCCAAGAATGCACGTAGTGGTTACGGCTGCGGTTGGGCGGCCGCCGGTAGTCCCCGCGTAGCCGCCTTGAACAGCAGCGTCAGGGCGCGGTCGGAACGGGCGAGGGCGCTTATCAGGAGCATTGCCGCGCCCACGGTTACCCGCGAAAGCCTGATGTTCTCCCCTTGCCGGAACCCGGAGTGCGTGCAAAGTCGTCTCCACGTGAGCACGGCAAGTCCGAGCGTCCACAGGAGGTAGCGGCGGATGCCCGTTTCGTGGGCAGGAATGACGAGGACGAACTGCAATCCGTCCGCCAGCCGGCGGCGGGCGATCGCCAGCAATCTGAGCAGTCCGCCCGTGAACTCCGGCGCCGCCGGATCGATGGGGACCGCGCTCGATTCGTTCCCCGACCGGGTAAACAGGTCACGCGGCAACCAGCACGCGCCGCGCCGCCGGTCGTCCCAGACATCCTTGAGGATGTTGGTGATCTGCAGGCCCTGCCCGAAGAAGATCGCCAACTCGAGCAGCTCTTCACGCTTTTCTTCCAGCTCGCCGGAGTAGTCGCAGAACAGCGCGGTCGCGGTCTCGCCCACCACGCCGGCGACGCAGTAGCAATAGCGCTCCAGGTGCGGTACGTCTCTCAGGCCGGTGGCGGTTCCGTATTCCTGAAACTCCACCATCCCGTTGGACATGATCCGGATGCACCGTTCGATGGCGCGACGTTGGGGGTCGCGGCACGCCAGCGTCACGCGAATCACGCGCGGCGTGTTGGCGATCAGGTCGCGTTCCGCAGCGGTGGTTTCCCCGGAGAGTTGCGCGCCGAGGTCAAGGGCAAAGGACGCCGGGTCTCCGCGGCCGGCCACCAGGTCGACGAAGCGTGCCGAGAACGCGCGCTTCTGTTCCAGCGCCAAGGTCGGCTCATCTTCTATCGTATCGGCTATCCGGCAGAGCAGGTAGACATTCGCCACCACGTCCTGCAGGCCGCGAGGAAGCCGGGGAATCGTGAGGGCGAAGGTGCGCGAGACGCGCTGCAGGGCCGCCGCCTGGTAGGCGAGGTCGCTCTCCCTGGATCCGTCCGGCGCGCTCGTCATCAGGCTGGTGCGGTTCCCGGAAGACCCCGGTTGAGCACCCTGAACAACAGCTTGAGCGCCGCGTTGGACCGCGCGGCGATGCTCGTCGCGAGGGCGACCGCCCATACGGCGCGGCGGGAAACCTTGACCTGCTGCCCGCTCGTGAACGCCGGCGTGCGGTAAATGCGTTGCAGCGTCAGCACGGCGATCCCCAACGGCCAGAGGCAGGAACGGCGGATACTCGTCTCGTGGCGCGGGATGAGCAGAATGTAGCGCAGGGCGTCGGCGAGGTGGCGCCGCGTGATCGCCACCAGCTTGGCCACGCCGTTTACGAAGCCGGGATCGGTCCTTTCGGAGGGGAGGGCGCCGACGTCAACGCCGTTCTCGCGAAAGACGTCCCGTGGCAGCCAGCTCACGCCGCGGCGCCGGTCTTCCCACATGTCCTTGAGGATATTGATCATCTGCAGGCCCTGGCCGAACGAGACGGCCAGCGCGAGCAATTCGTCGCGACGCTCCTCCATCTCTTCGGAGTAGTCGCAGAACAGGGCGGTCAGGGTCTCGCCAACCACGCCGGCAACGTGATAGCAGTACCGGTTCAGGTGGTCGATGTCCGGCAGTCCGTCGGTGCTTGCCGTGCGCTGGAACTCCACCATCCCGCTCGACATGATGCGCACGCACCGCTCGATCGCATCGCGTTGCACCGGGTTGAATCCCGTTGTGATTCCGACCACGCGGGCGGTATTGACGACCAGCTCGCGCTCGTGCCCGCTAGTGGACGGCGACAGCAGCGCGCCGAGTTCTCGCGCGAACGGCGCCGGGTTGCCCCGGCCCGCGACGATCTCGACGAAGCGCTGCGAGAATGCGTCCTTCTGCGCCCAGGACAGGCCTGGCTCGTCCTCGATGGTGTCGGCAATGCGGCATAGCAGATAGGCGTTGCCTACCGCGTCGGCGAGCGGGCGCGGCAACTGCGCGATCGTGAGCGCAAAGGTGCGGGCTACACCCTGAAGGATTTCCGTCTGGTACGCGATGTCGCGGCTCGGGGTCCCGTTGGATGAACCTGCGGCCATCGCCGGAGAATGTAGCACGCGCCCCGCGTTACCATTGACTCAGGAGCGCCCCGACGACCGGTCGGAGTGTGTTGGCATGCGGATTTCCTGTCTCGGCGTCAGGCACCGGTTGGGGGCGCTGGTCCTGGTCGTGATGGCCATGGTGGCCGTCGCCGCCGCGCAGCCGTCGATCGAGCTTCTGGACTGCCGCCTGGACGGTGTGTCCGTGCCGGCCCGATGCGGTTCGCTCACCGTCTTCGAGGATCGCGCGGCGGGCGCCGGTCGAACCATCGATCTGAACATCGTCGTCATCCCGGCCGTTTCCGGCAGTCCCGAGCCGGACCCGCTGTTCTTCCTGGCGGGCGGTCCGGGGCAGGCCGCCACCGAACTGGCCGACCGGGTGCTTGGCCGCTTCGCCGAGGTGCGGCGGAGCCGCGACCTGGTCTTCGTCGACCAGCGCGGCACCGGCGGCTCGGGGCGGATGAGTTGCGCGCTTTTCGACGCCGTTCCGGACGAGGAGGCGTCCGGCGAGTCGCTCCAGTTCGACGCGTTCCCCCTCGACGACCTGCGCGACTGCCTGACGGAAGTCGAGACCGCCACCGATCCGCGGCACTACACGACGCCGGTCGCGATGGACGACCTCGACGACGTTCGCGCCGCGCTCGGTTACGAGACGATCAACCTGTACGGCGGCTCCTACGGCACCCGCGCCGGCCTGATCTACCTGCGCCGGCATCCGGACCGGGTCCGCACCGCGGTGCTGGACGGCCTGGCTCCCGTCTCCATGCGCCTGCCGTCGAGCATGGGCGCCGATGCCCAGCGCGCGCTCGATCGCCTCTTCGCCGATTGTGCGGCGGACTCCGGCTGCCGCGGGGCCTTCCCCGGCCTGCCGGGGACGTTCGCGCGCGTCATCGAAGCGCTGGAGGCCAGTCCGCGCGTGCTGAACACCACGCACCCCAGAACCGGCGAACCGTTCGAGCTACCGCTCAGCGCGTCCGCCTTCGCCGCGGGACTGCGCGCCAGTCTGTACAACCCGACTGTCGCGAGCCTCGCGCCCTGGACCATCGTCCGGGCAGCGCAGGGCGACTTCGGACCGTTCCTCGCCCAACTCGTGCCGTTGAGCGAATCCGGCGAAATCATCAACCCCGGGATGTTCCTCTCCGTCATCTGCGCGGAGGATGTGTCGCAGCTTGCCGATGGCGACGCGGAGCGACTGGCGGCGGAAGGAATCCTTGGCCGCCTGCAGGTCGAGGTGATTGTCGACGCCTGCAGCGTCTGGCCCGCTGCCGATCTGCCGGCCGGCTACTTCGAGCCGGTCCGCTCGGACGCGCCCGCCCTCCTGTTGTCGGGCGACCTCGATCCGGTGACGCCGCCGCGCTGGGGGGAGGAGGCGCTGTCCGGATTGAGCAACGCCCGCCACGTAGTCGCCCCGGGCGCGGGGCACGGCGTCATCGCCGTTGGCTGCGCCGATGACGTCGTCGCCGAATTCATAGAGACGGGCAGCCACGCCGATCTGGACGTGAATTGCCTGGAGCGGGTCCGGAGGCCGCCGTTCATGCTCTCCGCCGCCGGGACGGATCCATGATCGAGGTGCGCGGCCTGGAGCGCCGCTTCGGCGACGTCGTGGCGGTCGATGGTGTCAGCTTCACGGCGCGCGATGGCCGCATTACCGGCCTCCTGGGCCCGAACGGAGCCGGGAAGACCACGACCCTGCGCGCCCTGTACGGCCTGCTTCGCCCCGATGCGGGCAGCGTCGCCATCGACGGGACCAATGCGGTTGCCGACCCGCTCGAAGTGCAGCGTCTCATCGGCGTCCTGCCGGACGCGCACGGCCTCTACGTCCGCCTTACCGCCCGCGAACACCTCCGCTACGTGGGCGAGCTGCATGCCCTCGACGCCGCGACCATCGAAAGGTCCATCGATCGGCTCGTGGAGCTTCTGGACATGCGCGAGATCATCGATCGGCGCGTGCAGGGTTTCTCGACCGGCGAACGGATGAAGGTCGCGGTGGGACGCGCCCTGGTGCACGATCCGCCCAACCTGCTGCTCGATGAGCCGACCAACGGCCTCGACGTGATGAGCACGCGCGCGATGCGCGACCTTATCCGGCGCCTGAAGGACCAGGGAAAGTGCGTACTCTTTTCCAGCCACATCATGCAGGAGGTCTCGGCGCTGTGCGACGAGATCGTCATCGTTTCCCGGGGCCGGGCCGTCGCCCATGGCACGCCGGCCGAGCTGTGCCAGCAGGCCGGCCAGGATGATCTGGAGGAAGCGTTCGTGCGGATCATCGGCACCGACGAGGGACTGCAATGAGTGGACGCCGGCTCGGCTTCGCCGGCCAGGTGCGCGCGGTCTGGCGCAAGGAGGTCACCGACGCCCTGCGCGATCGGCGCTCGCTGATGTCGGCGTTGCTCTATCCGATCTTGATGCCGCTGATGATGACCCTCATGTTCGGCGCCCTGGCGCGCCTGGAGGGGAGCGAGCGGCCGCTTGAATTGCCGATCGCGGGCCGCGAGCGGGCCCCCAATCTGGTCGCCTGGCTGGAGGAGCGCGGCGCGATCGTCGTCGATCCTCCTGAAGATCCCGAGACGGCAGTGCGGGAAGGTGACGTCGACCTCGTGCTGATCATCGACGAGGACTATGGTGAGCACTTTCGCTCGGTGCAGCCGGCGGCCGTCCGCCTGGTGCGGGACAGCTCCCGAACCGCGTCGGGTTCCAGCATCGCCCGGACGCGCAACCTGCTTCGCGAGTACAGCAGTCAGGTGGCGGTGCTCCGGCTGATTGCCCGCGGCGTCAGTCCGGGGGTGGTTCAGGCGGTGCAGGTCGACGAGCTGGACCTCGCCACGCCGGCGCAGTCCGCCGCCCGGCTCTTCGCCATGATCCCGATGCTGCTCATCCTGGGCGCCTTCGTGGGCGGGCTCAACGTGGCCATCGACACGACGGCCGGGGAGCGTGAGCGCCACTCGCTGGAGCCTCTGCTCGTCAACCCGGTCTCGCGCGCCGCCCTGACGGCGGGAAAATGGCTCACCACCTGCCTGTTCGGCCTCGTCGCCTCGGTGCTGACGCTGGTCGCGTTTCTGTTCCTGTTGCGCTTCGTGCCGCTGGAGCAGCTCGAGATGCAACTGAACCTCGGGTACGCGCAGCTTCTCCTGATGGTCGTCGCCGTCGCTCCGATGGCGCTGTTGGCTTCCGGCCTCCAGATGTTCGTGGCGACGTTCGCGCGCAGCTTCAAGGAGGCGCAGACTTACGTCAGCATATTGATCTTCCTGCCGATGATTCCCGGCATGGTCACGCAGATCTACCCGCTGCAACCCGCGACCTGGATGATGGCGGTCCCGGCCCTGGCGCAGCAGCTCCTGCTGGTCGACGTCATGGGCGGCGAGCCCGTCTCGACAACGGGCCTCGTCATTTCGGCGGCCGCCACGACGGCGCTCGCGCTGTTGTTCCTGGCGTTTACGTCCCGGATGCTGAGTCAGGAAAAGATCGTTTTCGGACGCACGTAAGTGATGTCTTCATGAGAGGAGGACTGCGATGAGTCGGAAACTGCGGCAGGGACGGTTGCGCGTCGGGCTCCTGCTGGGGACCGTCGCGACCGTAGCGGTAGTCTGGTTCGCCCAGCCGGCGCCGTCCGGCCAGGAGAGTACTTTCACCGGCAACTCCTTCCGGATCGAGGCGGGGGATGTCCGTGTGTCCTCGCGCGGCTTCGATGCGGGCGCGCGTACGCACTGGCACACCCACAGCGAACAGTTGCTGTTCGTGAAGGAAGGAGCGCTCCGCTATCAGGTCGAGGGGCAGCCGGTCCGCAACATCGGTCTCAACGAGACCGCGCACCTGCCGCGCGGGGTGCGGCATTGGCACGGCGCGACGCCGGACGAGGCGCTGACGCACGTCTCCATCACGTTCCCGAACGCGGACGGCGAGCATTTGGCCATCGAGTGGATGGAACCAGTGACCGACGACGTCTACGAGAGCGGCGCCGGGGAGTGACCGGGTCGGCGGAAGCGTCTCCCTGGCTACTCGTCCAGAAGATCACCGTCCCAGACCGCGTGGCGGGGTACGTGCATCGCGCCGAGCTCTCGGAACGGGCCATGCCGACACGCCGACGGCTGACGGTGCTGAAGGCGTCCGGCGGTTTTGGCAAGACCACGCTCCTTGCGGAGTGTTGCCGCGAGCTGCGCCGTAAAGGCGTGGCCGTCGCCTGGGTGTCGCTGGACGAGCGGGACGAGCCCGCCGTGCTCGACACCTACATCGCCCTGGCCTGCCAAAGCGCCGGCTGCAGTCGATGCGCGGGCTGGCGGCGTGCGCCTTTGGGCCCTGCAGGGGCTGGCCCAGCTTCAGGCCGCGGACCGGTATCTGACCGAGGACGTGATCTCGACGAGTCCGCGGCTGGTGCTGGTGCGAAGCCTCGTGTGGATCATGTCCGGTCGCGCGGAGGAAGCTCGAAGGCGCGTCCATGAAGTCAGTAGGGCGTTGTCCAACGGCCAGGACGCGGGACGGGAGTTCCTGATGGACGTGTGCATCGTTGGCGGCGTCATTGTGATCTACGGGGGAGAACCGGTGAGTTCGACCTGGACTCGAACACTGTACGGGCACTACACGGAGCTCGCAGAATCGGAGCATTTCGATCCCGTGACGCGAGGCTACGCCGCGTACGGAATCTGCACGATGCACCAGTTGCTGGCGGATTTCGATACCGCGCTCGATTGGCTCGATCGCGCCCGTCCCTTCCTTGCACGGAGCCAGTACATGAGCGTGCACGGGGCATTGCTGGTGGGTCAGGTGGACATGGCCCGAGGCCGCGTGCAGGACGCTGAGTCGCACTATCGCAAGGCGCAGCGAGTCGCGAGAAAGCATTTCGTGGTCGATCCCATGGCCGTGGCGGGCGCGGCCATCATGCTTCGGGAGTTGCAACTGGAGTGCAACCCGGCTTCTCCGGCGGCGGAGCTGCGGCGGGTTCCGATCGCGTCGGTCAAACAGGGCATGCCCTTCTCGGGCTTTGCCGCGGCCTGTTCCGTTCTGATCGAGCAGCACCTGCAGGCCGGACGCATCCGGCGGGCACTGGCACAGACGGGAGAATTTCTGGACCACACCCGCGGGGCCGGGCTGACGTCGCTCGCACGGTACGTGGCTGCGATGCGCGTTTCGGTGCTGGTCATCGCAGGAAGACTTCGTGACGCTGAACAATCGGGGCCGAGAACCTGCTGAACACGTATCCCGAAGTCAATCAGTGGGGCGCCTACACGGTAGGTAATCAGTACGGCCAGTTCTCGCCGTTCGGCTTCAACGGGGCGTACTACTACACCCGCGTCAGCTACGGCTGGGGCGGGTAGTACTGGTTCGGCCAACCGGCGCCGTCCGGCGAGAGGAGTACTTGCACCGGCAACTCGTTCTACCAGGTCGAGGGGCAGCCGGTCGGGAACATCGGTCTCAACGAGACCGCGCACCTGCCGCACGGGGTGCGCCACTGGCACGGGGCGACGCCGGACGAGGCGTTGACGCAAACCGCGCAGACTCTAGCCGGGCTCCCGGAGGGCGGCGAGCGGCTCGATCTTCGTGGCGCGCCACGCGGCCAGCAGGCTCGCCGCCGCGCATGCCGTCAACAACAGGGCGGTGAGGCCCACGATTAGTGCGGGCTCCATTGGAGTCACGCTGAAGAGGAGAGGACTGAGCAGCGGGTTCGAGGCGAATGCCACGCCGAGGCCGATGGCGGAGCCGAGCAGTGCGAGGCCGAGCGACTGGCCCCAGACCAACCTCAGCACCTCGGCGGTCCGCGCTCCCACGGCCCGCCGCACGGCGACCTCCCGGGTCCTTTGGTCGACGCCGTAAGCGACCGCGCCAAACAGCCCGACGGCCGCGAGCCCCGTGGCCAGAGCCGCGAGCAGCGTCGCCATCGTCATGTTGAACTGCCAGGGGCGCAGGACGTCATCGACCAGGCTGCGCAGCGGCGTGATGGACTCGATCACGAAGTTGGGATCGGCCCGGCGCACCCCGGACCGGAGCGCAGGCGCGAGTTGCGCCGGATCGCCTTGTGTTCGAATCACGAGGTGGTTCAGGCTCATCGGCACCTGGGTGAACGGCACATAGAGATCGAATCGTCCGCGTTCCAGTTCGCGGTAACGGGCGTCCCCGACGACGCCGACGACGGTCTGCCACGCCGGAGAGTCGTCCGCCTCGGCTCGGGCGCCGATCGCGATCAGGCGGCGACCGAGCGGCTCACGGTTTGGCCACAGGTAGCGTGCCAGCGATTCGCTCACGACGACCGCGGGCGGCGCGTCCACGGTGTCGCGGTCGGTGAACGTGCGGCCCGCCACCAGATCGATCCCCATCGCCCGGAAGTAACCCGGTGAGACAGATTGCAGGGCGACGGGCGGTCGCTCCGGACGGTCGGGCCCGTCCAGCGGTTCGCCCTCCAGGATGACGCCGCCGTCCACGCCGACGACGCCATGCTGGAAGGGCAGCAGCAGGGCGCCGCCCGCCGCTTCCACGCCGCGCAGTTCCCGGACGCGGTTGAGTAGTTCGCGATAGGCGCTCCGCCGTTGCGCGTCCGCCTCGTAGGCGCCGGCGCGAGGCGTGAGGCTGACCGTGAGTACCTCGGTGGGCCGGTAGCCGAGGTCGACCCGCGCGAGGTTGAGATAGCTCGACGCGAGGAGCCCCGCGCCGACCGCCAGCACGAGCGCCATCGCTACCTGGAACACGACCAGCACGTTGCGTGCGGCGCTCCCCGCCCGGCTCTCCGTCACGCCACGCGCGCCGCCGTTCAGCCAGGCGGCGAGCGGCAGCCGGTTGGGTCCCGGAGACGTCGCGGCGGTCAGTGCGACACCCAGTACAAGCGCCAGCGCCCCGGCGAGCATCGCCGCTCGCCCGTTGATCGCGGCATCCCCCAGCCTGGGCAGGTCCGGCGGCCCGAGCGCTGCGAGCACCGGCAGGGTGGCCCATGCCAGCGCGAGTCCACCCGCCGCGGCGGCGCCCGTCACGAGCAGCGTCTCGATGAGATAGGCCCGGAACAGGCGTCCGCGGCCGATGCCGAGCGCGCACTGCACGGCCGCGTCCCGCCGGCGTGACTGCGACCGCACGATCAACAATCCGGTCACGTTGACGCCGGCAATCAGCAGCAGGAGCAGCGCGCCGACCTGGAGCACGAGCAGGGCCGCTTCGCCGTTGCCGAAGACGTAGTCCGTCAGGGGCGTGATGACCGCCCGTCGCGTTTCCCACCGCGAGGAGTGCGATTCCCACAGCCCCGGCACGATGACGTCCATTTCGGCCTGCGCCTGCTCCCGGGTCCGTCCCGGAGCCAGGCGACCGATGACGTAGAGAACGCCGAGGCCGCGCTGCGCGCCGGCATCCATGTCGTTCTCGCGGAAGATGTCGGCCAGCTCCCGTCCGACCGGCGTCCATATCTCGGCTCCGGGCGGGAAGTTGAAGTCGGGCGGCATGACGCCGACCACCGTGAACGGCTCTCGCCGCGCACCGACGGGTACTGTCGCACCGACGATGCCGGGGTCCTGGTCGAAGTACCGCTGCCACGCGGTGTGGCTCAGCACCATCGTGCGGGGCGCCTCCGGCTCGTCTTCCACCGCCACGAACGTCCGGCCATGGAGCGCTTGCGCTCCAAGCGTGTCGAAGAACGAAGCGGAAACGGCGCTGATGGTGAGCCGGACCGGTGGATCTTCCTGAACCTCGACGTCGCCCCAGGTCGTGGATCCCATCGCCGCCATGTCCGTGAACGATCCCGCCTCCGCCCGCCAGTCCTCGAAATTGGGAAGCGATACCTCGATGTGCGGGTTGTTCGCGCCGTCGTCCTTCTCCCACATAACGACCAGCTCGTCCTGATCCGCAAACGGCAGCGGCTGGAGGAGGACCGCGTCGACCACCGCAAACAGGCCGATGGTCAACCCGAGGCCGAGGGCCAGCGTCAACGTCGCGACAGTGGCGAAACCAGGTTGCCTCCGCAGTGTCCGGAGCCCGATGCGAACCTCCCGCAAGACGCCCTGCAGCCACGGGGGAATCCAGACATCACGCACGGTCAAGACACCATTGTCTCCGTTCCGGCGGTGCTCCACGGCGCAGGCTGCTAGGATCCGCCCGCATGAACATCGAGCCGTTCGCCCTCGAGCGCTTCCAGTCCGTCTACGAGCATCAGGTCGACATCCAACTGTCGGAGAGTGGCGTCGAGCCCTTGCGGCTCGAGGACCTGCTGCCGGCGGACGAGCGCGACCGCTTGCTCCAGGAACCGCTCGGCTACACGCAGACGAACGGCACGGCGGAACTGCGTGAACTCGTCGCGGCGGACTACGCCGGCGCGTCAACTGACAACGTCCTGATCACGACGGGCTGTGCCGAGGCGAACTTCCTGACCTGCTGGAAGCTGGTGGAGCCCGGCGATGAAGTCGTCGTCCTGCATCCGAACTACCTGCAGACGCACCTGCTCGCCCATGCGCACGGGGCGCGCGTGCGTCCGTGGCGGTTGCGTCCCACCGGCGGCGCCGCAGCCCGCTGGGCGCCCGCGCTCGACGAGCTCCACGATCTCGTCAGCGACCGCACACGGCTGATCGTCCTCTGCAATCCGAACAACCCGACCGGGGCGCGCCTTACTGGCGCGGAGATCGACGCAGTGTGCACGGTGGCGGCGCGGCACGGCGCGTGGGTGCTCTCCGACGAGGTCTACCGCGGCGCCGAGCGGGATGGCATTCTGACCGCATCCGCCTGGGGCCGCTACGATCGGCTTGTCGTCACCTCCGGGCTATCGAAGGTCTACGGGCTGCCGGGCCTGCGGATCGGCTGGGTCGTCGCTCCGTCAGCCTTCTGCGATGCACTCTGGGCCCGGCGTGACTTCACGACGATCGCGCCGGCCGCGCTGAGCGACCGCCTTGCCCGACTTGCACTGGCGCCCGACATGAGTGCCCGGCTCCGCGCCCGGGCGCAGCAGCGCGTTGCGCGCCACTATGCCCTGGTTCGCGACTGGATTGCCGGAACCGGCACAGGGCTGGCGCACGTTCCTCCCGAGGCGGGCGCCATCGTCTTCGTTGGGTACCCCCACGCCATCGGGTCTGTGGAAGTGGTGACGAGGCTGCGCGAGACGGCCAGCGTGCTCGTCGCCCCCGGCGCCTATTTCGGAATGGACGGTTACCTGCGGATTGGGTTCGGCGAGGGGGAGGCGCCCCTCCGCACCGGCCTCGACCGGCTGGAGCGCTTCCTGACCAGCCTCCCGCGGCTGACGAGCGTCGTGCCCAAACCCGACGTGCCGATCACCCTCGAGCAGATGGATGAGGCCACCTCCCGGGCGGCCAGTCGCGGGCTCCTGGGCCGATGATTGGCCTGAACGCCAACACTCTCGCGCGCTACACGCTCAGGAGACCCAGACTGATGCGCAATGCTCGTTCCACATCGCCGAGGGTCTTGGGTTTCAGCCCGCCGAGAGGCTTGACGAGCCGCCGCTTGTCCACGGAGCGAAGTTGGTTCAGTAGGACAACCGATTCCCTGGTCAGGCCTCCTTCCGGTGGAGCAAGGTGGACTTCCGTCGGATACCGGCGCCCTTCCTCAGATCGCGAAGTGATGGCGGCCACGATAGTGATGGGGCTGGCCCGATTCGCGATGTCGTTCTGAAGTACCAGCGCCGGACGAGTCTTCCTGATCTCGGCGCCTTGCGTGGGGTCAAAGCTCACGAGCCAGACCTCGCCTCGCTTCGGGAAGTTCACCGAAGGTCGGCGTCCTCGGCGTCGAGAGCGAACCACTCTTCAGCCAGCGCGAGGTCGCGTTCGCGTCTCGCTTCGGCGCCCTCGCGCAGGAGCTCTCGCAGTCTCTCGCGACTCCTTTGCTCGATGTAGCGCCTCACCGCAAGATCGATGAGCCGGCTGCGCTGGCCCTTGGGGACCGCATGATCAATCAGCCGAACTGTCTGTTCCGGCAGAACGACGTTGATACGGACATTCACTGGGTGCCTCCGACTTACGCCCGAATACACACCTATGTTGTGTATAAGGCAGTCTAGATGCCCGAGATCACACGGTCAAATGCGGAGCTCAGAACCTATAGCGCAGCGACAACCGGAGGCCATGGCTCGCCTGGGTTGCCTGGGTGGGCGCCAGGTCGAGCGGCAGCGGCGCCCGGCTCCCGTCCCGCCACACCACCCGGCCTGCCCCCTGGCCGGTGCGCACGGCGCCAGGATCCGAGTAGCGCCAGGCTACATCCAGTGTGAGGTCCTCACCCAGGGCCGTCGCGACTCCCGCCGTCACCATCCAGGCAATGTCGACGTGGTCGGCGCCCGGGACGATGGTCGTCGTCCTTGGAAAGGTCATGTGCGTCTCGCCGACTCGGTTTCGGGCCGCGCCGATGCCGGCTCCCACGAACGGACCCAAGGGCCCGATCCGTGACAGGCCCAGTTCGGGAAGATCCAGATAGGCGGCCATCAGGCCAGCCAGTGAGGAGACCTCCGCGGTCACTGATTGTTCTCGCTCGGGCGCCAGGAAGTTGGCATTCCCCTCGAAGCTGAGCTGCGGACGGTACTCGACGAAGCCTTCTATCCGAAGAGCGGGCGTGGCAGCATAGCCCAGACCGACTTCCACTGCGGGGACGGTCCCGAACGTACCGGCCGACTGGAGGCGGGCGCCGTCCGGACCCGTGCCGCAACCGTAGAGGGCGGTTGGCGAGGTGGTGGCGCAGTCGATATCCAGAAACCGAATGTTGCCAACTTGGTCGATCCCTGCTCCGGCGCGCAGGTAGACGTTGTCGTCCGCCTCCACGACGGACACCGTTAGTCCGACAGCGCCGATCATGGCTGCGGCCACCGGCGCCGCCACGGCGAGCAGGAAGCGCGCCGTGGCGGACCGGTTACCGTTGGAACCGGGCATCGGAGCTGCCGGCGACGATGGCCGCGCTAGTGAGCGCCCCCTGCTGCCGGCGCCGCGGCTGGCAGTCCGAACGCGGCCAGCCCGTCCTGAAGCTGGACCAGGATGACCTGGTGCCCGTCGTGCTCCCAGCTCGACATGCCGTAACGGGGCAGCCCCGGCAGCTCTATCGCACCTACCCGCTCTCCGGTCTCCTTGTCGATCGCGAAGAGCGATGGTGTGTTGTCGGCGGTCAGGCCGGTCGCGAACAGCAGGTTCGGCGAGGCCACCAGCGTCGCCTGCCCTGGGCGTCCGCGGTTGTACATCGACTCGTCCACCTCAACCCCTTGCATCAGGGGATGGTTGCGGATGAGATCCTGCTGCTCCAGCGTGGCGTCGCCGTGGGGGGTGATCCACTTGATCTCGCCTCGGTTCAGGTCGTAGGCGACGATTCTCCCCTCCGGACCCTTCCAGATGGGCAGCCCGTCGATGGTCTGGTCGATCCGCCGCGGCCGGGCGTCGGGGCCGGCCGCGTTGGACCACTCGGAGTAGGTCCGTCCGGTCTGCGCGGGGCTGTCCAGGGGAGACTCGTTGGCCGGCATGACGGAGAGACGCCCGCACCGGTTCGTGGACGGGACGAACATGACGCCGTTCAGGGGGTCCGCGGCCACGTTGCCGAAAATATTCGCGCCGCCGCCGCCGCTCGGGCAGTGCCAGGCGGGGCCGGCGGGGTCGCCCATGACCGTGGGCGGGTCGAAGAGCGGGGCGAACAGGTCGTTCTCGCGAGCGACCTGCAGGGCCTGCTCGTAGATCTCCGGCGTGTAGTCGATCAGCATGCTCTCGTCACGGCCCTGCAGATCGAACGGCGGAGGTTTGGTCGGGAACGGTTGGGTCGGCGACAGCTTCTCGCCGGGCACGGTCGACGCAGGCACCTGGCGTTCCTCGATCGGCCAGATCGGCTCGCCCGTCTCCCGGTCGAGGGCATACAGGAACGCCTGCTTCGTCGCCTGGAACAATCCCTTGACGGGACGGCCGTCGACCTCGACGTCGAGGAGCATCGGCGGCTGCGGCGTGTCGTAGTTCCAGATGTCGTGGTGAACGAACTGGTAATGCCACCGCCGCTCGCCCGTCTCGGTGTCGAGCGCGATGACGCTCGTGCTGAAGAGGTTGTCTCCGGGGTGGTGTCCGCCGTAGTAGTCGATGGTGACGCCGTTCGTCACGACGTAGACCAGCCCGAGCTCGGGGTCGCCCGTCATCGGAGCCCACGACGAGACATCGCCCGTCCACTCCCACGCGTCGTTCTCCCAGGTCTCGTGCCCGACCTCGCCGGGCCGCGGGATCACGTGGAACTTCCACTTGAAGTCGCCCGTCACCGCGTCGTAAGCCAGAATGTCGCCCGGCACGTTCTCGACCCGGGTCTGGTTGTAGCCCTGTTCCGCCGAGTTGCCGACGACAACCGTGTCGTTGACCACGATCGGCGGCGACGATGAGGTGATGTAGCCGATCTCCAGGGGGATGCCCATGTAGGGGTCATAGGTCCCGTCCCAGCTCTCCCACGGCCCCCAGCCCCGGATCAGGTCCACTACCATGTCGACCCCGCCGGTCTGGGAGAAGCCCGGGACATCGATCGGCTGGCCCCAGTCCTCGAGCGGCTGCCCGGTGTCGGCGTCGAGCGCCCAGAGGAAGAAGCCGGGCGAGGAGATGAAGACTACGCCGCCGTGGCCCGGCACTTCGGCGTACGCCACGCCCTTCCCGTAGCCCTTTCGCATCGAGTACTCGTAGCGATGGGTATTGGGCTCGGTGAAGCTCCAGAGCAGCTCGCCGGTCTTCGGATCGAGCGCGATGACGTGCCGGCGCTCCCCGGTCACCGTGATCAGCTTGTCGCCGACGTAGGAGGGCGTCGCCCTCGACGTGCTCGGACCGAAGCTCGCCGCGTTGAACTGCCACAGCATCGTCACGTCTTCGAAGTTGTCCCGTGTGATCTCGTCGGCCGGCGTGTAGCGCGTATGCCACGCGTCGCCGCCGAGGAAGGTCCATCGACCGTTCTCGACGCCGGGTCCCTGCGCCAGACCGACAGGCAGGGCCGTCAGGAGCGCGCCGAGCGTCAGGACAAGCACGGCGGCCTTTCTCTTCGTCATGTTGGTTTCTCCCGTTCTTCGCGCGCAATTCCGCGCGCGGCCAATAGTACCAGTACGCTGTTCTCGGTGCGGGCACGATGGCAGCACAGCCAGCAGGTCGCGGGCAACGGTTGCTGGAGACCTGCAAACGCGTTTTCGTCCACGTCGTGGCGGTGGTTCTCGGGTTGCTCCTGATGATCGTCGGCCTCGGACTGGGCGTGACCATGGTCATGCTGCCCGTGGGTCTTGTCGTCGGGCTGTTCGGAGTCGTGGTCTTCGTATGGGGTCTGTTGGGTCACCTCGAGGAGCCGTGAGATGTACAGGCAATCCCGTGTCGTCCTGGCGGCGCTTGCCGCGCTTGGCATCGTGGTCGTCGTCGCGGTGGCTCAACAGAATCAGGCGGATCCGTTCGCGGGCGTCGAGCTGGCGATTGTGCCCGTCGCGGGCCAGGTCCACATGGTTCAGCGCCCGGGTGGAGGGGGCAACGTCGGTGTCTTCGCGGGGCCGGACGGTGTGCTGCTCGTCGATTCGCTGTTCGCCCCGCTCGCCGAACGGCTGGTCGCTGCGGTTAGGCGAGTGTCGGCCGGCGAGATCCGCTTCCTGATCAATACGCACGTGCACCCGGACCACATCGGCGGCAACGAGCCGCTCGCCCGGAGAGATGTCCTGATCTTCGCCCACGACAATGTTCGGGTCCGGGCGCTGGAGCAGCTTCGGTTTCCGCAGGTCGCAGCAGGCGTGCTCCTGCTCGTCCCGCGCCAGGCTCACCTGGGAGCCCTGCTGTTCCTACCGGTTGTGGTGTCGATCGGCGTCATCAACGTGGCGCTGGACTTCGGCCTGACCACCGCCATCACCGCCCTCATGCTCTTGGCGGCTCTATACCTGTGCTGCTGGGACTACGACCGCTTCCGGGGTTTGTTCACGGCCCGTTCGTTCGAAGCGCGAGACAGGATCCCTCATCTGGCGCTCGACCGATGGGAACGAGTTGCGTTCACCGTCTTCGCCATCGCACTTCTCGCGTTCTTCGGCTGGACGCGAGGTCTCGTTCCCGAGGTGGCGGCCAGGCTGGCGGTTCCGATCGGTCTGGCCGCGGGTGTGTTCACGTTGCTGCGTTTCCTTCTGGTTACGTGGCGGCAACGGCGCGCCTCGGCCTGAGCAGCCACTGCCGAAAACGATCTGAATCCGCGGGAACTCGAATCTCTCGAGCAGGCGCTCGGTTATTTCACACTGGCCCCCGGTGGTGGGATTTCGTCGGACGGGTCCCGGAACCAGACTCGCCCGAGGTAGCTCAGGGCGAGGGCAACGCCCTGACGCTGCGGCATGGTCAGCAAGAGCGTACCGGCGATCGCGAGGAAGAAGAGCAGGCCGCTCACCAGGCCCGTGATCCGGAAGCCGAAGTAGATGGCGACAATGCCGGCGAAGAGAGGGAGGCGGTCCATCAAGAGCACGAACATCCACGTGTCGCCTTGGTTGCGGAGAAACACGAGACCGCAGGTGGTGCACCGAGGCCGCAACGTGATCCAGCGCACGAAAAGCGGCCCCTGCCCGCAGTGGGGGCACTGCCGGCGCATCCCGCGCCAGAGTACGGTTTGCACGCGCGGGGCTGCTACTCCCATACGGAGGCTTGACCCGAGTGTGGATGGCGTCCCCAACGGGATTCGAACCCGTGTCTCAGCCTTGAAAGGGCTGAATCCTAGGCCTCTGGACGATGGGGACGTCCGGTGGTGCAGATCGAATGAGTATACACGGCGCGTCCGCCGGACGTACGCACGAGCCTGCGTCGTCGGTTTCGTCAGGATCTAGCAAGGACGCCATCCTCGGTTGAGGACGCCTCTTGCCGTCGCATGCCTTTGCGGCGGCGCCACTGCTAGGATTACACCGCCATGCAGACGGACCTGCGAGAGGCGATCGACTTTCATCGGGCGATAGTGGCCGAGGGCGCGAAGGCCCTGGTCGGCTACGAGCGCGAGAAGCTGCTCGCCAATACCGTGCTGATGTCGGAGATTCCGACTACGTACGACCGCGAGGCGGATCGTCAGGTGAATGCCGGCAATCTGCTGCTGCGGGGCGTGCCGGGGGTCGGCAAGACCTTCTTCGGCGTCATTCTGGCCGCCATCAGCGGCGCGCGGTTCGCGCGGCTGCAGGGCCGGGCCGACCTGCAACCGACCGAGGTCGTCGGCTTCGAGATGATCAATCCGGCGACCGGCCAGTTCATCACGGAATTCGGTCCCCTCGCCTCGGCCGAGGTGATCCTGCTCGACGAGATCAACCGGATCCCGCTCAAGTCGCAGAGCGCGTTCCTGGAGGGCCTGCAGGACCGGACGGTGACGGTGGGTAAGACCACCCGGCAGTTGCCGTCGTTCAACTTCGCGATTGCGACGATGAACCCGATCGAGTTGGGGCAGGGGACCTTTCCGCTGTCGGAAGCGGCGACCGACCGCTTCGCGATCATGGTGACCGTCGGCTACCTCCCACCGGAGCAGGAGCAGCAACTGGTCAACTTCGACTTCAAGAAGGTCGCCCTCGACGGACTGATGTCCAAGGAGCGGGTCGTGCAGCTCCGGTCCGCCATCACCGAGCGGGTGTTCCTGCACGACGCCCTTGGCAAGTACATTCAGCGTCTGGTTGCCGCGTCGCGCCCGTACGATCCGGAGAACGACTGGCGGCGGCACTCGCCCTCCGAACTGGTGGAGCGCTACGTCGATCTGGGCGGATCGCCGCGGGCGACCATCTGCTGGGGACGCCTCGTCAAGGTCTGGGCGCTGCTCGCTTGCCAGCGATCGGAGGTATACCCGGAGGACGTGCAGGATCTGGCGAAGTACGTGCTGGGCCACCGCATCTGGCTGGCGCCCCACGCCGCGGGACAAGGTGTTTCGGTAGAGGCGGTGATCGAGGACATAATCGAGCAGGTACCGATCCCATGAAGGAGATTGTCTCCTCGGCGATCGACGTGCGAGTCGGTGCGCATCCCCACCGCCCGGCGCGCCCCGTCGCGGTCTCAGCGGCTGGCGCGCCCGCCGCCGACGTGGACGGCGACGCGCTGGTCAGTTGGACCGAGGTGCAGGACATAGAGCTCGCCATCGTCCGGCGGATGCGCGAGTACATGTCGGGGCAGCATCCAAGCGTCTTCCAGGGCGACGGGTTCGAGTTCGTCGGTCTCCGCGACTGGGAGCCGGGCGATCGGTTGACGTCGATCGACTGGGCGCAGTCGACCCTCACCAACTTCGCGCCCATCGTCACACGGGAGTTCGAGCAGCAGAGCACGGCCCGGCTCGTCATCGTCGCCGATGCGTCCAGCTCGACCCGGTGCGGCGCGGCTGGCGCGCCCATCGCGCGGACCATCGCCCGGACGGTCGGCACGCTGGCCCTGGCCGGCGCGTTCTTCCAGGATCAGGTCGGGTTGATCACTTTCGACCGCTCGTCCCGCCACCTGACGGTGCGGCCCCGGGTCGGCCGGAACCACGCCATCCACTGCCTCGACGCGTACCAGGCGCTGGTGCACGGCAGCGGCCATGCGGCCGAGCCGGACCGCGTCGACGACAGTATCGCCGGCCTGATCCGGCGGACGTCGCTGGTGCCGGTCATCTCCGATTTCCTGTTTGACGGTTACGAGACGCTGCTCGACGAACTGCTCGCGCTCAATGCGACGCATGACCTGTTCGTCGTCCTCATCGACAGCCGCGATGCGTTCACACTACCCGCCCTGTCAGCGGGTTGGATCGAGGTGGCCGACGTCGAGACGGGCCGGACGCACCTGGTTTCGGCGGGTGACCTGGAGCGGATGGGCGACGCGGTGGCGGCGTGGCAGGATAGGGTGGAGCAGCGCGCCGGCGAGCTGGGCCTCGAAGTGCTCCGCGTCGGTCAAGAGCCGGATCGGTTTCACGAGCAGGTGGTCGAGTTCCTGGCCGACCGGCGCCTGAGGAAACGATGAAGGGTGCTGAAACCGGAGCGGCGCGCCGGCTTGCCGCGGGCTGGGCGTCGGTGCTCGTGATGCTCGCCGCGGCTGTACCGCCCGCCGCGGCGCAGCCCGAGGACGAGATGGTTGGCGTTGAAGCGCTCCAGTGCTGGCGCTGGATCAGCGCGCACGCGGTCCATGTGGGGGAGCGCTTCGACATGCTGCTCACCTGCGCCATCGTCGAGACCGAGGATGCGCGCGCTGTTCCCGACGACGCCTGGCTTGCCCCGGAAACCCTCGCGGTCTCGCCGTTCGAGGTGCTCGAAGGGGAACGCTACGCCGACCTCGTACGCGGTCCGCGCCGCTTCTTCCAGTACCGCTACGCCCTCCGGATCATCGGCGAGGAGTACTTCGGCCTGGACGTGGATCTGCCCCCGCTGGAGGTGCGCTACCGGATCGAGCGGTCGCTCGACGGTGGTCCCTTCATCGAGGGGCGCGAGCTGGTGCATCTGTTGCCGGTCGAGTCGATTCGCGTGCTGTCGCTGGTTCCCGCCACCGCGGCCGGCATCCGGGAACTGCCGGGCGATACGTTCGGCGACGCCGAGGCGCGGCTGTTCCGGGCGAACGCGGTGTCCATCCTGGCCGCGGCGCTGGCCGCGGCGGCGCTCCTGGTGCTGCTGGCGGCGGCCCTCCGCATGCGTGCGGGGCGACGCGGCGCCGTCGTTACCGGCATGGTCCGGGTCGCCGACTGGCGGGTAGCGCGCGCGGCGTTGGGTGAATTGCGGTCGGTCCAGGCCGCATGCGAGGCGGAGGGATGGACGGACGACCTGGTGGCGCGCGCCCTCGCCGCCTTCCGGATCGTGGCCGCGCTTGTGATTGGCCATCCGGTTGCGCAGCGCCCGGCGGACACGCTGGGCGATACGGGCCTGGCCGTCGGCGGGTGGCCGATGCGGAAAGGCGGAGCGTTCGTCTCGTCGGCCGTTACGCTCTCGCAGGCGGCGGCCGCCGTCGACCGGGTCCGGCGCGACCGCCCGGACGCCACGGCGGACGCCGAGGCAATTCGGGATGCGATGGCGCTCTTCGGCGCCGTCCGCTATGGCCCGAGCGGTCACACGGGCGGCCAGTCCGGCGAGTCGAGCGACGTTGCGGGCAGTGGGCGGCGCGACAACAGCGACCTGCATGCCGCGCTCGAGGGCGTCATCGATCTACTCGGTCGCCTGTCGTTCAGGGCGTTGCCGCCCGTGCGCGCCCTCGAACGGTGGCGGGAGGCCTGGACGCGCTGGTGGCCCGGACGCCGTGCGGTGGCGCCGGCGACTGAATGACGCGGGAACCGACTGACGCGGGGCGATCATGGCGGATCTGCTGCAACTGATTGTCGAGACGCTCCGGGCGCTGCCGTCCGCGGCGACCGGCACATTCGCCTGGTTGCGCGCGGAAACCGCCACGCTCTCGGCCGGCATTCTCCTGGTCCTTGCCGCGCTCGCCGCGGCCCGCCAACTACTTCGTTCGCGCGCGCCGGGGAGCGGAAGCGTCATCCTGCCCGCGGTGCTGCCCGGCACGGTGAGGCCACAGCCGCTGTTCCGTCCGATCCGGCACCTTCCGTTCGTGCTGGCGCTCGCCGGGCTGGCCGCGTTCGCGGCGGCGCTGGCGGATCCGCAAGCCACACTCGCCCGCTCGGAGGAAACCCATCCCGGCCACCGGATCGCACTGCTGATCGACGCCTCGCTCAGCATGAACACGGCGTTCGCGACCGAGCGGCTCGCGGCGGGCAATACCTTCCTCGCGAATGTCGCCGCGGCCGAGTACTTCGTGCGCCGCAGGATGGAAGGGCCGTACCGCGATCTGGTTTCGCTGGTGCAGTTCGGCAACGAGGCGTACATCGTCACCCCGTTCACGAATGACTACCGGAACATCCTGCTCAGCATTTCGCTGATCGGTACCCCCGAGGAATACCATCGCTTCCCGGATCACGGGACGCTCGTCATGAACGCGATCAATCGGGGGGTGCAACTGTTCCGGACGTTCGACTACCTCGGGGCGGCGGGCAACCTGATGGTCATCTTCAGCGACGGGCAGGATACGCACGCGCGGTTTGAGGACGTCACGCTCGACGACATCGTGCGCGAGGCGGCGGAGAACGAGATCCCGGTCTATTTCATCCGCACCGCCTATGCCCAGGAACTGGGCGACGTTATCTCCGATCAGCAGTGGAAGCTGGCGGTGGAGCGGACCGGCGGCGAGTTCTTCCCGGCCGAGGACGAGTCAGCCATTCTGGCCGCGATCGAGGAAATCGACCGGCTGGCGGAAGGCCAGATCCGGGTGCGGCGTTACGAGGCGCGGGAGCCGCGCTTCGCGCCGTTCGCCCTGGCCGCGGTGTTCTGCTGGATCGGAGCAGCGGGACTGACACTTGGCGTCCGGCCGTTCCGGAAGTTCCAGTAGTCCCCGTGATGCCATGAACAGAGGCGAATTGCAGAAGCGGCGGCGACGGGAGGAATTGCCATGAGAACCGGCGTGTCGTATGTGCTGACGGCGTTGCTCCTTGCGGGGCTGGCCGCGGTTGCGTATGGGGCGAGCCGCGTCGAGCGGGGAGTGGCGCGGGCGCAGCAGCAGATGGCCACCCTCGACCTGCGGGCGCCGGCGAGTGCCTACGCCGGCCTGCTCGAGGACCTGGACGCCGCCGGACCCCTCGCCGGGCTGCTTGGCGCGGCGCGGGCCGACATCGAGACGCGGCGGGCGGCGGTCCGCTACTGGCAGGGCGACTACGCGGGGCTGCTGGAGGACTACGCCGGCGGCAACGCGGGAGCGGCGGGCGGTAACGTGGCGCTGCAGTTCATCGTCGCGAACGCCGCGACGCGGGCCGCCATCGCCACGCTCGACCCGGCGTCGGAAGATCGGCAAGGGATGCTCCGCGCCCTCGACGGGGCGATCGACGTCTACCTGGGCGTGCTGCAGCAGAGCCCCGACCACCTCGACGCCGCCTACAACTACGAGTACCTGCTCCGGTTGCGGGCCGACCTCGCCTCCGGCGCGGAGATTTCGATAATCCCGAACAGTCAGCTTGGCCAGGAAGGGGAGGCGCCGGAGGATACGGAGATGGAGGAGATCCAGATCTACGTGCCGGTGCAGGAGGAGGTCGACCCGGAGATCGACGAGTCGCCGACCCTCGGCGCGGGGCAGCGGATCCGGCGCCGCGGCTAGGGGTTGCGGGAACCGTCAATATGCAGGAACTGGAGTTCGGCCAGCCGGCGTTTCTCTGGCTGCTGCTCGCCCCGCTGGCGCTTGCCTTGCTCTGGTTGCGCCTGTTCCTGCGGCGTCGCCGCGACATCCGCCGGATGCGCGAAGGGCGCGCGCTGCCGGTCATCGAGCGCCACGGGGCGGGACGCGGCATCTGGTTCTGGCTGGCGCTGGTTGCGGCGGCCGCCTGCGTCATCGTCGCTCTCGCCCGGCCGCGGGCACTCGTTGCGGTGACCGAGAGCGCCGGAGTCGACTACGTCGTGCTGCTCGACGGCTCGACGTCGATGCGGGTCACCGACGTCGCGCCGGACCGGTGGCAGCGGTCCGTCACCTGGCTGCGCACCTTTGCCGAGGTGCTCGGGTGGCGCCAGGAACGGGTGGCGCTGGCCCTCTTCGCGCATCGCGCGGCCCCGCAGGTCAGGCTCACGTCCGATCCGAACGCGCTCTTCTTCTTTCTCGATCACCTCTCGGACGAGCCCCCGTTCCGGCTCCGTGACGACACCAGTTGGGACACCAACATCGAGGACGGCATCGGCTGGGGCGTCAAGATGATCGACAAGGACGAGGAGCTATACGGGGCGCGGCTGGGTGCGCGTGCGTTTGTGGTGCTTTCCGACGGGCAATCGTGGACGGGGGAAGTGGAGCGCGCCATCCGCGTGGCCCAGGAGCGGAACATCCGGATCTATGTCATCGGCGTCGGCACCGACGCGGGCGGGTTCATTCCGCAACTCCCGGTCGGGCGCTACGAGGAGCCGGAACCGCCGATCCATTCGGTCCTCGACCGTCAGTCGCTCCGCGCCATTGCCCAGGCCGGGGGCGGCGCCTACTTCGAGCTGGGCGCCGAAGCGGACCATGTCGTCGCGCTCCGGATCATCCGCGATGTCCAGCGCTCGACGAGCGCCACGCTTGAGCGGCGTGAGGCGTTCACCGATCTCTATTGGCCGTTCCTCCTGGTCGCGGCCATGCTCTTCGGCGCCGGCGCCCTGCTCGTCACCGACCGGACGCAGCTCTGGTGGCAGCTCGGGGCCGCCGCCCTCCTTCTGTTGGCGCTTGCGCCGTAACGGCGCGCCCGCCTGGTGCACCCGCCTGGTTCGCCGGCCTCCAGGCCGGCATCCAGAGCGTCGGCTTTGGTGCACCCGCCTGGTTCGCCGGCCTCCAGGCCGGCATCCAGAGCGTCGGCTTGGTGCACCCGCCTGGTTCGCCGGCCTCCAGGCCGGCATCCTTCACCGCGACCGCCTGGCGATCACGCCGTGCGCCGCCCCCGCCACCGCCTCCACCCCGCGCGCCGCGTCCAGCCGGGTCCACGACTCCGGCGGCGTAACGCGCCGCATCTGCTGCGCCGCGACATCCGCGGTCGCGTCCGACGCATCGCCGCGGCGTCCGGCGAGGCGATCTGGCAGCGTCTGGAACGGCGCGTCGAGCCAGAGGCCGGTGAACGGCGCGCCGGCTTCGCGCGCCGCCTCTTCCATGGCGCCACGCCAGTACGGATCGGGCCAGACGGCGTCGACGATCACCGCATGCCCGGCGTCGACCACCGCTCGGGCCCGTTCGACCAGCGCCTCGTAGACGCGCCGGTTCGCTTCCGCCGTGTAGCCCTCCGGTCCGAGCGGTGTCTCCGGCGCGACGCCGAACCGGCGCTTGCGTTCGACGTCGCTTCTCAGGACGACGGCGCCGGGCGCGGGACCCGCCGGCGGCGCGAGCCGCCGCGCGAGCGTCGTCTTGCCGCTCCCGGAGATGCCGCCGATCGCCACGACGCGCGGCACGCCGGGCTCCATGGCGGCCAGCGCGAGATCGACGTAAGACCGCGCATCGTCCCGCAATGCCTCCGCGTTGGCGGCGTCCGTCTGCAGCGTTGCCGCCGTCACGCAGATCTTGGCCCGCACGGCGGCGCGGACGGACAAGAAGAGCGGCAGCAACGCGAGGCCGTCGATGTCGCCGGTCCGTTCGAGGTAGCGATTCAGCACAACGTTCGCATGCCCGCCGAGGTTGCGGTCCAGCAGGTCCATCATCAGGAACGCGGCGTCGTACCACGTGTCGATGCAGGAGAACGCATCGTCGAACTCGATGCAGTCGAAGATGGTCGTCTCGCCATCCACCAGACAGACGTTGCGCAGGTGCAGGTCGCCGTGGCAGTGGCGGACGAAACCCCCTGCGCGGCGCGCATCGACCCGGGCCGCGAGGCGTTCCAGCAGCGCGAGGCTCCCCTCCGCCAGCCGCGCGCACGCTGCACCGTCGAGCGCGCTGGCGCCGTACGTCGCGAGGCCATCACGGTTGCCTTCGATCACCCGGCACATTGCCTCGGCGCCTCCCTGATCGCGCCGGGGCTGAGCCACCTCGTGCAAGCCGGCCATCGCGTCGGCGAGCGGCGGCATCAGTCCCGGATCGAGCGCGCCCCTGTCGGCCATCCGGTCGAATTGGGTCGACGCATCGAATCGTCGCATCTCGAGCAGGTAGTCGACGGCGGGCCCACCATGTCCGCCGATGCGGAACCGGCCGTCGGCGTTCCGGCGGACGGCGTGGACGGCGCGGTAGATGGACGGAGCGGTGCGCCGGTTCAGACGCAGCTCTTCCAGGAGGTAGTGGCGGCGGCGTGCCGCCGTCGAGTAGTCGAGGTAGTCATAGCGCACGGCCCGCTTCAGCTTCCAGGCGCGCGATCCGGCGAGAAAGACCACGGAGGCGTGGGTTTCGACCCTCTCGACCGTTCCGGCGGCGCCGAGTCCGTCCGCCGCCGGCGACGAAAGCCAGGCAATCAGGGCGCGCTGGGACGCCGGACCGGTTTCCGAGTGCATTCTGTGGTTCCGGCGGAGAGCGCGGGATTGCGTTGTCGGAACAGGAGTCTAACGTTTCGGGGCCGCGTCGGGAGGGCGCCCCCGCTCGCGTGGCCGCAGAATCATTTGACTGGCCTTCCTACTTGGTGTACTAACGGTCAGATCACAGGTTACTGGTGCGGGAAGGAGGAGGTCTACCATGAGGCGACGTCTACTGTCGTTCGGTGTGGCGACTATGCTTGCCATCGCGTTCGGACTGGTCCAGGTGGCCGAGGTGCCGGTCGGCGGACAGACTGATACGACCGTGTGGGGGCACCCCAACCTCGAGGGCATCTGGCTCGACGTGTACGACACCCCGCTCCAGCGCAACCCGGAGCTTGGTGACAGGGAGTTTGCCACCGATGAAGAGCGGCAGGCTCGCGATCAGGCTCGGATGATCAACCCTGGGCGCGACGAGCGTTCGAACGCCGCGGCCCGAGACGTGGCCGGCGCCTACAACGCCGTCTATACCTCCGCGAAGCCGGCCGGACCCCGCACCTCGCTGGTGGTCGATCCGCCTAACGGACGGATTCCGCCGCTGACGGCCGAGGCGGAGCAACTGAACGAGGTCCAGCGCGAGTGGCGTCTCATGCTGCTGCAGAACACCGAGACCTGCGAGAGGAGTGCTCCCGGCTGCCGGGGCGGAACCTACGGACCGCCGTCGCCGCGCCGCTTCGACGTGACACCGTTCTACAACACGTCGCGGATGAATCGGCACGACGGCCCTGAGGATCAGAGCCTGGGTGATCGGTGCATGCGGGGGACGACCCCGGACACCCGCGGACACCGCCGGATCGTGCAGGGCGAGGACTCGATTGCAATCGCCTACGACACCGGGCAGGGCCAGGGATACCAGCGCATCGTCAATATGGGCGGCGAGCATCCACCGAGCCATGTTCGGCTGCGGCACGGCGACTCCCGCGGCCGCTGGGAGGGTGACACCCTCGTCATCGAGACGACGAACTTCTCGCCCAAGCACCCCTTCCAGGGTTCGACCGAGAAACTCAAGATGACCGAACGGTACACGCGGGTGGATGCCGACACGCTCACCTACGAGGTGACGCTTGAGGACCCGAACGTGTGGACCGCTCCCTGGACCATGTTGCAGGAGATGAGGCGGCAGAGCGATGAGCAGAATCGGATCTACTACGAGCCGCGCTGCCACGAAGGAAACTACGGCCTTCCGGCCCTGCTGATTGGGGCAAGGCTGGACGAGCAGCGGTTCAAGGACGGGGCGGGGCCGGATCCTTTCTCGCTCGACACCGCGACGTGCGTCACCGGACTGGCTGACGACGAGGGGCTGTGATCATGGCGGGAAAGCTCAACCGTTCGACGATTCTCACGGCGCTGGGTTCCGCCGTAGTCGGCGCCGCGGTCGCCGTCATGCTGACCGGCGCGGCCACGTCGGCTCAGCCTCCGACCTCCGATCGGCCGGCGGAGACGCCGGATGGCCGGCCGAACTTCAACGGCGTCTGGCAGGCGCTGAACGAGGCGCATTGGGATCTTGAGGCGCACGAGGCGCTTCCGGCCTGGGTGACCCAGGAGGGCGTGTACCCGTACGACTACGCCAGGGTGCCGGCGGCGGCGGTCGTCGCGCTCGGCGCGGCGGCCGGGGTGCCGGGCTCGATGGGCGTCGTCGGGGGCGACGGGACGATCCCGTATACGCCGGAGGCGCGGGCCATCAAGCAGGAAAACCGGGAGAACTGGATCGACCGCGACCCTGAGCTCAAGTGCTATCTGCCGGGCATCCCCCGCGCCATGTACATGCCCTATCCGTTTCAGATCGCGCAGAGCACGAACAAGATCCACATGACGTACGCGTTCACGAACGCCGGGCGGGTCATCCATCTGGACGAGGTGGCGCGCCCACCCGACTACACGTACATGGGACATTCGGTCGGCCGCTGGGAAGGCGACACGCTGGTCGTCACCGTGGACTACTTCAACGGGAGGAACTGGCTGGACCGGGCCGGCAACCATCACAGCGAAGCGCTCACGCTCGAAGAGCGCTACACACCGCTGTCGCCGGACGCGATCTGGTACGAGGTGACGCTGACCGACCCGAATACGTACACGGAGCCGTGGACGATGGGGATGCCTCTGTATCGGCGGCTGGAGCCGAACGCCACCGTGCTGGACTATCCTTGCATCGAGTTCTCGGAGGAGTTCATGTACGGGCACGTGCGCCGCGAGCAACTCGTGGAGCGCTGGGAGGGCGAGACGATTATTGTTGACATCACCCGCAAGGTTCCGGAGGGTGATGCGTTCCATGACTGGTATCGGCGGTGGTAGCGCCTGGCAAGGAGCAAGGCGCGCGTAGTAACCCGAGTTGTTAGAGGACGTTAGAGGACGGGAAACAGGGAGGACACAGCAATGACAGCGAGACAGGCAGTTGGCGTCGCGGCGGCGGTTGGAGTCGTTTTCTTCTTGCTCGCAGGCGCCACGGCCCCGGTCACGGCGCATCACGCCTTTGCGGCGGAGTTCGACGCGGACCGCCCGGTCGACTTCGACGGGACCGTCACCAGGGTCGAGTGGGTCAACCCTCATGTCTGGATTCACATCGATGTCAACCTGGACGACGGCTCCACCGAAACGTGGGCTTTCGAGGCAGGGACTCCGAACGTGTTGTTCCGGCGCGGCTTCACCCGCGAATCGCTCCTCCCCGGCACCGAGGTGCACGTGGACGGGTATCAGGCCAAGGACGGAACGAATCGCGCCAACGGCCGCGACATCACGTTCGCCGACGGGACCAAGCTGTTCCTCGGATCGTCCGGCACCGGCGCGCCGTATGAGCTGGCGCGGCCCGGCGTCGACACCGTGGATCCCGGCCGCTAGCCCGGCCATCGTCGCCTGCGGCTCCGATGGCCGCCCAACCAGGCCTATCTAGCAGCCTGCGCCGTTTCACGGCGCAGACTCCTAGGGAGAATCCGCCCCGGCGGCGATGACACTCACGCCCGCGGCGGCCTTCGGCCTCGTGTTGGCCGTTGCGGGCGTCGTCGCCGGATTCGGCTTCCTCCCCGTCGTCACATACGACCCGGCGTTTCAGTGGTCGTTCTTCGCCCCGGGCGGGGCTCTGCTCGCCTGGGGCGTTGTTCTTTTCGCGACCGCGCACCGTCGCGGGCGCACCTTCAGCCTGCAGCTTTCCCTCCGCAAGCAGCACTACGTGCAGGCCTGCGCGCAGTTTGCGGTCTTCGCCTACTGGGGCTGGCACTGGCGCACGGTCTACGACTCGGCTTTCCTCATCGCCGCGCAACTGGTGTTTGCCTACGCCTTCACCATGCTGCTCAGTTGGTCGCGCGGCAATTCCTGGACGCTGGGGTTCGGGCCCTTCCCGGTCATCTTCAGCATCAATCTGTTCCTGTGGTTCCGGGACGAGTGGTTCTACCTGCAGTTCGTGCTGGTGGCGCTCGGCTTCCTGGCCAAGGAGTTCATTCGCTGGAACAAGGACGGACGCCGCGCTCATGTATTCAATCCCTCGTCCTTCCCGCTGGCCGTCTTTTCGCTCGGCCTGATCCTCACGGGAACGAGCGATCTGACGTGGGGTCAGGACATCGCGATCTCGCAGTTCTATCCGCCGCACATCTATCTCGTACTGTTTCTCGTCGCGCTCCCCGGGCAGTATCTCTTCGGGGTGGGGTCGATGACGATGTCGGCCGTTGCCGCCTCCTATCTCTTCGGCCTGTTCTACTTCGCGTCGACCGGCGTGTACTTCTTCTACGACTCGTACATCCCGATTGCCGTCTTCCTCGGGATGCACCTGCTGTTCACGGATCCGTCCACCGCGCCGCGGACCGAGCTGGGGCGCGTCTGCTTCGGCGTGTTCTACGGCCTGGGGACCGCCGTCCTGTATGTCGTGCTTGGGCGCGCCGGCGTTCCGACGTTCTACGACAAGCTGTTGCTGGTGCCGGTGATGAACCTGTCAATCCAGCTTCTCGACGGCGGCGCCGGGTTGCGCTGGCTGGCTGGCTTCGATCGGGCGATCCTGAGCCGCTGGCGTGAGCCGCGCCAGCGGAACCTCGCGTGGATCGCCGCATGGACCGGACTGTTCCTGGCGATGAGCGCCACCCAGGGAGTGGGTGACCGGCATCCCGGCCAATGGGTGCCGTTCTGGCAGCAGGCCTGCGCCGACGGCAGGCCGTACGCCTGTCCCTATCTGGCCGACATGCAGTTGACGTACTGCCGGGCCGGGTCGCCGTGGGCGTGCAACGAAGCCGGCCTTCTGCACATCACCCTCGCGCGCTCCGGCGAGGACTTCCGGCGCAGCGATCCGCTGGACGCGGCCGGATCCTTCCGGCGCGGCTGCGATCTCGGCTTTCAACCCGCCTGCGACAATCTCGCCGAACTCACCGGCGGCCGGAGTTCGTTCGAGCGGGGACCTCCCGGGCTCGACGATCTTCCTATCGTCCTGCGCGGCACGAAGGGCCCGATTACGGACCGTTCGCCCGCGTCCCTGTACGCCCGTGCCTGTAGCCAGGGGTGGCCGGATGCGTGCGGCCGAACCGGCCCCGAGTGACTACTGGGAATCCGCCCCGCCCGACGCGAGCTCCCTCTCCTCCGCCCGCGATCCGAGAAGGAGGTTCGTCATCCCGTAGTTCCCCTCGTGGCACGCGTACTCGAACATCGGTCCTTCCGACCGCTTCATCGGAATCGCGGCCGTCCACGGCTGGGTCCACTGCTCGGGATCCGTCACCGTGAATTCATAGACCAGCGTGTCCTCGCTCGCGCGGGTGAAACGCTCCACCAGGTGCAGGTTCCGGCTCGATCCCCGGAAGCTTGTCTCACGAAGGAAGTTGGTGGTCTCCACCACCAGGGTGTCTCCCTCCCAGTGGCCGCGGGAGTCCCCGACCCACTGACGGACGCCGTCGGGCAGGTGCGGTCGTCCATCCAGCGGGACGACGCGCGCGTTATGAACCATTTCGTTGAGGATCACCACGAAGCCGGGCGACTGCACCAACTGCACGTTGTTGTTGTAGGCGCTCGGATTCATCGGCGGTCCGGAGTTGAAGCCGAGGATGCAGCGCTCGGCGAGACCGCGGTCCTCGGGACCCGCGGTGATGCGGGAGCCGCGTGTCGCCGTCCGCTGCGCGGCCCGCGCCGCGCGTTCCTCCAATATCGCGGGCTGCCACGGAATTCTCCCGTTCGGCGGATCGACGATCAGCGACGTGCGGCGATCCTCGGTGAGCTGGTCGCCGTAGTCCCACCAGAACTGGTTGTAGGCATTCGCGACGTCCTGCTGGGCGCCGATGCCATCCTCGGCCCGCAGGTCCTTGTCCCGCCGGGCCAGCGTTTCGGTACGGTAGGCGGCGGCCTCCTCGGGGGTCAGCACCTCCTGGTCCGCGAACACCTGCGGACGCTCCATCGGCGTGATCGTCCGGAAATCCCAGATGCCCTGGAGGTCCGGCTGGCCGTCCGCCGTGCGGGGGACCGTCCAATTGCTGGGTTCGGTCTCGGCTGACTGAGCGGCGGCGGGCATGGCCCACCCGATTGCAAGGGCCGTGACGACGACGACGAAACCGACGCCTCGATGCTGCATTTGGAATCCCTCCCTGGGGCGCGACAGGAAGCAGGTTACACCAACTTGGCATGGTCTGGACCGTCCCGCGGCGCCCCCGTATGATGGCCGACACACGGCGTTCCGCCGGCGGCACGGGTTTGCGGCGCGCGAGTTGGAGCCGGGCGCGGCCCACGGAGGTGGAGATGAAGAAACTGGCTTGGCCGTTGGCGATCGTCTTCGGGCTGTCTTCGGCCTCCGGACTGGCCCAGACGCTGGAGGAACTCATCGACGACGCGCGGACCCCGGACGACGTGCTCGTCCACAGCATGGGGTACGACCGCAAGAGCTACAGCCCGCTCGATGAGATCAACAAGTCGAACATTCACCGGCTGGCGCCGATATGGAACACCAGCATGATGAACCTGTCGGGCGAGCTGGCCGCGCCGGCCATCTACGACGGCGTGCTGTACGCCATCAACGGAAGCTGGACGTTCGCCATCGACCTGGAGACCGGCCGGCAGATCTGGAGAACGCCGGTGGTCCTCGAGGAGGGCGCCCGCCGGCGCAGCAGCTTCAACCGCGGCGGCCCGGTGCTCTACGAGGGACGCCTCTTCCGGGTGACGGTCGACAACCACGTGCTGGCCCTCGACATGGAGACTGGCGAAGAGCTGTGGAACCAGAAGTTCGCGGACGCTGCCGAGGGCTACTACGCGACGGGTGCGCCGATTGTCGCCAATGGCGTGCTGATCTCCGGGATGGCGGGCGGGGAATCCACCACCCGCGGCTTCCTCGACGGCTGGGATCCCGCGACCGGAGAGAAGCTGTGGCGGCGTTACACGATCCCCGGCCCCGGCGAGCCGGGCCACGAGACCTGGCCCGCCGACAGCGACGCCTGGATGTACGGCGGGGCGCCGACCTGGCGCACCGGCTCCTACGATCCGGAGCTGGACCTCGTCTACTGGGGGACCGGCAACGCGGAGCCGTACGATCCGGCGCCGCGCGGCGCGCTGGACAGCCTGTTCGCGTCGAGCGTCCTCGCCATCCGCCCGAAGACGGGGGAGATCGCCTGCTACTACCAGTACACGCCGAACGACGTGTACGACGTGGATGGGGTCGACGAGAACGTGCTGGCCGACATCGAAGTCGACGGCGAGATGCGGAAGGTGATGATTCAGGCCAACAAGAACGGTTTTCTCTACACGCTCGACCGCACCGACTGCACGTTGATCGCCGCACACCCGTATGCCTTCGTCAACTGGGCCACGCACATCGACCTGGAGACCGGGCGTCCGGTCCTGACCGACATCTACCGGGACTTCCTTGCCGGCGAGCAGGTCTACATATGGCCGTCGCGCGGCACCAACGCGGTGCCGATAGCCTTCAACCCGGAAACCGGACTCATCTACTCGACGACGTGGCATGTGCCGCGCATCCAGCAGCTCCTGCCGGAGCCGCAGGAACGGGTCCTCGGGGCCAGCTACACTGGGGTCACCAACCGTTTCCCGGAGGTGGAGCCGGGGGATCTCCTTGGCCACATCGTGGCGATCAATCCGCTCACCGGAGAGAAGAAGTGGGAGATCCCGATGCACGATTTCCCCAGCTCGGCCGGCGTGCTGGCCACCGGCGGCGGATTGCTGTTCACCGGCAAGATCACGGGTGAGTTCGTCGCCCTTGACGAGGAGACGGGCGAGACGATCTGGGAGTTTCAGACCGGATCGAGCGTCAATGCGACGGCAATCACCTATACGTTGAACGGCCGCCAGCAGGTGACCGTCGCATCGGGGCTCGGGGGCGGCCTCGCCAACCGCTACGCGCGGGGTCAGGTGCCGGCTGGCGGATCGATCTGGACGTTCGCGCTGATGCCCGAGTAGGCTGCTCGCCATAGGTGCGCCGGCGTCCACGCCGGCGGTTCCGATGGTGCCGGCCTGGAGGCCGGCGCACCAGGCCGGCGCACCAGGCTGGCGGACCTGGCCGGCCTGGAGGCTGGCGCACCTGGCCGGCGCACCGTTGCTACTACAGTTGGCGTGCGCCGGGCCGCCCGTCTTCGACGACGAACGCCGCCCGTGTGGCGATGGGGCTGCCGGGCCGGCTGACGTACTCCAGGACCTGATAGTCGGCTTGGCACCGCTCCGGAGTCAGGTCGCAGCGCACGTAGCCGCGCTGGCCGTTGAAGAACCGGATCCAGGGGTTCTCGGCGAGCAGGGCGGCGGTATTGTCGCCGACGTCGGCGCCGTCTCCACTGGAGCTTATGGACGTGCCCACGAACTCGGTGGCCACGACCGGCCCTGTCGGATCCAGATAGTCCACCTTGAGGTCGGCCACCCAGTTGCTGTGGATGTCGCCGGTGAGGACGACCGGATTCGCCGGCCGCCGCGTCGCCAGGAACTCCATGAGCCGCCGGCGAGCAACCTCGTAACCGGACCAGAAATCCATGCCGACCGACTCGCCGTCGCCCGGTCTGAAATCGACGCGCGCCATCATGATCTGCTGGGGGATGACGTTCCAGCGCGCGGCAGAGCGGTCGAGCCCGTCGACGAGCCAGCGTTCCTGCGTCTCGCCGAGCAGGGTTGCGGCCGGATCGTGGACGCCGTCGCAGGCGGCGCCGCGCCGGTCGCCGCACGGCTGATCCGTGCGGTACTGCCGCGTGTCCAGCACGTGGAACGACGCCAAGTCACCCCAGGTGAAGGCGCGGTAGAGCTGCAGGTCGGGTCCGTTCGGCAGCGACGTCCGGCGCAGCGGCATGTGCTCGTAGTAGGCCTGGTAGGCGGTGGCGCGGCGCCGGAGGAACAGCTCGGCGGGCAGGCCTTCTTCCTCCGAGACGTCGTTCGCGTAGTTGTTGTCCACCTCGTGGTCGTCCCACGTGACCACCCACGGGAACGCCGCGTGGGCGGCCTGCAGGTCGGGATCGCTGCGATAGAGCGCATACCGGTTGCGGTACTCGTCGATCAGCTCGATCTCGCCGCCCGTATGCCGGCGCACGCGTCCGTCGCTCCCTTCGTATTCGTAGATGTAGTCGCCGAGGTGGAAGACGAGGTCGAGGTCATCCTCCGCCATGTGCTGGTACGCCGTGTAGTAGCCCTGCTCGTAGTGCTGGCAGGAGGCGAATGCGAAGCGGAGGCGATCGGTCCGCGCTCCGGGCGCCGGCAGCGTGCGCGTGCGCCCGACCCTGCTCTCGTCGGCGCCGCTCCGGAACCGGTACCAGTACCAGCGCGCCGGCTCCAGTCCATCCACTTCCACGTGGACGCTTTGCCCGAGCACGCGGGATGCCACGGCCGTCCCGCGCTGGACGATGTCCGCCATCCGCTCATCGCGCGCGATCTCCCAGACCACCTCCACGTCCTCCGGCGGCATACCGCCGCCGTTCAACGGGTCCAGGGCCAGGCGCGTCCAGAGCACGACGCCGTCCGGCGTTGGATCGCCGGACGCCACGCCGAGGGGGAACGCGGACGGCTGGAAGAGAGAGCGTCCCGAGGTGCGGCGGGCGGCGCCGAGGCCAAGCAGGGCCAGACCGCCGGTCAGCAGATCGAACTATAGGCCAGTAGAATTGCGTTTGGTCGCACCATAGTCCTGTTGTCCTCGGACGCGGTTCGCCGGCGCGCCGACGGTGGCCGGTCGACGAACTGTACGGCGAGTAAACTGGATTGCTGTGACGTCCCAGGCAATCGCGGCCAGCGCGCCTCCAGCCGCCCCGAGTCCGTCGCGATTGGCCGCCGCGGTGGCGGTTCCAGGGAATCGCTTCCTGCTCGGCTGGACCGCGGCCTGGCTCGCGGTTGGTGTCGTCGTCGCAGCAGGGATCTCGTTCGCGGCCGGCGCCGACTTCTTTCCCGTCCTGCGCCTGAGCGTCCTCTCCGCCGTGGTCGTGGGCTATAGCGCCTACACCTCGGCTCGCCTCGTGTCGCCGCTGCTGGCGGGGCTGCCCGTGGCGCTGCGCTTGACGCTCGATTCGCTCGTCGTGCTGGCGGGCACGGTCTTCGGCTCGGTCGTGATCTTCCTGACGGATCCGTTCTTCGCGCTCGCCCAGGTCCGCACAGTGCTGCTGATCGTCGCGCTCAACGCGGCGCTCGCCGCGGGGGTCGCGGTGGCCCTCGGCACCTACGACCGGATGCGCCGCCAGATCGAGGCGTCGTACCGTGTGCTGCGGGAACGGGACAAGCTGGAGCGGGAGATGAACGTCGCCCACGAGGTCCAGCGCGGGCTGCTGCCCCGCGCCGCTCCCAGTTTCCGGGGACTGGAGGCGGCCGGGGTCTGCCGGCCGGCAATCGCGGTGGGTGGCGACTACTACGACTACCTGGAGCATGCCGACGGGCGCCCCGGCATTGTCATCGCGGACATCTCCGGAAAGGGCGTTCCCGCGGCTCTCCTCATGGCGAGCCTGCAGGCTTCCGTGCGCAGCCTGTTCCACACCGCACCGGACCCGGGGCAGCTCCACGCACGGCTCAATGACGCGCTGGGCCGCTCCTCGTCGTTGTCGCGCTACGCGACGGCGCTCGTCACGGTCTACGAACCGGACACCCGCCGCCTGACCTACAGCAACGCCGGGCACCTGCCGGCCCTCGTCATCCGGGGCGATCAGACCCTCCGGTGTGAAGAGGGCGGCATGCCGATCGGCCTGTTCGAGGGAGCGACGTACGAGACGGGTACGCTGAATCTGGCCCCGAACGACCTGCTGGCCCTGTTCACGGACGGCGTGACCGAGCAACCCGCCGCCGACGGTGAGGAATTCGGGGTGGAGAGATTGGCCGAGCTGCTGCGGGCGCACCTGGATCGTCCCCTCGACGCGGCGATTCAGGCCGTGCTCGATGCCCTGGATGACTGGCGCGGTCCGGTTGCCCCTCACGACGACGTGACGCTGGTCCTGGCGAGGGTGCGGTAGGGAGGAACAGAATGTTTCGCATTCGAACGAGCGTATTGGGTCTCGCCCTGGCGTTCGCCGGAGCGTCGGCGACCGTCGAGGCACAGTCGTTCGAGTCCGGCGCCACGGTGACTATCCGGAACGGCGAGGTGCGCGCGGGCGACCTCTACGCCGGCGCGGGAGAGTCGGTTCGGGTCGACGGAAGGCTGGGCGGCGATCTGGTTGCCGCCGCGGGAAACCGCATTGCGGTAACCGGACAGGTCGACGGGGATCTGTTTGCGGCAAGCAACACGGTCGACCTTCAGGGATCCATCGGCGACTCCGCACGCGCCGCCGCGCGGGCGGTGACCGTGGACGCCACGATCGACGGTCATCTCGTGGCGGCGGCGGACGAATTGGTCGTAACCGGGAATGCGCGGATCGCGGAAGGCCTCACGGCCGCCGCCAGCCGCATCGAGATCGATGGCACGGTCGAGGACCGCGTCCGTGCGGCGGCGGGGGTGATGGTCATTCGCGGGACGGTGCTTGGCGATGCCGCCATCAGGGCGGACCGTCTCGACCTGGAGCCCGGCGCTCGCATCACCGGAGATCTCGACTACCGCGCGCGGACGCCGCTGAGCCCGGAGGCGGCAGCCCTCGTGGAGGGCGCGGTGCGCTACGAGGAACCGCCGCCGGAAGAGGCCGGTGGAACCGCGTGGGGCGTCGTGTTCTGGTTCTGGCAGATGTTGGCGGCCTTGTTTACCGGCATCGTCGTCGTCGCGTTGTTCCGTGGCGTCGTCCGGCGGCAGGTCGCGTCGTTCGCCGAGGAGACGAAGCTCAGCGCTCTGCTCGGATTCGCCGCCTTCCTGCTAGTTCCCGTGACGGCGCTGATTGCAATGATCACGCTCGTGGGATTACCAATCGGCTTCGCCGCCGTCCTCCTGTTCGGCCTCGCCCTGTACACTGCGAAGCTCCCTGTCGCCGTCTGGATCGGAGATCGGCTGCTCGGTCTGGCGGGACGGCAGGGCGCGTCGCCGTACGCGGCGATGACGCTCGGCGTCCTGGCGCTCTACCTGCTGTTCGCCGTCCCCTGGGTCGGGTGGCTGTTCTGGCTTGCCGCCACCTGGCTCGGTCTCGGCGCCATGGTCGTCTCCTGGCGCCGGTACCTCGACGTCCGCGCCGGCGCGGCATAGGCCATCGATGGCGTAGCGATGCTGATTGCCTTCGGCGGCCTCCCCGGCGTGGGGAAGTCGACCCTCGCCCTGTCCCTGTCCCGGCGGATCGGAGCCGTCAATCTACGCATTGACACGATCGAGCAGGCGATGCGGAACGTGGGCTTCAGCGTTTCCGGACCGGAAGGATATCTTGCGGCCCGCGATCTTGCCGAGGACAACCTGCGCATCGGACACACGGTTGTCGTCGATTCGGTCAATCCGCTGGCGATCACGCGTGACTACTGGCGCGAGACCGCGGCGCGCATCACCGTGCAACTCGTGGAGATAGAGGTGATCTGTAGCGACGAGCGCGAGCATCGCGAGCGCGTCGAGTCGCGCTTCGCCGATGTCCCCGGGCTTGCGCTCCCGACCTGGCAGCAGGTCCTGGATCGGGACTACGAGCCATGGGCGACGGCCCATGTCGTCGACACCGCGGGGCGCACGCCGGAGGAGGCCCTGCCGCAAGTCGAAGCGATCGTCCGGCAGTACCGGCAACCGTAGGGTTCCTACTCGATCATCCGCACCTGGATCGCGTTCGAGTGGCCGAAATCGGTGGCCACGTTGGCGACGACCACAACGGGTTCGCCGCTTTCCAGCCGGCCATGCGACTTGAGGAGTTCGAGGGCGTGGAGCACGACCTGCTCCGGCTCCTCCGTCAGGTCGAGGGTGAACGGTACTACGCCTCGCGAGAGCCAGAGCCGCCGGCGGACGATCTCGGTGGTCGTAAAGGCATAGATGGTGGCGTCCCGCGGGCGAAAACTGCTGACGAGCCGCCCCATCAGGCCGCGCATGGTCATGACGACGATGGCCCGGGATCCGAGCGAATCGGCCAGCAGGCAGGCGCTCCGGGCCAACTGATCGCGGATCGTCTTCGGTTCCCGTTCGCGGTGGAATTCCAGGCCGCGTTCCTTCTCGATGCGCCGGGCAATGCGGTCGAGCACCGAGACGCAACGCGCCGGGTGCTGTCCGGTTGCCGTCTCCCCGCTGAGCATCACCGCGTCGGCCTGTTCGTAAACCGCGTTGGCTACGTCGGTGACCTCGGCCCGGGTCGGCATCGGGTTGTCGATCATCGATTCCAGCAGGTGGGTCGCCACGATCACCGGCTTGCCGGCGATCGCACAGCGCCGCACCATGTCGCGCTGGGTCCCAGGGAGCCTCTCGAATTCCACTTCGACGCCGAGATCGCCTCGCGCAACCATGATGCCGTCGGCCGCGTCGATGATCGCATCGAGATTGTCGATCCCCTCCTGGTTCTCGATCTTGGCGATGATGCGAATGGGGTATCCGCGCGCCTCCGTGATGATCCGCCGGGCGTCGTGGACGGCCTCGGCGCTGCGCACGAACGAAACGGCAAGAAAATCGACGTGGTGTTCCGCCGCGAAGCGGATGTCCGCGGCGTCCTGGTCGGTGATCGAGGGCAGGTTGACCCGCACGCCGGGGAGGTTGATGTGCCTGCGCGATCCCAGGACGCCGCCGTCGATCACCCGGCAGCGCAAGTCGCGCTCGCGTACTTCCAGCACTTCGAGGTTGATCAGCCCGTTGTCGACGGTTATCCGATCCCCCAGCTTCAACTGGCGCACCATGTCCTCGTAGTCGACATGGATGGTTCGCTCGTCCGGATCTTCGGTGGGGCCGACGGTGACGTACAACTCCTGACCGACCTCGAGGGACAGACTCCCGTGGCGGTCGCCGGTGCGGATGGCGGGCCCCCGGAGGTCGAGCAGCAAGGCGATCGGATGGTCCAGCCGCTCGTTGAGCGTCTGGACGACGCGGATCACCGCCCCATGGCTCGCGTGGTCGCCATGCGACATGTTGAGTCGCGCGACGTTCATGCCGGCGGCGGCGAGCTGTTCGATCTGTTCCGGCGTTGAACTGGACGGACCCAGCGTGCAGACGATCTTGGTCTGTCGAAAGCCGCTTCCCGGCGCCGTCATTGCGGCAAGGTTAGCGAATATGCGTTCCGCGTGCCGCGCGGCCGTTGCTGATCCGGGCGGCACGGCGCAATCCACTTGACGTTCTGCCTGTGGGCATTACCCTCTCGTAAGGTGAACTGAGTCGTGCGATGACGATGACCGTGCGACGGTGGCTGATCGGTCTGGGCGTCACCCTCTTGCCACTGGCCGGCGCGCCCGCCTGCAGTGATAACAGCGTCATCGATATGGAGGCGGCTCTGGTCCTCGCCGAGCGGGGAAACGCCAATGCGCAGGCATTGCTCGCGCAGGCCTACTACTTCGGCGAAGAAGTGGAGCAGGACTACCTCCGGGCGGCCCATTGGTCCCGCCTCGCCGCCGAGCAGGAACACATGGTCGGGCAGGCTCTGCTGGGGGAGGCGTACTTCTTCGGGAACGGGGTTGACCAGGACTACGACGAGGCTGCCCGCTGGTCGCGGCTGGCCGCCGACCAGGGATACGCCATGGGGCAGACCCGCCTCGCGGCGGCGTACTACCATGGGCTGGGCGCGGAGCAGGACTACGGCGAGGCGGTCGACTGGGCCCGCCTCGCGGCCGACCAGGGCTACGCCGCCGGGCAGGCTCTGCTGGGGCACACGCATTACTACGGGCTCGGCGTGACGCAGGACTACGACGAGGCCGTCCAGTGGCTCCGCCTCGCGGCCGAACAGGACGACGCCGAGGGACAGGCCCTCCTCGGGCATGCCTACTACCTGGGGCTCGGTGTCGAACAGGACTACGACGAGGCGGTCAACTGGTACCGGCCGTCCGCCGACCAGGGAAACTCCTTCGGGCAGGCCCTTCTCGGGGAGGCGTACTTCTACGGGAACGGCGTAGGGCAGGATCCGGAAGAGGGCGTCTACTGGTCCCGGCTCGCGGCCGAGCAGGGAGACGTCATCGGGCAGACCGTCCTCGGCGAGGCGTACCTCCTGGGGGTGGGCGTGGACCAGGACTATCGCGAAGGGTTCCGCTGGTTGCGGGCCGCGGCTGACCAGGGAGGCGCCATCGCGCAGGCTCACGTCGGCCACGCGTACTACTTCGCGCGCGGCGTAAGGCGGGACTACCGGACAGCGGTCTACTGGCTCCGGCTCGCCGCGGAGGGGGGAAGCGCTGAAGGGCAAGCCCTTCTCGGCGCGGCGTACTACTTCGGGAATGGCGTCGCGCAGAACTACCAGGAGGCAGTCCGCTGGTCCCGGCCCGCCGCCGAGGAAGGAGACGCCCGCGCGCAGGGTCTGCTCGGCGCGGCCTACCACTATGGGTTCGGCGTGCCGCAGGACTACGCGGAGGCGGCCCGTTGGGCCCGGCTCGCCGCGGAACAGGAAAACGCCTTCGGACAGAGTGTCCTTGGCGAGGCCTACTACTTCGGGCGGGGCGTCGTGCAGGACTACGCGGAGGCGGTCCGCTGGTCCCGGCTCGCGGCCGAGCAGGGGAACGCCGTCGGGCAGGCTCGCGTCGGCGAGGCGTACTACTTCGGGCGCGGCGTGCCGCGGGACTACGCGGAGGCGGTCCGCTGGTCCCGGCTCGCGGCCGACCAGGGGAACGCTATCGGGCAGGGCCTTCTGGGAGCCGCGTACTACTTCGGGCGCGGCGTGCCGCAGGACTACGCGGAAGCCGCCCGCTGGTCCCGGTCAGCCGCCGAGCAGGGAGACGCGCGCGCGCAGGAAGTCCTCGGGGCAGCGTACATCGTGGGGCACGGTGTCGGGGAAGACCACGTTTCCGCCTACCTGTGGCTGAACCTGGCGACTACGGCGGGCAGAGAGTCAGCCCGCGCGCTTCGCGACCGGGTCGCCGCGCGCATGACGCCCGAAGAGGTCGCGGAGGCGCGGGCGCGGGCGCGTGGCCGGAACCCGTGACCCCGGCGTCTCCTCAGAAGCGGAACGTGTACTGAAGTTTGGTGGCCAGCCTCGAGTCCTGTCTCCGGAAGCGGTAGCCTCGCTCGAAGTCCTGCACCCAGCCCTGGCCGACTACGAAGAAGAGGTCGTTACCCGGCTCTATGGTCCAGCGCACGCGGCTCTGGAGGCCGAGATTCCCGGATCGGTTGTCGAACTGGATCAGGTTGGAGAACGTGAGGAAGGGCGAGACGGCGTAGTTCACCTGTGCGCTGTAGATGCGGGCAACGAAATCGCCTTGTGGCAGGCTGGCGAACGTCTGGTTGGCGTTGAAGCTGATCAGGAAGTTGGGCGGGAGTTTGTAGCTGAGGCCCGTCTGGAGCGCCGTCGCGGCGCCCGACCAATAGTTGCCGAACGTCAGGCCGATGCTGCCCTGAATCCGCCGCTTCTGTACCGAGGTAAAGAAGATCCGCATGGGCATGAAACGGTACTCGTCCACGGGAAGCACGACGCCGGGGGAGATCTCGAATGGCTCGAACAGCCGCTCGTAGGTCGTCCCGCGCCATCTGCGACGCCAGCACGCGGTCGGGCTCCGCGTCGTGACACATGACGCCGATATAGAGGTTGTCTTCGTCGTAGAGCAGTCTGACTTCGGTTCTCTCCGTGGGCGTTCCGCCGGCCACGGGAATCCTCTGGACCAGATCGCCGATCGTCGGCGCCTGCCGCCACGCCGCCTCGTCGAGCGACCCATCGATGATGATCGCCGAGTTGACCGCCGTCACGACGGCCGATCTGACCGAGTCCGCCGGGCTGTCCTGCTGGGAAGCGGCGACGCACGGGGCGGGTCCGACGAGGCCGTGCCAGACGCAGGCCGCCGCCAGCGCCCGAACCAGGAGCGACGCGCGCCTCACCACCAACCGCCTCCCGCCTCAGTCGCGGGCCGGAAGGAGCGCGAACACGTAGAGCGTGCTGCCGGTCCGTCGGAAACGGTCCGCCGCGTCCGGCTCCGCGTCGGGCATGACCTGCACGCTGCCCGGGCGCTGGCTGCCGATGATGGCGACGTACTGCCGGCCGTCCGGCCCGAGGTAGGTGATCGGCGAGTTCCGGAAGTTGCTTCCGGTCCGGAACGTCCAGAGGATGTCCCCGGTCCGGGCATCGAACGCCCGCGCGACACCCTCGTTGGGACCGCCCTGGAAGACCAGGTCGCCGCCCGTCGCCATGACCGGCACGTTGTTGGCGACCGTCCACTGGACTCGCCAGACGGTCTCGCCCGCCACCGGATCGTTGGCCTGCAGCTCGCCGACGATCTCCGCGTCGGGTGGTTCCGGGGGACGTCCGCCGCGCTCGCGGAGCGTGTAGCTCTGCCCGGGCACGTACTCGCCTTCGACCATTCTCATGCGGTCGCAGGTGTTCGAGGTCGGCGTGTACAGGAGTCCGGTGCGCGGGGAGTACGCGTCGTTCTGCCAGTTCCTGGCGGCAATCCCGGGACACCAGCCGATGGCGACGTTCTCGGCGTCAGCCAGGTACCGCTGTCGATCCTCGAGGTCGGTGAACATCATCTTCTCGATGTCGTAGCGCGGCCTGCCGGTTTCCATGTTCACGCCCTGGATGAGGTCGTTGTAGACGAAGTTCCAGGGTTCGAGCAGCATCTCCCCTGTCGCGCGGTCGAACACGTAGAAGAAGCCGTTCCTCGCCGCGCGGATCAGCGCCTTCCGCTCCTGGCCGTCAATCTCGAGGTCGACGAGGATGTTTGCGCTCGGTTCGTCCAGGTCCCACTGATCCTGGGGGGTCACGTTGTAGGCCCAGATCAGCTCTCCGCTGTCGGCGTCGCGGGCCAGGATCGACGCGCAGTAGTTGTTCCGGTAGCCGGTCAGGCCTCCGTCCTCGTCCAGCTCGACCACGCCCCACTCCCGGCGGTAGTCCGGATTCCACGGGCCGCAGTTGCTCGTGCCGTAGTAGAAGAGATTGAGCTCCGGGTCGAACGTGAACCAGCCCCAGACGGAGCCCCCGCCGCGCCGCCAGGAATCGCCGTGCCACGTGTCGAGCGCCGGGTTGGGGATCCGATCGTCCGGGTAGAAGGGCTCGAAGCGGGGCCCGATGCCCACCTCGTTGTTCGGCCCCATGCTGTAGTACCGCCACC
>CAZWUJ010000017.1:0-79317 GCA_964636705.1 uncultured Vicinamibacteraceae bacterium
GATGCATGATAGCATCTAATATACGTTTACGTATTTATGGTAGCTAGTACTAAGGCAGGGCCTCGAACGGCTCAAGGCCGATGTGCGTCAACGCAAGATCCCGCTCGGCGAGTTGCGCGGACAGACGATCACGCTCTCGAACTTCGGGACCGTCGGCGGGCAGCACGCCGAGCTGGTGGTGGTGCCGCCGCAGGTCGCCATACTCGGCGTCGGACGGATGGTGCGCCAAGTCGTGGCCGCAGGCGGTGAGCCCGCCGTCCATCGCGTCCTCCCGCTGTCGCTCACCTTCGACCATCGGGCGGTGACCGGCGCCGAGGCGGCGCGATTCCTTCGCGCCGTCGTCGAGGAACTCGAACGGGCGAACCCGTCGGCCGCTCGCACGCCTCAGCGGTATGGGCAAACCACGACCAGCGGCGGAGCTGAAGACCTCGGCTGAAGGTCGGATGACCGGCAGGATCGGCCTGAGGAGGCGCTGGTTGCTGAGTGCTGTCCTGCTGGCCGTGCTGTCCGGCGGTTGTGGCGAGAATGGCCTGATCCTTCCAACAGTTCCGTCCGGTCCGTCGCTGAGCGGGACCTGGCTGGGATGGTTCAGCAGCGTGACGGCGGGGTTCAGGACGGCAACGGTGACGTTTCTCCAAACCGGCGTCGTCCTACACGGCTTCTGGACGATATTCGACATGAACGGATCGACATCCGGCGCCGTGACCGGGACGGTCGCCGGATCAACGGCGATCCTGACACTGCAGCCCTACGATACTGAGAAGTGCTCGATCTCGATGGTGGTGGCAATCGCCACCGTCGCGCGAATGGAGGGCACGTGGCAAACAGTTGACTGCGGCATGGCGGCCACCGGGACGTTCCGGTTCACACCGCAATAGCCGAGTGATCAGCTTGCCGGGCCGGGTTCGCGATGGCGGCCCCGGGGATCCACCGGGGACGCCGCCGCGCCGCCCTCGCATCGAACGTCCCTCAGTCGACGGCGAAGCAGTAGAACAGGCCGGCCCCTCCCGTAGCCACCAGATCGTCCTGTGAGCAACCGCGTGACGGGTGGGCGGTGTTCCAGGACGAACCCGGCGTCGTGAAGGAGTAGCGGTCGGCGTGGCCGAGCATGGCGCTGCCTTCGCTATTGCTGGTCCAGTTGCCGCAGGTGCGGTCATCGCCGGCCGGAAACGCCGTGCCGTCCATCTGCGTGCCGGTCAGCACGTCGTGCACCGTGAAGTCAGGGTCCCCGTCGATGCGTGACGCGAACTGGTTGCCGTTCTCGTCCAGCGAGTGGGTCCAGTTGAAGTTGGAGTTGTCGTAGTGCAGGCTGTCGACGTTGGTGGCCATGATGAGGCCCTCCGAGTTCGCCCACGGCCCTTCCCCGATCCGATCACGTGCGTTGACCGCTCCGGGGCCCTGCGTGCTCAGGTAGGCCCGCCACGTGCGGTCGCCGGAGCCGGCCGCGGCGGCCAGCGACTGGCAGTGGGCGTCCGCGCCGTCCAGCCCGCCCAGGTTGGCGCCGTCGCCGACACCGACACTGGTGAGGAAGAAGCCCATCGGAGGGGGCTCCTCCTCCTGTTGCTGGGCCATGACCGTTAGCCCGGATAGAATCAACGCACCGAAGACCGCCGCACCCGCCCACAGGGCTCGTCTGTTCCTCATCTGAGCACTCCTTTCAGGATGGCGAACGAGGAGGGCAGAGGCGTTGCTAGCGTCTCGGAAGCTCGCAAAGGACCGCCGAGGAGTGGTCGAAGACGCGGAGAAGCACTCTTCCCTGCGCCTTCGACCGGCTCCCCGGATACTGCACGAAACTAGAACGCCAATCGGATGGCGAGCTGTCCTGACAGCGGGTCGATCGCCGCGGCTCTCTTCTCCCCGAAGTTATCGCGCCCCTCAATCGTATTGCGGCTGAACCGAGACTGGTTGAGAATGTTGAACACCTCTGCGATGCCGGTGAGTGTGGCACCGCCCCCAATCGAGACCCGCTTTGCGACGCGCACGTCCAGCCGACTCCACGGATCATTCTTGAACGTATTGCGCGGGACGAGGGTGCCGTCCCTCCGGATCCGGCGCGCGCCGCCGAGTCCCAGGGCGTCGTACGGCAACGAGATGCTCGTGTAGTCGCCCGAGCCGTAGTGGTAGACGCCCGACAGGTTGAAGCCCCCCGGCAGCGCCCAGAGACCGGTCACATTCAGAGTGGACCGCTGGAATTCCCTCGAGCGCCCCCAATCCTGCTCGAGGTTGAACGGGTTGAACTGCTGATTGCTGTACCCCACGATTCCGATGCCGAGGTTGTTGTGGTGGAATACGTGGGTATAGGAGGCTGAGAGCTGGAAGTTGTCGCGAAAGCGTCTGGTAAAGGATGACGCCAGCCCGAGGTATTCGGACCGTCCGGTGCTATCCTTCAGATGGATCTGGCCGTAATCCGGATGAGGCCGGCCGGCTTGCCTCACGGGGAAAGGATATCCCGTGTCGGGGTTGTAGTAGACGTTCGGGTCGCGCTGCACGTCCTCGTTCCCGCCCTTGTAGTACACCAGGTCGGCATCAAAGGCCATCACCTCGTTGACCTGCTTCTGGAAGCCGATCATGGTCTGCACCTTCCATGGATTCTGGTAGTCGTGCGCGATCACCGAAATGCTCTGCGGGGGCAGATCGACCAAGCCTGCCTTGATGTCCGCGACGTTGATGCCACGCGTCGGGTCGAGGACGAAGCCCGGCTGCCCGTCGTTCACGAAGGTGTTCGAGATCACGCGCTGGCCGTTGAAGAGCTGCTGATCGATGACCTGATTGCCGCCTTGGGTGGAGAAGTACATCCCCACACCGCCGCGAATGATGAAATCGGCCTCGCCGGTCGTGTCCCAGACGAATGACGCGCGCGGCGCCACGTTGTCGAGATCGGCAATGTCGTTGCGGTACCCGACGTTCTCAATGCTGTAGCCGGTGTCGAAGATGACTTCGGTCTCCTCGACGCCCGGAGCGATGAAGTCCTTCCAGGCGACGTCATAGCGGACGCCAAGATTGAGGGTGAAGCGATCGTTCACCCGCCACGCGTCGCCGATCCAGGCCGCGAACATCGGCCGGGGTATGTTGAAGCTGTAGTCGCCTTTGTTGTCGTTCTGACCGCCAAGCTCGGCGAAATTGACGACGTATCGAATCGCAGACGCATCCAGCCCCGTCAGATCCCACTGGCTCGAATCGTTCCACGCGTTGAGCGGGAAGCGTTCCGGGATGCGGTCGGGCAGCTCGGAGAAGAACATCTGCCCGCGCGCTCGCGCTTCCCACCAGCCGGTATCCTTGCCAGCCCGGGCCTCAACGCCGATCTTGATATCGTGCGAGCCCCTGTTCCAAGTGAGGTCCCAGCGTCCAGTGACATTGTCCTGATTCCAGTCTTCCGGAAAATTCCACGGCGGGCCGACCGTTAGACCGGGGAAACGGTATTCGGGCGTCAGGGGCCCGCCCTCAAGTGTGGTGTGCAGGAAATTGAAATGGAAGTACTGGACTTTCACCTCCGACACGATGTTGTTGTTGATGACACGTGACCAACTGCCCGCGAGCAGATTCGAGTCACGCGTGCGCGTCGAATGCCGTGCGTATGAACTGGAAGAAAACTCCCGCGGATGCCTCCAGCTGTATTGGCTGTACCGCAGCATGAGATTATCGTTCGGCGACAACTGAACGTCAGCGCGCCCGAGCACGTAGTCCTGGTATTCTCCAATCGGCTCCGTGATCGACTCTCCGCCGTAGAGAGTGGGTGCGATGACGGCCGTGCCCGGTTCCCGCGTATGCTCATACAGCGCGAAGAATTGCGCCCTGTTCCTGACAATTGGACCGCCGAAGGTCCCACCCATCTGTTGATTCGAGAACGGCAGCACTTCGCCGGTGAAGTGGTCCGCCATATTGAGCTTGTCGCTGCGGAAATACCCGAACGCGCCGCCGCTAAACTCGTTCGTGCCGGACCGAGAGACGGCCTGCACCTGCGCCTGCGTTGATCGACCCAACGTAATGTCGAACATATTCGTGATGATCTGATACTCCGCGATGGCGTCCTGGCTTATGCCCGGCTGCCCGTATCCGGGAACGCTGTCTTGCGTTATTTCCTGGCCATCCAGGTTGATCCGAAACCCTTGCGCCGCACGGGTCGGACCCTCGTTCCCCCACCCCCCGGAGATGTTGTTCTTGACCACGCCCTTGACCAACGTCGTCATCTCCAGCCAATTGCGGCCCTGAATCGGCAACTCTTCCATCTGCCGCCGATCGAGGTTGCCCGCCACCCGCGACTCCCGAATGTCGACAAGCGGTGTTTCTCCGGTCACTGTGATCGTCTCCTGGACCGTCGCCAGGCTCATCGTGAAATCGAGCGAGGCGTTCTGGTCCACGAGTAGCTCGACGTCCGCCAGCACGATCGTCGCGAACCCGCCCAGCTCGGCCGTCACGTCGTAGGTGCCCGGGGGCACGAGCGGAATCCGGTACTGTCCGGCGCCGTCGGTGACGGCGAGAAGTGTCAAGCCGGTCGCGGAGTCCGCGGCGGTGACAGTGACACCGGGCAGCACGAGTCCAGACTCGTCTTCCACGGTTCCGACGATAGAGGCCTGCTGGGCGTAGACGCCCGCTACTGCGGACATCGACACCAGTAGGAACATCGCGCAAACTCGAGAAACCATCATGATCCCCTCCTTGACTACGAACGGAACGCCTGTAGTCGACGCGAAACGACCGCCGGAATCGCCGAGCGCGAACGATCGAAACTGCACGCCGAGGGAGAAACGACTACCGCCTTGTAGCACTCCGGGAGAGCGGTGTCAACGTCCAAATTTATGGATTGTCCGGCGGCTACCCGGTTCTGGTTACGGCGGACCCTCAGGACGTCCTGATGTCGGACAGGCCGACCTCTCCATGACCCAGCGGTATACGCATTTGAGTCCGGCCGCCATTGAGGGGCCATCCGGCTGCTGGAAGTTAAGTGGCGGTGAGGCAGGGATTCGAACCCTGGGTAGAGGTTTTAGCCCCTACAACGGTTTAGCAAACCGCCGCCTTCAGCCTCTCGGCCACCTCACCGCAAGGCGGGCGCGAGCCGGAATCACGCCGGACCGATCACGCTGTCTACGATATCGCACTTCCGTCCGTGCTCAAAACCGGAGGGGCGCCTCCATGGCGAGTTAAATCGTGCTACGAGAACCGCGATATCGACGCCGAGGGCTTCTTCCGGTCATACGTAGCGACCTACCTGGAGCGGGACCTGCGCCAACTGCTGCAGGTTGCGAACCTGCGTGACTTCGAGCGCTTCGTACGCGCGGCTGCTCGAGCCGTGGTTCGCGAACCGAACGAAGGGGCTGGTCAAGCGGCCGAAACTGTACCTGCGCGACGCGGGGCTCGCGGCGTTTCTCTGCGGTGTGCACTCAACCGAGGGGCTACGGTCCTCGCCGCTCGCCGGCGCACTGTGGGAGACGTTCGTCTGCGCCGAAATCCGCCGGGCGCAATCCAACCGCCGCGGCGGCTGGGACTTCCGTTTCTGGGCCGACCGGACGCGCGAAGCAGACTTCCTGTTGCATCGCGCGGGGTCGTTCCACCTGGGTGAGGCCACGTGGACCGAGCATCCCGATGCCCGCGACGTCAGCGCACTCCACCGGATCGCCCGCAAGCTGCCACCTGGCTCGGTCCGCTCGCTATCGATCTTCTGCCGAGCCCGGAACGCCTATCCGCTGGACGACGACGCGCGCGCCGTACCGCTCGGGCAGCCGGAGGCACTTGTCGACTGGGCATAGGATCAGCGGCGGGCCTGGAAGCGCAACCGTTGACACGATCCCTTTGTGGAGTAGGTGTCCGGCGCGACGCAGCTCGCGGATGCGGTTACGCACCCCTCAGCGGATGACCCAGAGCTCGGTCTGCGGCCCCGACAGGTATTCCACGCTGCCGTCTCCGCCGACGAACGTGTCCTCCTCGCGCATGATGTCGACGGCTTGGCCGTCCCACTCGGGGATCGGGACGGTGACGCGGTACTCCAGCGAGATCCATTCGCGCGCGCGGAGCGGGAAGCGCGGGTGGTCGCCGTAGCGTTCCGGCCAGTCGAAGATCATCCAGACGCCGGCGTCGTGGACCCAGTTGCCCTGCGCGTGCGAGTAGACGAGTGAGTCGATCCCCTCGTCGGCGCCGCGCGATTCGGCGGCGGTCTTGATCTGGATGCCGGTGCGGCCCACCACGAACTCGTCAAGGATGATCTCGGCCATGCGGCTCGATACGTCGAATGCGTGGCGCAGGCCGGCCGGCGGCTCGGTCTCGCCCTCCCGGAGGACATAGGCCATCTTCTGCTGGTCCGTGACGAGGCCGGAGCTGCGGACGCCGAAGTCGACGTGCAGCAGGTCGCCCCGCTCGATGACCGGATCCGCGCTGTCGTCGATCATGTCGGCGCCGCGCCGCTGCAGGTCGAGCGATGCCGGGAAGTTGAACTCGAAACCCTGCCGCTTCCACTCCGCCGTGATCCAGTAGTGGACATCCATCAGCGTGGTGCGGCCCGGTGTGATCACCTCGTTGGAGAGCGCCCGACGCAGAATGTCGAACGTCGCGGCGCTCGCCTCCTCCACGATCGCCTCCTCGGCCGGCGTCCGCGTGGAAACGTACTCGACCAGCAACGGCTCGGAGGAGACCAGGCGGTCGCGGTACGGCGCGCCGACGGCATCGATCAGGTAGTCCTTGAGCTCGGCCGTCAACCCGTCCGCCATGCTGATCGTACGGGACTGGTTGATAGCGATCCGCCGCGGATCCCGGGCGGCCACCCACTCCCGAAGGTGCGGCGCGAGCCCCTCCTCGCCGTAGAGCACACGCTCGTCGTAGAAGGGCGCCAGATGATCGCTCAGGTGGGTGCCAAGGGCCGCGGTCTCCAGGCCGCGGTCACCCGCGTCCCGGAAGAGATAGGCGTTGCGGTGGCCGTACCAGCCGGTGACGCCGTAGCCACCGAACAGCTCCAGCGCCGGGTCGGGAGCGTTCTCGCGGCTGAGGATGATCCAGAGATCGATCTCGTGGGCGCGCATCAGCGGGAGGAGATGCTCGCGCATCTTCTCCGCCTTGACCTCCCACTCGCGCTCGACCCGCTCACGAACGAGTTCCGGCGTTGGCTGGGCGCCAGCCGGGATCGCCGGGTGGAGGACGGCGCCGAGCGCCAACGCAACGAGGCTGAAAAACCTGCCGCTAGCCATATTAGTGCCTCGTGTATAGGGCGATGGCAGCCTCAGCCGCGCGCGAGCTGCTCAGCCGTCGTAGGTGATCCGGTAGATGGCGCCCACCTGGTCGTCCGTGACCAGCAACGCGCCGTCCGGCATCACCTGGACGTCGACGGGGCGGCCCCACGAGTCGTTGACCGCCGTGTCCAGCCAGCCCTCGGCGAAGATCGAATAGTCGGTCACCCGGTCGCCGTCGAGCGTGGCGACGGTAATCCGGTAGCCGATGTGGCCGGCCTCCGCGGATCGGTTCCACGAGCCGTGCTCCGCGATGAAGATCTGGTTGTGGTACTCCGCCGGGAACATGTCGCCGGTGTAGAACCGCATCCCGAGGGCGGCGACGTGGGGGCCGAGCTTCTGCGCCGGCGGACGGAACTCGCTGCACGGACGCGTATTGAACTCGGGGTCCTGAATATCCCCCTGATGGCAGAAGGGGAAGCCGAAGTGGAAGCCCGGCTCGGGCGCGTGGTGCAACGTGTCGGCCGGCTGCGTATCGCCCAGGCGGTCGCGGCCGTTGTTCGTGAACCAGAGCTCGCCGGTCTCCGGATGCCACGCGAACCCGACCGAGTTGCGGATGCCGTGCGCGTAGATCTGCAGGTCGCTCCCGTCCGGGTTCATGCTGGTGATGGTCGAGTAGATGGGCGCCTCCTCCTCGTGGTCGCAGACGTTGCACGGCGCGCCGACCGGCACGTACAGGCGGTCGTCCGGGCCGAACGCGATGAACTTCCAGCCGTGGGCGCGGTCGGACGGGAACGAATCGTTGACGAGTACCGGCTCGGGCGGCGACTCGAGGTTCGCCTCGATGTCGTCGTAGCGCCACACCCGGTTCACCTCCGCGACGTAGAGCGCGCCGTCGCGGAAGGCGACGCCGTTCGGCATGTTGAGTCCGGAGTCGAGGGTCAGCACCCGGTCGGCGGACTGATCCCCGTCGTCGTCGACCACCGCGTAGACGTTGCCCGCCCGGCGCGTGCTGACGAACAGCGTGCCGTTCGGACTGAGCGCCATCTGCCGTGCGTTCGGGACGTCGGCGGCGTACACCTCGATGGAGAAACCCGGCGGAAGTGTCAGCCGATCGAGCTGCGGACCGCCGGGGCCTTCCTGCGCCGCGATGAGAAGTCCAACGCCCAGCACGAGGATCGTGCCGAGGATCGATACGAAGCGAATCTTCATGACCTGACTCTCACTTCTGCCGGCCCCGCGGCCGGCGCGCCGCCTGCCTCTCTTCGATCGGATCCACCAAGCCGGGCGCCGTCAGTACCGAAACAGATACTGAAATTTCGTGAAGAACGCCCGGTTCGTCCGTTGCAGCGCCGTGACCGACGGGAACACCTGCTCGGAGTAGCCGTCGCCATCGAGATCGTCCATGATCAGGTCGCCCTGACGGTAGTGATCGTCGTACCCGACGTAGAACGCGGTGCCGGCGTTGACCCGGTACGTCAACAGCAGGTTCAGCCCCAGCTTCTTGTCGAAGGTGTTGTACTCGGTGATGTTCCGTAGCACGAAACGGTCGGTGAACTGGTAGGTGGTGAGCGCGCGCAGGATCTTGACGTCGAATACCAGGATGTCCCCCGTCCGCACGTCGTAGAAGTCACTCGTATTCAGGTTGATATCCGACTGCAAGCGGGAAAACGGCCGAATCGACGCAAACAGGCCGCCGGAACTCCCGTAGCCGAGGTAGGGGGTGGCGTCGTACTTCACTTCGTCGCCCCGCCGGTAGAAACCACCGATCGAGAACCGCCGGCTGGTGTTGACCCCGCCGCCGATGGACACCGAACGCTTGTGGAAGTCGATGCCCTGGAAGCGCTCCATCTCGTCACTGAAGTCGACGTTGACGTTGATGTTCCTCGCGAAGGTGACCCGGAAGCCGCCGCCGATTTGGTCGTCCTCGCGAATACCGTCGTAGTTCTGGTTCCAGCTCCAGTTGGCGCTCGGTCCCCAGCTCACGATCGTCCCCTCCGGCCGGAACGTGTAGGAAACCCGGCTGAAGACCCGCTGCTGATCGACGCGGCGGACGAAACCGAGGTCATGCCGGAAATCGGGCGACAGCGCGTACCCGACGAGGGAGGCGTTCCAGTGCCGGCCATTGAGGCGCCAGCTCACGTCGTATAGATGGCCCTGCGACGCGACCCCGTTCAGGTCGAGGTGGTCCGTCTGAAATGCCTTGAATCCGACCGACTGCGTCTGTCCCAAGCGGAAGTTCGCGTCGACGCCGCCAAGGGTGCTGTGGCCTCCCATCAATGCCCGGTGAGTGAAGAGCCCACCGATGTACGACTCGGCATACAGATCGTAGCGCGCGCGCCCGGCGAAGTTGTTCGCCGTCTCTCCGTAGCCGAATGCGCCCTCTTCCACGCGGCCTGGCGCCGCGTCATTCGCCGCGAGCGCGGCCACCGTGGTATTGCCGACTTTCCCCGTCAGTTTCGCGCCGAAGTCGGGAGCGACGATCTGCCGCGTATGGAGAAACGTAATCGGCCCAGGCAACTGGAAGATCTCCGCCCCCTCGAGGAAGAAGGGCCGGAGTTCCGGGTAGCGGAGCGCAAACCGCTGATTGACCTCGATCTGGGGCAGATCCGATTCGATCTGCGAGAAGTCCGGGTTGAACGTCACGTCGGCCACCAGGTTCGACGTGATGCCGTACTTCACGTTCAGACCGCCTTCGGGCTGCGCATCGCCCGTGCTGAACGTCGCGCCGTTGAGCCCTCCGTGCTGAAAGGCCGTGAACGTGGGGAGAATCTCCAGGTTGCGGCTGAGCGACAGGTTGGTCATCCCCTCGAGCACGCCCATCTGGGTGAGGAAACCCGAGACGTTCCGGGTGACCGGCGCCCAGACCTGAAACTCGTCCTTGCCACGGACTTCGCGCACCACCTGGAAACCCCACCGGTGCGGAATACCGCTCTCCCTCTGCGGATAGCGGAGGCTCTTGAACGGGATCGCCATTTCGGCGGTGAAGCCGTCGTCGACGATCTGGCCGCCACTGTCGAACAGGGCGTCCCATGACGAGTCGCCGGACGGTACGCCGCCGCCGCGGAAGCCACCGCCGCCGCCGCCGCGACGGCCGCGGCCACCGCCACCTCCACCGAAGCCCCGAGCGTTGACTACGGCATCACCCTGCACACCGTAGCCGTTGACGGAAAAGCGGTAGGCGCGCTGCTGATCGATGAAGGTATCGAAGTAGACGGCGACGTTGTCGTCCTGGAACGCCTGATCCCGATCGACCCGGTTCGCGCGCATGATCCCGGGATCGCTGTAGTGGGCGTGGACAGCGACATAGATGTTCTGCGTGTCGTAGGCGATCCAGACGTCCGTCGCTTCGGTCGCGGGCGCCCCTTCGACCGGATTCTGCTGCACGAACTCGGTGAGATGAATCGCATCGCGCCAGATCGCGTCGTCCAGGCGCCCGTCGATCCGGGGACCCTCCGGCGCCACGGGTGGCCGGATGGTCGGACGTCCGGTAAGGATGCCCGCCCCCTCCGCGACACCAAAGCCGGCGCTCGTGGGGCCGCCGGCGAACACTACGCCCCCCTCGACGCCGTTGGGGCGGGCGGGCGCCCCTGACGGCGCGGTGTTCCCGCCGGTAGCAGCCGCCGAGCGACCCGCTTCGTTCGTTCCCGCGCCGGCCGGCGGACTGGGCGGCGCGCTCGCGCGGCGACTGCCGCGCAGCGGCAGGATCACCCCACCCTCGCGCGGCCGGATTGGCGAGAGGCTTCCGGTGGCGGGCGCGAAGGTACCGCCGTTCCCGTTGGCCTCACCGTTGCCGTTTCCATTGCCGTTCCCGCCGGGGGCGGCCGTGGCGAAACCGTCCGAGCCGAAACCTTCCGTGGCGGGCGGCGCCAAAACGAGCGGGGAGTTGTCCGCCACGCGCGCCCGGCCCATGACGTTGGACAACTCGGCGTTCAGTTGTTCCACCAACTGATCCTGCAACGCGAAAAGATCCGCAGCGGCGCCGTCCACCTTGATGCCGGCCGCCGCCTCCCCAGTTTCCGTGCTGAGGACGCGCGCCGTGATCCGCATTGTGTCGCCAAGCCGCTGGTAGCCCCCGGTGACCAGCCATGCTGCCCCGGCACGCCGTCCTTCGGCGAGCGCCGCGTCATCCGTGGCGCCCGGTGCGCTTGACCGGATGACTTCGACCGTGGCCGTCTGTTCGAAGTCCGCCAGAACCGTCTCCGCGATACCGGCGCCGATCCAGTCGTCGGCGGCCGCGCCCGAGATGTTCACGAAGGGCGCCACGAGCACCCCCTCCGGCGCCTGCGCTCCCACCATGGCGGGCGCAAGCGCCATGGTCAACACGACTGCCACCAACGACTGTTTCAACATGTTCACCAGCTTTGGACTGACGTTCAGGGAATTGACCCGAAACGGTAAATGATATCCGAAGGTAGATGAAGGGTTCGCCCCGTCAGTCACCAACCAAAGACTGGACGCTCCGGCCCGGTGTTTACGCGTCCTAGCGGCCCGCCCCGCCGGCCTCGCGCGCCGATTCCAGGAACGCGGCGGCGGCGTGCGTCTGTTCGCCGGTACGGCGATAGACGAGCCGGACCTGTCGCGGCAGGCGGAGTCCCGGGACGCGGGCGGCGGCCAACTGGCCTCTGGCGATTTCCTCGCGCGCGCACCGGGCCGGCAGCAGTGCGACGCCGAGACCCATCTCCACCGCCCGTTTGATCCCGTCGAGACTCGGGAGGCCAATCTGGATGTTGATATCCGTGTGGCGCTGCTCGTATAGCCGGAGCACTCTCTCGCGCGCGGGCGACGCCTCGTTGTGGGCAATCACCGTCTCGCGGCCGAACTCCGCCATGGTGATCCGTTTCCGACCGGCAAACGGATGCGACGGAGGCATGAGCATCACGAGTTCGTCCTCGCCGAGCGAGAGTGACCGAAGGCCCCGTTCCCGCGGGGGAAACGTCAGGACGCCGAAGTCGAGCGAACGGTTCAACACCTGCTCCGTTATCCGCCGGGCCGATACGCGCCGCACTTCCACGTGGGCGTGGGGGTGTTCCGCCCGGAAGCGCTCCAGGACGGGCAGCAGGATATGCACGGCTCCTTCGTTGACGCCGATGGAGACGCGGCCGCGACGGAGTTCCTGTAGTTCGCGAACGGCGCGTTCCGCCTCTCCCTTGAGCGTGGTGAGACGCTGCGCGTAGTCCAGCAGCAGTTCTCCCGCTTCGGTCAGCCGTCCCCCTTTCGACGAGCGATCGAACAGGCGCTCCCCGAGTTCCGTCTCCAGACGGCGGACCGCCTGGCTGACTGCCGGCTGTGTCCGGTGCAGCCGCTCGGCGGCGCGGGAAAAACTCCGCTCGGCGGCGACGGTCAGAAAGACTTCAAGCTCCGCAAGGTCCATGGGGCGACCTTCGAAGTATAAGCGAGGATTATTTTGTTGGGTGCCACATTACCGGAGGGCGCGTCGATACGAGGTGGGATCCGCTGCGATGGATCGATGGGTGTTCTGCCGGTCTGGAGACCGGCGCACCAGGAGGCCGAAGCCCGGATGGCGGCGGCTTCAGTCGACGACGTAGCTGAAGAGCTTGAACTCCCCGTCCCGTTCCAGGATGGACCCGAAGAGGGCCAGTTCCTGCTGCCCGCCTGCTTCGTCACGCACGGCGAGCACCGTCTCGCGGTGAACGCGGTACGTCTCGTAGGGCGTCGTCTGGCCGTCGAACTCGAGCCCGACGAGTGAATAGCGCTTCCCGCCGTGCCGGTCGATCAGCCGCCGCATGGCGTTCGCGCTCTTCTGGTGCAGGTCGCCCCAGACATAGTCGAAAGGCAGCCCTCGCTCCGGACGGCTGGACGGCAGCTCCGGCCAGACCACGGTCCGGAACTCCAGCTCCGACAACGGGAGCGATTCGAGCAAGCCGCCGTCACCCTCCGCGAGGGCGGCGAGGACCGCTTCGGCAAGGGCGCCGGGCGAGGCAAAGGTATGGGCCAGCGGCGACGGTCCGACGTCGACCGCGGCGCTGCCGCCACAACCGGCCGTCAGCAGCGAGACGGCCAGAATCGGTATCGCGAGCAATCGGTGCACTGTCATTCAGTTGAGCGCCCAGTCGGTCCAGCCCACGAACCAGTCTTCCTCTCCCGATCCGATCGGTCCGACGGCGCCGACGAAGGTGCCGCCGATCGCGTCGAAGAAGCCGTCGTTGGGCGGCATGGCGGGCCGGACCATGCCGTTGGCGGCCGGCGAACCCTCGCGCGGCCGGAAGTTCCGCTCCGGATGGAGAAGCGAGAACGGACAGAACGGGCAGTCGATGGAAGGCGCCTCGCCGATCATGGCGTCCAGGCCGACGTGAACGTTCGCACTCCCGGTCACGAAGTCGATGGTGGAGATTGGCGCCTCCGCGTCGTCGCTGTCGGGCCGGAACTCGCCCTCGCAGCCACTAACCCGGCAGTTCTCGTAGACGATCCCGCTACCGAGGGTCAACGCGCCGCCGGTGATCTGCTGGAAGGTCGCCGCGTGGTCGATGTCGATCGACGCCTCCTTGAACCCGGTCACGACGAAGTTCCGGATCGTGGCCGCGGTCCCCTCGCGGAGCAGCATGCCGATATCGCTCTCCGAACCCGGATACTCGAACGGGTCGCCCATGAGAGTCAGGTTGTAGATGGTCGGGTTCGACCGCGGCGTCAGATCGTTCGCGTCGCCGTTGTTGTCCGCCTCTATCCCCTGGTCCGCGTCATCGCCCATCTGCATCGCGATCATGTACTGGCCCTTGCCCTGCCAGCCGTCGGTCCAGTCGAAGCTGTCGTCTGCGATGGCGAAGCAGATGACGTGCTTGACCTCGACGGTGCCGCCGAAGAACTCCAGGCCGTCGTCCTTGTTGAACTTGACCATCACATGGTCGACCTCGGTCATGCGGCCGACGCCCTGGAACGCGATGCCGTTCAGCTCGTTGTCCGGGCTGAACTCGGTGCCCGCGAACTCGACGCGCACGTAGTAGAGGTGCCCGCTGTCGTCGTCGGGGTCGGTCCCGCCGTAGACGCCGGTATCGCCCTCGCCCGTGCCCTCGCCCCCCGGGACGTTGAGCGGCGCGTAGCCGTTGATGATCAGCCCGCCCCAGTCCGCGCGCGCCCGCTCGCCGATCGGCTGATCGCTGGTCATGACGATCGGCGCGTCCGCGGTGCCGTTGGCCAGGATCTGCGCCCCGCGGGCGATGATGAGCGTGCCGTTCGTCTCGGACTGGCCGAAGATCGTCACGCCGGGCTCAATGGTCAGCCGCGCCGGGGCGTCGACGAACACGGCGCCGTTCAGCAGGTAGACGTTGTCCGCGGTGAAGGTCGTATCGGACGTCAGCCGGCCGCTGACGTTGCAGCGGTTCGCCTCGCAGACGATGTTCTGCTGCGAGTTCAAGGCGTCGCCGCTCCAGACCGCCGCCGCGGCAACGAGCACGGCCGCGGCCACGCAGCGCGCCGCCCGCCCCGTCATGGAATTCGAAGTCATCGCGTTCTGTACCTCTCCGTGTGATTTCCGGGTCATCGTTGCCTTGTCCATCCTCGTTTGTCCGTTCGTCTCTACGGGTGGTAGGTGACGCCGAAGCTCACCGCACGCCCCAGGTTGTAAGTCCGCTGCACGGGGGCGTTCGCGTCGCCGCCCTGCGTGTAGGTGTAGTCCTGATCCGTCAGGTTGGTGAACGCCACCTTCAGGCTCGCCGCGTCGAACCGCTTCGACAGCACGAAGTCGACCGAGTGGCGGCCCTTCTCGATGATGTCGGGAAGGCCGAGCGATCCGACGTCGCTGATCCGGTCGTCGAACCAGTTCCAGAGGAGACGGCCGGAGAAGCCCAGGCCGCGGACTTCCACCATCGCGTTGAACAGGTTCGCCGACGTGCCGGCCAGCGGACGGACGAGCGACGTCTGCACCTGCCGCGCGGCCGGCGACAGCGTCACTTCGGAGTCGACGAAGGTGTAGTTGACGCCGGTCAGCACGAAGGAGGTGATGAGCTTCCGCGCCTCGAGCTCCAGTCCGGCGTTGTTCGCGGTGTCCGCATTCGTGAACGATGTCCGCAACTGCGCGGTCGGCTCGACCGTCCGCTCGATCGGGTCGTCGAACTTCTTGTAGAAGAAGCTGGCCGAGAAGACTTCCTCGGCGCCCGGGAACCACTCCCACCGCAGGTCGACGTTCTGGATGAGCGACTGGTTGAGGTTCGGGTTGCCGACGATCGCGCGGCCGCCCACGACGTCGGTGAACTCGAAGGGCGAGACCTCGCGGAACTCCGGCCGATTGACCGTCTGGCTGTAGCCGGCGCGGATGTTCTGGTTCGGGCTGACGGCATACACGAGGTTGACCGCCGGGAAGACATCGGTTTCGTCGAGCGTCGCGCGCTGGATCTCGGCCGACTGCTGATCGATGGTCCCGGCAAACGGATCGAGGGTCTCGACGTCCTGGCGGAACTGCTCGATGCGAGCCCCGGCCACCATGCGGGCCCGGGCCGACAGCGGCAGGTCGACCATGCCGTAAAACGCGGCCACTTCCTGCGCCGCGTCGTAGCGGTCGGTGCCGCGCGTCTCCTCCTTCAGCTCGAACGAGTCGCCGATGTTGGCGGGCGTGAAGAGGTCCTGGGCAGGCAGCGACAGATCGACGCCGGCCGCGTCCTCCTGCACGACGCCGAGCCGCGACACCAGGCGCGGATTGGCCAGGTTCAGCGCGCCGAAGCCGCCCGAGGCGGATCGCGGCACGAACCGCAGCCGGCGCGAGTGGAAGTCACGCTGGCGGTCGATGTAGTTGGTGCCGAGCTTCACCTGCGACGCCAGGCCGTTCCACTGCGCGAAGAGCGTGCTCCAGTTGGCAGCGAACTCCAGGCTGTCGTCCGTCAGGTCGTTGAACTGGCGCAGGCCGCTCTGCGACTCGTCGGCGAGCACGAAGTCCTGCCGGGCCGGGTCGGATTCGTAGAGGACCTCGCGCAGGTCCGGCTCGGCGCGGTCGGCGCGAGAGAGGGCCACCTTCCAGTCGAACCGGCTGTTCGACAACGCGGGGAAGAGGTGGTCGCCGCCGAAGTGGTGGCTGAGGATCTGCTCCTCTACCCACCAGAGCCGCTGGTTGCGGATGTCGTTGCCGGCGTCGTCGTTGTACCCCTCGAACGTCCGGGTCTCGTTGGTGCCGACATGCGTCAGGAAGTTGTCGACGTAGAGCCGCTGGTTCGGCGTGAACTGGTAGGCGATGTTGGCGACGCCGCCGACCGTGCCGGCCTGCTCGGTGATCTCGAAGTCGTAGGGACCGTTGAACTGCTCGATGCCGCCGCCCGCGCCCACCTTGTAGAACGTCTGCCGCTCCGTCGAGTACTGCGCGCTCTGCGAATGGCGAAGCGTGGCGACGACCCCCAGCTTGCCGAAGCGACCGCCGAACAGGGCGTTATAGGACTGATCGAGCGGGAGTTGCTGGCGAACCGGATCCCAGACGTTGTCGAACTGCTCGCCCCACTGCTCCAGATCGGCGGAGGTGAAGCCGAGTCCGCCCGAGAAGCGGCCCGCGCGGGTCACCTTCCGGTCCGGGAAGCCGGCCGGCAGAGACCGCGTGCCGTCGTCATAGCCCGCCCAGTCGTTGGCGCCCCCGGGATAGCCGAGGCCCATCGCGCCGGTAGTCAGGCTGTTCCAGCCCCCGCCGGCCGAGATCTCGAACGACGTGGCGTCCGGGAGCTTCATCGGCACGATCTCGACGAGGCCGCCGGCGAACTGCGACGGCTTGTCGGGCGTGTACGTCTTGCTTACCTGAACGCTGTCGATCAGGCCGGTCGGGAAGAGATCGAGCGGGACGACCCGGCGATCGGGCTCCGTCGTCGGCAGCGTCGCGCCGGCCAGCGTCGTGTTGCTGTAGCGCTCGCCCAGACCGCGGACGAATACCGACTGGCCCTCGACGACCGAGACGCCGGTGACGCGCTGCATCGCGTCGGCGGCGTTCGAGTCGTTGTTCGCCGACATCTCGATGGCGCCGATGTTGTCCTGCACCGCCGGCGCCCGCATCCGCATCATCATCTGGGCGGCGGCGGTGGACGAAGCGGCTTCGATCGTCGGCGCGGCCACCGTGACCTCTTCCGCGAACACGTTCGACGTCAACGCCACCTCGACCGACGTCAATTGGCCGTCCACGACCTCGATGCCCACGGTCTGCTCGGCGTAGCCGGCCATGACGATGCGGAGCTCGTACGTGCCGACCGGTAGCTCGAAGCGGAAGCGGCCGTCGAGGTCGGTGTAGGCGATCTCTGTCGTCCCGACCACCTCGACCGGCACGCCAGGCAGCGTGATCGCCAGGTTCTGATCGCTCACTTCCCCAGCCACGACGCCCGTTTCCTGCGCCCATGCCTGGGCCGGCGCGAGAAGCGTCAACGCAAACAGGGCCGCTGCCATTCTGTGCATGTAATTCCGTCCTCCGAGATGCTGACGAGCAACACGCTGGCGGCAAGGCGCATACCCACGCCTCCAGCGCAATATGGGCGAAAGAGTACCGGCGCCGTGTGTCCGGCCCGTGACCAGTCCGTTAATTCAGCGTAAAACTCCCCGAGGGAACCGGACCCGTGCCCGACAGGTCGGGCGCACGGCGGCCAGAAAAATAAAAACTTGTGATGATTAGGTAATATCTATAACCTTGACTTACCACCCTGGCGAGGCGCTACAGTAGAAAACGCCTACAGAACACGGAGGTTTTTCGTCATGGCATCAGACCGGCTGATTATTTTCGATACGACCTTGCGGGACGGCGAGCAGTCGCCCGGCTTTTCGATGAACACGGAAGAGAAGATCCGTTTGGGACGGCAGATCGCCACGCTCGGCGCCGACATCATCGAAGCGGGCTTTCCCATCGCGTCCGACGACGACGCTCACGCGGTGTCGCGCATCGCGGGCGAAATCCGGGGACCGGTGATCGCCGCCCTGGCCCGCTGCAACCCGGCCGACATCGACCGGGCGGGCCAATCGCTGGCGCCAGCCGAGCGGTCGCGCATCCATACGTTCATCGCCACCTCCGACCTGCACCTGGAGCGGAAGCTGAGAATCAGCCGGGAGCAGTGCCTGGCCGCGGTGACCGCCGCGGTTACCCAGGCGCGCGGCTATACCGATGACGTCGAGTTCTCGGCGGAGGATGCGACCCGGAGCGATCTCGACTTCCTGTGCCGGGTGGTGGATGCGGCGGTCGCCGCGGGCGCCACCACCATCAACCTGCCCGACACGGTCGGCTACTGCACGCCGGAGGAGATCGAGCAGTTCTTCACCGACGTGCGCGGCAGGGTCCAGAACGCCGACCGCGTGATCTTCAGCGCCCACTGCCACGACGACCTGGGACTTGCGGTCGCCAACTCGCTGGCAGCGCTGCGTGCCGGCTGCCGGCAGGTGGAGTGCACCATCAACGGCATCGGCGAGCGGGCGGGCAACGCGTCGCTGGAGGAGATCGTGATGGCGACGAAGGTGAAACCGGACCGCCTGCCGTTCCAGACGTCGATCGCGACTACGGAGCTGGTCCGGACGAGCCGCCTGCTCTCCGAGCTGACGGAGCAGCCGGTCCAGGCGAACAAGGCGATTGTCGGCCGCAACGCGTTCGCGCACGAAGCCGGCATCCACCAGGATGGCGTCATCAAGGATCGGCGGACCTACGAAATCATGCGGCCGGAGGATGTCGGCGTGGAGTCGACGCTTGTCCTCGGCAAGCACTCCGGCCGGCATGCCGTCAAGAAGCGGTGCGAGGATCTGGGCTGCGCGCTGAGCCGATTCGAACTCGACCGCGTCTATCGCGAGGTAATCGCGCTGGCCGACCGGCAGAAGACGGTAGAGGACGACGACGTGACCGCCATCGTCGAACGCGTCCAGACGGCGCTGGCCGAGGAGCCGGCAGCCGCCGCCCTGGCCGGCGATCGCGTCTGATCCGGCCGTCCGTCATGCACGCCACGATCGCGCTCCTTCCCGGCGACGGGATCGGCCCGGAAGTGATCGACGCCGCCGCGGCGGTCCTCGATGCCATCGCCGACCGTCACGGACACACCCTGACCCTCATGCGCTCGCCGTTTGGCGCGGCGGCGTTGCGCAACGGCGATCCGCCGCTGCCGCCGAAAACCCTCGAGGCGTGCCGCGCCGCCGACGCAGTCCTGCTCGGCGCGGTCGGTGATCCGGAGTTCTCGCAGGGCCCGCGCGAGCGGCGTCCCGAGACCGGCCTGCTGGAGCTGCGCAAGGCGCTCGACGTCTGGGCGAATCTCCGGCCCGCGCGTATCTGGCCCGGGCTGGAGGGCGACTGCCCACTCCGCCCGGACCGGATTGCGGGCGTCGATCTCCTGATCGTCCGCGAACTGATTGGCGGCATCTATTTCGGCGAGCCTCGCGGCCGGAACGCCGACGGGACCGCGGCATTCGACACGATGCGCTACAGCGCGCGCGAGGTGGAACGCATCGCGCGCGTGGCGTTCGAGGCGGCTCGGGGCCGGCGGCGGCTCGTCACGTCCGTCGACAAGGCGAACGTGCTGGAGTGCTCGAGGCTGTGGCGCGAGGTGGTGACCGCCGTCGCCAGCGACTATCCCGACGTGACCCTGGAGCATCAACTGGTCGACTCGTGCGCCATGCGCCTCGTCACCGCACCCGCATCGATGGACGTGCTCGTCGCCGGCAACCTGTTCGGCGACATTCTGTCGGACGAAGCGGGAGCCGTTGTGGGCTCGCTCGGGCTGCTGCCGTCCGCCAGCATCGGAGGGGCCGGCGGCCTGTTCGAGCCAGTCCACGGGTCCGCCCCCGACATCGCCGGCCAGGACAAGGCGAATCCAATCGGCGCAATCGCTTCCGCCGCCATGCTGCTCCGGCATGCGCTGAACGCGGAGAACGAAGCCGCCGCCATCGAGACGGCGATCGGCGCCGCACTCGCGCATGGCTGCCGGACCGCGGACCTCCCCGCGACGAACGGGGCGCCGCCGCTTGGCTGCCGCGGGATGACCCAGGCGATCCTCGATCGCCTGCCGTAGCGCCAGCCGGGGAAGGCGAAGGCCCGGACACGCCACGCGTCCGGCAGGGCGAGCCGCGGCTCAGAAGCCGGTAGCGTAAGGAAGGGCGGCGGCGACCCGGCGCACTTCGGCAAAGTCGTCCAGCAACAGGCCGGTCGCGTCCCACTGGCCGGTCAGCAGCGCGTCCCGGACGGCGGCCGGCATCGCGAGCGGTACGGTCCGGCCGTCCGCCTCCACCGTGAGCGTCTCGACGCAAAGCGTCATCCGCGCGGACGGGTCGCGCTCCGCCGCCGCTTGCAGCAACCCGATGTCGTCCGGCGCCGCAGTGGCGCAGACGAGACCGATCGTCGTTGCGTTCCCGAGAAAGATCTCGGAGAACGACTGGCCGACGCACGCGCCGATGCCGCGTCGCTTGAGGGCTTGCGGGGCGTGCTCGCGCGACGAACCGGATCCGAAATTGTCGTTCACCACGAGGATCGCCGCGCCGTCGTAGGCGCGATTCGCAAAGGGGTGGTCCGGCATGGATGCGCGATCGTCCTCGAACGCGTGCGCGCCCAGACCGTCGAACGTTATCGCCTTCAGGTAGCGCGCCGGGATGATCCGGTCCGTGTCGATGTTGTTGCCCCGGAGCGGGATTGCGGTCCCCTCGATGCGATCGATCCTTCGCAGGCTCATCAGAGCATCCCCCTCACGTCTGTCACTTCTCCGCTGACGGCGGCGGCCGCCACCATCGCCGGGCTCATCAGCAACGTCCGGCCCGTCGGACTCCCCTGTCGCCCCTTGAAGTTCCGGTTGGAAGACGATGCGCACACTTCGCGGCCGTTCAGCCGGTCCGGATTCATCGCCAGACACATCGAACAGCCCGCCCCGCGCCATTCGAAGCCGGCCTCGGCAAAGATCTCGTGCAGCCCCTCCGCCTCCGCCGCCTGGCGCACCTGCTTCGACCCCGGGACCGCGAGAGCGCGGACATGCGACGCGACGCGCCGTCCCTTCACGATTCGCGCCGCCTCCCGAAGGTCCGAGAGGCGCGAGTTGGTGCACGAGCCGACAAAGGCGACATCCACTTTCGTCCCGGCGATGGGAGCGCCGGCCGCAAAACCCATGAACTCGAGCGCCTCGCCGACCGCGGGCGCATCGGCTCCGGCGGCCCCCGGATCCGGGATCCGCTCCGTCACGCCGATCGACTGCCCCGGGTTGATTCCCCAGGTGACCCGGGGTTCGATTGCGTGGCCGTCGAGCGTCACCACATCGTCGTAGGGTGCGTCCTCGTCCGATGCCATCGACCGCCACCAGGCGGTCGCCCGTTCGAAGGCGTCGCCGGACGGCGCATGGGGCCGCCCCCGAAGGTAGGCGAACGTCGTCTCGTCCGGGTTGACGTAACCGATCCGCGCGCCTCCCTCGATCGACATGTTGCAGACGGTCATCCGCTCGTCCATCGTCATCGCGTCGATCGCCGCGCCGCCGTACTCGTACGCGTAGCCCACTCCGCCGCGGACTCCGAGCCGGGTGATGATCTCCAGGATGACGTCCTTCGCGTAGACCCCCGGACCGAGCGCGCCGGTCACGTCGATGCGACGCACCCTGAGCGGATCGATCGCGAGGCACTGCGACGCAAGGACGTCGCGAACCTGCGACGTGCCGATACCGAACGCCACGGCGCCGAACGCGCCGTGGGTGGACGTATGACTGTCGCCGCACGCGATGGTCATGCCCGGTTGCGTCAGGCCGAGCTCGGGGCCGATCACGTGCACGATCCCCTGCCGGTCGGTCGACAGGTCGGAGAATGGAATGCTGAACTCCCGACAGTTCCGCTCGAGCGCCGCCATCATCTGCTCCGCCAGCTCGTCGGCGAACGGACGCCGCTGATCGAGCGTCGGAATGATGTGATCGACCGTCGCGTGCGTCCGCTCCGGGAAGGCGACCCCGATGGCGCGCTGGCGCAGCATGTCGAACGCCTGGGGAGTCGTCACTTCGTGGATCAGGTGGAGGCCGATGAAGAGCTGAGTCCGCCCGTCCGGCAGCTTCCGTACCGTGTGGAGATCCCACACCTTCTGCAGCAACGTCTGTGCCATTTGTTCTTCCCGCGGAGGTCCGGCGGGGAAACCCCGACCGTCCCAAAGACAGCCGGCGCCTGCCTCCGCCTATTCTCGCAAACGCCGGGCGGCGGCGGCTCCTTCCCGCTCGCGCCGCTGGCGCCGAACGAAGATCAGGGCGCCGAGCGCAACGACCGGCACCGGCGGCAGCAGGATCGCGAAGGTCTTGATGGTGGTCTGAATCCGGCGGATCTGCGACTCCATGGTCTCGCGGCTCGCCTGCACGCGCGTTTCCTTTTCGGTGTTGATGTTGGTCGAGAGGACCTCGAGCCGCCGGTTCTCTACCTCCTCGAGATTGCGCACCATGATCTGCTTGGTCTGCGCGTCGATGTCGGTCCGGGACTGGAGTTCGGCCACCCGGTCGTTCAGCCGCTGCTGCGCGTCGGTCAGCGCCGCCTCGGCGTCTGCCTCCGCCTGTTGTTCCTCGGCCGTCCGCTGCTCGATGAACTCCGCGGTCTGCGCCTCCACTCGCTCCAGCGTCCGGTGGCGCGCGCGGCGGCTGCGCAGATCGATGAACGCATCCTCCTCGAGCAGCGTGTCCATGGCGTTCAGGAAGAAGGTGATGTTGTCGAAGTTCAGTCCACCCGGCGCCTGCTCCCGGATCTGGAAGAACTGCTCGCCGATGACGTCGAGATCGGCGACGACGATGATGTCCACCTCGTCACTGTCGACAGACTGCACGCGGGCTGCGACGATGTAGTCGTCGTCATCCTGCTCGCGCGGCGGGCTCGGGTTCACCTGCGGGCCGAACGGCGTCCCCCGCACCAGCGAGAAGTAGCCGTTGGTGCCGGAGATTCGGCCGGTGCGGAGCAGCGGCTCGAACGTCCAGGCCGCCTCGTCGGCCGGGTGCAGGAACCCGGGATAGAGCAGGACCAGTTCCTGCAGTTGCGACGTCATCGGGTTGTCGGCGTTGAACGTCGCCTCGTTTTCGTTTCCCGCCCCGAGGAAAACGACGTCCTCCGGCATGTGCGCAAGATCGGGGTGGGGATTGTAGCTGTCCCACACGATGCGGGTCGGTTCCCAGTCGACGCCAAGGGCGCGGATCCACTCGCGGACATTGCCTCGTGGGCCGGGGCGCGCGCCCGACTGTCCGTAGGTGAACGGATTGCCTTCGCCCACCCACTCGGTGGGCGAGATGGTCGGGTCCACCGCCGGCAGCGGATCGACCAGGATGAGGGCCGGCTTGCCGGACTGGATGTAGTCGGCCACGAACCCCTGCTCGTCGGTCTGCAGCGACGACGGAAGCGGCACCAGCAGGGCATCCACCTCCTGGCGGATTTCCGCCTCCGGACTGATCTCGACAACGTCGTACTGCTTCCGCAACTCCGCGATCACCGACCACTGCGGCGTGAACTGGCTCTGCTGGAAGTTGGTGCCGCCGAACAGGTTGGCCATGGTGGCGACGACGCCCACGCGCTTCCGATCGGTCCGGGCGACCACGCGGATGCTTCGCATGATCTCGTACTCGGCCGGCAGGCCGACATCGAAGAAGCCGATCACCTGCTCCTCGGCGCCGCACGTGAAAGCCAGTCCCAGGAACAGCTCGTCCACCTCGGACCGGGCCGAACTGACGTTTCGGACGGGGAGGGGCAGAATGCCGAACGTTTCCCGCGCCTCGCGTGCCGCGTCGGTGAACGGCTCGGTATCGTGGATGATCACCTCGACGCGCGGGCCCGCGATGGCGTCGATCTCCTCCAGGATGCTGATGATGTTCGACCGCGTCTGGACGAACGGCTCGGGCGCCGTCGGCGAGATGTAGGCCTGGATGAAGACCGGCCGATCGGCTGGCAACTCGTCGATCAGGGTGCGCGTTTCCGCGCTGAGGGAATGGAGCTGCTCTGCCGTGACGTCGAGCCGGACGTTCGCGCGGCCGACGATGACACCGGCGCTCACCAGCGCAGCCGCGACCGCCGCGGCGCGCACGGCATGGTGCAGCCAAAGCGGGTAGCCACCCGCCGCGGGCGCCCAGTGACGGCGGCTCAGCACCAGGACGTTCATATACAGGAAGAACGCGGCGACCGAGCCGAAGTAGAGAATGGCGGTCAGGCTGAGGATCCCCTTGGCGAAGTCGTCGAAGTGGAAGAAGACGCCGAGCGCGCCCGCCGGGCGCTCGAGGGCGGGAAGCGCCGCGCCCGCGGCGTCGCCCACCATCACCAGCGCGGTGCAGAAAAGCGCGCCCGCGATGAACGCCACCGTTGCGTTGCGGGTCAGGAGCGATGCGAGCATGCCGACCGCGATCAGCGCGCCGCCGGCAAGCCAGTAGCCGGCGTAGTTGCTGAGCATCAGCCCGAGATCCGGGCTCCCGAGATAGAAGAGGACGAAAACGTAACTGAGCGACAACCCCAGTGACACCGTGTAGATGCCGAGCACGGCGGCATACTTGCCCAGCACCACCTCCAGGTCCGTCGCCGGCAGCGTCAGCAGCAACTCGTCGGTCCCCTGCTTCTTCTCCTCCGACCAGACTCCCATGGTGAGGGCCGGCACGAAGAAGAGCAGAAGGTAGGGGAATACGCCGTTCAGTTGATCGAGGTTCGCGAGGTTCTGCAGGAAGAAGCGATCCTGCCAGAACGCCGCGGCGGCGCTGAGAAAAATGAAGAGCGTGATGAAGACGTAGCCGCTCGGACTGCTGAAGTAGAGCCGGAGGTCGCGACGCGCCACCGCGCGCACGATCGCCGCGTTCACCTTGGGAAGCATCGTTAGCTTCTCGCCTCCTCTTCCTCTCTGGCCTCTTCCGCTGCCTCGTGCGCCGGCGTCTCGGCCCCCGGCGCGGCGACGTCCGGCCGGTCCTCGTCGCCGTCACCGGGAGCCACGCCGCCAGCGGTCAGCCGGTAGAAGGGCTGCTCGAGCGAGCCCTCCTCGGCCAGCTCCTCCACCGTGCCGTCGAAAAGCAACCGTCCGCTGTTGACCAGCAGGACGCGGTCCGCCACCGCCTCTGCCTCGTGCAGGATGTGCGTCGAAATCAGCAGCGTCTTCGTCCGGCCGAGCCGTTGAATATTCTCGCGGAACTGCCGGATCTGATTGGGGTCGAGCCCGGCCGTCGGCTCGTCCATGATCAACACGTCGGGGTCATGCAGCAACGCCTGGGCCATGCCGACGCGCTGCCGGTAGCCGCGCGACAGCTTGCCGATCGGCTTTTCCACCACCAGCTCCAGCGCGCAGAGCTCGATGACTTCGTCAATGCGCCGCCTCAGATCCTCCGCCGGCAGCTCGCGCGCCTCGCCGAAGAAACGCAGCAGTTCCAGCGGCGTCATGTCGGGATAGATCGGGCCGTTCTCCGGCAGGTAGCCCAGGTGGCGGGACGCGGCGATCCGGTCGGTCCGCACGTCGTGCCCGGCAATCGCTCCCGATCCCGCGCTAGGGGCGAGGTAGCCGGTCAGCATTCGCATCATCGTCGTCTTCCCGGCGCCATTCGGTCCGAGGAACGCCACGACCTGCCCCTGCGGAATCGCGAACGAGATGTCCTCGACGGCGACGAAGGGCCCGTAGTACTTCGACAGGCCCCGTGCTTCGATCATCGGCGGCGCCGCGTCGGGCGACACATCGACGGTAGAGATGTCGGGAGGCGTAGTCGGTTCGGGCAACGGGATATCGTCCGATGGCAGCATGGCGTCCGGCGTCGCGATCTCAACCCAAGAGCATAGCGAGGCGCGCCGTCAGGGTTCAACCGCCTCGAAGTCCCGCCATGTCCGGAACTCCCGGCGCAGGGTGCGGTTGAAGAGGACGCGGGTGTCGCTGTAGCTCTCGAGCTGAATGCGGGCCCAAAGGTCATCGTCCCCGAGAATCGGACGGCGATCCAGGGAGCCGCGCGCGCGGTTGATCACGCCGAGCAGACCCCACCACAGACGGACCGGCTGGATGAGTTCAAACTCGACACGAGCCGGTTCGAAGGTGGCGCGATCCACCCAGATGAGCCCGCGCGCACTGTTGAGAGCGTAATCGATGCGGCGGTTCACCGGCAGCCGGCCGGGACGCGGGCGGAACGAGATCCGGTAGCTGGGGCGGTTCCGGAACGGTTCTTCACCTTCGAGCGTGAAGTGATAGCGGGCGATCAATGCGTCGTCGAAGACGATCGAGTCCGTGCTCCCGTCATCCTCGGGAAGCGCGCCCGTTTGACGGCGTTCGATGACTTCCTTGCGGAATTCCGCCTCGCGTTCCGCCTCCCAGCCCTGCTCCTCCTCGCTGAGCAGGCGGTCGTTGATCATGAAGAGGCGCTCGAACGGTTCCCCTTCGATCGGGATTACCTCGTAGTCGCCAATGCTCTCGTTCTCCAGATCGCCGTTGGAATGGAAGCGGCGTACTTCCCTTCTCATGCGGGAGCGGTAGCGGGCGTCGACCTCGTTCTCGTAGTACCAGTTGACGCGGTCGATCACCCGTTCCATCAGCGCGTGCGCGTCGTTTCGATCGACTTCGTCGCCTTCCCTCGACTGGGCCGATAGCCGGGTGGCAACCGCCGAGGCGAGCGTCAGCGCGCCGACGAGCGCCACAATGCCCGGGAGTACGAAACCGGTCCGGCGCCACCGCATACGAACATTGTGTCCGATGGGTGGCGCCGACGGAAAGGGCGCGGCTACTCGATGACCCGCAGGGCGCCCCGGACCACCACTTCCCGGCGGCCGGACGCCGCGATCAGCTCTCCCACGACCTCGTAGTCGCCAACCGGAAACCCGTGCCATTCGAAGGTGTGCACCTTCTGGGAATCCTCGCCCGCGAGCCAGATGGTGGAACTCCGATAGTGATCGCCGGATTCCGCGGAGATGCGAAGTTCTTCGGTGTCGGCCGTAGGCTCGATCTTGATCTCGATCTCGACCGTGCCGGGGGACTGCACGACGAGCGGAACTGGTGTCACGCCCGGTTTGACCACTCGCGTGACGATTGGCTCGGGCTGTTGCAGGTGCAACTGCAGCGGCGCAATCGGATCCGAGGCCACGAGCGGCGCCGCGAACGCCGCCGCGAGGCCGATCCAGAGGGCAAAATGCAGCAACTGACGCATGATGTCACCTCCTGTCCGGTGGGGCCTGCCCGCCCTGGGCAGGCACTGATGCCGACGGAAATGATGTTACTGCAATGTAACGGGACTGTAAACGAGATTTAACATTGGTACCGAAGACCTCGCCCGGTCAGTGGAAGTCGCGGCTGCCGGCACTCGCTGGCGTGGTTTCGATACAGGGCGCCCAGAGCACATCGGCGACGATGTGGACGACACCGTCGGTCGCCTGCAACCTGCCGGTGACACCAAGGAACGTTGCGGTCTTCGCCAGCACGGGGTGTTGTTCGAATACCCGCTTCCAGACGACGATGTTGACGAAGCCGGTCTCGTCCTCCAGCGTCATGAAGGTGACGCCGGAGGCGGTGGCGGGGCGCTGCCGGCAGATCACCAGGCCGGCATAGCGGACTTCGCGACCGTCACGCATCGCGGCAACGGCGCGGGCGTCGGGCAACCGTTGCGCAGCGAGCGCGCCGCGCAACGGTGCGAGCGGATGACCGGCGGTGCTGTGGCCGTTGGCGGCGTAGTCCCAACCGATCGTTTCGAGTTCGCTGAGCGGATCGAATACCGGCGTTCGCTCGCTCGGGGCGACCGGCAGTGGCGGCGGGGGGGTGGCGGCCAGACCGCGCGCCTCCCAGAGCGCCACACGGCGCGCCCTCTCGAACGGCGCGAAGGCGCCCGCTTCGGCCAGGCGGCGGAGCGCGGCTTCGTCCAGGCCGGCACGGCGGGCGACGTCTGCCACCGATTGAAACGACCGCGCGGCGCGGGCGCGGACGAGTGGCGCGAAGTCGCGCTTTTCGGAGAAGCCCTTGACGTAGCGGAAGCCCATGCGGACGGCGTGGCGGGGGACGGCCGTAGCGGGTCGTCTTGCCGGCCTGGAGGCCGGCGGACCAAGAGAGGCCGGCGCACCAACTCTCACAGGTGCGCCGGCGTCCACGCCGGCAGCGTAAACAGCGCGGCCAGAGGCCGCAACCTCCAGCGTGCAGTCCCACTCGCTGGCGGTGACGTCGACCGGGCGCACCTCGACGCCGTGGCGGATCGCGTCGTCGACAATCGTCGCCGGCGTATAGAAGCCCATCGGCTGCGCATTCAGCAGCGCGCAGGTGAAAACGTCCGGGTAATGGCAGCGGAGCCAGGCGGCGCCGTAGGCGATCAGCGCGAAGCTCGCGGCATGGCTCTCCGGGAAGCCGTACTCGCCGAAGCCGCGAATCTGATCGAATACCCGCTCGGCGAACTCCGGCGCGATTCCCTTCGCCGCCATCCGCGAGACGAGCCGTTCGCGATGCCGCTCGATGCGCCCACGCTGACGCCACGCCCCCATGTCGCGCCGCAACTGATCCGCCTCGCCCGGCGTATAGTCGGCCGCCACCATGGCCAGCCGCATCACCTGCTCCTGGAACAGCGGGACGCCGAGCGTCTTTCGCAGCACCGGCTCGAGCGACGCATGGGGATAGATGACCGGCTCCTCGCCGTTTCGGCGCCGGAGGAACGGATGGACCATGCCGCCGGTGATCGGTCCGGGCCGCACGATGCTGATTTCGATCACCAGGTCGTAGTAGCAGCGCGGCCGGAGCCGCGGCAACATCGCCATCTGGGCGCGGCTCTCGATCTGGAAGACGCCGACCGTATCCGACCGGCAGATCTGATCGTAAGTGGCGGGATCGTCCTGCGGAATCCGGTCGAGCGAGAGCGACCGGCCGTAGTGGCGATCGAGCAGCCGGAAGCCCAGATCGAGCTGCGTGAGCGCACCCAGGCCCAGCAGATCCACCTTGAAGAGGCCGAGATCCTCCAGGTCCTGCTTATCCCACTGAATGACCGTCCGATCCGCCATCGTGGCGTTTTCGATCGGCACCAGGGTGTGGACCGGCTCATGTCCCAGGAGAAATCCGCCGGGATGGATCGACAGGTGCCGCGGCATGTCCTGAATCTCCGACGCCAGACGGAACAGATGACGGGGCGCCGGATCCGCCGGGTCGAAGCCGGCGCGTGCGAGCTGCGTCAGGTCGAGCCGGTCATGGTGCGACAGCAGCCGCGCGAGACGGTCGGTCGCCCCGGAGTCGACACCGAGCGCCTTGCCGACGTCGCGCACCGCGGAGCGGCCGCGGTACCGGATGACGTTCGCGGTCAGCGCCGCATGGTCGCGGCCGTACGTCCGGTAGACATGCTGAATCACCTCCTCGCGGCGCGCGTGCATGATGTCCAGGTCGATGTCGGGCGGCTCGCGCCGCTCGCGTGAGAGGAACCGCTCGAACAGCAGCTCGACGCGCGTCGGATCGACCGCGGTGATTCCGAGGCAGTAGCAGACGACCGAGTTCGCCGCCGAACCGCGTCCCTGGCAGAGAATCTGCTCGCGCCGGCAGAACTGCACGATCTCGTGCATGGTCAGGAAGTAGCCGCCGTAGTCGAGCTCGTCGATCAGTTCCAGCTCTCGATCGACCTGCTCGCGGATCGCGCGCGGGACACCTCCCATCTCGCCGGCTCCGTTGATGCCGCCGCCGCCTGGGCCGAAGCGTTCGCGCGCGCCGCGCAGGGTGAGCTCGCGCAGCCAGGCCGAGGTGGAGTGTCCGTCGGGGAGCCGCTCGGCCGGGTAGCGGTAGCGGAGTTCGGCAAGCGAGAACGTGCAGCGGGCCGCCACCTCGCGGGTCCGGTCGACGAGCGCCGGATCGTCCGCGAACAGGCGCGTCATTGCGCCGGACGGTTTCAGGGCGTGCTCGGCGTTCGGCTTCGTCCGGCGGCCGGAGGCGGCAAGCGTGACGCCGTGGCGGATGCAGGTGAGGACATCCTGCAGGTCACGCCGCGCCGGCGTGTGGTACAGCACTTCGGTCGCGGCGACGAGCGGGATGCGGGCGCGCTCGGCATGGCGGCGCGCGCGCGCTTCCTGGCGTACTTCCTCCGGTCGGCGATGGCGCGGGAGCATCACGTAGAGGCGGTCGCCGAACGCGTCGCGGAGCAAGCCGGCGACGGCGGCGGTGTCGGTGGCGGTGTGCGGGTCGCCGTCGTGGACCAGCAGGCTGCGGTCACCACCCCAGAGCGCGATCAGGCCCGGGGCGTGGTCGCACAGTTCACGCCAGGTGACGAGTGACGATCCCTTGGGGCAGCGGCGGCGGCCGATGGTGATCAGGCGGCAGAGATTAGTGTAGCCGGCGCGGTTCGTTGCGAGGAGGACGCAGGTGGAAGTGGAGGTAGAGGTGGGCAGTGCCGGCCTGGAGGCCGGCGCACCAGTCGGCGTGCCAGCCGGCGCACCAGTCGGCGTGCCAGCCGGCGCACCAGTCGGCGTGCCAGCCGGCGCAATGCCATCGACCGTGAGCTCGGCGCCGATGATGAGGTGGACGTCAAGCTCCTGTGCCTTTATATGGGCGCGGACGACGCCGTGCACGCCGTCGCGGTCGGTCAGCGCGATGGCGGACAGACCGAAGGCGTGGACCTGCTCGATCAGTTCCTCGGGATGGCTCGCCCCTTCGAGAAACGAGTAGTTGCTCCTGCACCAAAGCGGGACGTACGCCATGAGCCCGCACCCGGCTATTCCACCCGCCCCTGGCAGCGCCACCGGCCGCGCGCGCGGTCGTAATAAATCCAGAGAAGGTCGCCGTTCGGCATCCGGACGAAGTAGTAGTCGCGGCTGACCGGTACTCGCCACCAGCCGCCGGCGACACGGTACGGCCCGACACGCTCCGCCGCGCGCCCGGCCGGAAGCGGCTGCGGATTGGCGTAGATCCGACGCACCATCGGGATGTTCCGCCTGTCGGAAGCCTCCGGCGGCGGCAGAACGACATCGTCCCTGGCGCCAGCGGAACGCTGGCGCACCATGGCGCCGGCAGGCAGCGGAATGGAGTCGACCGGCTCCCAGGCGAAACGTGCTTCCGGCAGGTGACCCTCGGCAAGGCGCGCGCGCGCGACGGCGGTATCGCCAAACCGGGCCCGGACGCGGGCGAGTGCGCGGTTCGCCACCGAAAGGTCGCGCGGCGGCCGTTCGACAAAGAGTCCCTCCTGCACGGCGGCGGGCCGGACGGATCGTCCGGTGACACGGAGGTCGACAACGCCCCCTTCGAGCGCGACCGACTCGAAACGCAGCCGGACCAGCGTCATCAGTTGCGCGATCTCGAGCGTCGGCGCAGCCGGGCGGATCACCTCGGTCTGCACTCCGCTCCCCGGAAGCTCGCTCCGGACGCGCCCGTCAGGGCGCGCGTCGAGCCGCAGGTGCATCGTCAGTTCGGCCAGCATCTCGCGCCGCTCGGCAGTGGCGGCGAGCAGGCGATCCAGCAGACGCTTGGCGACAAACAGCAGGCGAGTGACGTCCGTCTCCGGCTGATCGAAGTCGTGCCTCGCGAGCAACGGCTCCGGTGGACAGACCGGCTGCAGCGGCGGATCGAGATCGCCCGATGCGCGCCGGTGCAAATCGTACGCGTCACGTCCGAAACGGCGGCGGATGCCTTCGGCCGGCAGCTCCAGGAATGCGCGCACCGTTCTGACACCCAGCTTCTCGAGGCTGTCGAGCAGGGCCCGATCGAAGCCGAGGCGATCGAGCGGCGCCTTGCCGGCGAGCGCCCGTTCACCAGCACGGTTACGGATTACGGCAACCCGCCGGTCGGTCGCCGCCAGGCGGCGGACGATCGCGTACGTGCCGAAACGGCTGAAGCCGACGGCGACCGTTGTCTCGCGGTATCCGTCCACCCGGAGCGCGGCCACGATCCGCTCCGCCCAGTGGCGCGGCGATCGATAGAGGTGCGACAGTCCAGAGGCATTTATCCAGAAAATGCCCGGTTCGTCGCGCGACGGTTCGACGTCGGGGCTGAACTGGCGCAGCCGTCCGGCGATAGCGGCGGCAGCGCCCGCACGCGCGCTGGCGTCCCGCACGTCAACGCACGCCATCCGGTCCACGCCGATCCTCCTCATCGGTCCAGCCGGGACCACGCCGCTTGTCCTTGAGAACTTCCACCCGGCAGACGTACCAATCGTCGCCCCGCCGGATGCGCCGCGCCTGACCGCGAACCGTCACAAGCGATCCGATTGACGGCTGCTGCTCGGTCTTTGCCGTCAGGCAAAGCACCAGGGCGCCATGCGTGATCGCCTGCTCCGACAGCCGGCTCTGCACGGCAAGCGGCAGGACGGGTCCATCCTCCACCAGGTCGAGCACCAGCAGGCCGAACGCGCCGGACCGGGCGAGTTGATCGGTGGCGCGCAGCCGGTCGCGCACATCGTTGAGCAGGATGACCGGCAATGCCGCCAGATCGATGCCCCCGTCCGCCACATCGGGTGGATAGAAGGTGCTGCCGGGACGCGTCACCCAGGCGACCGGCTCTCCCTGCTGTTGCACTTCGCGCACCAGGCTGCATGCCAGCGTGAGCGCCGGCGCGCCGGCGGCGCCGGAAAGTTCCGCCAGGCAACTGTTCAGCGCGGTGCGGCTCCATCGGCCCGGCGGCGGCGCCGGCATCCGGCGGCGCTGCGCCCAGGCGCGCGAAACGGGGGCGCCGGTGCGCAGATCGGCGGCAGTTCGTGCGTTCGTCACACCCATCACAATGTCCGCCGCACTTCGATCACCCGGCCGAGGATGACGACCGCATCGGCGTCCAGCTCGATCGGATCGAACGCCGGATTCTCGGGGCGAAGTGTCACGCGCCCGCCGCCCCGCGATACGAAGGTCTTGACGGTCGCGTCGTGATCCACCAGCGCCACGACGATGTCGCCGGTCCGCGCGGTCGGCTGCCGGCGGACGATGACCCTGTCGCCCGGAAGGATGCCGGCGCCAACCATGCTCTCCCCCCGCACCCTGAGGGCGAACAGCTCGTCCGACGCCGCGCCACGCGTATTGGCGTCGACCGGCAGGTAGCCATCCGGGTCCTGCACCGCCTCGTCGAGCACGCCGGCCGGCACGCGGCCCAGAAGCGGCACCAGCCGAGTTCGTGGCAGTCCGTCGCCTGCCTCCCCGGGCAACCGGTAGCCGCGTGACCGGCCGCGGTCAACGGTCAGGCGGCCCTGCTCGACCAGCCGCTCCAGATGCGCCCGTGCGGTCTGCACCGCCCGGAAGCCGAACGCCGCCTGCACTTCGCGCACGGTCGGCGGCCGGCCGGCCAGCAGCCGGTCTCGCATGAATGCGAAGACCTGCTCCCGTGTCTCCCCCCGTGGCGTCCTTCCCATCGGAAACATGGATTATAGCATACATTTGTCTGTTTTATGCCTGGTTTGCCGCCAGGAAGAGCCCTCAGGAAACACGAGATTGCCGCTTGCAGTCGTTGGATGCCTATGGTAAAAATGACCTGTTTACTCTGTCGTTTCCGGAGCAGGAGAGGACTCATGCTGTTCAAGCGCATATTCATCGCCTTGTTCGTATTCGGCGTTGCGGCCGTCTTCGCCGCGCCCGGCTTCGCCGCGGAAAACGAAGCCGAAACCGAGGTGACGTACTACAAGGACGTGCTGCCGATCATGCAGGCCAACTGCCAGACCTGCCATCGGCCGTCCGGATACAACATCAGCGGCCTGATCGCGCCGATGTCGTTCATGGACTACGCCGAGACGCGTCCCTGGGCCCGCTCCATCGCCCGCAAGGTGGAAGCGCGCGAGATGCCCCCCTGGTTCGCCTCGGCGCCCAAGGGCGTCTTCGAGAACGAGCGGGGCCTGACCGACGACCAGATCGACACGATCGTCAACTGGGTCGAGGCGGGCGCACCCGCCGGCGATATGGCCGATGCGCCGCCAGCGCGGCAGTGGGCCGAGGACGCGAACGACGGCTGGTCGATCGGCACGCCCGACTTCGTGGTGTCGATGCCGGAGCCGTACCTGGTCGCGGACGACATCTACGACCTGAACATCACCTTCTACACCAAGATCTCGGAGGACATCCTGCCGGAGGACGTCTGGGTCCGGGGTTGGGAGTTCCGCGTGGGTGATAACGCCGTCACCCACCACATGTGTTCGTCCGTCCTCTCACCTGACGCCTATCTGCCCGACGAGGCGGTTCAGGACGAAGGGGCCGATACGCCAGGCAACCGCCTGCTGAGCTGCGTCGCCGAGGGCGGCGAATCGGGGATGCTGCCGGAGGGCTTCGGCGTGCTGATCGAGAAGGGGTCGAGCATCTCCTTCAACATGCACTACCACAAGGAGCCGGCCGAGGGCTCAGCCGTCTGGAGCAACGCCCAGATAGGCTTCTTCGTCGCCGACGAGGAGCCGAAGTACAAGGTCATCAACGACGCCATCGGCAACCGCAGCTTCGAGATTCCGCCGAACCATCCGAACTACCGGGTCGGGTCGTCGCGCATCCTCGACGCGGACACCCTGGTGCTGACCCTCTGGCCGCATGCGCACACGCGCGCGCACGCCTCGCGCTACACCGCCATCTATCCCGACGGGACGGAAGAGCTGCTGCTCGACGTGCCCCACTACGACCAGGGATGGCAGGTGACCTACCAGTACAAGGAGCCGAAGTTGCTGCCGAAGGGCACGCGGATCGACGTCGACTTCTGGTATGACAACACGCCGGAGCGCGCGGCGCGCGAGAAGTTCAACTCGAGCCGGTTCGTCGGCTACGGCCCGCGGACGGACGACGAGATGCAACTCGGATTCATCGGCTACGCGAAGATTGAAGACGCGGAGGCGATGCCGACGACCAACAACAACGACAACTGACGGCGGCGGGCTGACCGCAGCCGGTTCGACGTGACGCTTCGAGGGCGGGGCCGGCAAGACCCCGCCCTCTTTTTTTGCTTGAAACCGAGGAGATTTCCCGATGCGCCCAGATCGTCTCATCCCGGCCCTCCTGTTGGCTGCCGGCGTCACCGCCAGCGTCCCGGCCGCCGCGCAGACGCCCGAGCCTGGCGAGGACGGCGACGGCCTCCTGCATACCATGCTCGTGCTGGAGTCGCAGTCGATTGACGTCGCGATAATTCCCGACCTGACGGCGGACGACGCAGCGAACCAGACACTTCTCGACGGCACGGCTGGAGCCCGCGTCCGCATCGGGACGATCGAAGGCCACCGGGCGTTGCGGATCGGCGATCTGGCTCCGGATCTGGAGGCGATCGCAGCGGCCCTCCGGGCAGCGGCAGCGGCCCGCGCGGGGGCTGAGGAATCGAACGCGCCGGGCGCGGAGGGTGACGCGGATGGAAACGAGGCGGATGAGACAGACGACGCTCCCGAGGCGGCAGAGGAGGAGACGGCGCCCGAACTGTGGCTTGCGCGCGAACCTCACGGATGGCGCCTGGAGGTGGTCGGCTACGGCAATGACGACGAAGAGATCCGCGCTATCCCGCTGAGCCATCGCGAGACGGCCAGCACCGCGCCCGTGCTGAGCGCGTCCGTCGCGATGACGAACACCGAGGAAGGCCAGCTTGCGCTTCGCTGGGGCCGCCACGCGTGGAGCGCCGATTTCCGGTTCGATGAAATGCCGACGGGGCCACGCCGGGAGCCCGTCTCGGGCCGCGGCCAGGCGCGCGAAGCATCGACCGACACGACTGCCTTCTCACGCGGCGTCACTCTCGCCGAGCGGAACGAATCGGCGCTGATCCTGCCCGGCGGCGAGCGCCTGTCTCTCCTCTACTGGAAGGGAATCGATGTCGAGGACGAGGACTACGGCCGCTTCGAGGAGACTGCGGACGGCGACGTCATCAAGTTGGTCCGCGCCGCACCCGTGCGGATCAAGAGTGACGTCGGCCTCCGATTCGACGAAACGGAGCTCCCGACCGGCAACCTCGCGCCCGGCTTCGCTGGCGCCTACGCCATCTGGCTCCGCCGGAGCGGGGACGGCTGGCGGATCGTATTCAACAACGAGCCTGATTCCTGGGGAACGCAGCACGACCCGGAGTTCGACGCTGTGGAAATAGCTGTCGACTATTCGCGGGGCGATCGGTCCTTCCGGCCGCTCGGCGGCACGTTGGTGCCGACCGGCGCCGACACGGGCCGTCTGCTGGTCCACTGGGGTCCCCACGAGTGGACGGCCGACTTCGCCATCGCTCGATAGCGACCGGCCCGTAGCCGGATCCGGCACGAACGCGAAGACCTGCTCGGGTCTCTGGCGTCGCGCCCTTTTCAGGGCTTGCTGTGGCCGGCCTCCTGTGATACAGATCGCACAAGCCATATTGTCGCTAGACCCCGGAGCAGGAGAGATCTCATGTCGTATCAACGCACATTCATCGCTCTGCTGGTATTCGGCGTTGCGGCCGTCTTCGCCGCGCCCGGCTTCGCCGCGGAAAACGAAGCCGAAACCGAGGTGACGTACTACAAGGACGTGCTGCCGATCATGCAGGCCAACTGCCAGACCTGCCATCGGCCGTCCGGATACAACATCAGCGGCCTGATCGCGCCGATGTCGTTCATGGACTACGCCGAGACGCGTCCCTGGGCCCGCGCCATCGCCCGCAAGGTGGAAGCGCGCGAGATGCCCCCCTGGTTCGCATCGGCGCCGACGGGGGTCTTCGAGAATGAGCGAGGCCTGACCGACAGCGAGATCGACGCGATCGTCAACTGGGTCGAGGCGGGCGCGCCCGCCGGCGATATGGCCGATGCGCCACCCGCGCGGCAGTGGGCCGAGGAGACCAACGACGGCTGGTCGCTCGGCACCCCCGACTTCGTCGTGTCGATGCCGGAACCGTACCTGGTCGAGGACGACATCTACGATCTGAACATCTCCTTCTACACGAAGATCTCGGAAGAGATCCTGCCGGAGGATGTCTGGGTCCGCGGTTGGGAATTCCGTGTGGGCGATAACCAGATCACGCATCACATGTGCTCGTCCGTCCTCGATCCCGACGCCTATCTGCCCGACCAGCCGGTCGAGGACGAGGGGGCCGACGCGCCCGGCAGACGCCTGCTGAGCTGCGTCGCCGAGGGCGGCGAGTCGGGGATGCTGCCGGAGGGCTTCGGCGTGCTGATCGAAAAGGGATCGAGCATCTCCTTCGGCATGCACTACCACAAGGAGCCGGCCGAGGGCTCAGCCGTCTGGAGCAACGCCCAGGTGGGCTTCTTCGTCGCTGACGAGGAGCCGAAGTACAAGGTCATCAACGACTCAATCGGAAACCGCAGCTTCGAGATTCCGCCGAATCACCCGAACTACCGGGTCGGGTCGTCGCGCGTCCTCGACGCGGACACCTACGTGCTCACCCTCTGGCCGCACGCCCACGTACGTGCGCACGCCTCGCGCTACACCGCCACCTATCCCGACGGGACGGAAGAGCTCTTGCTCGACGTGCCCCACTACGACCAGGGATGGCAGGTGACCTACAAGTACAAGGAGCCGAAGTTGCTGCCGAAGGGGACGCGGATCGACGTCGACTTCTGGTACGACAACACGCCGGAGCGCGCGGCGCGCGAGAAGTTCAACTCGAGCCGGTTCGTCGGCTACGGCCCGCGGACGGACGACGAGATGCAGCTCGGTTTCATCGGCTATGCGAAGGTTGAAGAAGCGGAGGCGATGCCGACGACCGACAACAACGACAACTGATGAGAGCGGACTGACGGCCGCGCCGCCGGTTCGTCGTGGACGTTTCGAGGGCGGGGCCGGATGGTTCCGCCCTCTTTTTTTGCCTGAGGAGATTCCTTGATGCGTGCCAATCATCTCGCCCTCGTCCTGCTTCTGGCCACCGTCGTGGCCGCGGGCGCGCCGGCCGCCGCGCAGGCGCCCGAGCCGAGTGAGGAACCGGACGGCCTGCTTCACGCAACCCTGACGCTTCAGGCGCAGTTCATCGATATTGCGTACACGCCGGACCTTGCGGCGGACGATGCGGAGCACCGGGCGCTGCTCGACGGCACAGTCGGAGCCCGCGTCCGCATCGGCACGATCGAAGGCCACCGGGCGCTGAGGATCGGCGCGATCGCGCCGGACCTCGAGGCGCTGGCCGCGGCCCTCCAGGCGGCGGCAGCCCGCGCGGGCGCCCGCGAATCGAACGCGGAGGATGCGGAGGACGCGGAAAACGACACGGACGCGGACGAGGCGCGGGACGCCGCCGCCCAGGAGGCAACTGAAGACGCCTCCCCCGAACTATGGCTTGCTCGCGAGGCGCACGGGTGGCGTCTGGAAGCAGTCGGCTTCGGCGATGACGGCGACGGCGAGATTCGCGCCATCCCGTTGAGCCACCGCGAGACGGCCGAGACCGTGCCGACCCTGACCGCGTCCGTCACAATGACGAACGCCGAAGAAGGCCAGCTCACCCTTCGTTGGGGTCGCCATGCGTGGAGCGCCGATTTCCGGTTCGACGAGCTGCCCTCAGGGCCGCCCCGGGAACGAGTATCGGGTCGCGGCACAGCTCGCGAGGCGACCACTGACACGACCGCGATATCGCGCGGCCTAACGCTCGGGGAACGTAACGAGTCGGCTCTGGTGCTGCCGAACGGCGCCCGCATCTCCGTCCTCTACTGGCGGGGAACCGACGTCGAGGACGAAGACTACGGCCGGTTCGAGGAAACCGCTGACGGCGAGGTCGTCGAGTTGGTTTACGCAGCGCCCCTCCGCATCAAGAGCGACGTCGGACTCCGCTTTGGCGACGCCGAGGTCCCGACCGGCAACCTGGCGCCCGGCTACGCCGGCGCCTACGCCATCTGGCTCCGCCGGTCTGGCGACGGCTGGCAGTTTGTCTTCAACCACGAAGCAGACTCGTGGGGCACGCGGCACGATCCGGAGTTCGACGCGGTGGCGGTTGCCGCCGGGTATGCGCGGGGAGACCGGTCGTTCCGGCCGCTCGGCGCGACCCTGATCCCCACCGGCGCGGACCAGGGGCGCCTGCTCGTCCACTGGGGCCCTCACGAGTGGACGGCCGACTTCACGATCGTTCGTTAGGAAAGCCGCGGGGTGTGGCGAAGGCCAGACCCCGGGGGTGATGAACACCTACCGCCCGTGAGCGGATGAGGCTTCTCCGGCCCGATCGTTCTGGAGCCCGCTTCGTCAAGCCCCGCGTTCGTTGCTGCTTCGCCGCCTCATCGTCGCCGGCTGGCCAACCTTCTCGCTTCCTTCCGCGTACAATCGATCTGTCGGCCGGAACATCCGATGGACGTCGCAAGACCTGACCTCGCGCGGAAGAAGAAAGTCCGCAAGGGGCTCTATGCTGGCTCCGCGGCAGTGATTGTCATCCTGATCACCGTCGGGGTTTCGCAACTCCAGCCCGCTGCTCCCCGCATCGACGCCGATACGGTCTTCATCGACACCGTGCAGCGCGGTCCGATGGTCCGCGAGGTACGCGGCACCGGCACGCTGGTGCCGGAGTCCATCCGCTGGATCCCGGCCGTGACCGACGGCACGGTCGAACGGATCGTGATCCGTCCCGGCGCCACCATCGAGCCGGACACGGTGGTTCTGGAGTTGAGCAACCCGGTGCTGGAGCAGGAGGCGCTGGAAGCGCGCCTGAACCTGGACGCGGCAGTGGCGCGCTTCACGACCCGGAGGGTGGAGGTGGAACGGGCGCTGCTGGAGCAGCGTTCGGCGCTGGCTTCGACCGAAGCGCAGTTGACGTCGGCTCGGCTGCAGGCGGAGGCGGATCGGGAACTGGCAAGCCAGGGGCTGGTGTCGACGATTCAGCTCCGGCAGTCCGAAGCACGCGAGCGGGAATACGACACGCGGCTGAAGCTGGAGCAGGAACGGCTGCAGATGGCGACCGAGACGGTTGACGAGCAGTTGGCGGTGGAGCAGGCGGAGGTGGACCGGCTGCGGACGCTGCACGAGCTGCGGGTTCAGCAGGTCGACGCGCTGCGCGTGCGCGCGGGGATGAACGGCGTGCTTCAGCAGGTTCCGCTCGACGAGGGACAGCGGGTGACTACGGGCACGAACCTGGCGCGGGTGGGCGACCCGACGGTGCTGAAGGCGGAGTTGAGAATTGCGGAGACGCAGGCGAAGGACGTGCAGATCGGGCAGCGGGCGTCGATCGACACGCGGAACGGGGTGATTCCGGGGCACGTGACGCGTATCGACCCGGCGGTGGAGAACGGGACGGTGACGGTGGACGTGGCGCTGGACGGGGAGCTGCCGCGAGGCGCGCGTCCCGACCTGACGGTGGACGGGACGATCGAGCTGGAACGGCTGGAGGACGTGGTCTTCGTCGGACGTCCGGTGTTCGGCCATGAGGACAGCGTGGTGAGCCTGTTCCGGATGCAGGCCGACGGCTCCCATGCGGCCCGGACCCCGGTCAGCCTGGGCCGCGCGTCGGTGAGCGCGATCGAGGTGCGCGACGGGTTGCAGCCAGGAGACCAGGTTGTGCTGTCGGACATGTCGGCCTGGGATCAGTTCGACCGCGTACGGATTGAATGACGATGACCGGGAACGACCGGCACCCGCTGATTCGCCTCGAGGGGGTCTCGAAGGTCTTCTACACGGACGAGGTGGAGACGCACGCGCTCGACGGGGTGACGCTCGACATCCACCCGGGCGAGTACGTGGCGGTCTCCGGCCCGTCGGGGTGCGGAAAGTCCACGCTGCTGTCGATCCTGGGGCTTCTGGACACGCCGACGGCGGGCGACTACACGCTGAACGGCCGCGGGGTCTCGCAACTGAGCCAGGCGGAGCGTGCGCGGACGCGGAATCGGGAGATCGGCTTCATCTTCCAGAGCTTCAACCTGATCGGCGACCTGACGGTGTATGAGAACGTGGAGCTTCCGCTGACGTATCGCGGGATGGCGCCGGCGGAGCGCCGGGCCCGGGTGACGGCGGCGCTCGAGAAGGTGGAGATGGGGCACCGGGCGAAGCACCTGCCGAGCCAGTTGTCGGGCGGCCAGCAGCAGCGGGTGGCGGTGGCGCGGGCGGTTGCGGGCCAGCCGTCGATCCTGCTGGCCGACGAGCCGACAGGCAATCTCGACTCGAAGAACGGCGAGGCGGTGATGGAGCTTCTGCAGACGCTGTACGACGAGGGCTCGACCATCTGCATGGTGACGCACGACCCGCGCTATGCCGACCACGCCAGGCGCGAGATCCAGCTCTTCGACGGCCGGCTCGCCGATCCGGCCGGCTAGTTTCGATCTCCCGCGAGGCGCTGAGCCCGCTTGAAGAGACCGCTCGCGTTGATGCGCGCGCAGAGGTCGAAGAACGCTGGAGCGGGACCGGTCCAGCGCAGCTCGTCGACGTTCCTGAAGACGGGCAGGTTGGTGCGCAGGGTCGCCAGGTCCCTGAAAAGCGCGGCGTCGTCGCGCGCGTCGGCCAGGGCCGCGGCGAGACGCTCGGCGCCGCGTACTTTCACTCTCCAGGACGCGGCGTCCGGCGGAATGTCGTTCAGGTGCAGATACCGCGCGAGAACGGTGGAGGCCGACTTCGCGCCCCACCCGGAGACGCCGGGAAAGCCATCGGCGGAGTCCCCCACCAACGCCAGGTAGTCCGGAATGGACTCCGGCGTGACGCCGAACTTCTCGCGGACGCCGTCGGCGTCCCGTACCTTCCCGGCCCGGCGGTCGAACTGCACGATCCGCCGTCCCTCAACCATCTGCGCAAGGTCCTTGTCGGGCGTGCAGATGAAGACCCGTTTGACGCGCGAGTCCGCGGCAGCTCGCTTGGCCGCCGAAGCCAGCGCGTCGTCGGCCTCGTGCCTGACAGTCTTCCAGACGACCACCCCGAGTGCTTCGAGCGCCTGCTCAAGCGGGTGGAACTGACCGAGTAGCGCTGGATCGACGCCCTCGCCGGTCTTGTAGCCGGGCCACAGCTCATTCCGAAACGACTCGATGATGTGGTCGGTGGCAACCCCGACGTGCGTCGCGCCGTCCTCGAGCAGCGCGATCGTCGAACCGACGACCCCACGGACCGCCCCCACTTCGTTGCCGTCCGCGTCGATGGACGACGGCACTGCATAGAAGTGGCGGAACAGCTCGTAGGTCCCGTCGATCAGGTAGACGTCCACGCCGCCATTGTGGCACGCGCGGACAACTGCCTGGAACGGGCGCGCTCAACCTGCGTGTGGGGTGTATATGCCGGCGTGGACGCCGGCGCACCTGGATGCCGACGCACTTCGACGACGGCGCACCGATTTCAGGCCACGCCCTGCTCTTCGGCGGACGGAGCTGTCGACAGCGGCGCGTCGGACCGGCGGCGACGGCTCCGCCGCGGCTGACGCGGCTCGACAAACGAGCTGAGGCGGTCGCTGAGTTGCGGGTCGCGCAACTTGCGGAGCGCGGCTGCTTCGATCTGCCGAATCCGCTCTCGGGTCAACGAGAACTTCTCCCCCAGTTCCGCCAGCGTCGGCTCGGCGCCATCGTTCAGGCCGAAGCGCATCCGGATCACCTCGCGCTCCTTCGGGCTCAGCGTGTCGAGCACCGACTCGGTCTGACGGCGCAGGTCGAAAGCGATGGTGGCGTCCGACGGGTTGACCGCCTGCCGATCCTCAATAAAGTCACCGAACTGACTCTCGTCGCTGTCGCCGATCGGCGCATCAAGCGAGACGACCGTCTGCGCGATCTTCCGCGCCTTTCGGACAACAGAGATCGGCAAGTCCGCCCGCTCCGCCAGCTCGGCCTGCGTCGGTTCGCGGCCCAGGTCGCGCGCCAGTGTCTGACTGGCGCGGTTCAGCTTGTTGAGCGTCTCGATCATGTGGACCGGGATCCGAATGGTGCGCGCTTGATCGGCGATCGCCCGCGTAATCGCCTGGCGGATCCACCACGTGGCGTAGGTCGAGAACTTGAAACCACGGCGGTAGTCGAACTTGTCCACCGCGCGCATGAGGCCGATATTCCCTTCCTGAATGAGATCGAGGAACGCCAGACCGCGATTCACGTACTTCTTGGCTACGGAAACGACCAGACGCAGGTTCGCCTCGGTCAGCTCCTTGCGCGCCTGGTCTCCTTCGCGTTCACCGCGCCGCAACGCCTTCTGAATCGCCTTCAGGCCTTGGGGATCCTCGCGCTGACCCTTCAGGGCTTTCCGCATCTCGTCAAGCTCCCGCTGCGCTTCCTGCAGCCGCGCGCGCGCGCTGTCGCTGTTCCGATCCCGCAACCGTTTTACGCGGCGCTCCGCCTGCCGGTAGCGGGCGGCGTGCCGGTCCACCATCTCGATCAGCTCGCGACGGACGACGGGTGTCACCTCCAGCGCGCGAAGCGCCTGCGACAGGGCTACACGCGCCCTCCCGATCTGCCACTTCTGGTGAATGTCCGCCCGGAGGCGCCGTCTGCGAACCGCCGCGGCGTGGGCCTCGTTCTTCGGCTTGAGCTTCCGCCGCTGATTGCGGCCCTGCTCCGCGCGCTGCTCCGTTCTTTCTACCACCTTGAGCGCGCGGGCCACTTCGGCCGCTTGCGCGAGCAGCCGGTGCTTCCGATTCTTTATCGTTCGCTCGGTCAGTTCCGTGTCGGGAAGGACGACGGTTTCACGGAGCGTGCGCGTGTCGTCCAGCACGTCCTGCACGATCCCGGCAACGTGGCGCGCCACAATCATGCTGCGCGACATCGCGCGAGTAATGCGGATTTCACCCCGCTCGATCCGCTTCGCGATGGCGACTTCGCCTTCACGCGTCAGCAGCGGCACACGGCTCATCTGGCGGAGGTAGGTTCTGACAAGATCCTGCCCCTGATCCTCTTCGTGCGAGATCGGTTCCGGCGGCGCAGCCTGTGCGGCCCTGGAAATGGCAGTCCGCTTGCTGTCGCCATCGTCTACCTCGATCCCTTCCTTCTCGAGGTCCTGCACGATGGCGGACAGGTCCTGATCCTCCAGATCGGACGGCGCATGCTCCAACACCTGATCGAGCGAGACGTACCCCCGATCGTGTCCGAGATTCACGAGATCCTTGACGAGTTCCTGACGTTCCTGTGTGAGCAACTGTTTCGACTCTCCCTGCAACCCGACGCGTGTGGTTCGACGAAGTATCGCGACGGCCTGACGTTCCTTCGGCCACGTTCCAGGCCGAATCTCATGCCCCTACCACTTAGGACGCCGTGCAGGGGCTACGGGTTTCAGTTAAACCTGCTCATCATATCGAATCCGGGGCCCAATTGCGACAGGAAAGACGGGATTTAGGGCGCAGAACAGCGCAGGACCGGCGCTTCCCGGGCATCTGGGGGAAGAAGTGCGCAAGTCGTGGTAGGATTGGCTCCCGCGCGCTGGCATGTTGATCCCGACCTGAGGAGAAACATTATGACGATTGGTGGCAGTCTGCTGCCGGAACTGGATCAGGAGTTCGCCGGGGCGCGAACGACGCTGGAACGGGTTCCCGAGGGCAAGTACGACTGGAGGCCGCATCCGAAGTCGGGATCGATGATCTGGTTGGCCGGTCACCTCGCCAATCTTCCCTCCTGGGCGCCCCTCACGATCGAATATGACCAACTGGACCTGATGCCCGGCGGCAAACCGATGGACCCCCCGCCGGAGCCGGCGAACAATGCCGATTTGCTCGCCACCTTCGACAGGCATGCGGCCGCCGCCCGAGCCGCAATTGCCGGCGCCAGCGACGACACCTTGATGAAACCATGGACGCTGCTGCAGAACGGCGAGACCGTAATGACGCTCCCGAAGCTCGTGGTGCTTCGGTCCTTCGTCATGAACCACCTGGTGCACCACCGGGCCCAGCTTTGCGTCTATCTCCGAATGAACGACGTCCCGGTTCCGCCGCTCTACGGACCGTCCGCCGACGAGGCGCCCCCCGGATTCTAGGAATCCGTAATCCGCGATGCCGACGCTCTGTCCGCTGACGCCAGTGATCGGCGCGGCGGTGTCCGGCATCGATCTCGCCCGTCCGCTCGACGAAACGACTCTCACGTGGCTGCAGGAGGCCTGGACGAAGCACCTGGTTCTCTTCTTTCGCGATCAGCGGCTGACCTTCGAGCAGCACAAGGCGCTCGGGCGCTGCTTCGGCGAGTTGCACATTCATCCGGCCGCGCCCAAGGACGCCGAGCAACCGGAGATTCTGGTCGTTCATGGCGACGACAAGGTGGAATTCGTCGCGGGCAGCCTGTGGCATTCCGACGTCTCGTGCGACCAACTGCCGCCGATGGGCAGCATCCTCCGGATCGAACAGGTGCCTTCGTGCGGTGGCGACACCCTGTTCGCGAACATGTACGCAGCGTACGAAGGACTCTCGGATCGGATGCAGCGCTTGCTTACCGGGCTGACTGCCGTCCACGAGGGCGAGCAGTACTACCGCGGCCGGTACGGCGCCGGAACGTTGCGCGACAGCGACTACCCCTCAGCCGAACATCCCGTGATCCGGACGCATCCGGTCACCGGCAGGCCGGCCCTCTATGTGAACGAGGGCTTCACGACCCGGATCAAGGGATTGCCGCTAGCCGAAAGCGATGCGCTGCTGGCGTTCTTGTTCCGCCACTGCGCCCTGCCCGACTACCACTGCCGTTTCCGGTGGGAAGCCCATTCGATGGCGATGTGGGACAACCGCTGCACCCAGCACCTGGCCATCTGGGACTACTACCCGGAAACGCGTCACGGTTACCGCGTGACGATTGCCGGCGACGCTCCGTACCATGACCCGGAACGCGCGCCGACCCCCGGGCCTGGACGCTGAGGGCTGCGGGGTAGGCAGAGCTTCCGACGCTCCACGAGGGGGCGCATCAACCGCCGAGAAGCAGCCGCACCCCGCCGACCGCAACGGTCACGCACACGGCGGCGGCAAGCGTCATCGCGATGCCCACCCTCGCCATGTCCCGAATCGTGAAGTAGCCGGCGGAGTAGGGAACGACGTTCGTCGGGCTTTCCGTCACGAGAATGAAGGCGAGCGTCGACGTGAACGCGGCAGGGGCCGCGATCATCCAGACGTCGAGTTGGAAGTCCTGCGCCAGGGCGATCAGGATGGGCATGATTATCGCGCCGGTCACCGTGTTGCTCGAGAAGGCCATGTGCAACGCCGCCACCACCAGTACGATGACGAAGGGCTGGAGCAGTTCCGGCACGTCGGGGAGGCGTCCCAACAGGACCTGCGCCAGCCAGCGTGCCGCCCCGGTGTCGAACACCATCACGCCGAGCGAGAGCCCGGCGACAATCAGAATGACACCGCCCCAATCCATGTCGCGCTGCGCTTCCTTCCAGCGCAGCACGCTGAGCCCGGGAAGAAACAGCAACAGCCCGCCGCCGAGCGCGACGGCCTGCGGCGGTGGATCGATAGCGCCACCGGTCCAGGCGGCAAGAAGAGGCGTCGTCAGCCAGACCGCGATCGTCCCCGCGAAAACCGCCAGGGTCCAGATCTCCAGCCTGGTCGGGGGGCCGAGCGCGTCGATGCGCTCCCGGATCTCCGCCTGCCCTATTGGCAGTCGGTCGAGCTCCGGCGGAAATGCACGGAGCAGCAGCCACCAACCAGCCGGGATCATCAGCAATAGCGCCGGCACGCCGTATGCCATCCAGCGCGCGAAGGAGATCTCGACATCCGCCAGCTCGCGCAGGTAGCCGACGGCCGCCAGGTTGGCGCCCGCACCGGCCGGCGTGCCTATGCCGCCGATCAGCGGGCCGAAGGCGCAAGAGATCATCAGCGCCCGTCCGAAGTTGCTCTTGAGCGGCTCGAGCTTCGCATCGCGGAGGACGCTGACGCCGAGCGGCATCAGCAGCGCCGCGACGGCCATGTCTGTGATCCACATCGAGAGCAACGCACCCACCACCAGGAAGCCGAGCAGCACCCGGTCGGTCCGGGTGCCGACCCTGTGCAGTACGTGCAGCACCAGCCGCCTGCCAAGCCCCGAGTGCGTGAACCCCGTCGAGAGAAACAGGACACCGATGAAGAACGTGACGAGCGGATTGCCGAAACCGGCCGCCACTACCGCCGGGTAGTCGGCAATCCCCAAAATGGGGATCAGCAACAGGACGACGAGCGCGGTAACCGCGAACGGGACCGCCTCGGTCACCCAAAGCGTGATGGCGAACGCCAGAATCGCGAGGCACGCCTTCCCGTTCGGTGTAAGGGCGATCTGTTCGCCCGCCCGCACGACCGGTGAGGGCTCGGGAAGCGCGTCTATCGCCAGCATCAACAGCAGAGCCAGGAAGATGGTGGCGGCACGGAGCGTGTCGGTCATCGGCGGGTGCCCATCGTAGCAAGGGAAACGCCTGGACGACTGATATGATTCTGGCGAATCGCCGATGCACGACACGACCGACGCCACCGGAGTCTCCACCGGCGCGGCTGCGGGTACGGCCATCCACGCCGGCGATCTCGAGGATCCGGCCCTCTATATCAACCGGGAGCTGAGCTGGCTCGAGTTCAATCAGCGCGTGCTGTTGCAGGCCGAGGATGCACGCCATCCCCTGCTCGAGCGCGTCAAGTTCCTGTCCATCGTCGCCAACAACCTGGACGAGTTCTTCATGGTCCGGGTGGCGACGCTGCTCCGGAAATACCGGAACGACATCGAGGCCATCTCACCTGATGGCTTGAGCACCGAGCAGCAGCTCGACGCGATCCGCGTCCGGTCCAACCGGATGATGGCCGACATCGAACGCTGCTGGTCCGAGACGCTCCGTCCCCTGCTCGCCGCCGAGAACATTCAGATTCTCGACCCGGCAGACTACACGCCAGCGGTAAAGCAGTATCTCCGCGACTACTACCGGCAGAACATTCACCCGGTGCTGACGCCGCTCGCGTTCGATCCGGGGCATCCGTTCCCCTTCATTTCGAACCTGAGCATGAATCTGGCGGTTGTGGTCGAACAGAGCGGCCACACGCGCTTCGCGCGCGTCAAGTTGCCCGATGTTCTTCCCCGTTTCGTCCCGATTCCTCCGTCCGAGGTGGGCAGGGAAGGCGATACGTTCGCGCTCCTCGAGGACGTGGTGAAGCTGAATGTCGCCCTCCTGTTCCCGGGAGTCGATGTGCGAAGCGCGTACCTCTTCCGCATCATCCGCGACACCGACATGGTGATTCAGGAGGACGAGGCGGACGATCTGCTCGAGTCCGTAGATCGGACGCTGAAGGAGCTTCGCTACGGCGACCTGTCGCAACTGCTGGTCGAATCGTCGATGCCGGCTCGCGTCCTCAACATCCTCATCGAGAACTTCGAGATCGATGAGGACATCGTGACGCGAACCGACGGGCGGATGGGGTATGGCGACTGGAACGCACTCACCCGGTTGCATCGTCCGCAGTTGAAGGACACGCCCTTCTCCCCGAGCACGATCTGGGCAACGGAGGACGAAGGGATCTTCGACGCGATCCAGGAACGTGACCACCTCGTCCACCATCCGTTCGAATCGTTCTCCGCAGTGGAGACGTTTCTCCGGGTGGCCGTGGACGACCCACACGTCATTGCCATCAAGATCACGCTCTACCGGATCGGACCGAACTCACCGCTCCCGGACCTGCTGATTCGCGCCGCCGAGGGCGGGAAACAGGTAGCCGTACTGGTCGAACTGAAGGCCCGCTTTGACGAGCGGAACAACATCGTGTGGGCGAACCGCCTGGAATCGGCTGGAGTGCATGTCGTATACGGGATGGTGAACCTGAAGACACACTGCAAGCTCTGCCTGGTTTTGCGCAAGGAGCTGGACGGCATCGTCCGCTACGCGCACATCGGCACCGGAAACTACAACCGGGTGACGTCGCAGGTGTACACCGACTTCGGACTGTTCACGGCGCGGCCGAACGTGCTGGACGAAGTAACCGAGGTCTTCAACTACCTGACCGGCTATTCCAACAAATGGGACTACCGTGAACTGCTGGTTGCCCCGCATCACCTTCGGAAGGCGTTCACGGCACTCGTGGAGCGCGAGGCGGAACATGCCCGCGCCGGCCGCGAAGCCGGGATGATCATCAAGAACAACTCGGTCGCCGATCCCGAGATGATCCGCGTCCTGTACCGCGCATCACAGGCGGGCGTGCCCATCGACATGATCGTCCGGGGCGTCTGCTGTCTGCGCCCGGGCATTCCGGGCGTGAGCGAGACGATCCGCGTCCGCTCCGTCGTCGGCCGGTTTCTCGAGCACTCGCGGCTCTACTACTTCGTCAACGACGGCCAGCCCGAAGTCCTGATCGGCAGCGCCGACCTGATGGAGAGGAATCTCGATCGCCGCGTCGAGACGCTCTGTCACGTCCGTGACGCTGGGGTTCGCGGCCATCTCCGGGACGTGGTCGTCGGAACGATGCTCACCGACACGGACCGCACCACGGAGCTCCGAAACGATGGTTCCTACCACCCGGTCGCCGTGGAAGCCGGCGCCGAACCGATCAACGCCCAGGAGCGGCTGCTCGAGATCTACGCCCGCCGGCCGCAGGAATAGGCATCCAGGGGAAGGCTTCAGTAGCGGTAGTGGTCGGACTTGTAAGGACCGTCTACGGGAACCCCGAGGTAGGCGGCCTGCTCGGGTGTCATCTCGGTGAGGTGCACGCCGAGGGCGTCGAGGTGGAGCCGGGCCACCTTCTCGTCGAGTTGCTTCGGCAGCATGTAGACCTGCTTCTCGTATTCACCCTCGTTCCGGTGCAGCGCGATCTGCGCGAGCACTTGGTTGGTGAATGACGCCGACATGACGAAGCTCGGATGCCCGGTGGCGCAGCCGAGGTTCAGCAGGCGCCCTTCGGCGAGCACGAGGACGCTGTGGCCATCCGGGAAACGCCACTCGTCGTACTGCGGCTTGATGGGGACACGCTCGATGCCATGGAACGCCTTCAGGCCGGCCATGTCGATCTCGTTGTCGAAGTGGCCGATGTTGCCGACGATCGCCTTGTCTTTCATCCGGTTCATCTGCGCGACGCTGATGATGTCCCGGTTGCCGGTAGCGGTGATGAAGATGTCGGCGCTCTCCAGCATCTCCTCCAGCGTCACGACCTGGTAGCCCTCCATCGCTGCCTGCAGCGCGCAGATGGGGTCGATTTCGGTGATGACGACGCGGCAGCCCTGCCCCCGCAGCGACTGGGCGCAACCCTTGCCCACCTCGCCGTAGCCGCAGACCACCGCCACCTTCCCGCCCAGCATGACGTCGGTGGCGCGCGCGAGGCCGTCCGGCAGCGAGTGTCGGCAGCCGTAGATGTTGTCGAACTTGCTCTTGGTGACCGAATCGTTGACGTTGATGGCCGGGAAGAGCAGCGTCCCGTCCCGCATCATCTCGTAGAGACGGTGCACGCCGGTCGTCGTCTCCTCGCTGACGCCACGAATGGCGGGACCGATGCGGCGCCACTGTTGCGCGTCGCGCGCGGCGATCTCGCGCAGCAGGTCGAGGATGACGCCCCATTCCTCCGGCTCCGACGACGGATCGAAAGCCGGGATCGTCCCCGCCTGCTCGAACTCGTAGCCCTTGTGAATCAGCAGCGTCGCGTCGCCGCCGTCGTCGACGACGAGGCTCGGGCCGCTGCCGTCGGGCCATACGAGCGCCTCGTTGGTGCACCACCAGTACTCGGGCAGGGTTTCCCCCTTCCAGGCGAACACCGGAATCCCACGCGGCGCCTCGGCCGTGCCGCCCGTCTCCGGGCGCCCGACCGCGACCGCAGCGGCGGCGTGATCCTGCGTCGAGAAAATGTTGCACGACGCCCAGCGGACGTCGGCCCCCAGTTCGGCGAGCGTCTCGATCAGCACCGCCGTCTGCACCGTCATGTGCAGGCTTCCCATCACCTTCGCGCCGGCGAGGGGACGTTTGCCCGCGTGCTCGCGCCGGAGCGCCATCAGGCCCGGCATCTCCTGCTCGGCCAGGCGAATCTCGTGCCGGCCCTGCTCGGCGAGGCCGAGGTCCGCCACCCTGAACGGGGCGCGGCCGGAAACTGCCGCTGCTTCGAAGGGGTGTGTGGTTTCCATCGCGATGGCCGTGGTCGTCATCTGAATCAGTCTCCTCGATCGTCTTTCCAGTCTATCTATCCTGTCATCCCGCCAGGAGCTTGCTCCGTAGAAGTTTCGCGCCAGCGAAACTTCCAACGCGCCCGCAAGGGCGCGCTAGCGCCGCGACCGTCCACCGCGGCGGGGCCGGCGGCGCGGCCGGCCATCGGAAGGCCCGGCCGGATCCGACGTGCGCTTCTTTGGCGGCAGCCGCATCGAATCGGGTCGCTCCACGCCCGACTCGACCGGCGGCGCGTGCAGCGTCTCCTGATAATAGTCGTCGAGCAGCATCGCAATGATCTGGGACTCGTCCTCGTTCCCGGCCAATTGCCGCGCGAGGGGAACGAAGCGCCGGCTCCGTTCGGCCCGTAAACGGTCCCGCTCGCGGAGCCGCGCCTCGAGCAGCGTCGTCAGCCGCTCCGCCACGATGGCCGCGACATCGTCGTCGGACGGGAGGGGTCGGGCCTGGAACGCGATCCCGTACCGCTTGGCGATCTGATCGAGGTTCAGCCTCTCGGCCTCGGTCACGAGCGACAGGGCCGTGCCGGCGGCACCGGCGCGTCCGGTACGTCCCGCCCGGTGAATGTAGTCCTCGGCGTCCTCCGGCGGCTCGTACTGAATCACGTGCGACAGCTCCGGGATGTCGAGACCGCGCGACGCGACATCCGTCGCGACGAGAAAGCGAAGCCTGCCTTCGCGCACCCGTTTCAGGATCCGCTCGCGGTCCGACTGCGACCGATCCGCACTCAACTCGTCCGCGTCGTAGCCGAACCGCTGCAGCACGACGGTGACGTAGTGAACGTTCTGTTTCGTATTGCAGAAGATGAACGCCGATGGCGGGTTCTCCGTCTCGATGATGCGGATCAGCGCGCGATCCTTCTCCATCGGCGGTACGGAATAGAAGACGTGCTCGGTGTCGGTGACGTGGACGTGGTCGCGGCTGAGGGTCAGGAACTGCGGCTCCGCGATGAACTCTCGCGCCGTCCGCATGACCGACGCGGGGAATGTCGCGGAGAACATCGTGACGTGAATGGCGCGATCCGGCAGGTACGTCTGCACCTGCTTCATGTCGGGATAGAACCCCATCGAGAGCATTCGGTCCGCTTCGTCGAAGACGAGCATCTTCAGGTCGTTCAGGGAGAAGGCGCCGCGCAGCAGGTGATCGAGCGCCCGCCCCGGCGTTGCGACGACCAACTGCACACCTTCGCGGAGGGCCTTGATCTGCGGCTCGTACCCGACCCCTCCATACACTGCGGTGGATCGAAGGCCGCTGCCCTCCCACAAGAGAGCCGCGTCCGACTGCACCTGCCGGGCCAACTCGCGTGTCGGGACCAGCACGAGCGCTTGCGTGCGGTCCAGGCTACCGTCCAGGCGTTCCAGCATCGGCAGCAGGAACGCCGCCGTCTTGCCGCTTCCCGTGCGCGCCTGAATCACCAGGTCGCGCCCCGCCAGCAGATACGGGATCGCCCGCGCCTGCACCGGCATCAGCGACGACCAACCCGGATGAGCCACGGCCGTGCGGAGACCGTCGGGTAACTGATCTATCGAGACTTCCGGAAGGGAATCCTGCGGTTCCGCGAGAGTGGATTGCAGTGGGGTCGGTGTGGGTGCGGTCAATGTCCGTGCGTCTGCAACTTCCTGTAGGGATTTCGTGGCATACATCAATTCTACGGGGAATCAGTCGACGCCGAACGCCAGCAGGACATTACCGGGCCGCCCGCCGAAAGCAGCATATCCGGAGTTCACATAGACCATGCCGTCCACGACGACGGGACCCGGTCCGTTGATCGATCCGCCACTGGCCGGGACGCCGTTCACCGTGTCGTGGTCGCCGTTGGTATCGAACTCCCAGAGCACCGAGCCGTTGTCGGCGTCGTAGGCCCGGAACAGGCCGTCCATGGCGCCGGAGAAAACGACGTTGGGAATCACCGTGATCGCGGCAAGGAGGGCCGGACTGCATCCGTCGCAGATGGGGGCGTGAGGCTCGGCATACCAGACCAGTTCTCCGGTCCGGAGGCGTATGGCCGCGAGCCCGCCCTGCTCCGGCGTCAGGAGGCCGGAGTTGGCGAAGTAGGCCTTCTCGGCATCGACCGCAAAACCCCACTCGATGCCGCCGAGCGCGCTGCCGGGTCCGACCTGGTAGCGCCAGGCGACCGCGCCGTCGCGATCCGGATCGAGCCCGAAACCGACGCCGGATTTCTGGCCGACCACGAGCAGATCGCGCCCGTCGCTCATAGTCACGAGTACGGGAGAAGCTCCGAAGTCGAAGTCAGGACCCGCCTCCTCCGGGCAGTTCGGATTGTCGCCGCCACAGTTGAGGATGAACGCGTCGTCTGGCGTGAACTGGTTTACCCAGCGCACTTCGCCGGTGTCGAGATCGAGGGCGATGATCGAGTTGCTCGTGGCCGCGGCCGGCTCCGTATAGGCGTTGCCGGTCGCCGCGTAGAGGACGCCCCGTTCGGCATCGACGGTCGGCGCCGACCAGACAGCGGCGCCGGACGGCCCCATGAGAAAGTCGCCCTCGGGATTGCGCCCTCGCGGCTCCGGCGCATCGTTGATGGTGTAGGTCTTCCACGCCACGTCACCGGTGGCGGGATCGAGCGCCACGACGCTTCCCCGGAACGTGCAGCAGGCGTACTCCGGGTCGGCCGCGAGCACTTCTTCCAGCGACGAAACTGGCACGTAAAGCCGGTCTTCGTGAAGAACGGGCGCTCCCGTGATGCGGGCGCCTGGATGGTCGTCGACATCCTGCCGCCAGATCTCCGTGCCGGTCGCGGCGTCGAGCGCGTACACGTTGGCGTTGAAGTCTCCGAACAGGAGCGCGTGCCGTCCGTCCATCAGGCGGGAGACCGTCATGGCGCTTCTGACGCCGCTCTGCGCGGCGAACGTCCAGTGGGTGCAGCCGGTCCGCGCATCGAGCGCGAAGACCTCGCCGTTCACGCTGGCGACGAACAGGCGTCCGCCGACGACAGTTGGCTGCGACTGCGCGGAAGCCACGTCGGCGTACCCGAACGTCCACTTGAGCCGCAGGCGCGGAACGTCGCCGGCCGCCAGTCCCGCGTGCTCGGCCGGCTGGAAGCGAGCGTTCCTTACGTCGACGCCCCAGCCGTTCCACTGCGCGCCGCCATCCAGCCCCGGCCAGTCCGCGGTGGACGGTACGCAGGCCCCGACACCAGGCCCGGCATCCGCGGCAACACTGCGCCCGGAGATGAATTCGGCGACCGCGCGCCGCTCTTCCGGGCTCAACTCCGCGCCCTGTTGCTGCATGACGCCGTCGGTGAGGCTGCCGACGATGGCGGCCGGCGCCATGGCTCGCATGTTGTCGATGGCCAGGGCGCGCGGCACGACATCGCCGAGATGGCATGCGGCGCAGTGTTCCTCGAAAAGCGCTCCGCCGTCCGGACTCTGGGCAGCGGCCGGCGCTGCGGCGGCCACTGCAGCCGCTACGCCAACAACAATTGCGAGACTCGGGCGATAACGACGCATCAGTCCTCCCGCGATCTGAAGAGAGGTCGGAAAACCTTGCCGGTGCGTGGCCGCGCGTTGCGACCGGACGCGCCATCGCATCCGGCGCACCGCTTAGGATAGCCTAGCGGGCCGAGGCACATTGGAGTAAGATGTAGTCTTACGACGATGCGAACCACGCTTTCCTCGAAGGGCCAGATCGTGTTGCCGGTGGAGCTTCGCCGGCAGGACGGAATCGAACCCGGCCAGACATTCGAGATTGAGCGGATCGACCATGGAGAGTATCGACTGGTCTTCCAGGAGCCGGCGAAGAACCAGGGGTTGGTAGACACGCTCATGGCGTGCCCCGTGAAGGACTGGTTCACGCCAGTCCCCTCAGAGTCCACGTCAGAGATCGAACCGCCATCGTGACGTATCTCGTCGACGCCAACGTCCTCTGCGAAGCTACGAAACGGACCCCCGATCAACGTGTCATCGGCTGGTTGCGCAACCACGAACGGCGGCTGGTCGTCGATCCGGTAGTCCTCGGCGAGATACGCTTCGGCATCCTTCTCCTGCCATCTGGGGTCCGCCGCCAACGTCTCGAACGTTGGTTCGACGAAGTCGTTCGCAGGACTCACTGCGTGGCCTGGGATTCCGAAACGGGACTGTGCTGGGCAGAATTGCTGGCTCGGCTCCGGGCGGCCGGCACGCCGATGCCCGTCAAGGACAGTCTCATTGCCGCAACGGCACTGACCCACGGGTTTCCGTTGGCGACGCGGAATCGCCAGGACTTCGTGGCGAGCGGCGTGGATATCGTGGATCCGTTCGCCTGATACTCTGACCGGCTACCAGGTTCCCAGTTCCATAGCCCAGCGCCCTCAGTTCGACGGCCGGCGGCGGCCGGTGGGACGCTGTCCGAGGGCGCGCTGGATCACTTCGTACTGCACAGCCGTGATGCGGCCGATCGACTCGATCCAGTAGGCGGCGTTGTGGCCTCCCGGCTGCTGCATGTAGTCGAAGGGAATGTCCTGATCCATCATGTGGCGCGCCAGCTCGCGGGCCCCGCTGATCAGGCGATCCTCCGTGCCGCAGTCGAGATAGATATGCGGAAGGTCCTCTCGGGGGGCCTGGGTGATCAGCTTGAAGGGATCGTAGGCGTCCGCCTGCTCCGGGGTGGTGAACATGGTTCCCTGGGGCGTCCGCTCCACCTGGCTGCTGAAACCCTCGATGCCGATGAGCGGGTTCGGCTGGCGGCGCCGCGCCTCCTGTTCCGGCGTCAACTGCCGCGGCTCGCGCGCGGGCATCTCGCCGCGCATCCTGGCCGCCGCCTGACGCCCGTACTCAAGGGCGCCGCTCGTGCTGCCGATCGATATGAACATTCCGGGGTTGCGCAGACCCATCGTGATCGCCCCGTAGCCCCCCATCGACAAGCCGGTGATTGCCCGTCCCTCACGGCGTGCGATCGTGCGGAAGTTCCAGTCCACGTGACTGACCACGTCCTGAATGACGTGGTCCTCCCAGTTGTTCTTCTGGTCCCCTTCGTTCTCGGCCCAGTTGACGTACCAGGAGTTTCCCGCATCGGGCATCACGATGATCAGGTCGTCGTAGAGGCCGGCATAGAACGGCGCGCCGTTGGCGAGGCCCCACGCCGTGTAGTTCTGCGTCAGGCCATGAAGCAGGTACAGCACGGGATAGCGCTCGGTCGACGTCTCGTAGTCGCCCGGCAGCAGGATGTTGTATTTCATGGTCCGATCAACGGCCGGGCTGTGGAACTCGACCGTCTGGAGCTCCCGCTCCGAGGCAGTCGCCGCGCCGGCCGTCGCCGCCAGAACGAACGGGACCGCCGCCGCCGTCGCCCGCAGGAATTGCCGTCTCAGCATCGTTCTCCTCCTGTCCCTCGCACGGCGCACCTTCCGGCACCAGTGTATGCTTTCTTCTTCGCTTTGCGTCACGACGGAGGAATCCCCGATGCGATACGTCCGAAACCGATCCGACGCCCCCACAGGCTGGGTCCTGGTCCTGGTGGCCGGAATCCTGTGTGCCTCCAGCGGGCTGGCCGCCCAGGAGGAAGGGACCCAGAACGGGGAGTGGCCGAGTTATGGCGGCGACCTCGCGCATACGCGGTACTCGCCGCTCGATCTGATCGACGGCGACAACTTCAACGACCTCGAATTGGTCTGGTCCTTCCGGACCGACAACTTCGGGTCGCGGCCGGAGTTCCTGCTTCAGGCAACGCCGCTCATGGTGGACGGCACGCTCTTCGCCACCGTGGGCACCCGGCGGGCGGCGGTCGCGCTGGATGCCGCAACCGGCGAGCTCCTCTGGTTCCACCGCTACGACGAGGGTGAACGGGGCGCCGCGGCGCCGCGGCGGCTCTCCGGACGAGGACTCGCCTACGTGGATGACGGCGGCGACGGAAAGATCTTCTACGTCACCCCCGGCTACCACCTTATCGGCCTGAACGCAAAGACCGGCCGGCGCCTCGACGACTTCGGCGCCGACGGCATCGTGGATCTCAAGACCCAGCTCGATCAGGACATCGACCTCGTGACCGGCGAGATCGGCCTGCATGCCGCACCCGTCGCGGTCGGCGACACGATCGTCATCGGCGCCGCGCACCTCCCGGGCGGCGCGCCGCCGTCGATGACCAACGTCAAGGGATACATCCGCGGCTACGACACGAGCACGGGCGACCGGAAGTGGATCTTCCACACCATTCCGCAGGGCGACCAATTCGGCAACGACACCTGGGAAGGCGATTCGTGGCGCTACACCGGCAACACGGGCGTCTGGGCCCAGATGACGATAGACCCGGAACTGAACATGGTCTACATGCCGATCGAGATGCCGACGAACGACTACTACGGCGGACACCGGCTCGGCGACAACCTCTTCTCGGACAGCCTCGTGGCACTGGACCTCGATACCGGCGAGCGGAAGTGGCACTTCCAGATCACCCACCACGACGTCTGGGACTGGGATTTGCCCGCCGCGCCGGTTCTCGCGGATATCACGGTCGACGGCCGCGACATCAAAGCGGTGGTGCTGCCCACCAAGCAGTCGTGGCTCTTCGTCTTCGACCGCGAGACGGGCGAGCCGGTGTGGCCGATCGAGGAGCAGCCCGTTCCGCCGTCCGACATTCCCGGCGAGCGCCTCGCGCCGACCCAGCCGCACCCCACGAAACCGCCCGCCTTCGATGAGCAGGGTATCGGGCCGGACGACTTGATCGACTGGACGCCTGAACTGCGCCAGCGCGCGCTCGATGTGCTCAACCGATTCCGGTACGGGCCGTCCCTCTATACGCCGCCTTCGGTCGGTACCGCGGACGGCACATACGGCACGCTGCAGGTCCCGGCCTCGACCGGTGGCGTCAACTGGCCCGGCGGGTCGTTCGATCCGGAAACGGGGGTTTTCTACCAGTTCTCCAAGACCGAGGTAACCAACCTGGGGCTGGTCAACGACCCGGAACGGTCCGACATGAATTTCATCCGCGGCCGGCCGGAAGGGGTGAGCGCGCGTGACGACGCGCTCAACGTCGAGGGGATCCCGATCATCAAGCCGCCGTGGGGCCGCATCAGTGCGATCGACCTGAACGCGGGCGAGATCCTCTGGCAGGTGGCCCACGGCGAGACCGCCGACAACATCCGCAACCATCGGCTGCTCGAAGGCGTGGTCGTCCCCCGGACCGGACGGCCGGGCCGCGTCGGGACGCTCGTGACAAGAACGCTGGTGGTTGCCGGTGACGGCGGCTCGTGGACCAACGAGGATGGCGAGACGGGCGCGATGCTCCGAGCCTACGACAAGGCGACCGGCGAGGAGCTGGGTCAGGTCTGGATGCCGGCCCAGCAGACCGGATCGCCGATGACGTACTCGGTCGACGGGAAGCAGTACATCGTCGTTGCGGTAAGCGGCGGCGGCTACGGCGGCGAGTTCCTCGCGTTCGCCCTGCCATGATCATTGGCGTTCCCAAGGAAGCGTTTCCGGGCGAGCGGCGTGTCGCGCTAGTCCCGGGCGTTCTCGCAGGGCTTGCAAGGGCGTCGCTCGACGTCCTTGTCGAGCCGTCCGCCGGGGCCGCAGCCGGTTTTCCCGACACCGCCTACACCGATGCCGGCGCACGGATCGCCGCGTCGCGGGAACAACTGTTCGCGGATGCCGACCTCGTGCTGCAGGTGCGCAGCCCGGGCGCGGCAGGTGACGCCGGACGGGCCGATCTGGAGCTGCTCCGCTCCGGCCAGGCAATCATCGGGCTGTCGGATCCGCTCGGCGAGCCCGCGGCCGCGCAGGCGGTAGCCGAACGGGGCGCCGTTGCGTTCTCGATGGAGTTGATCCCGCGCATCACGCGGGCGCAGAGTATGGACGCCCTGTCGTCGATGGCGACGATCGCCGGCTACAAGGCGGTGCTGCTCGCCGCCGCCGCGCTTCCGCGGATGTTCCCGATGATGATGACCGCAGCCGGCACCGTCGCCCCGGCCAGAGTCTTCGTCGTCGGCGCTGGCGTCGCGGGGCTCCAGGCCATCGCCTCGGCCCGGCGGCTCGGGGCGCGCGTTGAAGCGTACGATGTCCGTCCCGCCGTCAAGGAACAGGTCGAGAGCCTCGGCGCATCCTTCGTCGAGCTGCCGCTCGAGACCGAGGGAGCCGAAGACGCTGGCGGCTACGCCAAGGCGCAGGACGAATCGTTCTACCAGCGGCAGCGGGAGACGATGGCGCGTGTCGTCGCAGCGAGCGACGTCGTGATTACCACCGCCCTGATCCCCGGCAAGACAGCGCCGATCCTCGTAACGGCCGACGCCGTCGCGGGTATGGCGCCCGGCTCGGTGGTCGTGGACCTGGCGGCAGAGCGGGGCGGCAACTGCGAGCCGACCCGGGGAGACGAGACGGTGGTGACCGGCAACGGCGTCACAATCCTCGGTCCGACCAACCTGCCGTCCACCGTGCCCTACCACGCGTCGCAGATGTACGCGAAGAACATCTCGACGCTCCTGCTGCACTTGGTGAAAGACGGCACGCTCGCCCTCGACATGGACGACGAGATCACCGCCGGCACTCTCGTGTCGCGCGACGGCGCGGTCGTCCACCCGCGCATCCGCGAGCTGCTCGACACGCCCGCATCGACCGGAGAGTAAGCATGGACGTTCTCATTCCGCTCCTTACAATCTTCATGCTGGCCGTCTTCGTCGGCTTCGAGATCATCACGAAGGTTCCGCCGCTCCTGCACACCCCCCTGATGTCGGGCAGCAACGCGATCTCCGGCATCACGATCATCGGCGCGTTGCTATCGGTCGCATCCGGCAACGAGATGGCGCGAATGCTCGGCTTCGCGGCGCTGGTGATCGCTACCATCAACGTCGTAGGCGGCTTCCTGGTGACCAACCGGATGCTCGGCATGTTCCGCAAGAAGGACTGACGTTCGAGACCAGAACACCGTGGACAGCACCTTCATCAACCTCATCTACCTGTTCGCCTCGGTCCTCTTCATTCTGGGGATCCGGGGGCTGACCCATCCGCGCACCGCGGTCCGTGGCAACCTCCTGGGCGCCACCGGGATGCTCCTTGCGGTCGTGGCGACCCTGCTGGACCGGGAGATCTTCGGCGCCGGCACCGACGCCTTCCTTTGGATCGTGGCCGGCATCGGGCTGGGCGCGGCCATCGGCGCCACCCTCGCGCTCCGTATCGCGATGACCGCGATGCCGGAAATGGTGGCGCTGCTCAACGCGTTCGGTGGCGGCGCGTCCGCGCTGGTCGCTGGCGCGGTGCTGGTGAGCGAGTCGGACCCGGCCGCCCAGACGACCGTCGCCACCGTGGCCTCCGGTCTGATCGGATCGGTCACCTTCTGGGGCAGCCTCGTCGCCTTCGACAAGCTGCGTGGCCTCCTGCTGCCCGACCAGCCGGTGGTCTTCCCCGGCCAACAGGTGCTGAACGGCGTCCTCGGCCTGGCCGCCCTCGGGTGCGGAGCGTTCGTGGTGGCGGATGCCGGGATTGGTGGTCTCAGTCCCGTCGGTTACTACGTCGCGCTCGTGGCGGTCGCGTCGGTCCTGGGCGTGCTGCTGACGATTCCGATCGGCGGCGCCGACATGCCGGTCGCCATCGCGCTACTGAATTCCTATTCGGGCCTCGCCGCCGCCTCGACCGGCTTTGTGCTGAACAACAACATCCTGATCATCACGGGCTCGCTCGTCGGCGCCTCCGGACTCATCCTGACCCGGATCATGTGCAAGGCAATGAACCGGTCGCTGGTCAACGTGCTCATCGGCGCCATCGCGGAAGGGGAGACGTCCTCCGCCGATGCTGACGCGGTGTACGCCGGCCGGGTGAAGAGCACGTCCGCCGAAGAGGTGGCGATGCTGTTCGACGGCGCGCGCCGCGCCGTGATCGTTCCGGGCTACGGCCTCGCGGTGTCGCAGGCGCAGCACCAGGTGCGCGACCTCGCCAACCTCCTCGAGGAGCGCGGGGTCGAGGTGGAATACGCCATACATCCGGTCGCCGGCCGGATGCCCGGCCACATGAACGTGCTGCTGGCCGAAGCGGACGTCGACTACGACAAGCTGAAGGAGATGGACGAGATCAATCCATCGTTCGAACAAACGGACGTCAGCATCGTGATCGGCGCCAACGACATCGTCAATCCGGTCGCCCGGACCGACCCGAAGAGCCCCATCGCGGGCATGCCTATTCTGAACGTCGATCAGTCGCGCACGGTCATAGTCATCAAGCGGAGCCTCTCCCCCGGTTTCGCGGGCATCCCCAATCCGCTCTTCGCCGCCGACAACGCGCTGATGTTCTTCGGCGACGGCAAGAAGGCGATGCTCGACCTCATCGCGGCCGTCAAGGAATCGTAGCGGCCCGTCTAGCTGGAACGGACTTGTCCCTGATGCGTGAGGGGGCGGGTAGACTTGTCACCGACCGGCAACGTCGCAGGAGGTTCCCGATGCACCTGGTTCCACGCCTCGCCACGGCACTCGCCCTTACCTGTCTCGTCTGGTTCGTCGCGGCCGACGTCAACGTCATCACGCAGTCGTCGACCACCAATCCGTACCGCGCTACCTATGGTTGGGAACAACTGCCGGAGGGACGGGTCCTCGGCACCGTGAGCGGCGTCTTTCCCGATCCGGACGGCCAGCACCTCTGGATCCTCGACCGGTGCGGGGCGAACGAGTGCGCCGGCACCGACATCGCGCCGATCCTGAAGTTCGATCTCGACGGCAACCTGGTCGACAGCTTCGGCGCCGGCCTGTTCGCTTTCCCGCACGGCTTCTTTCTCGATCATGAGGGATTCCTCTGGGTGACCGAGGGGGGCTCGCACGGCGATTCACGCGCCGTGGCGGGCGAAGCGATGGGAATAGGACATCAGGTACTGAAACTGAATCAGCAGGGAGACGTCGTGATGCGCCTGGGCGAGGCCGGTGTCTGGGGCGATGGCCCGAATCACTTCAACGGCCCGTCCGGCGTGGTCGTCGCCCCCAACGGCGACATCTGGGTCTCCGATGGCCACCGGGGCGGCAACAACCGGATCGTGAAGTTCTCGGCCGACGGCACGTTCCTGCTGGAAGTGGGCGGCGGCGTCGGCTCGGAGAGCAAGGAAGCGGCCCGCTTCTCGGATCCGCACGACATCAAGATGGACTCCCAGGGCCGCGTTTACGTCGCCGACCGCGGCAACAGCCGGATACAGGTGTTCAACCAGGAAGGCGAACTGCTCTATATCTGGACCCACTACGGCAAGCCGAGCGGACTGTTCATCGACCGCACCGACATCCTCTACGCAGGCGACGGTCTGTCCGGCATGGTCCGGGCCGGCCCGCCGGACAACTGGCGCAGCAATCTGGGTTGGGAGAAGGGGATCCGGATCGGCGACCTCAAGACCGAGCAGGCGTGGGTGACCCACTTCATCCCGCAGCACGACGAGGACGTGGGCGCCGGCATCGAGTTCCTCGGCGTCGACTTCGACGGAAACATCTACGCGGGCGAGGTAAGCCGCCGCCGCCTGGTCCGCTACGTCCCGCACCGCCCGTCGGAGCTGTTCCGCACGCAGTAGGGAACGTGCCGGAGCTGCCGGAGGTAGAGCGCGGACGCAAACTCGCGGAAGCCGTGGCGGTCGGGCGCCGCATCAAAACGGTTGCGTGCGCCGAGGACCCGATCGTCTTCGCCGGAGTCGCCAACCGACAGTGGCGCCGGGGGCTCGAAGGCAAGCGAGTGGTGGCGGCCCGCCGGTGGGGCAAGCAACTCTGGCTGGAGCTGGATGCGCCGCCGCATCCGCTGTTCCACTTCGGAATGGCCGGCGGATTCAAGACACCCGCGTCCGTTCCGCTGCAGCTCAAGTCGGGACCGCGCGAGGATGCGTCGGTCTGGCCCCCACGGTTCGTGAAGATCCGGCTGCGGCTCGACGACGGCGGGGAGCTCGCCATGACCGACGGCCGGCGGCTCGGGCGCCTGCTGCTGCGCGAGAATCCGGAGCAGGAGCCGCCGGTGTCGAAGCTCGGTTTCGATCCGTTCCTCGCCATGCCGGCACCAGCGCGGTTCTCCGCGCTGGTCCGAGCCCGCAGCGGGATCGTCAAGTCGCTTCTGCTCGATCAGTCCTTCGCGGCCGGGGTGGGCAACTGGATCGCGGACGAGGCGCTCTTCCAGGCCGGGATCGATCCCCGGCGGCGCGCCTCTTCGCTTACGGACACGGAAGCTCGGCGGCTGCGGGCCAGACTTCGCTCGATCGTCAGGCGCGCGGTGGAGGCCAATGCGGACGATTCCTTGTACCCCCGCACCTGGCTGTTCCACCGCCGCTGGGGAAGGCGGGATGACGCCCGTACGACGCGCGGCGAGCCGATCGAGCACCTGACGATCGGCGGGCGCACGACGGCTTGGGTCCCACGGCGCCAAGGCTGATAAGATGCGGTGACGCTTGCGGAGGCCGACAGATGAGAACCAGCGCATTCAGGGCACGACTCGGCATGCTGGCGGCCGCGGCTGCTGTCGCGGTCGCTCTCCCGACGGGGGCGGTCGCCCAGGACAACACCGTCACCTTCACGAAGCACGTGGCGCCCATCCTGCAGCAGAACTGCCAGGTGTGCCACCGGGCGGGCGAAATCGGGCCGATGTCGCTAATGAACTACAGCGAGGTCCGGCCATGGGGTCGGTCGATCCGCCAGAAGGTGGCGGACCGCGAGATGCCGCCGTACCAGTACGATCTGGATGTCGGCATTCAGGCCCTGCAGTACGACCCGCGCCTTTCCGTCGAAGAGATCGCGACCATCGTCGCCTGGGTGGATGGCGGCATGGTCGAGGGTGATCCGGCCGACATGCCACCGCCGGTCGAGTGGCCGCCGCGGGGCGAGTGGCGCCTCGCGGAACAGTTCGGCCAGCCCGACCTCATCGTTCCGGCGAAGCCGTACACCGTCACGGCCGAAGGCTCGGACCTCTGGTGGGAGCCGCTGGCCGATGTTCCGCTGGACGAAGACCGGTACATCAAGGCCATCGAAGTCAAGCCGTCGGTGGAAGGCCGCCATGTCGTCCATCACGCCAATACGAGTCTGTACCTGCGCAACGCGGACGGCGAACTGGAGATGCAGGGCCGCGGACGCTTTACGGAGTACGCCAGCGGCAAGCTCGGCGAGATCGTCCCGGAGGGCGCGGGTCGGCTATTGCCCGCGAACTCGGTGGTCCGTTGGAGCATCCACTACTACCCGATGGGGGAAGTGGTGGAGAACGAAGTGACGGAACTCGCCTTCTGGTTCCACCCGAAGGGCTACGAGCCCGAGTACATCCAGGACCTGGGCCGCTACAACCTGGTGGGCGATCTGGCCATTCCACCCCACGGCTCGCAGATCCTCCAGGGATTCCACACGTTCGACCACCCAGTGCGGATCGACAGCTTCCAGCCCCACGGGCACCTGCGGCTGCGCGGAGCGTCGCTCGAGATCTTCCACCCTTCCACCGGGGAGCGGGAAGTGGTCAGCATGATCACGGACTGGACCACCTGGTGGCAGCACAGCCACCTCTACGAGGAAGACGTGGCGCCGCTGATGCCGACCGGTTCCGTCATGATCCTGACCCACTGGTACGACAATAGCGCGGACAATCCGAACAACCCGGACCCGGAACAGTGGGTCTACCGTGGCGGCCGCACGACCGACGAGATGTCGCACGCCTGGATCGCCATCACGCATCTCGATGAAGAGGGCTATCAGCGGATCAAGGCAGAGCGGGAGGCGAAGAAGCTGGCCGAGACGCTCGCCGGCGGCGACGGCGGCGGGCAGTAGGGAGACTACAGCAGCGATGCGGCGCGTGTGGCTCGTCGCCGGCCTCGCGGTTGCGGCAGTCCTGCTCGGCACGGCGCCGCTCGCCGCACAACCGCCGATCGACCGGGCATGGCCGGCGGCGCCCCGCGAACGCGGCGGTGTGGCCTCGGGGCTTACCGTATCCCCGTTCTTCGAAGGGTGGTACGAGAACCCGGACGGCAGTTTCACCCTGTCGTTCGGCTTCTTCAACCGCAACACCGAGGAGGTCCTGCGTATCCCGCAGGGGTCCGGTAACTTCATCGAGCCGGCGGAGCATGACGGGCGGCAGCCGACGGTGTTCGCCCCGCGCCGCGACACCGGTGTCTTCACGGTGACGATCCCCGGTGATTTCGCGCGCGACGACGGGCGGGTGGTCTGGACGCTGCAGACCCCCGGCTACGACGAACCACACTCGGTGCCGGGGCGGGTTGGCGTCGAGGCGTACCGGCTGCACTACATCCCCATGGCGATGGGATCGCTGCCACCGATGCTCAAGCTGCAGGAGGACGGGCCGGAGCTATGGGGGCCGATGTCGCTCGCCGGTGATCCGCGGGAGGCGTCGACCTGGGCGAACGGCCAGGACCCGCCCGGCAGCGTCACGAACCCTCTACGAATGACCGCCGCCGTCGGCACGCCCCTGACGCTCACGGTGTGGGTGGTTGACCGGATCGCCCCCGATGCGGAACGCGAGCCGGTCGCTGGCGGCGCCCGCTGGTTCACGCACCGCGGGCCGGTGCTCGCGACGTTCGGCGCACCGCTGCTCGAACCGGATGCCGGCGGGCAGGCCACGACTACGGCGACGTTCAGCGAGCCCGGCGAGTACCTGCTCCGGGTCCGCGCCGACAACTTCAATCCGGTCGACAGCACCACCGGCGATCAGTGCTGCTGGACGAACGGCTACGTCGCGGTCACGGTCTCGCCGTAGTCAGCCGAACAGCCAGGCGCCGCCGGTGACATAGAAGGCGACGAGCGGCAGTTTCCCCAACGCGAGCGCCACCAGGAAGCGGCCGAAGGGCATCCGGAGCGACCCCGCCACGTAGCAGACCACGTCGGTCGGGACGAACGGGAAGAGCGACCAGCCGGCGACGATCCAGAATCCCCCGCGCGCCATCTGCGCCTCGAGCCAGCGAATACGCTCGGCGTGCTTCCGCTCGAAGAGTTTCGAAAGACCGAGGAAGTCGAAGAACCAGTAGACCAGCCCCGACGAGGCGACGACGCAGCCCAGTGAGATGGCGAAGACCGTCCAGTAGCGATCGGGAAAGAGCAGCGTGCCGACGACGATCAGCACCGTGCCGGGAATCAGGGTCAGCGGACGCGCGAGGCTAACGACGGCGTAGCCGACCAGCACCAGGGAACCCGACTGCCGGAGCAGGGCGACAAGGTTGGACGGCTCGATGAGGTCCGGACGCGCAGCGTAGAGCGCGCTCAGTCCCACTGTCACGGCGAGCCAGAAGCCGAGGGCGATGCGCCGGCTGGTCGTCATGGGCGGCTCACGACCTGGCGGACTGCGGAACGGCGACCGCTCACCCAGGAGGCGGATTGGCCGCCACGAGGCGCGCAAGACTGGTCGCGTCGCGGATGAGAAGGCCGTCGCGTAGCGGCACCGGCATCGCCCACGTCGCGCCATCCGCGACGTCATATTGGCGCACCACCGTGAAGTCCGAGGTGTTCTGCGCCGCCACGAACAACACCGCGTCGGTCGTCAGCAGCAGGAGATCATCCCCGGCGATCAGGAGGGACGCATGGTCGCCTTCGCGCCCCTCGCTCGCCCAACGCACGGTTCCGGTCGCTGCGTCGATGGCCACGAACTGGCCGCTGCGAGTCGATACATGCCCGTAGAGCGTGCCGGCGGCAAGCACGGGCGAGCTCATGTACATCGTCGCGCCCGCGTTGCTCCAGGCCGGTGATGCCTGCCAGTCACCGTCCCGGCGCTGGATCGTAAACGCGTGAGTGCCCTGCCGGGGGCCGGAGATCACCAGATGTGTGCCGGTCCAGACCGGCGTAACGGTGTTCTCGTTCCATTCGTCGATGAAGGGCACGTTCCACAGCAACTCGCCGTTCGCCGCGTCGAGTCCGATGAGGGACGACTCGGTCAGTGTTACCACCTGGCGCCCGCCATCCGCGTCGATCACGATCGGAGAGGCATACCCGGGGCCCACGCCGGTCCAGGTCCAGATCTCGCGGCCGGTTGCCGGATCCAGCCCCAGCACGCGACCGCCCGCAGTGTCGCTCCCAATCTGGACGAAGAGCGTGCCGTCGGCAACGAGCGGCGAGGCCGCCGTCCCGCAGAACAGATCCATGACCTGGACCGAGGCCGAATAGTCGTTCCGCCACTGGAGGGCGCCGGACGCCGCGTCCCAGCTCGACAGGATCCCGGCCGCGTCCAGCGTGAATACACGTCCACCGCTGACCGCCGGCGTCGCGAACGGGCCCTGCAGCTCGGCCGGGGCGATGGTGTTCTGTACGAAACGGGCCGGGTAGTCCTGTTGCCACAGTTGCGCGCCGCTCGCGAGATCGAGCGCCCGGACGATCTCCACGTCGCCGCGCCGGCTGTGAAGAAAGACCCTCCCGCCGGAGACTACCGGGGAGGAATATCCCGCGCCCACGTCGATCTGCCAGGCACGGGCGAAGGCCTCCGGCCAAACCGGCGGCGCCTGTGCGGCGGGTGCAATGCCGTCACGTCCGGGCCCGCGCCAGCCGTCCCATTCCTGGGCCCACGCCAGCGATCCGGCCGCCAGCACGAGCGCCGCCGAGACCCCGCACCGCACGGCGCCGCTCATCCGGCTCCACCCAATCCCTCTCATCATCGCGTCGCTGCCCCTGTCCGTCAGCTTCCGCTTGCGCTAGCGCCGGGCCTCGCGGCTGTGCCAGGCCCGAATCACGACGACCGTATCCTCGTGAATACAGTACCGCAGACGAGGTCCGACGTGATCAGGTGCGGAGCGGCGGCAACGCCTCCCCCGCCGGCACGAAGCGCAGCGCGATGCCGTTGTTGCAGTACCGCTGGCCCGTCGGCGGCGGACCATCCTTGAAGACGTGCCCCTGGTGGCCGCCGCAACGGGCGCAGTGGTACTCGGTGCGGGGGAGGATCAGCTTGAAGTCGACCTTCGTTTCGAGGCGCCCCGGGATGGGAGTGAAGAAACTGGGCCAACCGGTGCCGCTCTCGTACTTCGCGGACGATTCGAAGAGCGGCAGGTGGCATGCCGCGCAGATGAACGTCCCCTCGCGCTTCTCATAGTTCAGCTCGCTCGTGCCGGCCGGTTCGGTCGCCTCGCGGAACAGCACCCGGTAGGAATCGGCCGGCAACAGCGCCTGCCACTCGGCGGCCGGTTTCGTGAGGGGCGTGATCTCCGCGTCGGCCAACGCCTCGCGTGCCGCGTTCTGCTCGTCCATCGTGAACTCCTTGCCCGCCCCGGGCTCCCGACAAACCGCCGGTCAGTAACGGAACAGCACCTGCAGCTTGGTGAAAAGCGCGCGGTTCTTCCGCTTCAGCGTCCGGAACGGGTACCGCTCCTCGTCGATCAGATCCGCCTGCTGATAGTGGTCATCGTAGCCGACATAGAACACAGTCAGAGCGTTGATGCGATACGTCGCCAGCAGGTTGAGCGCCAGCGTGCCGCGGAACGAGTTGTACTCGGTGATGTTGCGGAGCAGCAGGCGGTCGGTGAAGGTCAACGTGCTGAGCGCCCGGAAGATCTTCACGTTGAAGACCTCGCCGGCGTCGGGGCCGGGCCGGATGTCGGTGAACTGGCTGGTGTTGAGGTTGATCTGTGACGTGAGCCGAGGCGTCGGGCGGACCGTTGCCGACAATCGCACACTGGAGCCGCGACCGAGGTACGGGTTGGCACTGTCGTAGAAGATCTCGTCGCCCCAACTGAAGCCGCCGCCGAGCGAGAAGAGGCGGTTGGTGTTGACGTTCGTCCGCAGGCTGTAGTTGTTCCGCTGGAAGCCGACGCCTGTGTAACGCTCGAACGCGCGGCTGCCGGAAGCGTTGAAGCTGATGTTGCGGGCGAACCGCAGATCGAGCCTGGCTTCGGTGGACTCGTCTTCCCGTATCCCGTCGTGATTGTAGCCAAGCATGTACTGGACGCTCGGGCCCCAGTTGATGAGCCAGTGCTCCGGCCACCACCGGTAGCCCGCCTGGCCTCCGACCACGCGCTGATCGACTCGCCGGACGAATCCCACGTCGGTGTGGAAACCGGGGTAAATGTGCGTCGTGTAGCCCGATGCCTGCAGGTTGCGGCCATCGTGCCGGAAGAGCGTCGCGAGCATCGGTCCGCTCCGGCTGGCGCCATCTTCGTCCCGGTGCGTGGAATGGACCGCAACGAAATTGAGACGGCTCGACCGGCCGAGGCGGAACTGGCCGTCGATTCCACCTACACGGCTGAAACTGTCCATGAATTCCCGGTCGGTCACGATCACGCCGACGTGCGATTCGCGGTAAACGTCGTACCGCGCCCGCCCCACCAGGAACTGCGCGTTGCGCCCGTAGGCCGGATCCTCAGGGTCATCCCGCTTGCCGGGCGCTTCGTCGTCCGTCACCAGGACACCGACGGTCGCCCGTCCGACCTTGCCGGTCAGCTTCCCACCCAGGTTCGGGTCGACGATCGTCCGCGTGTGGACCAACTGCACCGGCGAGGTGAACTCGAAGATGTCCTGGCCCTCCAGAAAGAAGGGACGCAGCTCCGGGAAGAACAGCGGGAAGCGCTGGTTGACGTCGATCTGAGGGCGATCCGACTCGATTTGCGAGAAGTCCGGATTCGCCGCGAAGTCGGCGGTCAGGTTCGACGTGATCCCGTACTTCAGGTTGACGCCCCCCTCCGGGTCGGTCGCCTGGCCCACCCACTCTCCCGAGTCGCTGTCGAGCGATCCGTACTGGATGGCGGTGAAGGTCGGAAGGATCTCCAGGTTCCGGCTGGTGGAGAGGTCCGTCATACCCTCCAGCACCCCCATCTGCGCCATGAAGCTCTGCACGTCCCGCGACATCGGCGCCCACACGATGTTCTCCTGATCCTTGCCCTTCACTTCCCGGGCTATCTGGAAGCCCCAGCGATGTTCCACACCGGGCGCTTGCTGCGGGTAGCGGATGCTCTTGAAGGGGATGGCCATCTCGGCCGTGAAGCCGTCGTCGACAATTTCGGCGCCGCTGTAGAAGAGCGCGTCCCACGACCGGTCGGCCGGCGGGATCGGCCCGCCGCGCAGGTTCGACGCATTGATGACGCCGTCGCCCTGCACGTTGTAGGCGTTCAGGTCGAAATCATAGGAGCGTTGCTGATCCATGAACGTGTCGAGGTAGACCGTCATCAGGTCGTCCTGAAACGCGGTGTCGCGATCGACGCGGTTCGCGCGCAGGATGCCGGGATCCTCATAGTGCAGGTAGAACCCGAAGTAGATGTGGTCGCTGTCGTAGGCGATATAGATCTCCGTCTCCTCGGTCGCCGGCGCGCCGTCGAGCGGCGCCTGTTGCACGAACTCGGTGAGAAGCGCCGCCTGCAGCCATGCCTCGTCGTTCAGCCGGCCGTCGATCTCGGGTGGCGTATCGATGCGGGGCACGCGGACCCGTGGCCGGTCGGCCAGCGCGCCGTACTCCGGATCGAGCGAGGGCGGCTGCGTGTCGTCCACGAGCGGCCGGTTCGGCCCGAACGACGCCAGCGCACTGGGCTCCTCCGCGGACTGTCCGGCTGCTGTGGCGGGGAGGAGTACGCCGACGAGCAGCGCCACGACACAACAAGCGAAGGAATCCTGCATGGGAACGCGGGAGAGTCTATCCCAGCGGGGGCGCCGCGGGGAGGACGGCAGCGCTACCCGCGGCGGGGACTTCTGCGTCCCCCGCTTGTCCCTTGGCTATAATCCGGGGCGCGAGTGCGGTGTTTACCATGTTCAGTGGAACCCGTCCGGCAATCAGAAACGCGTGGCTGATCGGCGCCATGGCGTCCGCCCTTCTGCTGGCGTCTGCCCTGCTCGGCGCCGCTGGCGCCGTCCAGGAAGGGGACGCGTGGCGCAAGTGGGGTGGCCCGGGCGGCGACTTCATCATCGCGGACACGCCTCGGCTGGCGGCTGTCTGGCCGGAGGCCGGCCCGCCCGAGATCTGGAGCCGCCCGCTCGGCGCCGGACACTCGGCCATCATCGCTGGCGACGGCCGCCTCTTCACGATGTACCGCGTCGCCTATGGCGAGGGGGGCGAGGCGCCGTGGAGTCGCGAAGAAACGGTCATCGCACTCGATGCCTCGACCGGCGAGACGCTATGGGAGTACTCGTATCCCTCTGACGTTCAGGACTTCGGCCAGGGCGCCGGGCCGCATGCGACGCCGTTGCTCGAGAACGGCCGGCTCTTCACCATTGGAACGAACAAGGAACTGCACGTGTTCGATCCGGCGACGGGTGAGCTGCTCTGGTCGCGCAACTTCGTCACCGACTTCGGCGCGCCGCCGTTGCTGATCCGATCGATGATCAAGTCGGGCTACGGCGCCAGTCCGTTGTCCTACGGCGACACGATCATCATGCAGGTGGGGGGACCGGGGCAGTCGGTGATGGCGCTCCGGCAATCGGACGGCGAGGTGGTCTGGCGTAGCGGCAGCTTCCTCGTGTCCGAGGCCCCAGCCGGTCTGATAACCGTCGACGGCGAGGAGCACGTCGTGGTCTTTGCCGGCCAGGCGGTGGTGGGCATGGATCCCGCGAACGGCGACGTCCTCTGGGCGCATCCCCACGACGCGGGGAACGACTTCAACTTCCAGGTGCCGCTCTGGAACGACGACGACGACGTCCTGTTTCTTTCGTCGGGTTACATCGCTGGGAGCCGCGCCATCCGTCTGATCCGCGATGGCGGCATCACGCGGACCGAAGAGTTGTGGTACGACCCGCGCCTCCGGTTCACGTTCCTGAACACGCTGCGGCTCGGCGGTTTTGTCTACGGCACGAGCGGACAGGGGGCGGCGGCGATCATGACGGCCACGCAGGTGGAAACCGGCGAGACCGCCTGGCGTGAGCGTGGCTTCAGCCGGGCGAGCCTGCTGCATGCGGACGGGAAGGTGATCATTCTGGAGGAGGATGGCGACCTTTCGCTCGCGGAGATGTCACCGGCCGGGATGACGACGCTGACAAGCGCGCCGATCTTCAATACGCGCGCGTGGACCGTCCCGACGCTGGTGGGAACCACCCTCTACGCCCGCGACCGGGAACGCATCGTGGCGCTCGACCTCTCGGAGTAGCCGTCAGCGTTGCTGGTCGGTGAAGTCCTTGCAGGGCATCGCCCAGGTGTCGCACGTCCCGACCGGCTGATCCTTCAGGTAGACAAGGCGGTTCACCGTCTCGCCTTCCAGCGTTGTTGTCGTCACCTCAATGGTCAGGCGCTGTCCGTCCGCTTCGAGCGCCATCACTTCGTGCATCCGCATGTCGCCCTGCGTCCCCTCGGCGACGAGGCGGTCACCTTCCCACCGGGATGACGCGCGCATCGTCGTGTCGCGCCCGACCGGGACGGTGCCTTCCGTACCGGGGGTCCACGACCACGCCTTCAGGCCGTTCGTCTCGGTTCCGACGATGAGCGTGCCGTTGGCCGCGTGCGTGATGAAGAGCCGGTCGATGGAGGCGCCGCCGCGCCCGCCGCTGAACGCCGGGGGGGTTATCCGGCTGGCCTCGCGATCCAGCCGCCAGTAGCCAGAGAAGTCGGGCGTCTGGGCCGAGACGATGCCTGGGTCACTTGCGGCGAGGAGCAGCGTGCCGACGAGCGCTATGGCGTACCGCATCGGGCGGTACTCTACCTGATCGATGCGCCCGGTGCGGCTGTGATCGGCACGCGGGCGAGGTGCGCGTCGATGGCGGCGATGGTGGCCCTCGGGAGGTCGAGATGCGACCTCTCGCCGGTCCAGGCGTCAAGAAACCGTTCGGTGGTTTCGCGTGCCGTCTGGAGGACGATGGTGCGGGGCAGGAACGCCTTGTCGGCGAGACTGCGCAGCTCGTCCATGGAGAACCGCGAGAACTCGTTCGAGTGGACGCACTTCAACGCCATCGAGTCGTCGGGGAGGTAGGCGATCGTGGAGACGTAGTCGTACCCCGGCGCCAGCACCGCGGTCCGCCGGTCCGGATAGAGCAGCGACCAGTTCTTCAGGTGCATGTCGGCGTTGCCGATCAGCGCGTTGAACACGAGGCGCCGGATGAACTCGGTGATGCCGGTTTCGCCGGTTTCCGTCCAGATCACGCCGGCGATATTCCGGTAGCTGGCGCGACCGTACTTGTCTTCCGGGTAGAGGCCGAATACCTGTGCGAAGTCCTCGGCGTGGACAGCGCTGCCGTCGTCCGCCCGGTCGAAACGCCGGACGGCGAGCGCGGTATCGCCGACCCTGGCGACTCCCGCCGGGAGGTTCGCGATGTTCGCGACCGGCGTCAGGCGAGTTTCCGGCACGTCTATCCCGATCCGGCCGGCGAGCGTCATCATGGCGTATTCGTTCTCCGGGAGCCGCTCGAATACCGGCGACGGCAGCTTCACGATCCATGAACCTCCGACGCCTCGGGCGGGAATCGTGAGCCCGCCCGCCGCTTCGGCTACCGCGGAAAACTTCAACTGCACGCCGGCGAGCGAGAACCGGAACGGCCGGTCCGGGCGCGGTCTATCACCGGAGGGTCGGTCGCCCGGTTCCGGGCCCGGCGTCGAGATCGGCCAGGTGGCTGCGGGACGCGCGGTCACCGCTCCCGGCAGGTCGTCTCCCAGCGCCCAGAGGAGGAAGAACTCGCGCTGCGACTTGACGCCAGCGCGTCGCGCCAGGTAGTCGCGCAAGGCGCCTTCCGGCAGAAGGTTTGAGAAGTACGGCAGAAGGCGTGGTCGCGTCGGTGGATGGTCGGTAATCAGGCCGCCCAGGTCGTCCTTGAAAGCAAGGCTCAGTGTCGGGCGCCTGGGATTGTCGATGTAGTCGCGGAGGAACGCAAACGCGATGCGGTCGTCGCCGAGGCGATTGAGGGTGGCGACCGGCTCCCCGTGGAGGCATACCTCAAGCAGTTCAACGTCGGCCACTCGCGCGCTCCTCCTCGTCGTCAAGACGGTAGGCCGGCCTCGGCCCCGGGAGCGCCACCGGTCGGTCGCCGGTTGATTCCTGCGAGCGGATGAGGTGGCGGAGCGCCGGCGCCAGACGCCGCGGCACAAGCATCATCTCGAGGTCGAGGACGCGGGCCAACTCGATCAGGTTGGGGAGGCGTATATCGACGAGAGCATTCTCGATCCTGGATATGTGAGCCTGCGTCAGCCCGGTTCGGGCGCTCAACTCGCGCTGGCTCAGGCCCTTGGCCAGCCTGGCCGCCTTGAGTGCTTCCGCAGTGCGCGTAGTCGATGCGCCCACTGTGCTATATAGCATACAGTATCTATTGTCGATTACAATGTAGTATTTAATATCGACTGGGTTGCAACGGGCCGGCACACGGTCGACGGTCGCACGGTCGCACGGTCGCGCCAGACGGCAAGGTTCGTCGTCGACCAGGGTCGTCAACTGCGGGAGAAGCGTCTCGCTCCTATTCGTAGTCGCTGGCCGCCAGCGACAAACGGGCCACTTCGGTTTCGTTGCGCACGACGACGTGCCGGTTCGCGAACGCCGGGTGCGCCCAAAGGACCGGACGGTCGTCCCAGCGGCCGGTGGCGCCGCCTCGAGTTTGGGTGTTCGGGGTCATCAGCAGCGTCCGATCGATCTCCTCGTAGCCAGCCGGCGTGAATCGTGCGATCAGCAACTCGCCCGTCTCGTTGATGACGAACCAGCGGTCTTCGTGCTGGACGAGGTAGGAGTTTCCCCAGCGCTCTCGCGGCGTCATGTCCAAGGTGGACCAGAGGTGCTCGCCCGTCGTCGCATCGACGCCGCGGAACTCGCCGTAGCCGGCCAGGCCATACATCACGCCGTCCGCCAACACCCCGGTGCCGATTGTCGCCCCCTGCGGCGGATGGTCGGTCCGGTGGGGATTGGCGCCTTCCCAGAGCGGACGCGCCGCCGGTCGGTCGGGATTGAGAGCCAGTATCAAGCCGCCGTTCTCGTTCTGGGTGATAAGCAGATACCTACCATTCCGGACCGGCGTGCTGATGGTCAGGCCGCTCGGTACGACGAACTCGTAGTCCCACCAGGTCTCGCCTGTAGCCGGGTCGAGCGAAGCCACACCCCCAGTGTGCCAGACGATCAACTGCCGGACGCCACCCGCGTCGATGACGATCGGCGACGAATAGCCCGGCTCGTACCTTGCCTCGATCGCACGCCATCGTTCCTCGCCGGTTGCCCGATCGAACGCCACCACCATCGCGTCCGGCTCGCCGCCGAGCTGTGCGATCAGGAGATCTCCTTCCACCAGAGGCGCCTGCGAGACGCCGAAGGCGGGAACCGTCACGTCGTAGTCGACGGCGGTATCGACCCGCCAGATCAGTTCCCCGGACGCAGTATCGAAGCACGACAGCATGCCCGCGGCGCCCAGAATGTAGACGCGGTTGCCATGCACCGTCGGCGTGACCCGCGGCCCGTTCGCGAACTTGATGTGGATGTTCCGGTAGGTGGCGGGCCACTCCGCCTGCCAGAGCTCGGCGCCGGTCCCCTCGTCGAGCGCCAGCAGCCGCTCGTGGCCGTCCATGGTCCGGCTGCCAGGGGTCTCCTGATAGTCGAGAACGAAGACCCGTCCGTCCGCCACCGCGGGTCCGGCGAACCCGCCGCGGATCGGCACGCGCCACGTGGCCCGCAGGCCGCCCTCGGGGAAACGCTCGATGATGCCGCTGTCGCGCCAGATCGCATCGCGGTTGACGCCGCGCCACTGCGGCCAGTCCTCCGCGCCGAGCGTGACGGTCAAGCTGGCAGCAACGGCAACGGCGGCCATCGCACCGGCGGTCCGCGGTGTGCGTTTCCTTGGCATCGGCAATCTCCCCGGCAACCCGGCTATCCTACGGCAGGAGCGGCGCCACCGGGAACCAGACCGCCGAACGGGGCGCCCGGCTCGTGTACGGGCACGGGATGGCCGTCGCCGCCCCACGACGACCGGGCCTTGAAATACGAACGGTCATCGCACATATTTCAATGCTCTACGGAAGCTGACCCCTAAGGAGAACCCAATGTCCGGCACCCGCCCCGCTTTCGCGGTCATCCGTTCCGCGGCGCTGGCGTGCGCGGCCGGCGCAGCGTTGACGCTCGCGCCGTTTTCCACCCTCGCGCAGGAGCGACGCCCCCTCAGTCCGCCCGGCCACTCGGCCACACAAGTGGGCGGCACGTTCGATCCGGTGCAGTACGGCTACCTGCATGGTCCCTGGATCGACGTTTACTACGGGCAGCCCCTCAAGCGCGGGCGTGACCTCTTCGGCCCACCGGACTGGGCGGAGATGCTCAACGACGGTGCGCCGGTGTGGCGCGCGGGCGCCAACGAGACGACGCGGCTCGTCACGGAGGCGCCGCTGATCATCGGCGGCACACGGGTCGAGCCGGGCGAGTACACGCTCTTCATCGACCTGGCGGACGACGGCTGGACCTTCATCGTCTCGACCTGGCCGGCGCAGCGAGGCTACGACGCCGAGAACCGGAACGCCCTCTTCGGGGCGTTCGACTACACCGACGACCGCGACGTGCTGCGCACACCCATGGAGCTCGAGACCCTTCCGGTCGCCTTCGAGCAACTCTCCTGGCAGTTCCTCGACATGACTCCCGAAGGCGGCCGACTCGCCTTGATCTGGGACACGCGGCTGGCGTCGGTGCGCTTTACGGTCGCCGAACAGTGATACAGTCGGGGTAGTGGCCCGCCCCGCGCTCCATCTCGCGGTCGCCATCCTGCTTGGACTGCTGCCTGGGCTGCGCGTCCTCTGCACCGACACTTGCCTGGTCCCGGCCGTCGAGCCGTCGCCCGCCACGGAGCCCGCGTGCCACGCGGCGCACGATGATGACGGGCGCCAACCTCACTCCGGTGCGCCCGGCTCCGAAACCGGGTGCGACCATGACGACGTGTCGCGCGCACGGCCCGCCCTGAACATCGGGCCCGACCGCGTCGATACGCTGGCGGCCGACGCGCCTCTCGCGCCGCCCGTCGCCTTCGTTCCGTTCGTCGGTCGGGTCATCACGGATCACACGCCATCGCCTGCCGCAGCCTCGGGCGGATTCCTGCCGCCGCTGCGCTGCTGATCCCTCCGTCCGTTCCCGTTTCGGCTTCGTTCATCCGAATAGACCGATTGCAGGCGTTCGGGCAATGCAGCCCGTGCGCCAGGGAGCAGACCGATGAGAACCAATCGACGACAGTTTCTTGGCGCGACGCTCGCGGGCGTCGGCGCCGCAGCAGCGTCGCCAGAGCCATCGACCGGGGCGGCAACCGCTGGCGCGATGGCCGCAGCCCCTGCGACGCTCACGAACGATGACACAGTGCCGCTGCCGGTAGTCGCCCCGGACCTGCCGACACTGCAGCCACGCCGCATCGACGCCGACGGCGTGAAGGAGTTCCATCTCGTGGCCGAGCCGGTCCGGCGCGACTTCCTGCCGGGCCGCCCGGTGGACTGCTGGGGCTTCAACGGCACCATGCCGGGCCCAACGATCGAGGTGACCCAGGGGGACCGTGTCCGCCTCGTGGTGGAGAACCGCCTGCCGGAGCTCTTCGCCATGCACTGGCACGGTTTCGAGATTCCGATTGCAATGGACGGCGTGCCGGGCCTGACGCAGGACCCGATCGCGCCGGGTGAGACCTTCACCTACGAGTTCACGCTGCATCAGCACGGGACGTTCTTCTACCACTCGCACATGGCGATGCAGGAGATGATGGGCATGATCGGCCTCTTCATCTTGCATCCGCGCGAGGCGTACACGCCGCGCGTCGACCGCGACTTCGGCCTCATCTTCCAGGAGTGGGCGCTGCGGCCGAACAGCGATATTCCGAACACGCTGGAGATGGACTTCAACTGGTTCACTATCAACGGGCGGGCCGGGCCGTCGGCGACGCCGCTGCTGGTGAGGCCGGGCGAGCGGGTTCGGATCCGGATGGTCAACATGGGGATGGACCATCACCCGATCCACCTGCATGGCAACACGTTCGAGACGGTCGCAACCGAAGGGGGCCGCATCCCGCGCGCGGCGTGGCAGCCGGGCAACACCGTGCTGGTGGGCGTGGCCCAGGCGCGGGACATCGAATTCCAGGCGAAGTACCCGGGCGACTGGATGCTCCACTGCCACCTGCCGCACCACATGATGAACCACATGGTGGCGATGGTCGGCCCCATGCAGATGCGCCACGGCACGTCCGACGATGCGCCGCAGGTGCCGGGCTTCCCGCAGGACATGTTCATGGCAATGGACGCGATGGTGGAGAAGCCGGAGACGCGTGGCCTGCGCCCCACCTGGACGGGCGGAGTGATGGGGATGATGACGCTGGTCCGCGTGCTGGAGGACGACCTCTACGACGCGATTCAGGCCGACATCGCCGCGCGTCGGAACGGGGAGGTGGCGTGATGCCACGCCAACGAGTCGCCGGCATCGTTGCCCTGATGATGCTCGTCGTTGTGTCGGCGCCGCGCGACGTGCAGGCGCAGCCCGTCGGCGAGCCGCTCACGCTTGCCGCGCTCGAGCAGATGGCGCTCGCGCAGAACCCCACGCTGGCGCAGGCGGCGGCGGATGTGACGGCGGCGGACGCGCTCGCCCGACAAGCGGGCCGATGGCCTAATCCGTCGATCGGGTACACCGCGGACGAGGTGAGCGGCGGCCCGGTCATCCGCTGGGGAGAGCACGGCGTCTTCGTCGAGCAGGTCTTTCCGATCAGCGGGCGTCTCGGCGCGGACCGCGCGGTGCGGCGGGGCGAGGCGGACGAGGCGCGCGCCCACGAGGCTGCGCAGCGGCAGCGTGTCCTGACGATGGTCCGGCTGCACTATCGTGACGCGGTGCTGGCCGCCGAGCGGGTGGCGATTCGGGAAGACCTGGCCCGGCACGCGGCCGACGTGGTCACGACGACCCGGCAGCTCGCCAATATCGGCGTCGTCGACCGGCCAGACCTCCTGGAAGCCGAAGCCGATGCGCATGCCGCGCAGGTGGCGGCGGAGGCAGCGCGGCAAGACGAACGGCGCATCTGGCGCGAGTTGGGCGTCGCGGTTGGCGACCCGTCGCTCCGGCCAGCGCTGCTTGCCGCCGATCCGGTCGCGTTGCCGACGCCCGTCGACGAGGGAATGGCGCTGGCCGTGCTGCTGCGCGACAGCCCCGAGCTGCGAGCGGCTGAAGCGGCGGTGACCCGGGCGGCCGCGTCGGTCGTGCGCGCGCGTAAGGCAACCAGGCCCGACCTGGTCGTGCGCGCGGGTCCCCGCTACAACCGCGAACTGCTCGATCACGGTCCGTCACCGGTCGGCATGGAAGCGTTCGCGGATGTCGGTGTCACCATTCCCCTCTGGGACCGCAACCGTGACGGCATCGCGGCGGCTGAAGCGGAGCTGGCGGGGGCGCGCGCCGACGTGTCGCGCGTCGAGCTGGATCTGCGCGCACGGTTCGCGGCGGAGTATCGAACCTACGCCGCGGCCGCGGATGCTGTTCGCGCCTACCGCGACGAGATCGTCCCGCGAGCGGACGAGGCGCATAGCCTGCGCCTGGAACGCTACCGGCAGATGATGGCGGATTACACGGACGTCCTCGCGGCCCGGCAGCGTCTCTTCACCATGCGCGAGATGTACCTCGACGCTCTCGGCCGGGCGTGGCATGCCGCCATCCTGATCGACGGCCTGCTGTTGGAGGATGGGCTGATGTCGCCCTGAACCGGCGCGCCGGCGCCGGTCCAGTGCGCCGGCCTGGTGCGCTGGCCTCCCAGGTGCGCCGGCCTGGTGCGTCGGCCTGGTGCGTCGGCCTGGTGCGCCGGCCTGGTGCGCCGGCCTGGTGCGCCGGCCTGGTGCGCCGG
>CAZWUJ010000018.1:0-76497 GCA_964636705.1 uncultured Vicinamibacteraceae bacterium
AACGGTGCGCAACGACGGGGCCGGCGATGCTCCGGCGACGACGCTGCGCTACTACGGCTCGGAGGACGCGACGATCACGGCATCCGATACAGAGGTGGGCTCTTCCGCGGTGGCGGCGCTTGGCGCGTCAGGGAGCGTGAGCGTGTCGCGGGATCTGACCGCACCGTCCTCGGCGGGAAGCTACTACTACGGCGCGTGCGTGGACGCGGTGGCGGGCGAGTCCGATACGACGAACAACTGCTCGGAGGCGGTGCAGGTAGATGTGGCGGAGCCCCTGTCGTCAGGCAATCCGGACCTTGTCGTCGGGACGCCTTCGGTGACCGACAGCAGCCCTGCCGCAGGGGCATCGTTCACGCTGTCGGCAACGGTGCGTAACGACGGGGACGGCGATGCTCCGGCGACGACGCTGCGCTACTACCGCTCGGAGGACGCGACGATCACGGCGTCCGATACAGAGGTGGGCACCGACGCGGTGGAGTCGCTGGCGGTGTCGGGAAGCAGTTCGAAGTCGGTGGACCTTGCGGCTCCATCGACCGTGGGCGACCACTACTACGGAGCCTGCGTGGACGAAGTTACGGGCGAATCCGACACGGCGGACAACTGTTCGGCGTCGGTGCGGGTGAGTGTCGAGGCAGCCCGTCCTACGCCGGCTAGCGTGGAGGTGACCGCTCCGGAAGAGTGGGCTCCGGTGGGCGATACGGTCACGTTCACGGCGCGCGTCCTAGACGATCAAGGCATGGAGATAATGGGAGCGGATGTGTCGTGGTCGAGCAGCAACTCCGGCGTGGCCAGGGTGAACGCGAGCGGCGTCGCAACCGCCGTCGGGGAAGGCACTGCCATGATTACGGCCACGGCCACGGCCACGGCCACGGCCACGGCGGGCGCGTCGGCGCTAGCCTTCAGTTCCCCCGCTAGGGCCTCCATGGGTAACCCGTCCGATTCAGCCGAAATAGAGGTGGTAAAGCGCGCGTCGAGAGTGGAAGTCTCGCCAAGTTCACTGACCTTGGACGAGGTGGGGGAAACTGGCACGCTGACGGCAACCGTCTATGACCAGCACAACAACGTCATGCAGCCCCGCTACTTGATCTGGTCTTCAGCCAACTCGGAAGTGGCAACCGTGCCTTGGCATGAGGGAACTGTGCAAGCGCTCGGAGAAGGAACCACCAAAGTGTCGGTGACGGCCAACAGTAGCGCGACTGGAGAGGCCACGGTGACGGTGACGCTGCCCAAAGCACGAGTGGTTGCATCGCCGCGCTCGCTTACATTCGACTCGCTAGGCGACACTCGATCAGTCAACATCAGAGTGCAGGACGAAAACGGCGACGAAGACGAGGATGCAGAGTTTACTTGGATTGGTTCGTTCAGTCCGTCGCCCGGCCGGCCGGTTACTGGAGTAATGACTGTTACGGAGGTAGACGGTGGCCTGACGATCAGGGCGGACGGCAATGGGGAAGGGAGTATCACGGTATCGTCAGGTAACGCGGAACCAGCCAAGATTGTCGTGAGTGTGTGGCAGTTACCGGCGTCTCTTGTGGTTTCGCCGAATTCGCGAAGCCTGAATGTCAACGGGACGGTCACGCTGAGCGCGACGGTCAAGGACGCGAACGGTCATTCCATCCAGGTCGCAGATGGCACCGAAGGAGGACTGGCAGTCGGTTGGGCCACATCCGACTCGGATGTGGCCACGGTCACCGGGTCGCGTAGCGTGCCGGGCAACACGTATGGCGGCACCGCGACAGTCAGGGGAATCAAGGCCGGCACCGCAACGATCACGGGTCGCGTTTACAACGGCGTTAGCGGCACGTCCACGATAACAGTGACCGAATAGCAACTAGGGTGAACGTCAAGGGTTCAGAGCCCCTCCATATCGACACAGGGACGGTCACCGTGGAGTAGCTGGCAGCATCGTGTGTGAGCGAGAAGACGCTGTCCGTGCTGGCGAGACCCGACGCTTCGATGTGCATGTGGTCCGGCAGGAGTGGCAACGAGTTCCACATGCGCAGCTTCCAATTGCGGGCGGACGACCACCACGTTGACGAAGGCGGCAACCTGATTTCCTGCGTGTATGTCGATTTTCGAGATCCGCTCGAACGAACGCCGATCGCAACGCTGCAGAAGGGATCATCGAGACGGCACGCAATTCCGGGTAGTACGACGATTCGGCTTTCGAAGCCGGCTTGTTTCCTCAGCTTTGGTGAAGGCGTGTTCGAACTCGGTCTGGATGGGCGCGACCGCTCGAACGCTGGGGCCGGAGAATCGGCTATCGGAGGTGCGCGAGCGGGTACGGTCAGCGAGGTTCACTATAGCAAGAACGGCTGGATCTATTGCGCGTCGGTGGAGCCCGGCACCGCAGCACAAGGCGATGCATGGCGGCGGGCGATGCCGTGCAGCTACAAAGCCATCTCACCGATCCGCCGGCCGCGGCAATTCGCGCGGGCGCTCGGCGCAATGGTGGCCGAGCAGGTCGGACCGCGTGGCCCCACCGTGGTTCTGCGGAGCACCGTGGAGGGACTTGTGTCCTCCACGGTGCTCCGGAGTCAGACGGTCTATCACGGACCCGTCGCCTACTCGGACGACCCCTACCGCCGGCTGGAGCGTGCGTCGTCGGACCTGGAACTACTTCTCCTCCTCCTCTTCATGAAGCACTCAGCGAACCGTGATCAGCGCGAGTACCGGTTCGCCCTTTGGACGGAATCGGAACCTGCCGAGGAATGCGTGGATCTATGGGTCTCGCCAGCGCTCCTCGACGCGATGTGTAGGGAGCGGCCCAATCCGGAGGGTAGCGGGTTTCTACCGGTCGGGGTCGGGGGATCCTCAATGCGAGAGGCAGTCAGTAGAGCTGGCGCTGCTCGTATGAGCCTGCATGACGAGGCAACGCTGGTGGATGCTGATGTCAAGGCGGCGATGGCGTCCGTACTCGGTGCTCCCGACCACCTGTTGGGAGAGGCGTCCGGAAAGACATCGGCTATTTCGGCGATCAATAAACTGCGAGTCGCAGTTGGCGCGGTGGGTGCCGATCGCCGGCAGGCGGCGGCCACCGCGGCATGGCACGCAGAGCCGATCGTGCACTACTTTTGCGCGACGTTGGGCGGCAAGATTAGTCGGGTGCGAGTTAGCGAGGATAGCTTCATCGTGATAGCTGGCGAGCTCGCGAGGGACAAACTGGTCAAGGCGAGCATCGCAGTGGGACCAGAGGGCACGTGCGCGTGCCGACTAAGGAATGGCGATCTGCAGGTCGCCGCCGCGGTTCCTGACCCGCATTTGTTCGAGCAGGCCTTGGCTGAGCAACTAGAGGAACTAGGGATCCATGGTCAAGAGGGTGCATGGAATTAACTGGGTCGTCAGTTGTGGCAACACGACCGGCAAAGAGTAGTTGATGCTGAACAGCCGTGGCCGGTCGTCGAGGAGCTGACGGGCGGCGGCTTGTCGCGAGCGCGTGTCGAGACGCTGCCGGCCTACCTCGGCGCCGGCGGCCCGACCGTGGCGCTGCGGTCGCGCGACGTGGAGACGCTTGGGGGGCGATCTGCGACAGACGGTGACGGCGAGCGCGGCGGTCGAGGCGCTGCGCGAAGCGGTCGACGCGGCGGACGCGGGATGCAGGAGGGACACCTCAGCCGCGGCGTGGCACGCCGAGCCAGTGCTGCGGTTCCTCCACGCGGCGCTGGGTAGCCGGGTTGCGGCATGCGAGTGAACGAGGACGGCTTCATCGTCGTCGCGGCCGGGTTCTCCGCCGGAGTCGAGGCGAGCATCGCCGTGGGACCAGAGGGGACCTGCGCGCGCACGGTCAGCGCCGGCGACACGCATCTCGCGTGCACGGCGCCGGACGTGCGGTCCTTCGAGCGGGCTCTCAGGGAGCGCCTGGCGGAGGTCGGCGTGCTGGGTTCCCGGCAGTGAGCCGTTGAGCACACGCCGACGCCGGCGTGATTCCTGCCCCCCACTACCGCAGCGAGCGTCGCATCCGGGAGCCGAGACGGCGTGCGGCGTGCGGCCCGTCGAGGCGCTTTCCGATGCACCGGATGCCCTGGTGCAGCTCCCGCGAGACGTGCCCGCTCGCCGGCCGAGCGACGCCCGCCGGCCTGGCAACTTTTGGTGCTCGAAAGGGGCCTTCTGGGCGGGTTTCTGACCGTTTTGGACCCGACCTGGACACCGGCTGGCGGCGACCGGCATGGACGAAAAACCTAAGAAAAAAGGCCCTTTTCTCGGGGGAAAGGGCCTGGAAGGTCGCCCGCCCGGCAGGATTCGCATGAATCCTGTAAATATAACAATATAAGCCAGTTCCCTCTGCGCGGTTGATCGTCATACCACGTTAGCTACGACGACAACGTGAAGCGGTGCCGCAAGCGGCTGACGTGAAAGGCAGCAGTGATCCCGCATTAGATGCACCGCGGCTGCCGAGCAGCCCTTCGGCTACCGCCCGTGCCACGCCAACGTGGACAGCATTGCCGAGGGCGCGAAACGCCGCCGCTCTGGATTTCGGAAGAACGTGCCCGTCGGGAAAGCCTTGAAGCCGCAAGCCTTCTATGCGGGTTAGGAATCTTCGTTCCGGGCCGAGAACGGGAATCTGTGTAGTGGTCATCGCAACGAGTGCGGGACAAGCGACGTAGCGTTTCGCTCTCAGGCCAGAGGGCCGAAACTGCAAGACACACTGCCACAGGTCACGCCTTTCACCCTGACAATTCCATTCGAGCTTTCTGAAGGACGGAATAAAGCCACGAAGTGTTCTGACCCAACCCTCTGGGAAGAAAGGCTGAATGTCGCGGAACCATCGACGATTCTGGCGGAGATAGTCCTGCTTCCATTTTGGGAATCTATTGACCTCTGAGCGTGCATAGCTGGGAAGAAGGGATAAGAGTTGGTTCTTCGTACGCCCGCGGCGGTTACCGTTCAACCGTAGCATCGCCACGAGTTCATCGGTGCTGCACGCAAAGGGGGTTCTTTCCGCGAACGGATATCGAGCGTAGATTTCGTCTCCCCAGATCGGAAAGGAGGGCAGCGGCCGCTCGGCTGGAATGTTCTGGATCAGTCTATTCCAGTGGTCGATGCATGCGACTTGGTCTTCCAATAATCGCACCTCGACCTTGTCTTGGGCGTTCAACTCGCCTCTTGCTTGGACTAGTCCCGTGAGCGTCGTCGTACGCCGACGACGGCGCGGCGGAAATGGATCCGCCGGCAAGGCGTCTAAGGACGCGACGACGAAGAACCTCTCCCGGGTATGCGGATAGCCCAAATGATGTGGAGATACGAGACCGTGTCCGTTGCTCTTCACATGCTCCGTGGCCCTTACATGGTAGCCGAGTTCCGACAAGCTGTCTCGTACAATGAGCCACGTGCGGCCGTCGTCGTGCAATTCGAAGTTCCCAACGTTCTCCAGAATCACAAAAGAGGGTTGATGCGTCGCCAGGATGTCTACAATCTCATGGAATAGCGTGCCACGTGTCTTGTCCTTCAACCCGGATTGGGTTCCGGATTTGGAGAACGGTTGACAAGGAAATCCGGCGCACAGGATGTCGTGCTCGGGAACCGCGTCCTTGGAGTCCCGGATATCGCCGTGAACGGCACGGACATCTGGGTAGTTCAAGCCATAGAGTTCACGGAGCTCGGGGTCGGACTCACAGGCGAAGACACACTCGTGACCGAGGCCGGCAAGAGCCGCGTGAAATCCACCGAGTCCCGCGAAGAGGTCGACGAATCGCATAGCGTGTGCTCAGTCAGCGCTACAGCGGCGGATAAAAGGTCGGGTATTGCGGGCCGCTAGGTGGAATGTGCGCAGTAGATGGGAGTAGGACGCTGGAGGGAGCCAATGTGGGAGATGCGCCCGCGGGGAGATCGGTGCAGTAGTCGGGAGTCGGCGAGGGTAACACGCCGGGATCTTAGGTGCCGAGCGTCGCCGGTGTCTAGAGCACCCGCGGAGTCGAGAATCCGCGGGTCGTCAGCGTCGGCTGGCGGCGGGGCGGATGCCGAGTGTCGCAGACCTAGATAAAGAGGATGGCATGGCTTGACCCTGCTGACGGCGCATTCGTTCGACGCGGATGGTCGTTGGGCTCAACTGGTCACCGATGCTGATGAACGCGAACGGCGTTATGGGCGCCGTTCAGGATAGCCTTCAGGACCACCGCTGGCTACGGGCGTTCGCGTAGAGCCGCCTTCGACTCGGCGTCGTTCAGGCAGCGGCGGTCAGCGCGTGCGGTAAGACGTGGCCCGCAGACGGATCGCGGGACCGCGGACCGCCGAATTACGTGCGGCCCGATCCGCTCCGCAACTGCCTTCAGTCGGTTGTGGTGTTTGCCCTCGCCGGCGATCCCGTGCTGGCGGTTCTGCTCTGCAGCTTCACGCACCAGCCGATCTTCGGCCGGCGTCCATGGGCGCCCGCGCGGCATCAGCCGCGATGATACCAAGCGCCGGCTCCCATTGGATCGGCCTTCTGACACATGCAGGTTCGTTGGTGCGTCGGTCGCACGCTGTTTGCCAATGACGCGGGATGGATGTCCGACGCCGCCTGCATATTCCGGTCGAATCCGATCAGTGATTCCGGTCCAAGTCGATCACCTGAATCGGAGCTGAGTGGCGCGGGACAACCCGCCGGCTTGTGAGACCCTTCGTGCTTTTGCAGGAGGGACGACACTGGCGAACAGGAGGTTGTCGATGCGCAAGATTCGAGAGGTGCTGCGGCTGTACTTCGCCGCAGCGTTGAGCATCCGGGCGATTGCTCGCAGCGTGGGGACGTCGCCGTCGACGGTGGCCGATTACCTGCGTCGTGCCAAGGGGGCGGGGCTGAGTTGGCCGGTACCCGAGGCGATCGACGACGTTGGGCTGGAACGGCGACTGTTTCCGGCTTCGCCGCCGAGCAGCCCGTCGCGTCCGCTGCCGGCGTGGAGCGAGGTGCACCGGGAGTTGGGACGGAAGGGTGTGACGCTGTCGTTGCTGTGGCAGGAGTACAAGGCGCTCCACCCGGAAGGGCTGCAGTACAGCTGGTTCTACGAGAAGTACCGGGCCTGGTCCACGAGCTCCGCTCTCGTGAGCCGGCCGTCGCGCGCGGGTAGGTCCTTCATCCGGCGGCCGCGACATGTAGCGCGAGCCGCCTGTCGACAGGTCTCGGTCCGACTGACCCGTCTCGATCCACTCGTGGATCGTCCGGCGATTCACCCCGAAGCGTCTCGCCAGCGCTGCCTTCGGGACGCCCCGTTCCAGGTAGTGCTTCAGCAACATCCTCATCTCCCACTTGTGCATCCGAGCCCCGCTCCTTCGCTGTTGACGTCGTCAACTGCGTGGAACGCAGGGCGACTCCCGCCAACCACCCTGGTATGCGGTTCTCGGTTGCCACAAGTGGGGAACTTACGGTTGCCAGCAACACGGGCCACTCGAACGGACTGCTCAGTCGTCTTCTGTGTCGCCAAGTTGAGACCACCGCAGGTGCTCAGCGAGCGCTGCGCGGCTTGGGCTGAAAGCTCTGTCGTTCGGTGCGGCGAGCCTCTCTCTTGCAAGCCGGTTGTACACGGTTCCTCTAAGCACGGGCGCTGCAACAACTCGCCTCGTGTCGGGGTGAATGCTGATAAGGCCGAGATCGAAAAGAGTGTGAACGTCGGATCGTAGCAAGAGGCCGTTGGTCGGGTGGTTCGTCTCAATTCCACGGTACGGTGTGATGTGGGCGGCCTCAAGCACATCAACGACTTCACAGCCCGTCAGCGCGCACCGTCTGTCGTACGCGCCCAAGAGTGCCCTTCTGAAGGCACCCTGCCCGCGACGTCGAACAATCGATGCAACCACGCGGTCCCGAGCGTCCGGCAGGTTGTCGGGATCGAACACGCCGACGGCGTCGTGCTCGTTTTCCCAACGGTCAAGAAGTAGGTCCAACTGTGTAGACGGCCCTGGTCCTCGGCATGTGCCGTCGGGTGAGAATCCCTCGAGAAAAAAGTAGCCCGCGTCCCACCCCGAGACAAGAGCAACGCCGAGAACACGATAGCGTACGCGCGGTCGGCGTGAGACTTGCCGCATCACGCCGACCGCTACTCGATCACGCCAGCAGGCAACGAGACCTCGGTTTGTGAACTCTTTGTCCCTTGCGGCTGGACCTTCGTTCTCCTGGCAGTAAGCGTATAACCACGTCCCGTCTGTCCGCATCACCGGTTCTAAGTCAGGGTACGGCCCGCCGAGTGTCTGCCGCACGCTTAGGGCGTACTCAGACCACTCGGGCTTGTAGATGCCCTTCGCTTTGGTCACGAGCAGAGTACGCTCGTTGCCTGCTTCTATAGCCTGTGGCCACGGATGCTCTTCACCAGCACGCTCGGCGAACCACTCGAGAGCCGCTCCGTGCCGTTCGGGAAGCCGCCTAAAGACGGTTTCGATCCGCTCCACCTAACGCCCCCTCTCCAACTCATGCTGCTGTCGCCAATTCGCTCACTGGCGACGTTCTTGCCAGCACTAGAACTCCCGGCAGACGTTCCGAGACCTCCGCCGGAGGAACTGTCGGCAGTTGTCCAGAATCGCAGGACTGACCAAGTCGAACGTGGCTCCTACGCTATCGTCTGGAGCGACGACGCCACAACCCGACGGGTCCGTCCCGAGAGTACGCATTGTACCGCCAGCGCGACACCAGCATCCCCGCGGCAATCCTGTACTCCTCCAGCGGCACGAGTCGCGAGCCAAAGCGGCTGCGCCATCGCTCCGTGCACGAGAGAGTGCCCGGTAGAGAGAACCACCTTGCACCGTCTATTCTGCCGCTACCGGGAATGCAGCCGGACGTAGTCACCCCGACAACGCCAGCACCGGACCGTCTCCATCGGCGTCCGGAGTGCCGCCGCTCACGTCGGCGCCCGGCGCCAACGTTGGGTGACGATATTACAAGAATATTCCAGCCATCCTGCTGAAGGCGCAGTTGCGCTATACGATCTCCGTCGACGTTGGAAGCCAACTTTGGCACCCAATTCTCCCAATTGGTCAACGGCTGCTCGCGACCCAGAACCCAATCGCACTGGTGTCAAAAGCAGCCGTGCACAAAGATAATTTTGCGCAACCGCGGAAAGACAAGATCTGGCGTGCCAGGAAGATCCCGCCGATGCAAACGGTACCGACCTCCCAATCGGTGGGTAAGGTGACCGATAACCATCTCGGGCTCCGGGTTAGTCTTTCCGATGCGTCGCATGCGCGCCCCAACCTCGCGTGCCGCCTGGAAGTCGCGCATCGCTAACTCTATGGACACACCGGTCGGCAGGTCAGGGTGCGTCACCAAGCTACTCGGCCGCGCCACCAGGTCCCCGTCGACATCCTGAGAACACTGCCCGCCTGCCGCCAACCTCGGGCTTGATGCGCGACCGGCAGTACCACCTGCACCGCGTCATCTCCCCACCGCCATGCTATCATCCACCATCAGGACGTGGCGCTTCGTGCCTCTCCTTGCCAGTGACTAAATGAGTTCAACATCGCGCCGGCGCGCCTGCCTTGGCATGACCGCCAGCGCGGCTTGCACGGCAGCCTCCTCCTAACAGTTGCGGGGACAGCAAAATGCCTGGTACCATTGAACACGCGCCGCTCTCGGAGATCTTTCTCGACCCTCGCAACCCGCGCCTCGGGCTTCCGGTCGACGCCTCCGAACTCCCTCAACAGGAAATATACGACCGCATGCGTGATTGGTCCCTGGAGGAATTGGCGACCTCGTTCCTTGAAAGCGGCTTTTGGGAGCATGAAGCCGTTCTTTGCGTGATCGAGGAGGTTGATGGACAAGAGCGCCTCGTGGTAATTGAGGGAAACCGACGGATCGCGGCTCTCAAGCGACTACAGAAGACCTTTGCTGGCGAAGAGCCGTCACGGAAGTGGCGGGCCCTTATCGACGGTGTTGACGAGCCGGAAAATCTTTTTGCCAACGTACCGTACATTGAGGTCTCCCAGCGGCAAGACATTGACACCTTCCTGGGCTTTCGTCACGTGACCGGAATAAAGGAGTGGAAGCCCCCCGAAAAGGCACAGTTCATTGCTAAACTCATTGACGACCGTGGCTTTTCCTATCGACAAGTCATGCGCAAGATCGGCAGCAAGACACCCGTCGTCGAGCGTAATTACATCGCGTACTGCATCTTCGCGCAGATGCAAGAGACAGAAGACCTTCAGACCGACCTTGTCCAAGATCGGTTTAGCGTTCTTTTTCTTTCTCTTCGGTCCCAACTTGTTCAGAAGTTCCTCGGCGTCGAAGGCAAGTTTGGCATCGACCCTGCTGAAGTTAAACCGCCAGTCGACGCCAACCATCTGGACCGCCTGCGCGAGTACTCTAGGTGGCTATTCGGTGACACAGAAACACCTCCAATCGTGAGCGACTCCCGTGAGGTGGACAGATTCGCGCGGGTACTCGGATCGGAGGAGGCCGTCGAGTACCTGCGGCAAGTTTCGCGACCGAGCCTGGAAAAGGCATTCATCATAGCCGGTGGCGATCAAGAGCAGGTTTATGAACTGGTAGCAAGTGCGACTTACAACTTGCAGGAAGCACTGTCGTCGTTGCACCTTTACAAGAGCGACGTGAGATTACGCACCATTGCAGTCCATTTAATCGCTCATTGCGAGCAAATTAGGAAGACGCTTGAGATAGGCATGAAAGATGCTTGAAATTCCTCAACGCGGCTTTCGACGGTCGTCGGCGACGCCGAATGTTGATAACAACGTATTGGCTGATTGGCTGGAAGCGAATATCCTGTTCGAGCCGCCGGAGGTGGGAAAAGGCGATGTCGTCGACATGCTCGTCGAATACCAAATCTGTCCTGATGAGCGACAAGATATTGCTCACGAGATAGCGGCCGCAGGTTGGAACGAGTTGGTGCGGCGGAGGCGTTCAGGCGGCTTGCCGCCGTCCGTGTCTATAAACGAGATGCGCGTGGCGATGGAGAATAGTTGGAAAGAAACGCCGATCTGGTCATTCTTCGTTCTACTATCGACGCTTCGAAATTATCCAGAGTGGGCGCGCCAACACGAATCGCACGTCGTGCAAGGGGACTTGTTCGAACGAGTCGTTGAGGCATTGTGCCCCGCAATGCTGCCCGGATGGACCACCTACCGCGCGGGTTGGAGTCCTAATGGTGCGAAGAGCATACATGAGATAGTGGAGGATCTCTGTGAGCGCCTATACGTTGCCGGCGCACAAGATTTGGATGCCTGGATTACGACTGGTGGCGGGGACGGAGGGTTGGACATCGTTTGTTACCGGCGGTTCCAGGATGAGAGAGAAGCTCTTCCCATGTTTTTTCTTCAATGTGCTAGCGGGAAGAATTGGCGTACGAAGGTAGATACGCCGGACGGCAAGTATTGGCAGAAGCTGCTAAATTCGGCGGTCGAGCCCGCCACTGGCATCGTGGCGCCGTTTGTGATCGAGGACAAGGAGCTAAGGATGGCGGGACTCAAGGGTCAAGTCGTCGTTTTCGATAGATTGAGGGTGATGAGCGCTGCTTGTGCCGCCACAGTCACCCTAGACGAGGACTTTCTTGGGGAGCTGTTTGATTGGATGGAACCGCGCGTTGGCGCGTTGCCCAGAACGACGTGATTGGCGAGAATAGCAGGGCGTTTGGAAGCGCGACGCAAGGTCTGCCAAGGCGGCGACGGATGGGCTGTAGGCGTCACCTGTAGTGTTTGCCGCCGTTGCTCACGATTTGCGGACTACTCGGTGGTCACCCACGCCGACATTTTCTCGAGGGTTGGGCGGCCCCGCTTCCGCTCGACGTCTGACCGCACTTGCGCATCGCGCCGGTTGCGCAGCCGGTTGATTTCGGAGCAACGCGTGGACCTACGCCTCCGTGATGCGGTCGACGGCCAGCGACGCATCACGAGTCTCGAGCCCGAGTTCCACTTTCATGGGAGCGATGCGCCGGTAGTTCTGGAAGTTGGGTCAAGCTGGTGATGAGAGTTTGCGGCCGAATCTTGCACACTGCTTGGCGGCTCGTTTGTCAGTCGCCGTCGGCGCGTTTCTTGCTTCCAACACCGCCGCGCGGACGGTATTCCGTCTCCCTTGGATTGGCGCCGTAGCTCGCGGCGTGCGCACAAAACTTCATCGATGCAGGCGTAGGACCCTTGCATCGCCGCCGAGCACGTACTGTGCCCACTGCTCCATCAGCCCTCGGCGCTTATCAAAAAGGTCGGACCTCGCGTAACTCCGCTCGACGCTGCTCCCTACCGCGTGGGCGAGTGCCATCTCGGCGACCGCGTGCGGCACGCTGGTCCGCTCGCTCGCCCAGGTCCTGAATGAGGTGCGGAATCCGTGCACGGTCGCCCGGTCGGCTAGACCGGTGTCTCGCAGGACCTTCGTCAGCGCCATGTCGGACAGCGGCTTGCCCGCGCGCTGCGGCGACGGGAACAGCAGACCGGACGGGTACGCTTTCCGAAATGCCGGACCATAGAATGTTGGACTTTCGGGCGCTCTGGAGGGAGTTGCCATGCGGAAGTCCCGGTTCACGGAGAGTCAGATTGTTGGCATCCTGAAGGAAGGCGAGGCGGGGGTCGCGATCAGTCGCGCGACCTATTTCAACTGGCGGTCGAAGTACGCGGGCACGAGCGTTTCCGAACTCAAGCGCCTGGAGGAACTCGAGACGGAGAACGCGAAGCTGAAGCGGATGTATGCGGAGCTCGCGCTGGAGAACGCCGCCATCAAGGATGTCCTGAACCGAAAACTGTAACGCCGGCCGCGCGTCGCGATGCCATCGAGGTGTTGACGACGGAGCATCGGCTCTCGGTCCGTCGCGCCTGCCGCGTCGTCGGACTGGCCCGGGCGGCATGGTATGCCCCGCCGGTGGACGCCACCGAGCGGGACGTGGCGGTGATCGCGGGCCTTCAGCGGGTGGTGGCTGCCAATCCCCGGTGGGGATTTTGGAAGTGCCATAGCCGGCTGCGCCTGAACGGCTGCGGATGGAATCACAAACGGGTGTACCGCGTCTATCGCGGCCTCGGTTTGCACCTGCCGCGACGCACCCGGCGCCGCGTTCCGCCGCGGGTGCGTCAGCGGCTCGCGGCCCCGAACCGGCTCAACGCGATCTGGGCGCTCGACTTCATGCATGACGCCCTGTATAGCGGACGCCGATTCCGTACCCTGAACGTGCTCGACGAAGGTAATCGCGAAGGCTTGGCCATCGAGGTCGGCACGTCGATCCCGGCGCAGCGGGTAGTCCGGGTGCTCGACCAACTGGTGGCGCTCTACGGGCGTCCCCAGGCGCTCCGGCTCGACAACGGCCCGGAGCTGACAGCCCAGGTGTTTGTCGACTGGTGCGACCGGAACGGGATTGCCCGGCTCTACATCCAGCCCGGCAAGCCCGTGCAGCACGCCTTCATCGAACGGTTCAACCGAACCTGCCGCGAGGAGGTCCTCGACGCCTACCGGTCGCTACGCCGTCGGTTTGCCTGCGGAAGGCAGCGTTTCACAGCAAATAGTTGACGTTGAACATGTGACCGATCAACCGCGACGGCACCGAGTAGATCCGGCCGCCGACGCGGATCGTGCTCCACTTGCGCACCCGGCCCTATACGCCCCGCACCAACGGGAAGGCGGAACGCTTCATTCAGACGGCCCTCCGCGAATGGGCCTACGCCCGTGCATATTTGAACTTCAGGCCACAGTGCCAACTACTTGAGGCCCCTGGTTGCATCTTTACAATTGGCATCGACCGCATGGCAGTCTCAACCAACAGCCTCCTATTAGCCGACTCCGGCTCTCGAGGGACAACGTGTTGAGGTACCACAGCTAGCGGGAGTGAGATCGGGATCAGGTACCGGGAGCGGTGTCGGACACGGTGAGGCCGGGTCCGGCCCTGCGCGGCTCCCGGTGCCGACCGCGGGGGCCGGGGAGGCGGGTGTTGCGGGAACCAGGTTGGCAGCGTGGTGGTCAAGTCGTAATCGGGCAGCGCCGGCTTCGCGGAGGGCGTGAGGGAGACGCCGCGTTGGCTGGCTTCAGGTGGCGCGGGGATCGCGGACGGTACGGTCGCGGGGATCCGGTGGCCCATCCGGTTGCGGTACTGCCAGCCGTACTGCCAGCCGTTTCGGGTACTGCCAGCCGTTTTCTGACCCCATGAGACCTGTTGGGGCTGGCGGTTTAGCCAATAAAGCCGGGGATCTTTGGGATTTCCGCCGCGGCGTGACTGGATTAAGAGTCTGCTGCTCTGCCAATTGAGCTAGCGGCCCACACCAAAAAATCCTAGCACGCCCTCCTGGCCGCGCTCAGCGCGAACGGGGCAGCTCGCGAAAGAAGGAGACGATCCGCTCGCTGGTCCCGCGCGGGTAGACGTGAGCGCCGGGATGGATCCAGACCATGACCGGCGCGGCGGTACCGGCTCCGAACACCGTGCAGCCGATTCCACAGCGTGTCGCTTCGTCGACGCCGTTCACCTGGATGGCGACCGCAATCGCGGCTTCCTGATCCTCGAACCGAACGACCTGATCGCCCTCTCCGGCGATATGAAAGACTGGCTTCGGTTGTGTGGGCCGCACCGAGGGACGGAGCCGTCCGGCCACCGGGGCGTAAGCCGCGAATACGCCGGGACGCTCCGCCCAGAGGAGGTAGGTGAACATCCCACCGTTGGAGTACCCGGTCGCGTAGATGCGACTCTCGTCGATGTCGTACGTCTCGCGCAGCGACTGGAGCGCCACGTCGACGAGCCGGAGGTCCCGATTGCCGGCCCCTGGCTCCACCTGCCAGCCGGGAAGGCCGCGGCGGCGCTCGAGCCCCTGGAAGTACACGACGATCGCGTCCGGCCACGCTCCGTGCAGGTCCGTGTGCTGAAAGTTCTGCATGTTGTCGCCGAACCCATGGAACGCGAGGACCAGCGGAGCGCCTGCTTCGGCCGCCGCGTCCGGCACGTAGACGATGGCTTCGCGCGCCACCCCGTCGACCTGCCATGTCATGACCTCCGCCGCCGCTTCCCGCGCGCCGGGAATCAGCAGCAGGCCGGCCAGAACGACTTGTGTCAGACGCCTGTTCATCGGTGCCTCCACGGACTTGGACCGTTCATATCCCGTTGCTGCATTACCATTAAAGATTACCGCGTCAAGCGGCAGGAAGGAGCAGGATGAGCAACCTCGGACGGGAAACCCAGGAAACCCAGGAGTGGTTTGACAGCCCGCGCTTTGAGGGAATCACGCGGCTGTACACGGCCCGTGACGTAGTCGAACAGCGCGGCACGATCGCGACGGACTACACCGTGGCGCGGGATGCCGCGCAGGCGTTCTACGACCGCCTGCGCGAGTTGTTCGCAGAGGGGCGGAGCATCACGACGTTCGGGCCGTACTCGCCCGGGCAGGCGGTCGCCATCAAGCGGCTGGGCATCGAAGGGATCTACCTCGGAGGCTGGGCCACCTCCGCGAGAGGGTCGGACACCGAGGATCCCGGTCCCGACCTCGCCAGTTATCCCCTCAGCCAGGTGCCGGCCGAGGCGGCGATGCTCGTGCGGGCCCTGCTCACCGCGGATCGGAACCAGCAGTATCAGCGCCTGCAGATGACGGAGGCGCAGAAGGCAGCGTCGCCCGCCTACGACTATCGCCCCTTCATCATTGCCGACGCCGACACGGGACACGGTGGCGATCCGCACGTGCGCAACCTCATCCGGCGCTTCGTGGAGGTCGGCGTGCCCGGCTACCACATCGAGGATCAGCGCCCCGGCACGAAGAAGTGCGGCCATCAGGGCGGGAAGGTGCTCGTGCCCGAGGACGAGCAGATCAAGCGGCTGAACGCGGCGCGCTTCCAACTCGACATCATGCGCGTGCCGGGCATCATCGTGGCCCGGACCGACGCCGAAGCCGCCAGCCTGATCGAGGGCAACGCCGACGAACGCGATCAGCCGTTCATCCTGGGCGCCACCAACCTCGCGGTGCCGCCGTACAGGCTGTGCTGCCTGGCGCTGCTCAAGCGCCTGCACGACGCGGGCGTCGAGGCGCTGAACGCCCACCGGCTCTACGGAGTCTCGGACGAGGAGTACGACACCGCATTCGCGTGGTTCGACCGTGTCGGTCTGGAACCGTTCCTCCAGGAAAAGGCCCGGGCCTTTCTGCAGGATGGCCGCGGAGATGTCGACGGCCTCGTCGACGAGGTGGCCAACCGGCTCCTGGGGACGTGGGAGCACGCGGCCGGCCTGAACACGTATGCCGAGGCCGTCGCTGGAGTCATCGAGTTCCACTCGGCGCGGGGCGAGAACGTCGGCATGACCGCCGACGCGTGGAGGGACTTCGCCAGGTCGGCGTCGTTATACCGGGCGAAGGAGAAGGCCAGGGGCCTGCACGTCGATATCGACTGGGACTGCGAGTTGCCGAGGACGCCCGAGGGCTACTACCAGGTGCGGGGCGGAATCCCCTATGCGGTGGCCAAGTCGCTGGCTGCCGCGCCGTTCGCGGACCTGCTGTGGATGGAGACGAAGACGGCGAACCTCGACGACGCGCGGGAGTTCGCCGAGGCCATTCACGCGGTGTACCCGGACAAGATGCTGGCCTACAACCTGTCGCCGTCGTTCAACTGGGATACGACCGGGATGTCCGACGACGAGATGCGGGAGTATCCCGCCGAGCTCGCGAAGGTGGGATTCGTCTTCAACTTCATCACCTACGGTGGCCACCAGATCGACGGTATGGCAGCCGAGGAGTTCGGCCGGGCGCTGAAGGAGGACGGCATGCTGGCGCTGGCCCGCGTTCAGCGCAAGATCCGGCTCGTCGACTCACCCTACCGAACCCCGCAGACGCTGGCCGGAGGCCCGCGCCTCGATGCGGCGCTTGCGGCGTCGTCGGGAAGGACCGCGACCACGAAGGCGATGGGGAAGAGCTCCACCCAGCATCAGCACCTGGTCCAGACCGAGGTGCCGCGCTCGCTGCTCGCGGAGTGGCTCGGCATGTGGTGCGAGCACTATGGAATCGAGGGCGGTCTGCAGGTCGACTTGAAGCCCTACCGGGCCGGCTCGGAGCTGCTAGAGCTCCGCATCACCGGCAAGGATGATGCACAGCTCGCCAACATCATCTTCGCGCTCGTGCTGGACCGGAAGGGACACCGGATCCTGACGGTGCACGATCAGAACACGTTCAGCGAAGCGCTGCGCAGGAAGCGGCTGATGACCCTGATCCATCTGTTCCTGATTCACCGCTACCGGGCCGACATGGTCTACTACCTCAGCCCGACCGACGACAATCGGCATCAGACCCTCAATATGCAGAGCTACGGCGTCTTCGGCGATGTGAATCAGGAAGTCGGCGAGATCATCGTGTGCCTTGTCGACCGCGGGCGTGTCGCGGAACTGGTCGCCCCCGATCGGCGCGCCCTGCGGAGCTTCATCAGCAAGCACGATCGGCTCGCGCCGGCGCCCGGGTAGCCTTCGGGTACGGTTAGGAGCCCCGGCTAAGGAACGACGTCGGCGTCCGCGATCTCGTCGTCGATCGGCGGGTAGAACTCAACGGGGATGCGTAGCGCGAAGTCGCGGAAGTGCTCGTCCGCCTCGGCGTCGCGTCCGAGCTGCCGGGCAACCGCTCCCTCGTAGTAGCTGAGTCCCGCCGTCACGAAGTCCCGTTGCGCGGCCGTCAGCAGCGCGAGGTGCGGGTCGCGCGCGGGCGGCGCCGACTCCGCGAGGCGCCGGAGAAAGTCCGCCAGGTCGGTGGAATTGAACCAACCGGTCGTCCCCGCGCGTTCTTCGCGCTGAGTCACGGGCGCCAGATACTCGACGAGCGGCCGGTCGTCCGTGTTGATGGGCCCGGGGGGAATCAGTCCGCCCGCCTCCGACAGGTTTCCCGCATAGAACGGCAGGGTCACCGCGAGCGCGGTGGCGTCGGGCAGCGGAGCGCCGCCGCTCAGATGCTGCCCGTTGCGCTCGATCACGGCCGGGTCGAGCGCGGTCGGTTCGGTCGCGCCGACCAACGCCACGTACGCGATTTCCGGGCTGAAGCTGCCGCGCCATAGCGTGACCTGCTCGAAGACGCTCAGCATGGTGCGCGTCACCAGGTCGAACTCGCGGCGGGAGACTTGGTACAGCGGCAGCCACTGGACGAAGAGCCCGCCGGGGGTCAGGCGGGCGCGCGCTGCCTCGAAGTGCTCGCGGCTGTAGAGGTTGCCGACGCCAGCCCGCCAGGGTACGAACAGGTCGGCGATGATCACGTCGTAGCGCTCGGTCGTGCCCAGCAGGTGGTTGCGGGCGTCGCAGGCGCGGACAGACGCCCGCGGGTCGGTGAAGAGCCCGCCGCTCGGGGCGTTGAAGTAGGTCGCGGCGGCCACGATCACGTCGGACGCGATCTCGCAGACCAGGAGCCGCTCGACCGGATGCCGTAGGGCGGACCCCGCGGTTATGCCGGTGCCGAGACCGAGCAGGAAGACCGCGCGGGGACTCGGGTGCGTCATCAGGGGAAGCAGCGCCTGGTTCTGCTCCTGCTCGATGGAGCCGGTCCCGCCCAGGGTGTAGAAATTGTTCATCTTGATGCGCCGGTTCCCGGCACGCTCGATGACGGCTACCACGCCGTCGGGGCCTTCCCAGGTGGCGAGCAACTCCTCGCCGCGCCCGGTGTCGATGTCGACGAGGGTCAGGCGGGTGGCGTCGAGCGCAGTGCCGAGCAGCGCCACCGCGCCGAGCGTGGCCATTGCCGGCAGGAGCCGCGCGCGGGGCGTCCGCCAGCCGCGCCACGCGGCGGCCAGGGCCAGGACCAGGTAGCCGGCGGCGATGAGCCGGACGCTGTTCCAGAGCCCCACCGTGCCGAGGAGCACGAACCCCGCGGCGAGTGAGCCGACGACGCCGCCGGCCGTGTTGAGCGCGCCGAGACGGCCGATGATGGCGCCCGGCGCGGCGGGCGTGCCTTCCGCCGCGCGCAGCAGGTAGGGGAAGACGCTCCCAAGCAGGGCCGCGGGCACGAACAGCAGCACCATCGTGTTGCCGAAGATCGAGACGACGTAGGAAATCCAGGCGTCGCCGGTGGTCAGGGTGCTGACTCCGGCGGTCAGATCCTGGAAGACGAAGGGTGTGGTGGCCACGCCGAGTCCCGACAGCGTCAGGAGCATCCACAGGACCTGCGCCGGGGCCGCCCCCGTGCGGCAGAGGCGGTTGGCCACTGCCGAGCCGGTCGCCAGCGCGGCCAGGAAGACCACGAGGATGGTCGAGAAGGTATAGACCGAGTTCTGCAGAACCTGGGCGAACATCCGCGTCCAGAGCACCTCCAGCCCGAGCGCGAAGGCGCCGGAGAGACTGGCGATAGCGGCGAGGAGCCATGCAGGACAGGCCGCGCCGGAGACGGAGACGGCCGGCGGGCGGCGCCGGGCGCCTTTCGACCGTCGCTCCGCCTGCCCGCCCCCATCATGCGGGATACCCGGAACGTCTGCGGTTTCCTGGCCGCCGGTGCGTGACAGACGCCAGGCAAGGCCGGCAACCGCCACGTTGACCACCATGGCCAGCAGGTATGCCCGATTGAAGCCGAGCGCGAGCGGCAGCACGAACCCGGCGAGAAACGCGCCGGCGGCTGCGCCTATCGTGTTGATCGCATAAAGCCACGATCCCGCGCGGCCGAGTTCGTTCGGCTGCCGGACGAGGTACTGGCCGAGGACCGGCAAGGTGCCGCCCATCAGGGCGGCCGGGGGCAGGAGCACCAGTGTCGCCAGCGTGACCCTGAACGCATTGAAGGCGGCCGGCCGGTCGATGAGCGCGTCGTAGACCGGACCGTAGAACTGGAAGTAGATCTCGAGCAACGCGAAGTACAGTGCCGCCGAGACCGCGATCCCCAGTTCGATCCAGGCGTAGGCGAGTAGCGGCGAGCGCAGATTCGGCGACCAGCGTCCGAACAGGGCGCCACCCAGCGCCAGGCCGAGAAAGAAGACGGCGAGCGTCGTGGACGCGGCATACGCCGTGCTCCCGAACAGCAGGCTCAGCTCCTTGAGCCAGAGCACCTCGTAGGCCAGGCCGGTCGCGCCGGACAGGAAGACGAGGGCCGCGAGCTGGACACGGTGCCGGGAACCGTCCAACCGCGGGGATCGTGCCGCCGCCTGCATCTCGGCCCGATCATATTCGATCCTGACCAATGCTTGACTTAGTCCAGAATCAACCATTACCCTGAGAGAATGACCGGGGACGCGGAGCGGCTCCTGAGGCAGCACGGGTTGCAGGTCACGGCGCAGCGACTTGCCGTGCTACGGGCAATGGCGACGCACCCGCACGCCACGGCCGACGAGCTCGCGGACGACGTGCGAGGCAGCATCGGGTCGATCTCGCGCCAGGCGGTGTACGACACCTTGGGAACGCTGGTCGAGAGAGGCCTGGCCCGCAGGATTCAGCCGGCGGGTTCGCCCGCGCGCTACGAGGATCGAGTGGGCGACAATCACCATCACCTTGTCTGCCGCACTTGCGGCGTCACCGTTGACATCGACTGCGCGGTCGGTGTGACGCCCTGCCTCACCGCCGCCGAGGATCACGGCTACGAGATCGACGAGGCCGAGGTCATCTACTGGGGGTACTGCCCCGGCTGTCGCGAAGTCCGCGGGCAGCAGGAGCACGGATAGCAACAACAGAAAGGGTCGAACGAAATGCACGACACGGCTGAGCAGAAGACGGCGAGCGAGGGCAAGTGCCCGGTAGTGGGCCACCGGCACACGGCGGCACGTGTTGCCGAGAACCTGCGATGGTGGCCGAATCAACTGAACCTGAAGGTGCTCCACCAGAACTCAGCGTTGTCGGATCCCATGGGCGGGACGTTCAACTACGCGGAGGAGTTCAAGACCGTCGATCTGGATGCCGTCAAGCAGGACATCGAGTCGGTGATGACGACGTCGCAGGAGTGGTGGCCGGCCGACTACGGCCACTACGGGCCGCTGTTCATCCGGATGGCATGGCACAGCGCCGGAACGTACCGGATCTACGACGGCCGCGGCGGCGGCGCCTCCGGAACGCAGCGCTTCGCTCCCCTCAACAGTTGGCCCGACAACGCCAACCTCGACAAGGCGCGCCGGCTGCTCTGGCCGGTCAAGCAGAAGTACGGCCGGAAGCTCTCGTGGGCCGACCTGATGATCCTGGCGGGCAACTGCGCTCTGGAATCGATGGGGCTCAAGACGTTCGGTTTCGCCGGTGGCCGCGAGGACGTCTGGGAGCCCGAGGAGGACATCTACTGGGGTCCCGAGACCGAGTGGCTTGCCGACGGGCGCTACAGCGGCGACCGCGAGCTCGCGAACCCCTTCGGCGCGGTGCAGATGGGCCTGATCTACGTGAATCCCGAGGGCCCCAACGGCAATCCGGATCCGGTCGCCGCAGGCCGCGACATTCGGGAGACGTTCGGCCGGATGGCGATGAACGACGAGGAGACGGTCGCCCTCATCGCCGGCGGCCACACCTTCGGCAAGACCCACGGCGCCGCCCCGGACAGCCATGTCGGCCCCGAGCCCGAGGGCGCCTCCATCGAGGAGCAGGGCCTCGGCTGGAACAACACGTTCGGCAGCGGCAAGGGCGGCGACACGATCACCAGCGGGCTGGAGGGTACCTGGACGCCCACTCCGGTGACCTGGGACAACAGCTTCTTCGAGACCCTGTTCGGCTACGAGTGGGAGTTGACCAAGAGCCCGGCGGGAGCAAATCAGTGGGTTCCGAAGGACTCCGGAGGCGCTGACACCGTCCCGGACGCCCACGATCCGTCGAAGCGGCACACGCCGGTGATGCTGACGACCGACCTCTCCCTGCGGATGGACCCGATCTACGAACCGATATCGAGGCGCTTCCACGAGAACCCGGACGAGTTCGCGGATGCCTTTGCCCGCGCGTGGTTCAAGCTGACCCACCGTGACATGGGGCCGGTTTCGCGCTACCTCGGACCGGAGGTTCCCGACGAGCATCTCCTGTGGCAGGACCCGGTGCCCGCTGTCGATCACGAGCTGATCGACGCGGACGATGTTGCCGCGCTCAAGAGCCGGATCCTGGAATCGGGGCTGTCGATTTCCCAACTGGTCTCCACCGCCTGGGCGTCCGCCTCGACCTTCCGCGGCAGCGACAAGCGCGGCGGCGCGAACGGGGCTCGCATTCGCCTCGCGCCGCAGAAGGACTGGGAGGTGAACCAGCCGGAGCAGTTGGCGGACGTGCTGGGAGTACTGGAGGGGATCCAGGAGGACTTCAACCGCGCGCAGTCCGGCGGGAAGCGGGTCTCGCTCGCGGACGTGATTGTTCTCGGCGGGTGCGCCGCCGTCGAACAGGCCGCGAAGAACGCCGGGCACGACGTGGAGGTTCCTTTCGCGCCGGGGCGGACCGACGCGGCGCAGGAGCAGACCGACGTCGAGTCGTTTGCCGTGCTGGAGCCGGCCGCGGACGGGTTCCGCAACTACGTCGGGAACGGACACCGCCGGGCCGCCGAGGAGTTACTGGTGGACCGGGCGCAGTTGCTGACCCTGACCGCTCCCGAGATGACCGTGCTCGTCGGCGGCCTGCGTGTCCTGAACGCGAACGCCGGGCAGTCCGGTTACGGAGTCTTCACGAAGCGGCCCGAGACGTTGAGCAACGACTTCTTCGTGAACCTCCTCGACATGAACCTGGCGTGGCAGGCGTCGTCCGCGTCGGACGGCGTGTTCGAGGGGCGCGACGGCGACACGGGCGAGCTCAAGTGGACCGGCACGGCGGTCGACCTCGTCTTCGGGTCCAACTCCCAGCTCCGCGCCATCGCGGAAGTCTACGCATGCGACGACGCGCAGGCGGCGTTTGTGCGCGACTTCGTGGCGGCGTGGAACAAGGTGATGAATCTCGATCGCTTCGACCTGACTTAGCCCGACCATCGTCGCCTACGGCTCCGACGGCCGGCCGTTCAGGAATTCATATTGTTCATTAATAACGAACATGATACATTTCTGAACGTGACTCGACCGGGAGCCGCGCCTGACCTCGACCTGTATCGGCCTGCTCTGCAGAAGTGGATGCCGAAGGCCGAGATCCGCATGCTGGCAAATGTCCTGGCCCAATTCGATGGCGTCGTCACCTGGAAGGCCGTAGAGGGTACGGTCCGGTACCTGGTCGAGGAGAAGCGGCACCTTCGTCATCAGGACGTTGGGGTCGTAGTCGAACAGTTGAACCGACGACGTGCGACCCTACCACCAGGTCGAGGGGGCGACAGGGTCCTCCTGCTGGCGCCGCACGTCCGACGAGAACAGGCGGTCGCCCTCGAGCGTGCGGATATCGACTACCTCGATCTCGCGGGCAATGCCCACCTGGAAGCTCCCGGCATGTTCGTTCACGTGGAGGGCCGCCCGCCAAAGAAGGAACACATTCTCGCTCGCGCCCGGCCACAGAAGGGATGGATCAAGACGGTCATGGCCATCCTCATCCGTCCGCGACTCGCCGATGTGCCGTACCGCGCTCTGGCGGACCAGGCGGACGTGGCCCTCGGCACCGTTGCCGGATGCATGAACGACCTGGGTCGACGCGGACTCCTGCTCAAGGAGAAGGACGGCCGGAGAGTCGTCGACCGGCAGGCGTTGGTTGCGCTGTGGGTGCAAGCCTACGTCGAAGGGTTGCGTCCCCGGCTCAAGGAGCGACGGTTCCAGGTGCGGGCCGAGGGCAAACAGGACATCTGGCTGCGGCTGCGGAAAGTGCTTGGCGAGCGTGCGCTACCGTGGGCGCTGACCGGCGCCGACCAGGCAGCGCGCCGCGTGCCGTTCTTTCGCGCGAAAGAGACGGAAATATACGCATCCGTCCGTACGCTCGAGGACCGTGAAGCTCAGAAAGCCCTGGTCGCCCAACCCGCTCGCGGCGGCAACCTGGTGGTCATCGAAGCGCCAGGCCCCTTGGCGATAACTGGCGAGACCGACGACAACCTGCCCGTTGCTCCGGATCTGCTCACCTACGCCGAGCTGCGGTATCGGGACACGGGGCAGGCGCTCGAAGCAGCCGAATTGTTCCGGCCCAGGGTTCTTGACGATGCCGGGCCTTGATCCCGCCCTGATGCCAGTCGTGTCCGACCTCACGCGCGGACTGCAGGAGTTGGGAATCCCGTTTGGAATCGTGGGAGCGTTGGTTCCCGAACTGCTTCTGGATGCCCGACCGGACCACGGAACCAACGATGCGGACGTAGCCGTTGTAGTTGAGAGCCTTGCGGATTTCGATCGCTTGAAGGACCGACTTGCCGACTACGGGTTCACGCGCACACACCTGCCGCATCGTCTGCAGCGTGGGGACGGGGGTTGGGTGGACATCCTTCCGTTCAGCGAAGCGATCGCACCGGATGGGTATCTGGAACTCGAAGAGGGCTTGGTCTTGAACATGGCTGGTTTCGGCCAGGTCGTGCCCAACGCCGTTTCCGTTCCGATCGACGGCGGGCCGACGGTTCCCGTAGCCCCGCTGCCGCTCTATGTCCTCCTCAAGCTGGTCGCCTTCAATGACAGAGAGCAGACGAAGGACCTTGCCGGTGTCGTCCATTGCCTCGAGCACTACCTTGAAGAGGATGATCGGCGCTACGACACCGATCACAACGGTGAAGGCGTGCCCTACGAATGCACTTGCGCCTACCTGGTGGGTGTGGATGCGCGATCCTTCCTGGACGAACCCGTCAGCGACGCCACCAAATCAGTCCTTGACCGATTCGACAATCAGGACGCGATCGTCATTGGAGAGGTGATCCAGGAGACGGGCCGGTTCCCCGTGGAAGACGAGCGCCGAGGTGAGGTCTTCGAACTCTTTCGATGGTACCGCCTTGGAACCGGCCTGTGAGTGCCGGCGTGGACGCCGGCGCACCATGGCGTCGCTTGCCGGGCGTGGACGCCGGCGCACCATGCCGGCGCGCGCCTCAGGGGACGACGAGGCCGCTGAACTCGATGCGTATCTCCGGCCGCACGCGCAGGAGCCCGAGCATGACGACTGGCGGCTCGACACCGTAGTCCGTCATGTCGAGTCGGACCTCACCCGCGATCTCGACACCCGATCCCGACGGCGTCATCTCGATGGGGAAGGTCACCGGCAGGGTGACGTCCTGAATGGCGAGCGAGCCGCTGGCTTGGGCGCCCTGGTCGGATGCTTCGTAGCTTTCGAGCGCGAAGGTGATCTCGGCGAACTCGGTCGGCTTCATCGCGTCGAAGAGATGCTCGGTCATCTCCTCGTCGGGGCATTCGAAGTCGGCCACCCGGACGGTCAGAGTGGCTGACTGAACTCCCGCGTCGAAACCCGGGGCCGGCGCGGACGAACCGGGCGTGACGTCCGCCGTCCCGTTCACCGAACAGGTCCATCCGCGGACGGTCGAGGTCCCGGACACGATGAACTCGACGGCGGACTGCGCCGCCGCCTCGGTCCCGGCCAGCAGCGCGAAACCGACGGCAGCGGCGGTCGCGGACCGCAGGAAACCGGTTCGACGTGCGACGAGCATTCTGTGTCCTCCCGATTCCGAGCCGGCGCGCAAATCGGCCGCGTCCATCAGAGTCCGAAGCCGAGCCGGTTGTCCCGCATCATGATGGGGTTCTTGCCCTCCATGACGAAGCGATCCGTAATCTGGGCAACGGACGCCGTCCGAGTCTGGCGCATCGCGATGCGGAACTCCGCGTGAATCAGGTCGATTACCTTGGTGACGCCGTCCTCTCCGAAGGCCCCGAGACCCCACACATAGGGGCGGCCGATCCCGACCGCGTCGGCGCCCAGCGCCACGGCCTTGAAGACGTCGGTGCCGCGACGGACGCCGCTGTCGATGAACACCGGCACGCGGCCCCTGACCGCGGCGACCACCTCGGGTAACGAGTCGATCGTCGACCACATGCTGTTCACCGCCCGGCCGCCGTGATTGGATACGAAGATCCCGTCCGCGCCGTGCTCGATCGCCTGCTCGGCGCCCTCGGCCGTCATGATGCCCTTCAGGATGAGCTTCATGTCGCTGGCGTCCTTGAGGCGCTTGACGTAGTCCCAGGTGTAGGGATAACGAGGGCCCTCCGGACCTTCCAGCCCGGCCCGCATCGGCCGCCGGTAGTCGGGGTGGTGCTGGTGGCAGTTCTGGCAGAGCACCGACTCGTAACCGTCGCCCGACAGGGTCCGCCGCTGCAACTCGCGGTTGCTGCCGCCCAGCAGATCGATGGTCCACACGAGGGCGGGACAGCCCGCGCCGGCCACGCGGTCGATGACCCGCTGGTTCACGTTCCAGTCCGGCACCGTGTAGATCTGGAACCAGTGCGGTTCGCCTCGGGCCTCGGCGATGTCGGCGTAGGACTGCGAGCTCTGATGCGACTGCATCTGCATGATGTCTCGCGCCCCCGCCGCCCGCGCGGCGCCGCTCTCACCCTGCGTGTGGTAGGCCTCGAGGCTCGCGACCGGACAGAGAAAGAGGGGTGAGGCCCACCGCCGGCCGTAGAGTTCGGCCGAGGTATCGAGTTCCGGCAGCGCCTCACCGCCCAGCCGCCGGGGGCGAAGCATCAGGCGCTGGAATCCTTCGCGGTTCGCCCGCCGCGTCTCGTAGTCGTCGACCCCCATGTGCAGGTAGTCCCAGTGCTGGGGCAGATTGTTGGCATGCGCGACCCGCTCGAAATCCCAGACATTGATCGCGTCGTCAGGCGACTCGACCATCTGTCCCGTCAATTGATCCTCCACGGCGTTCTGAGGAGGCAGGGCGGGTTCCTGCTGGGCGTTGAAACGAGGCTGTTCCAGCGAGGCAAGGATCTCGGTCCCGCACGCGCGGCACTGGAGCGCCGAGGATCCGGGCGCCGCGCCGAACTCCGCCTCGCGCGCCAGGGCGCGCTGCCAGCTCGCCGGCAGGCCGGACGCCGCGAGGCCCAGCAACGGGCTGGCCGCCAGGAACCTGAAGAACTGGCGACGACTCGTTTCTTGGTCGGGGGAAGGTGTAGCCGGGGTCCGTCCACTCATCTTCTGGTCTCCTCCGGGCTTCAACTCTCGTAGGACTTGATCACGTCGAGTATGGCCTGTTCCTCTGCGGCCCAGGTCTGCTGAATCACTTGCAGGGCTCCGGTGGCGGTCGGCGCCTGCCGGGCGATCAGCCGGTTCTCCGGACGCAGCAGCCCCTGGTCCACCGCGTGGTCGAGGAACTTGAAGACGTGGTCGAAGTAGCCGTTGATGTTTGCGAAGACGCACGGCTTCTCGTGCATTTCCACCGGTATCTGCGCCCACGTGAGGGCTTCGAAGATCTCTTCCAGAGTCCCGTAGCCGCCGGGCAGGGCTATGCAGCCCTGGACGAGCGATTGCATCAGGTGCTTCCGCTCGTGCATCGTGTTGACCTCGACGATTCGGCTCAGACTCTCGTGGGCGAGTTCCTGGTAGGACAGTTGCCGCGGGATGACGCCGGTGACGAAGCCGCCCTCTTCGAGAACGGCGTTGGCCAGGACGCCCATCAGCCCTATCCCCGCCCCGCCGTACACGAGCCCGATGCCTTCGGCGGCCATCATGCGGCCCAGGGCGTCAGCCTCGTCGATGAACCGTTGCTCGCGGCCGAGGTTGCCGCCGAGGTAGACCAGGACTTGCCTCCCGGTGGGCGGTCCCGAAGCGTCGACGTTCTCGTCGGCGGTCGGCTTCTTGATTTCGGACATCGTGCGGGCGCGCGGGCACGTGTGGTGCGTGCACATTGTACAGGGGGATTGGCCCGACACGGCCCCAGGGGTTTCGGAAGCATGAACGGAGCGTTGACGGGCGGGCGGGAGCATCGATCCCGGGGATGCTGTACAAATGACGGACCCGGGGCGTGTGCCGGGAGGGGATCGCGCTGATGACCGCAACCGCTGACCACGCGAGGGAGGTTCGCTACGAACCGGAGGAGCAGCCGCCTCCGGCGCTTGCCCTCGGGCTCGGTTTTCAGTTCGCCATGCTGACGGTCGCCGGCATCGTGCTGACCCCGGCCATCGTGGTGCGGGCGGCGGACGCCGGAGAGAATTTCCTGTCGTGGGCGGCGTTCGCGGCGCTCGCCATCAGCGGCATCACGACCATACTCCAGGCGGTCCGGGTTGGACGGGTCGGCTCCGGCCACGTGTTGTTGATGGGGACGTCGGCCGCGTTCATCGCCGTCTGCGTCACCGCCCTCAGCGAGGGCGGCCCCGGTCTGCTCGCGACGCTTGTCACCGTCTCGGCGCTCTTCCAGTTCGCACTGTCGGCAAAGCTGTCGCTGCTTCGCCGGGTCCTTACGCCAACTGTGTGCGGCACCGTGATCATGCTGATCCCGGTGACCCTGATGCCGATCATGTTCGGCATGCTGACCGACGTGCCGGAGGGGTCGCCGGCCGCCGCGGCTCCGGTCAGCGTCATCGTGACCCTCGTGATGACGGTGGCGGTGACGCTTCGCGCGGCTGGTTATTGGCGCCTCTGGGCTCCCGTCATCGGCATCGCCGCAGGCTGCGCTGCGGCTGCCGGGTACGGTTTGTACGACACGCGGCTCGTGGCCGAGGCGGGCTGGGTCGGCCTCCCGGCGGGCGCCTGGCCTGGATTCGATGTCAATTTCGGTGTCGCGTTCTGGTCGCTCCTGCCGGCGTTCGTGTTCGTGACCCTGATCGGCGCCATCGAGACGATCGGCGACAGCGTCGCCATCCAGCGCGTCTCGTACCGGAAGTCGCGGGCGACCGACTTCCGCGTCGTTCAGGGCGCGGTAGCCGCCGATGGCGTCGGGAACCTGCTCTCGGGCCTCGCCGCAACGGTGCCGAACACGACCTATTCGTCGAGCGTATCGGTCACCGACATCACCGGCGTGGCGTCACGGGCGGTCGGGGTGGCGATCGGCGCCGCCTTCCTCGTGCTGGCGTTCCTGCCGAAATTCATGGCGCTGATCCTCGCGATTCCGAGCCCTGTGGTCGGCGCCTACACCATCGTGTTGATGAGCGCCCTGTTCGTGCTCGGCATGCGCGTGGTCGTCGAGGACGGCGTGGACTACCGCAAGGGCGTCGTCGCGGGCGTCGGATTCTGGGTCGGACTCGGCTTCCAGAACGAGTTGCTCTTCGCCGATGCCCTTGGGGCCTGGAGCGGGCTGCTGGGCAACGGCATGACGTCGGGCGGTCTGGCGGCCATCGTGTTGACGCTGTTCCTGGAGTATTCGAGGCCCCGTCCACGACGGTTGCGGGCGGGCCTGAACGCGGACGCCTATCCGAAGATCGACAAGTTCCTCACCGAGTTCGCGGCCGGCCGCGGCTGGGGAGAGGAGATGACCGACCGACTCCGCGCGGTCGGCGAGGAGACTCTGCTGACTCTCATCCGGCCCGGTCGGGAAGGGGAGGCAGCGGTGGAGCGGCGACTGCAGATCACCGCCCGCAACGACGGGCGCGCCGCCGAACTGGAGTTCATCGCGGCGACCGACGAGTCGAATATCGAGGATCGCATCGCGGTGCTGGGGGACCGAGTCAGCGGCGCCCGGGCGGAAGAGGAGGTCTCGCTCCGACTGCTCCGGCACCTCGCATCGTCGGTTCGCCACCAGCAGTATCACGAGACGGACGTCGTGACGGTCCGCGTGGAGGCATCCTAGGGCGCCATGCCGATTCGCGTGTCCCCGCGTTCGCACCTGGTTCCCCGGACGCGCGATGGCTGGGTCGCGACCGCCGCCTTCCTCGCGGTCTTCCTTCTCGCCCTGCCGCCGGTTACCCACACGCTGCTGAACCGCGCCGAACCGTGGATCTTCGGCGCGCCCTTCCTGTATGCCGCGCTCCTCGTGGTCTACGTCGCGCTGATCGGCATCCTGATCTGGGTGTGGCGGCGGCAGGTGTAGCAGCCATGGGCATGCCCTCCACGTCGTGGCGCAGCCGGTCCGGCAGGAGAAGCGCCTGATGGAAGCCTGGGAAGTCGCGACCACCCTGATCGCCGCCTACCTCGGCTTCACGCTGCTCCTTGGGGTGCTTGCGAACCGGCGCCTGACCGTCGACATGGAGGACTTCATGCTCTACGGCCGGAAGGCCGGCTTCATCGTCCTCTACCTGACCATCGTCGCGACGTTCCATTCGGCCTTCGCGTTCCTCGGTTCGGGCGGCTTCTTCTATACCCACGGCATCGGCTTCTGGGCGGCGGGGGCGTGGACGGTGCTGGCCGGCGCCATCACCTATGTCCTCGGCACGCGTATCTGGGCGCTGGGCAAGGCGTTCGGTTACATCACGCCGGCCGACCTGATGGCGGACTTCTACGAATCGGAAGCGGTGCGGGTCACCGTCGCGCTCGTGTCGGTCGTCTTCACCATCCTGTACATCCAGGTTCAGGCGCAGGGGCTCGGCTACATCATCAACGTCGCCACGGACGGACGCGTCTCGTTCGAGATCGGGACGTTGCTGCTGTTGATCGTGGCCGCCTTCTACCTGATCGCGGGCGGACTGCGGGCGGTCTACTGGACCGACGTGCTGCAGGGCATCTGGATGTACGCCGCCGTCTGGATTGGCGCCCTGGTACTCGCCTACGAACTGTTCGGCGGACCGCTCCAGCTCTGGCGGGAAGTCGCGGCGCAGCGTCCGGATCTGCTCACGCTGCCCGGGCCCAACGGTTTCTTCACGCCCGGCATGTGGATCGGGATGATCGTCACCCTGTCGTTCGGAATCATCCTGCAGCCCCACATGCTGATTCGGTACTACACCGCGGTCGACGCAAAGACGCTGAAGGCGCTCGGAGCGACAACACCGATCTGCCTGATGACGCTCTACATTCCGGCGGCGCTCGTCGGTCTCGGCGGCGCGGTGGCGATGCCGGATCTCGACATCCCCGACCGGATCTTTCCGGAGCTGCTCTTCGCGCACGTCTCGCCGTGGCTGACCGGGGCGATCCTGGCCGGCGCCACCGCCGCCGCGATGTCGACGCTCGACTCCATACTTCACTCGAACATGACGGTCCTCACGCACGACGTCTACCGGCGATACGTCCGGCCCGGCGCGAGCCAGGCGCACTACCTGTGGGTGGGACGGACATTCGTCGTGCTGCTTCTCGCCGTCGGCTACGCTCTCACCGTCAGCACCTTCGACTTCCTGGTCGTCCTCATCACCCTGTCGGGTTCGGGGGCCCTGCAGTTGCTGCCGGGCGTCGTGGGAGTCTGCTTCCCCACCCGCCGGACACTCACCCGCGCGGGCGTCGTCGCGGGAATCGCGGCCGGCCTGGCCACGCTGTACGTGACGCTGGTGGTTGCGCCGCATCCGGCGGGGATGCACGGCGCCATCTGGGCTCTGCTGGCGAACACGGGCACGGCGCTGCTGGTGTCGGCATTCACCCCGGCGCCGTCCGCCGGCACCATCGAACGCGTCCACGGCGAGCTGGAAGCGTTCGTCTACGGCGGCGCCGAGCCGGGCGGGCGGTCGACCTGATGCCGCGCGCGGTAACCCGCCGGACAGCGCTGCGGTGGGGCGGCCAGGCCGCGCTGGGCGCGGTTGCCGCCTCGGCTTGTGGACTCCGCCTGCCCGGGCCGAGACCGGGGGCCGGCGCGGCCGGTCTCGTGCCGGTCGACGTCGCGTGGGATCGCATCATCCGGCGCGTCGTCGGGCTTCGGCCCTACCGGCCGGCCGGCTTCCGGCTGGAAACCGTCCGGATGGGTGACAAGCTGATCGTTCACAACTACGGGCACGGCGGCGGCGGTATCTCGCTTTCCTGGGGAACCGCCGAACTTGCGGCGCGCGAGGCCGAGATGGGGGTCGCCGGGGGAGAGCGCCGGGCCGCCGTGCTCGGCTGCGGCGTAGTGGGGCTCGCTACCGCGCGCCTGCTGCAGCTCCGAGGCTGGGCGGTGACGATCTACGCGCGGGACCTCCCGCCGCGTACGACATCCAACGTGGCCGGGGGGCAGTGGACGCCGGCGTCGGTATTCGACCGCGACGAGGCGACGCCCGCGTTCGTGTCGCAGTTCGTCGATGCCAGCCGAATTGCCTTCCGCTACTTCCAGGACTTCGTCGGCGCGGGATACGGCGTCCGCTGGATCGACAATTACTACCTGTCGGACGAGCCACGCGAGAGCCGGCTGTTCGACCTCCTGCCCGACGTCTTCGCGAGCGCGGTCCAGCTTGGGCCGGGCCAGCATCCATTCCCGGCGGCCTACGCGCAGCGCGTCCGGACGATGCTCATCGAGCCCGCGATCTACCTGAACGCCCTGTTGCGCGACGTGCATATCGCCGGCGGCAAGGTCGTCGTGGGCGAGCTGCGTGATCGCCCGGCGGTGGCGGGGCTGCCGGAGCGGGTCGTGATCAACTGCACCGGACTCGGGGCCGCCACGCTCTTCGACGACAACCGGCTCGTGCCGGCAAAGGGGCAGTTGACGATCCTGTTTCCGCAGCCGGAGGTCGACTACATCGTGATTCGGAGCGGGCTGTACATGTTTCCGCGCGCGGACGGCATTCTTCTGGGTGGGACGTTCGAGCGCGGAAACAGCAGTCTGGACGTTGACGCGGAAGCCGAACGGCGGATCGTCGAGGGGCATCGCGGGTTGTTCGGGAGCATGCGCGCGCAATAGACGGGGACACGAGAATGGACGCTCACAAGACCGGTTACTTTACGGAAGAGAACTCGGCCGAGATAGTCGCGGGTCGAAACGGAAATGCCCGCGACCCCCGCCTGAGAGCGGTCATGGAGGTGCTGATCCGCAAGCTGCACGAGGCGGTCAAGGAGATAGAGCCGACCCGGGAAGAATGGATGGAGGCAATCCGATTCCTCACCCGCACCGGACATATGTGCAACGACTGGCGACAGGAGTTCATCCTGCTGAGCGATGTGCTGGGCGTGTCGATGTTGGTGGATGCCGTCAATTCCCGCCGCCCCGGCGGGGCGTCGGAGAATACGGTGCTGGGGCCGTTTCACGTGACCGGCGCGCCAGTCTATCCGATGGGGGTGAATATCTGCCTCGACGGGAAAGGCGAGGATCTGCTGGTCAAGGGCCGGGTAACCGACACCGGCGGAGCGCCGCTCGAAGGCGTCCGGATCGATGTCTGGCAGGCAAACGACGAGGGGTTCTACGACGTTCAGCAAGAGGGCATCCAGCCCGATTTCAATCTGCGTGGGGTGTTCACGACGGGACCGGACGGCGCCTACTGGTTCCGCGCCGTGCGGCCGACGCACTACGCGATCCCGGCGGACGGGCCCGTGGGCGAGCTCCTGGAGCGGCTCGGCCGGCACCCGTTCCGACCTGCGCACTTGCATTTCATGTTGTCCAAGGACGGATGCGAGACCGTGACCTCCCATGTCTTCGATCCCGATGATCCCTACCTGCATTCCGATGCGGTCTTCGGCGTCAAGGAGAGTCTTGTCGGAACGTTCGAACGGGTGGAGGACGAGACCCGGATCGAACAGGCAGGATTCGAAGGCGAGTTCTACTGGGAAATGGAATTCGACTGGATCATGGCGCTGGCCGTAGACTAGGGAGGCGGATCCGGGGCGCGCGCGATTGACGCCGCCGTCTCCATTTTGTGCACAATCATGCGAAGACTGCTAAAATGGAGTGGCCAATGCCCACAGGTGCGGCGCAGCTCGAGTCGTTGAGTCCCGCTGGTCCAACAAGGTCGCAGCATGCCTATCGACAGCTCAGACGCGAAGTGTTGCTTGGCAGCCTTAAGCCCGGTGAGAAGCTGAAGGTCGAGGATCTTCAGCGGACCTTCTCGTTGTCGAACACACCCTTGCGGGAAGCGCTCCATCGTCTCGCTGCCGAAGGACTCGTTACGGCCGATGGCCGCCGCGGGTTTCGCGTTGGGCCTATTTCGCTGGAGGACTTCCGCGATCTGACCGATTTCAGACTGCTCGTCGAGAGCGAGGCGCTGCGCGCCGCCATGGCGAAGGGCGGCGACGACTGGGAGGGCGAGATCGTGGCCGCAGCCCATCGTCTCGAGGTCGTCGAGCAGCGCGATCACGGGAATCACCCACGGCTCCGGTCGGAGGACTGGACCGAACGTCACAAGGCGTTTCACAGGGCGTTGATCGTCGCCTGCGGCTCGGCGCGCCTGCTCGCAACCTGGTCCGACCTGTTCGATCAGGCGGAGCGCTACCGGCGTTTGTCGGGTCGCCTGCGCACGAAGCCGCGCGACGCGCGCGCTGAGCATCGCCGTCTCGCCAGGCTGGCGCTGGCGCGAGACGCCGAGGCGGCCGTCAACGCGATGCGCGACCACATAGGCCGCACCGCGAGCAACGTTGCCGGCATTCTGGGCAAGGGCGGAGGCGGCGCGAATGGAGACGGGTGATCGCCACGATGTTGGCGGGATCATGCTGGAGAGGCCGTTTCGGGTACGGCGCCTCGGCCATTTCCTGTTCCTCACTCGCCATATTCGCGACTTCTACAGGCTATACATAGACCTGCTCGGATTTCAGGTCACCGACGTCGTCGACATGTCCGGGCGCATGACGCCGGAGCTCGCTGCGACGGTCGACGACCCGAACCTCTACTTCGCCAGGTATGGTGGCGATCACCACGCGTTCATCTTCAGCTCCGCCAACATGTCGGAAGCCAGGGGGCGCATATTGCCGCCCAGGGTCACGGTTGGGCAGGTCTCCTGGATCGTGGGAAGTCTGGACGAGGTCGTGAACGGCGAGACCTGGCTGGCGGGGCAGGACGTCGCGATCTCCAAGTCCGGACGCGATACGCCGGGCTCGAACTGGCACACCTACGTACTCGATCCCTGGGGGCATCCGAACGAGCTCTACTACGGCATGGAGCAGATCGGGTGGGACGGGTACAGCAAGCCCAGGGAGTTGTGGCGTCCGTTCAAGCAAGCGCCGGATCTGCCCCAGATTTCCGAGTACCAGGAGGTGCAGGACGGGATCGACAGGGGCGTCAATCTGACAGGCGGATACCGCCACGACGAGACGATGCCCTTCGACTACGAGGTCGACGGCATCAGGATGCCGCGCCCGTTCAAGATCACGCAGATTGGACCGGTCAGCCTGCTCGTTCCCGACATGGAGGCGGCGCTGAAGTTCTATCGCGACGATCTGGGTCTCAGGGTGACGGAGGCTCTCGAGTGGCAGGGGCACCGCTGCGTGTTCCTGCGGTCCAACACCGATCATCACGTACTGGCGCTCTACGACTGGGACCTCGCAGAGTCGCTCGGCCTCTCGCAGCATTCCTACTGCATGTCGTTCGGCGTTCGCGTGTACAGCTACCGGCAGTTGCGCGACGCCATGCGGTTCCTCGAGGAACACGGCATCGAAATCCGCTGCCTGCCGCCGGAGCTCACCCCCGGCATGGACTACACGGCCTTCGCAGTTGATCCGGACGGTCATCTCATCCAGCTCTATTACTACATGGAGCAGGTGGGCTGGGACGGTCGGCCCCGGCCTGCCGACCAGCGCCGCCCGATCGACCACAACGCGTGGCCGGACACGATCGATGCAGCCGACGACGAGTTCTGCGGCGAGACCTTCATGGGGCCGTGGGCGTAGTGGCGGTCGTGGCGAAGGAGACGATGAAGGCCGTCGTCATGCACGAATTCGGCGGAGCCGATGTCCTCAAGTACGAGAACGTCGAGAAGCCCGTCGCCGGACCGGGCGAGGCGATCGTCGAGGTGCATGCGGTCTCGGTCAACCGGACGCTCGACCTCACACTCCGGGCTGGCGACTATGTGAAGGAGGTAACACTCCCGCACATCCCGGGCGTCGACCCCTCGGGGATCGTCGTCGAAGCCGGCGAGGGCGTGGACGATCCGAGGGTCGGCGATCGCGTGTTCGTGGCGCCTTGGCGTGAACGTCCCGGTACACCCTCGATCTCGGTCGGTGTGCAGCTTCCGGGCGGATATGCACAGTACGTCAAGGCGCCGGCGCACGCGATCGCGCCGATCCCGGACGATCTCGACTACGTGGCCGCGACGGTCGCCGGCCGCCACCTCGGCGCGGCGATCCTGTCCCTGCGTGATACGGCCAGAGTGAAGCCCGGTGAATGGATTCTGATCATGGGCGCTTCGGGTGGACTTGGCAGCGCCGGCGTCCAGGTCGGCAAGCATCTCGGCGCGAGGGTGATCTGCGCGGCCGGGTCGGACGACCGCGTCGACGCCGCCGTCGCGCTCGGCGCCGATGCGGGCGTCAATTACCGCGCCGAAGAGCTCACCAAGCGGGTGAGGGAACTGACCGGTGGCAAAGGTGTCGACGTCGTGTTCGAGAACATCGGTGACCCGGATCTATTCCCAAGGGCGTTTCGGTCTCTCGGCCGGGAGGGCAGGCTGGTGACCTCGGGGGCCCATGGCGGCGGTGTGGTCGATCTTGATGTCGAGCACCTGTTCCGCAACCGAATCATGATCAAGGGTGTCCTCGGTTCGTCGCGAGATTCGATCGCGGCGGCGCTAGCGCAAGCACCGGAGATGGACTTCAAGCCGCTGATCGATCGGATTCTGCCGCTTGCGGAGGCCGCGCAGGCCCATCGACTGGTGGGGGAGCGTGTCGTTTCCGGCAAGGTCATCCTGGATCCGTGGGCTGAGCCCTAGAACCTTGGAGGTAGATCTCGTCGGCGCCGCGCTGGAGGCATTGGCGCTGATGATCGAGCCGCACCGGCTGCTCTTTCTGGCCGCGGGCGTTGTCATCGGCCTGATCGTGGGCGTCATCCCCGGAATCGGTGGCCTTGCCGGCACGGCTCTGATCCTCCCCTTCACGTACGCCATGGATCCGGCGTCTGCGATCGCATTCCTCCTGGGGCTCGGTTCCGCGGTAGCCACCGGCGACCCCATACCCGCCATCCTGTTCGGCGTACCAGGCACCGCCGGTTCCGCCGCAACTGTCATTGACGGCTTGCCGATGGCCAGGAAAGGCGAGGCTGGGAGGGCGCTTGCTGCGGCCTATACGGCGTCGCTCCTGGGCGGCGTGTTCGGCGCCTTCCTGCTCGCCTTTTCGATCCCGCTTCTCAGGCCGCTCGTGCTGTTGTTGGGCTCGCCTGAATTGCTCGCCATGTCGTTGTTCGGGATATCCATGGTCGCGGTGCTATCAGGCAACGCCCCACTGCGCGGCATGGCGGTGGCCTGCCTCGGCATGATGCTGGCGATGGTGGGTTCCGACCCGCAGACCGGGGTTCTGCGATGGACGCTGAACGTGCTGTACTTCTATGACGGTGTGCCCCTGCTGCCGTTGGTGCTCGGGATTTTCGCCCTGCCCGAACTTGCGGACCTTGCGATCGGACGGACGTCCATCGCAGGCAGGCAGCAGGGCACGATGGCGGGCCTCATCCAGGGCGTTCGGGACGTCGTCCGCGACTGGTGGCTGGTTCTCCGTTGCAGTTGGATCGGCACCGCGCTCGGCGCGATGCCGGGGGTGGGCTCCGCCATCATCGATTGGGTCGCGTACGGGCATGCACTGCGCTCCGTCAAGGACGCGCACCTCACTTTCGGCAAGGGCGACGTGCGCGGCGTCATCGCGTCGGAGAGCGCCAACAATGCCCGCGAGGGCGGCGTACTCGTGCCGACCATCGCATTCGGCGTGCCGGGCAGCGCGGGGATGGCCCTTCTCCTGAGCGCCTTCATATCGCACGGTCTTGTGCCAGGCCCGGCGATGCTGACCTCCAATGTCAGCATGACCTATTCGATGGTCTGGAGCATCGCCATGGCCAACATCCTGGGGGCCGGCCTTTGCTTCGCGTTCAGCGGTCAACTCGCGAGGATCGCGACGTTGCGGTTCACCCTCATCTTCCCGGCTGTCCTGGGGATCACGTACATCGGCGCCTATGCGGCTTCCCGCAGTTGGGTCGACATCATCCTGCTCCTGGTCTTCGGTGCGCTGGGCTGGACCATGAAGCACCTCAAATGGCCGCGCGCGCCGATGATCCTGGGCTTCGTCCTGGGTGCGATCGTCGAGCAGAACATGTTCATTTCCATCGCCCGGTACGGCATGGACTGGATCACGCGCCCCATCGTCCTGGCGATCATCGTCCTGGCGGCGATCGGTTTTGCCCGCCCGCTCCTACGCGAGCTCAAGGACGAAGGCGGGGTCCGCGACATCCTCAAGCAAGCCGGCGCACCACGCTTCGTTGCGGGCGACTGGTTCTATCTCGGCTTCGGCGTCCTGCTGTCGGCCATGATGGTTTCGGCCCTACCGTGGCGTCCCGCTGCGAAGACGGTACCGCTGATCGTCGGCGGCATAGCTCTCATCTGCATCGTCACGAGCCTTCTGAACCTCGCTACCCGCCGCGGCCACGCGCACGGCAGCGAATCGCTCGTTCAGGAGGCGGAGACCAGGGTTCGGCGCTCCATCCACATGGATGTCGCCGCCGATCGGGGCAGTATGGCGAACCGGCAGATCATGTCACGCGCTGGCGTATTGCTCGTGTGGATGGTCGGCTTCCTGGGCATGATGTATGTCGTCGGGGTCATTCCCAGCATCTTCACCTTCATCGTCGTCTTCATGAGGGTCGAAAACCATGAGCCGTGGCCGGTCACGCTGGGTCTGGCCGCGGCCGTGGCCGGATTCGTCTACCTGGTATTCGACTATTCGCTTTCTTACGGATGGCCGGAATCAATGCTTGGAGGACTGTGGCCAATTCTGAGGACAGTTCCTTCCGTGTAGTCGTCCTGTGCAACCCAAGGGAGGAAGGCATGCAACGACCCGCGATGGAAGGCATGCGTACACCTAACGGTCTCGGCGTGGCAGCCAGATACGCCCGGGTTGGAGTCAGCGCCGCCGTGCTGACCGTGGCCGTCGTCTTGCCCACTTCGGCACAGAACCCCGAGGAGTTCTTTGCCGGAAAGACGATCACGATGATCAACGGCTTCCCGGCCGGCGGCCCTGCCCAGGCGGCCGTCGATCTCTTCTTCAAGTACTTCCCCCGTCACGTTCCGGGTAATCCGACGGTGGTTACCGAAAACATGCCGGGGGCAGGTACGCTTCGCGCCGCCAACTACCTTTTCAACGCCGCCCCCAAGGACGGGACTGTCATGGGGCTGGTTTCGGCCAACGCCCTGCTGGCGCCGCTCTGGCGGATGCCCGGCGCCGAGTATGACTCACGCGAGGTGAATTGGCTGGGCAGTCCGCAGAAGCGTCCGACGGCGATCGCGTTCTTCCGGACTGATGCGCCGGCCGGGACGTTCGAGGAGGCGCAGCAGGTGGAAATGGCGGTCGGCTCGACCGGCGCAGGCGCAGTGACTGCCGTCTACACCCGCTTGCTCAACGCCATGGCGGGCACCAGATTCAGGCTGGTGCTCGGCTACGAGGGCAATCCGCGCATCATGCTGGCGATCGAGCAGGGCGAGGTTCACGGGCTGCTTGGCTACTCCTGGGGATCGTTGAAGGCGCGCAACGCCAACCTGCTCGACGACGACATCGTGCGCGTGCTGGCGCAGCTCTCGGTCGTGCCCGATGTGGAGCTCACCGCGATGGGAGTGCCGATGGCACTCGACTTCGTGGACGATCCGGACCAAAGGGAAATCCTGACGTACATCTTCGGTCTCGAGGAAATGTCGCGCCCCTACTCGGTGCCGCCGGGCGTGCCGGGGGACCGTGTGGCCGCGCTGCGCCAGGCCTTGGTCGACACTTACAACGACTCGGAGTTCCAGGCCGAGTGGGTCGCGACCCAGGCGGATCCTCTGGCGCTGACCACGGGCGAGGCGATGACGCAGTTCATCCTGGACGCCTACAGCCTGCCCGAAGAACGGATTGTGGAGACATCGGCTCTGATCAGGGGCGAATAACGGTGGATCGTCGTTCCATGATCATCGATTGCCATGCCCACGTCAGCGCGCCCGCAGAGCTGTGGGCCTACAAGGCGCTGCAACTGGCCTCGCGCGGCAGCCACGGGCGCGGTGGAGTCAAGATTACCGACGACCAGATCCGGGAAGCCGTGGAGAACCACGCCGAGATCGGTCCGTACAGTCACATGGACTACATCGACCATGTGAAGACCGACATGCAGGCCCTCAGCCCGCGGCCGTTCCAGCTCATGCACAACGAGAAGCCGTCGAAGATCGTCCAGTGGTTTCACGAGGAGGTGAACAACATCATCTACCGCGAAACGCAGCTCTATCCCGACCGCTTCTTCGGCATTGCCGGCCTCCCGCAGCCATCCGGCGAACCTGTCGCCATGGCCATCCGCGAACTGGAACGCTGCGTCAACGAACTGCGTTTCAAGGGCGCGCTCCTGAATCCCGATCCGTACGAGAATTCGGGCGTCCAGGCGCCGCCGATGGGGGACCGTTACTGGTACCCGCTCTATGAGAAGTTCTGCGAACTCGACGTCGTGGCCCATATCCACGGCACCGGATCGGTGGCCCCGAGAGAGCCTTACAGCCTGCATTTCATCAACGAGGAGACGACCGCGGTCTTCGGCCTTGTCAATTCCGATGTGCTGGACGACTTTCCGGACCTCAGGGTTCTCGTTTCCCACGGCGGCGGCGCCGTCCCGTACCAGCTTGGCCGGTTCGAAGCAGGCAGCCTGCGCCGTTCCGGCGGCGACGAATCCAGGCTGTTCTCCCATCGGATCAAGAAGCTCTACTTCGACACGGTGCTCTACACGCAGGACGCGGTCGAACTGCTCGTGAAGACGATGGGGCCGGAGCGATGCCTGTTCGGCGCCGAATGCCCCGGTGTCGGATCCGAAACTCATCCCCATACCGGCCGTCTGCTGGACGACGTGGCGCCGTCGGTCAAGGGTATCGACTTCATCGGCGATGCCGAAAAGAACGCCATTCTCTCCGGCAACGCGATCGACCTCTTCAAGCTTGGCGATCTCGCGAAGCCCGGGGCCGACAAGGCTCTGCGTGATGCGGGGCGCACGAGCAGGAGGCAGGATTCCGGATGAAACTAGCCCTTTTCAATGACTACCGGCTTGGTGTCGTCAGGGGCGACCGGATCGTCGACGTGATGGGCGAGGTGGCAAGCGTGCCTTACGTGAAGCCGCACGATCTCATGAGCGGCGTGATCGCGCGGTTCGACGAGTTTCGCGAGCGGTTGGAACAGGCTGCGGCGCGCCTCGAAGGCGAGCCTGTCGACAGTGTCCGGATCCGTCCGCCTCTGCCGGGTCCCAACAACTTTGTCTGTATGGCCTCCAACTATAGGGAAGGCGGTGCGCGACAGGCGCTACCCGACCTCAACGCGTTTGCCAAACCGTCCTCGTCCGTCATCGGCCATGGCGACGATATCGTGCTGCCCGATGTTCCGGCGCTCGTCTTCGAAGGTGAAGCGGAGGTCGCCGTCGTGTTCGGCAAGGAGGGGAAGAACGTCAGCGAGGAAGACGCGTTCGATCACGTGTTCGGTTACACGAACTTCATCGACGGTTCGGCGCGCGGACTGGGGCCGGAGCGCAACGTCTATTTCCAGATGAAGTCGCGCGACACGTTCGCGCCCATCGGTCCCTATATCGTCACGGCCGACGAAATCCCCGATCCGCAGAATCTCACCGTCCGGCTGTGGAACAACGGCGAACTCAGGCAGCATTACAGCACCAGCGACATGGCCTATCCGATCGCGCGGTGCATCGCCTGGCTGACGTCCGTCCATACCCTGTTTCCCGGTGACATCCTCGGAACGGGCACCAACCACACCGGGCTTCATGCGTTCCAGGACGGCGATGTCGTCGAGATGGAAGCGGCCGGCATGGGGCGGCTCAGGGTAGGAGTTCGCGACCAGGTGAAACGCGCATGGTCACGGGAGACCCGCCGGGAGCGTGAGCAGGCGGGGTTCAGCGGGCGGAGGGATCTGTTCGCACCGCAAGTGGGCGGCAAGTACGCGCCGGGATAGGCGCCTTGGAACATCCGTCGAACGAACGCGACAACGAGCAATCCGATGGCTGAAATCGTCTTCGCTACCGCAACTTCGCACGGTCCCCAGCTCCATACGCCGCCGGAGCAATGGGGGCAGCGCGTCGTGGCGGACAAGCGGAAGACCGACCATCCGTTCCGGGGCGGCAACTACACCTTCGACCAACTCGCCGCGATGCGCCGGGAAGAAGGGCTCGAAAGGGAAGTCACGCTCGACGTCTGGAAACGGAAGTTCAAGCGCAACAAGGCCGCGATCGAGGAAATGAGAAAGGCTTACGAAGCGGCCAAGCCGGATGTCGCGGTGATCTTCGGCAACGACCAGCAGGAGATGTTTCTTCCCGACAATCAGCCTGCGATCGCGGTCTATGCCGGCGAGGCGCTCGTCAATCGCCCCATGTCAGAGGAGGACAAGGCCCAGTTGCCTCCCGGCATTGCGATCGCCGAACCCGGTCACGCTCCGGAACGGGAGATGATCCATCCCTGTCATCCGGAGCTTGCACGCCGCGTCATCGCCGACATGTCAGGCGCCGATATCGATGTCGCGATGTCGACCATCCAGCCGCTGGGCCGTCTCAGGACGGCGGGGGTTTCTCACGCGTTCGGTTTCATCTACCGGAACATCATGTCGGACGACGTCATCCCGAACGTCCCGATCATCCTGAACACGTTCTGGCAGCCCAACCAGCCCAGGGCGCGGCGCTGCTACGAGATCGGCCAGGTCGTACGCAAGACGATCGACGAGTGGGATAGCGACGCGCGGGTGGCGCTGTTTGGATCCGGCGGGATGACCCACTTCATCATCGACGAGGACTTCGACCGGCTCGTGATGTCCTCGCTCGCCTCCGGCGATGTGGAGGAATTGCTGGAGACCCCCGAAGACATCTATCAGGCGGGCACGTCGGAGCTGAAAACCTGGCTTGGCCTTGCCGGGGCGCTCCAGGGCACGAGCCTCACGGCCCATGTCATCGACTATGTGCCGTGCTATCGCTCCGCCGCCGGATCCGGTACGGCGCAGGGCTTCATGTGCTGGAGGTGATGTTTCGCTCTTGAGCGACACACGAGCCCTCGTGAACCGACTTGCGCGCCTTGACGCCTGTGGGGTTTCGGACGCGTGCGATGGCCTGGGTGTGGCGCCGTCGGTGTCAGGCATCGCCCGTTACGCGACCGGCGCACGTCTTGCCGGCCGCGTGATCACGGTCAAGCTTGGCGGCACGAAGCCGGAGGGGGGCACTACCCGCCACCTGTGCACCGCTGCGATCGATGCGGCCCGACCTGGCGACATCATCGTCGTAGAGCAACGGACGGGGATGGACGCCGGCTCGTGGGGCGGAGTCCTGTCCAACGCGGCGCAGGTCAAGGGGGTTCAGGGCGTCATTTGCGAGGGACCCGCGCGCGACATCGACGAGTCGCGCGCGCTCGGCTTCCCCGTCTTTGCTCGCGGGATGACAGCGCGCACGGCCCGGGGCAGGGTCTACGAGGTCGACTGGAACTGCGCGATCACGGTTGGAGACGTGACGGTCAACCCCGGCGATCTTGTCATCGCGGACGCAAGCGGCGTCGTCTTCCTGCCGCAGAAGCGCGCCGCCGCGATCATCGAAGCCGCCGAGCGGATCACGCAAAGGGAGCGTCTGATGGCGGACGAGGCGCGCAAGGGCACGCCCGCGAGTCAGGTGATGGGCCGCAACTATGAAACCCTGCTCGAGAGCAGCGATGGGCAATCTCCGAAGGGCGGCAGGACATGACCGACACGAACGTGGAACGGTGCTCGAAGCTGGACTCGGCCGCCGTCTCGGATGCGCTGGACCGGTTGGGCATTCCCGGCCAGTGCCTCGGCATCAAGCCGCGGGACCCTGCGTTCCGCATGTGCGGACGCGCCTTCACGGTCCTCTACGGGCCGTCCGACGACGACCCGGGCACGGTTGGCGACTTCCTGGATGACGTGCCCGAAGGTGTGGTGATCGCGCTCGACAACGGCGGCCGTGAGGACGCGACCGTATGGGGCGACATCATGACGTTCCTGGCCAGCCGCAACAGGGTGGCCGGCACCGTGATCGACGGCGCCTGCCGCGACGTCCATATGTGCCTGAAACTTGGCTACCCGGTCTTCACGCGTTCCTATTCGATGCGGACCGGCAAGGGGAGGGTGAAGGTCGAGGGCGTCAACGTCCCGGTGAACATCGGCAACGCGCGCGTCGTCCCGGGTTGCCTGCTGCTTGGCGATTCCGACGGCGTTGTGTCCATTCCGCCGGCGAAGGAGAGCGAGGTGCTGCGGATCGCCGAGCAGATCTCCGACACCGAAGAGAAGATCCGCGAGTATCTCAGGGCGGGAAAGCGCCTCGACGAGACGCGAAGAGAACTTGGCTATCACAAGCTCCAGACCAGGCAGTAGGCGTCATTCCAAGCGGTACCAGGTCCTCATTGCCGGAGGCGGACCTGTCGGGCACGCACTCGGCATCATGCTGGCCGCGAGGGGTGTCGAATGCGCGCTCGTCGAGCGCCATCGCGAGCCGGTCCGGATTCCGAAAGGGCAGAACCTCACGCACCGCTCCGCCGAGCACTTCTGGCTCATGAACTGCGAGGAGAAGTTGCGCGCCGCACGTACTATGCCGCGCGGCCACCCTTCCGGCGGCATAACCTGCTACGGATCGCTGACGGGCGAGCATTGGCACGCCAGTGGCATTGAACGCGCGCGTCCGGTGAGGGAGTACTTCTTCAAGGCCAACGAGCGCCTGCCGCAGTACCGCACGGAAGACGTGCTTCGGCAGCGTGCCTCCGAACTGCCCGGTCTCAAGACGTTCTACGGCAGGATCGTTCGTTCGGTTTCGGAGGAAGCCGGTGGTGTAAGCGCGGTGGTTGCCGATGCGCCCGCCGATAGCGGGACATTCGTTAGCTGGTCCGCAGACTCCCAGGATGCTGACGACGCCCAGGGTGATGGCGAGGTTCTGGAGGCGGACTACGCAGTCGGCTGTGACGGCGGCCGTTCGCTCGTGCGCGAGACGATGGGGACCGACCGGACGGGGAGGGACTTCGACCAACGCATGGTGCTGACCGTCTTCCGCTCACAGGAGCTGCACGAGGTGTTGAACCGGTTTCCGGCCTGTTCGACCTACAGGGTCCTGAAGCCGGAACTCCGTGGCTACTGGCACTTCTTCGGCAGGGTCGACATCGGCGGGGGCTTCTTCTTCCACGCGCCGGTACCGAAGGACACCAATCGCGAGAACTTCGACTTCCAGGCCCTCATGGAGGATGGCGCCGGCATGGCGTTCGAGGCGGAGGTCGATCACGTCGGTTTCTGGGATCTTCGCATCAACGTTGCGAGGGACTATCGCAAGGGCCGCATGTTCCTGGCTGGCGATGCCGCCCACCAGCATCCGCCCTACGGCGGCTTCGGTCTCAACACCGGTCTTGAGGATGCCGCCAATCTGGCCTGGAAGTTGACGGCGAAGCTCGAGGGCTGGGGAAGCGAGGCGCTGCTCGACAGCTACGGCGCTGAGCGCCGTCCGATCATCGTGGAGACCGGGGAGGACATCATCGCCCGCCGCATCGAAAGCGATCGCGACTGGCTGGACCGCTGCGGCGGCGAGGGCACGGACAGATTCGAGGAGATGTGGGGCGAGTTCGGAAAGGGCATCACGGCTTACATTCGGACCTACGAACCGCACTACGAGGGCTCGCCGGTGGTGCTGGGGCCGCCCGAGGGGCGCTGCAGCGTCCACGGCGACTACACGTTCGCCGCGCGGCCGGGACATCACCTGGGTCCCCGGACGCTGTCTGGGGGCGGCAACGCCTTCGAAGCGCTCGGCAGAGACTTCACCCTGTTCGCCTTCGATGCGCCGGAATGCGCGATCGGCTCGTTCGAGGCCGCGGCGGCGGCGCTTGGCGTTCCGCTTGAGGTAGTCCGGGACGACGCGCTCGGCGAGAGGAAGGACTATGCGGCGCGGCTCGTCCTTGTGCGCCCGGACCAATACGTCGCCTGGGCCGGGGACGAACTGGAAGCCGGCGCGTCGGCAATTCTGCGGCGGGCGGTTGGGCGCCAGGTGGCGCCGCGATTCAGTTGATCCGGCAGGGAGGACGTACGACATTGAGCGATATCAACGATCGCCTGGCGATCCAGGAACTGGTCTCGAACTGGGCGGTGTGGCGCGACGCTGGCGACTGGGAGCGCTTCCGGACCGTTTGGCACGACGATGGCGTGATGATGGCGACCTGGTTTCAGGGCAGCGCCGACGACTTCATCAAGGTGAGCCGTGAGGGCTTCGAGAGGGGCGTCAGCATCCTGCACTTTCTGGGCGGGCACTCGGCCGATCTGGCCGGCGACCGAGCCATCGGCCAGACCAAGATGACGATCTCGCAGCGCGCCGAAGTCGAAGGCGTTCTGGTCGATGTCGTCTGCACCGGACGCTTCTACGATTTCCTGGAGAAGCGGGGTGGCAAGTGGGGCGTGGTCCACAGGCAGCCGATTTACGAGAAGGACCGGATGGACCCTGTCGACCCGGCCGCCGCCCTGGAACTCGACCGGGATCTTCTCGCTTCGTTTCCCGAGGGGTACCGGCACCTCGCCTACCTGCAAACGAAGATCGGTTTCAAGGTGAAGCCAGACATGCCCGGGCTCAAGGGTGCGGAAGTGCAGGCGCTCTATGCACGCGGCCGCGACTGGCTGGCAGGGGCGAGGCGGGGCCGATGAGCCGGGTGGTGCGAGACATCGAGCGACCGAAGTCCTCGGTGGTGAGGGGGTTGAGGGATTGCGGCGTCGCGACCGTCCATGAGGCCCAGGGGCGTTCCGGGCAGCTCGGCTCCGCCGTGCGTCCCATCTATCCGGGGGCCAGAATCGCGGGGCCGGCTGTCACCGTTTCCGTGCCGCCCGCCGACAACTGGATGCTCCACGTTGCTGTCGAGGTATGCCGGGAAGGCGACGTTCTGGTCGTCGCGCCGACATCTCCCTGCGATGCAGGCTACTTTGGAGAACTGCTCGCTATCTCGCTGATGGTGCGCGGCGTCGCGGGACTCGTCATCGATGCCGGCGTGCGCGACATCCGCGACCTCACGGCGATGGGGTTTCCGGTCTGGTCAAGCGCGGTGTCGGCCCAGGGAACCGTCAAGGAGACGCTGGGAAGCGTAAATGTGCCCATTGTCTGTGCCGGAGCGCTGGTGAGGCCGGGCGACGTGATCGTCGCCGACGATGACGGTGTCTGCGTTGTGTCGGGATCCGATACACCGAGGGTGCTGGAAGCCTCCAGGGAGCGCGAACGAAAGGAGGCCGAAGTGCGCCGGCGCCTGCAAGCCGGCGAGGTCTCGCTCGACATCTACGGCATGCGCGACCGGCTGCGCGAAAGGGGGCTTACCTACGTTTGAGAGCGAAGCGGCAGCAGCGGGGCACGCCTCTACTCGACAAAGTGGCTCCGGTCGGAGAAACGCAGCGTGACGCGGATACTCCCTTCCGCAAGCTGCCACTGATAGATGCTGTACTCACGGACGCCCGCAGCGAACATTGGATCGGAGTCCGCGATCCGCTTCGCCGCCTCGGCGGTGTCCGCTCGGATGATGATGAGCCCGCGCCCGACCCGCTTGCCGTCGAGATCGGCCAGGGGGCCGGCGCCGAAGAGCACACCCTTCCGCTCCAGCTCGACCTGGTGGGCGAGGTGGGCTTCACGGTGCTTTCTGACCTCTTCGATGTCGGCGACGTTGTGGAAGATGATCGCCCAAAGCGGCTGTTTCAGCTTCGGCGGCCTGTCGGAAGCGGGCGGGGAATCTGGCGTGCTCATGCTGCCTCCAGGTTCGGTGTTCTTGCCGGTCTCATGAAGGACGGAACTGGATATGGAACTGAAGCTTGGAATGGCGGCGAACCCGCGCACCCGACCGCTGCTGGACGGCAGGATCGGCGTGGAGGGATTCGAGCTCGCATGCCAAGCCGTGCACGGCTCGGAACTGTTCTACCGCCAGCTCAAGGATGCCGAGTTCGACATCGCTGAGATGTCGCTCTCGTCGCTGCTCATCATAACCGCGAACGGCGATGACAGGTTCATCGGCCTGCCGATCTTCGGGACGCGCCGTTTCTTCCATACCGGCATCCTGGTGCGGCGTGACTCCGGCATCGAAAGGCCGGCCGACCTCAAGGGAAAGCAGGTCGGCGTACCGGAGTACCAGCAGACCGCGATGCTGTGGATCCGAGCCGTCCTCCAGCACGAGTTCGGTGTCGAGCCGAAGGAGATGACATTCTGGATGGAACGCACCCCGGATCTCAGCCACGGTAGCCTGACCGGATTCACACCGCCGCCGGGAGTGGTGGTGAACCGGATTCCGGCGGAATCCAGCCTCGGCGACATGGTGGCGTCGGGAGAACTCGACGCGGCGCTTCTCTACCTCACCGACAGGAACATGGTCGACCGCAGCCGGGTCGACCTGGAGAACCACCCCGACGTCCGGCGGCTCTTTCCGGATCCGCGCGCCGAGGGCATTCGGTACTACCGCAAGAGCGGCATGTTTCCCATCAATCACGGCATGGTCGTCAAGCGTAGAACTGCGGAGAAGCACCCGGAACTCATCGCGAAGACCTACGACGCGTTCCAGCGGGCCAACGACTTGTGCGAGCGCGAGCGCGCGGAGCACATGGCCTATCATGTCGATACGGGACTGGTGGAGTCCGAGTCGGTAACGACACGACTCGCGCAGCACGGCGTGGTCGCCAATCGGAAGGAACTCGAGTCCGTCACCCGATACTCGTTCGAGCAGGGTCTGACGCCTCGCCGTGTCGCGCTGGAGGAAGTCTTCGCACCGGAGTTGGTGACGGTCTAATGGCCCCGGCCTGCGCCGTCGGTGCGGCAGTACAGCGTGGCAGATAGGCGCGCGTGAGCCGGCTTGCATCCGCGTTCGGTCAGTTGCAGACGCTGCCGCGTCTCTTCTCCCACGGCGTCTTTCGCAAGTACGCAACCGCCAACGCGATCTCCCTGATCGGGTCGTGGATGCAACGCGTTACGGTCGGATGGCTTGCGTGGGATCTTGCGAGATCCGGGACGTGGCTGGGGCTGATCGTGTTCGCCGAGATGTTCCCGATCATCATTCTCGGGCCGGTGGCGGGGGCTGTCGCCGATCGGGTGAACGTCCTGGTGCTGCTGCGGATCACGCAGATCGTCCTTCTGCTCCAGGCGGCGGTCCTGGCCGTCCTGTTCTTCACGGGATTGCTGGACATCTACAGCCTCTTCGGCGTCTCGCTCGTTATCGGCGTGAACAGCGCGTTCTACCAGTCAGCTCGTTTGTCGATCGTCCCGGACCTCGTGCCAAAGGCGGATCTCGGCGCGGCGATCGCCTTCAACGCGATGAGCTTCAACCTCGCCCGGTTCCTGGGGCCGGCCGCGGCCGGCGTCGTGATCTCTTCGCTCGGCGTGGGGTGGGGTTTCGTCGGCAACGCGCTCTCCACCGTCGTCTTCATTGCTGCGCTGATGAGCATCTCCGTCGACATCGCGCACAGGCCGAAGCGTGCCCGCAAGACAAGCCTGTTCGGCGATATTCGTGATGGCTTCGCTTATTCCCTCACCAAGCCGGGCCTACCCATGATCCTGCTGATCACTGTGGTCGTAGGCTTGTGGGGCCGCCCGGTAGTGGAGCTCTTGCCAGGCATCACAAGCGGCGTCTTCGGACGCGGCGCCGAGGGCCTGGCTACGCTCACCGCGTCCGTCGGCGTCGGCGCGATCGCCGGGGCGTTCTGGATGATGGGGCGTGGCGACCGGCCCGGCCTGACAGCGACGTTTCTCTTCAGCGCGCTGGGCACGGCGGCATCGATCGGCGCTCTCGCGGTAGTCGGGAGTTTCGAACTGGCCATTCCGGTCGTCGCGGCGATCGGCCTGCTGATGGTTGCGACCGGCATTGCCGGCCAGACGCTTACCCAGTTGACGACCGACGACGAGATGCGCGGTCGGGTGTTGAGCATCTGGGGGATTCTTCAGCGGGGCGTGCCCGCCGTCGGCTCGCTCGCGCTCGGCGCCGCGTCGGACTGGGTGGGGCTGAGGGTGGCAATCGCGGCGTCCGCCGTTCTGCTCGCGGTATGCGCGTTCTTAGCGCTGACGCGTGCGTCGGTCCTTGCCCGTCACCTGGATCCGCAATGAGTGCGTGACGGCTGATGGCAGCGCCGCCGCCGAGTCACTCGTAGTCGGCCGCGTCCATCGAGAAGGCGACGATCTCCTCGTCGTTGCGCGTATAGATGTGCTTGTTGGCGTAGGCCGGATGGACCCAGTTGACGAAGCGCAGCTCCCGGCGGTTGCCGGGCGGCGACGTCGGGGCGATGAGGTTGGTGCGGCTCACCTCTTCGTACCCTTCGGGACTGAGGCGCGCGATGATCAGCTCGCCGCGGTCGTTGTTGATGAGCACGCGGTTGCCGTTCCGCACCATGTAGCCGGATGCCCAGCGGCGCCGCTCGACGGTGGCCTCCTGGGTCTCCCAGATGCGTTCGCCGGTGGTCGCGTCCAGGCAGCGGAGCTGGCCGTAGCTGCAGATGCCGTAGATATAGCCGCCGTCGATAATCGGCGTGGCGAGGACCGCGTGGAGGCCGTCGGTGCGGATCTCGCTGTTGCTGGTTCCTTTCCACGCCACGGTCGCATCGGGCCGATCCTGGTTCAGGGTGAGCATGATCGGACCGTCGTAGAAGGTCGAGAGGAAGAGCTGCGCGCCCACCTGAACCGGAACCGCCACCGTCATCGCGCCGCCGACGATGTACGCCTGCCGCCAGTAGATCTCGCCGGTCACCGGATTGAGCGAGGCCACCTCTTCCGGGTTCCAGACGATGAGCTGGCGCGCCCCGCCCGCCTCAATGATGATCGGCTGGGCGACGCCAAGGTCCTCGTCGCTCGGCAGGGCCCGCCAGATCTCCTCGCCGGTCATCTTGTCGAACGCCACCACGCGCGCGTCGGGCTGGCCGCCGACGAAGCAGATGAGCCGTTCGCCGTCCACCAGGGGGGCGCTGGCGAAGCCCCAGTCGAAGCCCCACTGCATCCGATCCACCGCGTAGTCCTCGCCGTAGTTCCTCCGCCACAGCAGCTCGCCGGTGTCGACGCGGAAGGCGGAGAGGACTCCGGTGCGGCCGAGGACGTATACGCGGTCGCCGTCAACCGTCGGCGTTGCGCCGGGGCCTGTTTCCCATTGGATGCCGGCGTAGTCGGCCTCCCACTCCTGGACCCACAGCAGCTCACCTGTCGCCTCGTCGAACGCCAGGGCGCGTTCGGTCCCGCGCATGCCGTTGGTCGGCTCCCAGTCGGACGCGAACACCCGGCCATCGGCAACCGAAGGTCCGGCGAAACCCGCCTTGATCGGCGCCCGCCAACGGGCCTTGAGACCCTCCGGCGGAAACGACTCGAGCAGGCCGGTCTCACGCCACTCGCCGACGCGGCCCTCGCCCCGGAACTCCGGCCAGTCGTCGGCACGGATGTCCGCCGCGCCGCCCGCAAGCACCAACAGGCCGCCGATCGCCGCCGCCCCACGCCACGTCTTCATGGTGTTTGTCCCCGCCGCCGTCAGCGGCCTTCCAGCTCCGCGTAGATCGCCTCGACGTTCGCCCGCGCCTGTTCCATGTCGTAGTCCGCGTAACGCTCCGGCAGATCGAGATTCGCCGCCGCTTCGTCGACGCTCCGGCCCGCCTCGTGGGACGCGCGGACGGAGGCAAGGAAGTCCCGGTTGAAGTCGGCATACTCCCTCAGGTCGTCCCACGTCATCCATCCCGTCCAGGCGCGCCGTTCGCCGCTGTCGCGGCGCCCCCGTCCGGCGTAGGTCGTGGGGATCGGGGCATGGGCGGTGATGACCCGGTTCACGCCGTCGATGGACTCCACGGCCCTCGCCAGGGTCTCGGGGAACGCGACGCCGCTCCCGCCGTTGGCCGTGTCGATGACCGGCGCCGCCCTGTCCGGAAACAGCTCGCCCACGTAGGCGGTGCCCTTTTCCGGGAAGACGACCACGATGTCGCCGTCGGTATGGGCGGGGCCGAAGTAGTACAGCTCGATGCGGTCGAGGTCCTCGAGCAGCCCGAAGCGGTCCGTGAAGGTAGTGGTCGGGAGTCCGGGCGCGCCGCCCGCGAACCGCTCCATCCGGGCCATGTTCTCGCGCGTGTTCTCGTGCGCGATGATCTCGGCCACATCCGGGAACTCGCCGTTGGCGCCGGTGTGGTCGGGATCCGGATGAGTGCTGATGATGGTGGTCACCGGCAGGTCCGTGACCTGGTAGACGGCGTCGAGGATCGGCTGCCCCCAGCCCTGCAGCTTGGTCCCGACGAGGATGACGCCGCCGTTGATCTCGTCGATGAGGGCCAGACCGTTCGCGCCGCCTTCCCCGAGGTGGTAGAGGGTGTCGCGGACGTTCAGGGTGTCGATCTCGACGAACCGATCTTCCGGTTCCTGCGCGCGCCCGGGGTTGACGGCGGAGACCAGCAGGAGAGCGATGGGCAACGCGGCGAGCGCGATCCGGACCTTCATGGAGTCCCTCCTCCTGGAGTCCCTCCTCGTTTTCCGCTGCGATACGTGTTTCGCAACCGCACCAACCGCATCATCATACGGTCTGCGAGACGTTTGACCCAAGATATTCGGCGTGGATACAGTGCGGCGGGGGTTTCCGCCGATGATCCCGTCAAGCGCCGCCGTCATCGCTGGCCGGTTCTGCCTGCTGGGAGCCCTGCTGGCGGCGTGCGGCCCGTCGCTGCGGGAATCGTCCGACGCGTCCCTCGAGGAGCGTTCGTCCATCCTGCCCGAGGGGCCGCCTTCGGAGCGCTTCGAGGCTCGTCCCGTCGGAGATCCGCCCGGCATCAACGAACGGCCCCAGATCGCGCACGTGGCCATCACGGACCTGGATGGTGACGGGCTGTCCGACATTCTGGTCTGCGATGCAGGTCGCAGCCGGGTCTCATGGATCCGCCAGGCGCCGGCCGGCGCCTATGCCGAGCGTTTGATCTCGGACGACATCCTGGCTCCGGCGCATGTCGAGGCGGTCGATCTCGACGCCGATGGCGACCGCGATCTGGTGGTGGCGAGCCTGGGACAGCTCTTCCCGAGCAACCTGCGCATAGGGGCGGTAACGGTGCTCGAGAATCTGGGCGGCGAACGGTTCGCGACCCACGTCGTCGCCGAAGGACTGCCCCGGGTGGCCGACGCGCGGGCCGGCGATCTCGATGGCGACGGCGACCCGGACCTGACGGTCGCCGCCTTCGGCTATGACAGCGGCGAAACCCTCTGGCTGGAGAACGCGGGCAACTGGGTCTTCGAACCGCACGTCCTGCAGCGTCTGTCGGGGGCGATCAATGCCGTGATCGTCGACATCGACCGGGATGCCGCGCCCGACGTGGTGGCGCTCGTCAGCCAGGAGTGGGAAGAGGTCTGGGCGTTCGACGGAAGCGCGCAGTTCGCGTCGGAGCTGCTCTGGGGATCGGCCAATGCCGATTTCGGCTCGAGCTGGATCACCGCGGCCGACCTGGACGGCGACGGCCTCGCGGACCTCCTGCACAGCAACGGGGACGCGTTCGACTACGCGCCTGCCAACAGCCGGCCCTGGCATGGTGTCCAGTGGTTGCGGAACCTGGGAGACCGGCGGTTCCGGGCCCACCGCATCGCCGACCTCTCGGGCGCATCGAGCCCGCAGGCGGGCGATGTCGACGGAGACGGCGACCTCGACGTCATCGTGGCGAGCGCCTACAACCAGTGGAGCGATCCGGATGCGCGCAGCCTGGTCTGGCTGGAGAACGACGGCGAGATGCGGTTCGCCATGCGCCGCATCGCCGTCGCTCCGACGCACCTCGTGACGCTGGCGGCCGGCGACATGGACGGCAATGGCACTCTGGACCTGGTCACCGGCGGCATGCACATCAGTCCTCCCTACGACCGCATGTCGCGCGTGACGTTATGGAGCAATCGTGGGAGCAACTCCGTCCCGTAGGGAGGCTGCGCGCGCGCGCGCCGCCCCCGTCGCCGCGGCCCTCACGCTGCTCTGCGGATGCGGCGGCGCCGGTGATGGCGGCTCGGCCCCGCAGTTGCCGGCCCTGCCGGATCTGTCGGCACGGACCGAGGCGATCCGGACCCATCTGGCGGCGGCGGACCGGACGGCCCGCGTCAACCCGCGTTCACCGGAAGCGGTCGGCGCGTTCGGCCTCGCCTTCCACGCGAACCTGTACTACGACCAGGCGATCGGGGCCTACGAGGTGGCCGAGGCCCTCGATCCGGACGACTCGCGATGGACCCACTACCGCGCCATGGCCCACGCGTCGCGCGGCGACAACGAGCGGGCCCTCCGGGCGCTGCGGGCCGTCGTCGAAGCCGCTCCGGACACCGCGTCCGCATGGTGGCGGCTGGGAGACGCGTCGTTCAAGGCGGGGCGGCGGGACGAGGCCGCGAGCGCTTGGCGGCGCGTGATGGAGCTGCCGGAACCCGCCCCCTCTGCCGCCGCCGAGGCGGCCGGGCACACGCCGATTGGGCCTCTCTCGGCGTACGCCGCGTTCGGCCTTGCGCGTCTGGCGCTCGGAGACGGAGACGCGGCGCGGGCGCGTGCTTTGCTGGAAGAGGTCACGGCCTCCGCGGCGCCCCGGTTCGGGCCGGCGTTCCGGTTGCTCGGCGACGCGTTCGGCGCGCTCGGCCGCGACGACGACGCTGCCCGGACCCGCCGGAGAGCCGCGCGCCTGCCTCGCTACGCTCCGTACGTCGACAGCTTTCTCCAGGCTCTCATCGACGAATCGCGCAGCGCCGCGTTCCTCCTGCAGCAGGCGTCGACAGCGGATCTGACGACCAACGGCCTCTGGCGGGAGCACCTGGTGCGGCGGGCGCTGTCCTTCGAACCCGAGAATCGCGACGCCCTGTTCGACCTGGCCACCATGCTGCGGGTGCAGGCGCGGTACGAGGAAGCGCTGGAGCTCCTGGAACAACATCGCCGGGAGTTTCCGGGGGACCCCCAGGTACTGGCGGACATCGGGCGTTGCCTGTCGGCGCTACGGCGTTACGCCGCCGCCGAGACGGTCCTGCGCGAAGCCTTGCAGGCGCTCGACACGGCCGAAACGCGCTACGACCTCGCCCTCGTCCTCGATCGCAGCGGGCGGCTCGACGAAGCGATCGACGAATACCAGCGGGCGCTCGATCGCAATCCGAATCACGTCGACTCTCTCATCAACCTGGGCATCGGGCTGGCCCGCCGGGGAGAACTTGAACCGGCGCTGGCGCGGTTCCAGCAGGCCGTGGAGGTGGATCCCGAGCACGCGGACGCGCAGTCGAATCTGGGTGCGCTGTACCTGGCTCGGGGCGCACGCGAGGCGGCGCGCCGGGCGTTCGGACGGGCTCTCGAGATCGAGCCGGGCCACGCGGGCGCCACGGATGGGCTGCGGAGGCTCGACGGGGGGCCATAGGTGCGGTATGCTGCCCGAGGTTGCCCGCTTGCTCGGGGCCGTTTCGATCGTCGTTCTGGCTAGTCGTCGTCGCACCGGATCCTGCTGAAAGCGGGCGGCAGGTTGGGCGGGTCGACAGGTCGGCTCGTCACATTCGCCAACGTCAGGAGGGGTGTGAATGAGAGCACGGCGGTTTGTTCGTGCGGCCGCTCCCGCGGCCGTCCTCATCTTCCTCACCGTCCCCACCGCAGTCCTGGCCCAGGACGCCGAGATTGCGGGAGTCGTGACGGACAACACCGGGGGAATTCTTCCCGGTGTCACGGTCGAGGCGTCGAGTCCGGCGCTGATTGAACAATCGCGAGTCGTCTTCTCCGACGGCCAGGGCGCCTATCGAATCATCGCGCTCAATCCGGGCGTCTACACGGTGTCGTTCACGCTGCCCGGTTTCAGCACGGTGGTTGTCGAGGGGGTCGAGTTGACGGCGACCTTCACCGCCAATGTCGACGCCCAGATGGCCGTCGGCGGCGTGGAGGAGACCGTGACCGTCACCGGCGAGACTCCGCTCATTGACGTCCAGACCGTGACCCAGACCGAGGCCCTCTCGTCCGAGGTCCTGGCCGAGTTGCCGACGGGCCGGTCGTTCCAGAACGTCGGCATCCTGGTGCCGGGCGTGCAGGTGCCGCTCAGCCAGCAGGACGTCGGCGGCGCCGACGGGGCGAACTGGCAGACGATGGAGGTTCACGGCAGCCGCGGCGATCAGATGCCGCTGGTGATGAACGGCATGCCGTTCAACAACATGAACAACACCGGTGGCGGCTACAACCACACGATGGCCATCAACACCGGTGCGGTGGCGGAAATGACCGTCACCACAAGTGGCACCGACGCGGAGTACCGGTCGAGCGGCGTAGTCGCGAACAGCATCGCCAAGGAGGGCGGGAACGAGTTCACCTACGACCTTTACGCCGACTACACCAACGGGAACCTGCAGTCCGACAACCTCGGGCAGGACCTGATCGACCAGGGGTTGCGGCAGGTCAACTCGGTGAAGCAGGTATCGGAGTTCAACCCGACGTTCGGGGGGCCGATCGTTCAGGACCGGGTCTGGTTCTACCTCGGCTACCGCCACCTCGTGTCCACGCAGTGGAACACCGAATCGTTCGAACGGATCGATCCGCTCGATCCGCAGTTCTGCCGTACGGAAGGAGGGTGTCAGTACGGGGACCGGCTGGTTCCGGACCAGCGCGATTTCTCGAAGCCGGCCTTCGCGGGTGACCGGTACTTCCACACCGCCACGCTGAACCTGACCTCACAGATCAGCGAGCGCAACAAGCTGACCGCCTACTATCAGTTCGGCAAGCGCCACAAGGTGAGCGACTCCGGTCTCAACCGGACGCCCGAGGCGACCGACTATCTCACCTCGGACCCCGACTACATCGGCCAGCTCCGGTGGACGAGCCCGGTCACGAGCCGGCTCCTGCTCGAGGGCGGCCTCGCCTTCTTCAACGAGACGTGGCGTTTCCTGCAGCAGCCCGAGTTCCCGGTGGCGGCGGACGTGATCGCGAAGCGCGAACTGTCAACCAATACGCGGTACGCGGCGGACGAGACGACCTGGGATGCCTACAACCACCAGTGGAACATGCGCTTTTCGCTGAACTACGTGACCGGGACGCACTCGTTGAAGGTGGGCGTGCAGGACATGTGGGGCACGCGGAACTACACCGCCTTCGGGACCCAGGCGCAGCACTGGGACTTCAACCAGGGGATGCCGGCGCGAATCTGGCAGTATGCGCGGCCGCTCGAGGACTTCCAGAAACTGCGGGCGGCGCTGGGCATCTATGCCCAGGATCGCTGGACCCTCGATCGGGTCACGCTGAACCTGGGCATCCGCTACGACTTCCACGAGGCCTACGTCCCGGCGCAGACGACCGCGGAGCTGCTCTGGGTGCCGGCGACAACCTACGCCGAGGTGCCGGACACGCCGTCCTGGAGGGACATATCGCCTCGGGCGGGAATGTCCTGGGATGTATTCGGCACCGGACAGACCGTCATCCGGGCCAACTTCGGGCGGTACGTGGCTAGCGAGTCGGTCGCCACCGCCACCGCGAACAACCCGGTCAACACGCGAATCAATGCGGCTTTCCGCACGTGGACCGACGCGAACGGCGATTTCGTTCCCGACTGCAATCTCCGGAATCGCGGGGCGAACGGCGAATGCGGCGCGCTGAGCGCGCAGCTCGGCGATCCGGCCATCGTCACCCGCTGGAACCCGGACATCGTGCGCGGTTTCGGCGTCCGCCCGAACGATGCCGAGATCCTGTTCGGACTGCAGCAGGAGTTGATGCCGGGCATCAGTCTCGACGTGCAGTGGACCCGCCACTGGTACGGCAACTTCTTCGTGACCCAGAACCGCGCCCAGCCGGCGTCGGGCTTCGACGAGTTCTGCGTCGTTGCGCCGGTCGATTCGCGCCTGCCGGGCGGTGGCGGCAACGAGATCTGCGGTTTCATGAACGTCCAGCCGGAGTTCTTCGGGAGGACGGACAACTGGGTCACCTCGGCGGCCGAGTTCGGCGACGTGACCGACGTGTACACCGGCGTGGATGTTTCCGTGCAGGGACGGCTCGCGAACGGCGGGATCTTCAACGCGGGCGTCAGCACCGGCCGGGAGCGCACCGACTTCTGCGACATCATCCAGCATGCGCGCCTCGGGTCGAACGCCGCGACCACGGCGGGCACGATTGGGTCAACGAACGTCACCTCGTACCCGAGCACGAACTACTGTGCGACCGCGCCGCCGTACCAGCCCGACTTCAAGGCCCTGGTCACGTACCCGCTGCCCGGGGACCTGACCTTGAGCGCGGTCTGGCAGAACCGGGCCGGACCGGAGGTGCTGGCGAGCTACTACGCGACGAACGCCGTCGTCACGGGGCTCGACCGGCCGCTGACGGGTGGGGGGCAGAGCGTCCACCTGCTCCCGCCGGGGACGCACTACGGCGATCGCGTCAACCAGTTGGACGTGCGGTTCTCGAAGAACTTCAGCGTCGGAGAAGGGCGGCTCCAGGTCAACGCGGCCCTCTACAACCTCTTCAACACTGACGCGACGCTCAGTTGGAACACCACCTTCGGGTCAGCCTGGCTCTCGCCGACGCAGATCATGCAGGGACGCATGTTCAAGATCGGTGCGACGCTCAGCTACTGAATCCGGCTTGCCGGGTGGACACCCGCCCGGGCGGGGAACATTCCTCGCGCACGAAGGGCCCGTCCCCAACGCGGGACGGGCCTTTCGTCTGTCCGGACCCCACGGCGGCCGCGCAACCGGGCCGGAGAGACCCCGAGCGCGGTGTATGTTTCACAGCATGCGCGCTCTGGCGTTGAGCGGGCTCGTTCTCGCCGTCTCGTTCACGCCCCCGGCAGGCGAAGGGTCCGTGGCGGCGGGCGCGACCGGCGCGGAGTGGTTCGTGGATGCGACCGCCGCCGCGGGCATCGATTTCGTCCACTTCAACGGAATGTCCGGCGCCTACGACTTCGCCGAGATCTTTGCCCCGGGCGTGGCGCTGATCGACTTCGATAACGACGGCGATCTGGATATCTATTTTCCACAGGGAGAATCTCTGGGGCCCGCCGCGCCAGCGGAGGATAGTGCCGTGTCGGCGGACGCCCCGCGACGGGGCGATCGCCTGTACCGCAACGACCTCGTCGTGCACGCCGGCGGCTCCCGAACGCTGCGGTTCACCGACGTGACGGCGGGGAGCGGCCTGGGCTCGCCGGGCTACGGCATGGGCGCCGCGACGGGCGACTTCGACAACGACGGCCGCGTCGACCTCTATCTCACGCGCCTCGGCGCGGATCGCATGTTCCGCAACAATGGCGACGGCACGTTCGCCGACGTGACGGTCGCGACGGGAATGAACAACGATCGCTGGGGCCTCTCGGCGTCGTTTCTCGATTTCGATCGCGACGGCTGGCTCGACCTCTTCGTAGGCAACTACGTGGACCACCGCCCCGGCGGCGACGCCGACTGTTCGACGCCGACAGGAATACGAAACTACTGCGGCCCCCAACGGTACCTGGCGGTGCCCGACCGGCTGTATCGCAACCAGGGCGACGGGACGTTTGCCGATGTGACGGCCGAGTCCCGGATCGCGACCCCGTACGGCCGTGCGCTGGGCGTCGTCGCCGACGACCTCGACGGCGACGGGTGGACTGACATCTACGTCGCCAATGACGGTGACGAGAACCAGTTGTGGATCAACAACCGGGACGGCACGTTCCGGGACGAGGCATTGCTGGCGGGCGTCGCGCTCAACCATGCGGGGGCGGCCGAGGCGGGCATGGGAGTCGACGCGGCCGACTTCGACAACGACGGCGATGTCGACCTCTTCCTGACGCATCTCGATACCGAGACCAACACGTTGTACGTCAACGACGGGTCGGGGATGTTCGACGATCGCAGCGCCCGCGCCCGGCTGGCGGCGCCGAGCCTGCCGTTCACGGGGTTCGGCGCACGCTGGTTCGACGCCGACAACGACGGTTGGCTGGATCTGCTCGCGGTCAATGGGGCGGTGAGTGTCCTGCTGCCACTCGTTCAGGCCGGTGACCCGTTTCCGTTGCACCAGCCCAACCAGTTCTTCCGCAACGTGGGCGACGGCCGATTCGACGACGCGACCGAGCAGGCCGGAGCGATCCTGCGCCACTCGGAGGTGAGCCGCGGCGCGGCCTTCGGCGACCTGGACAACGACGGCGACACGGATGTCGTAATCGGCAACAACAACGGCACCGCACGGCTCTTTCTCAACGAAGTCGGCAGCCGGAACCACTGGCTGGGGTTGCGGCTGGTGGGAGGCGATCCGCCACGGGACATGACGGGAGCCACGGTGGGCGTCTTTCGCGACGGACATCCCACCCTGTGGCGGCGCGCGCGCACCGACGGCAGCTACGCCTCGGCCAGCGACCCGCGGGTCCTCGTCGGGCTCGGTGGAGCGGCAATGGTGCAGCGGGTCGAGGTGACGTGGCCGGATGGACAGGCCGAGGAATGGGTGGACGTCGCGGCCGATCAATGGCTCTCGCTGAGACAGGGGACCGGGCGGACCCTCCCGAGGTGACCCCGTGAGGCGCGGGAGGCAGTCTTCGCGGGGCCGGGTCCGGTTCGGCCTGGCGCTTCTCGGGCTGGCGGTGGGGCTCGCGCCGGATCCGGCCGGCGCGGCCGCCGCTCGCGCAGCGCACGGCGAGCCGCAGGTCGTGCGCGAGGTGGCGCTGCCCGAGGTCGGGAGCCTGCATCCGGCGGTCCAGCAGCAACTCGGGGCGGCCTACCGCTCACTCCTGGCCGTCGCGCGTGACCCAGCGGCGGGGCGGCACGCGCGGTCAGAGGCGTACGGCGAGCTGGGAATGCTGTTCATGGCCGCGGACCTGCTGCAGCATGCGGAGCAGTCCCTCGACAATGCGGAGGTGCTGGCGCCGGAGGAGTTTCGGTGGCCGTACCTGCTGGGACACGTTCGACGGCGGATGGGTGACCTCGAAGCGTCCGCGGATCACCTGGAGCGGGCGCGGGAGCTCCGGCCGAACCATGTTGCGGCAACCGTCTGGCTCAGCCGCGTCTACCAGGAGTTGGGCGAGCCGGGCCGGGCCGGTCCACTCGTCGCCGGGCTCCGCGCACGGCTGCCCGACGCTCCCGCGCTGCGTTTCGAGGCCGGCCGCATCGCGCTGGCGACGGAGGACTACGCGTCGGCCGTGGAACATCTGGAAGCGGCCCTGGACCTGGATCCTGACGCCGGCAGCATCCACTATCCGCTGGCGATGGCCTACCGGCGCCTGGGCGATCCGGAGGCGGCGGAAGGACACCTCCGGCGGTGGCGCGCGGACGGCCCTGGCAATGAGGTTCAACTGCCCGATCCCGTCATGGCGTCCCTGACCGGAGTCCTCCAGAACCCCCAGTACTACCGCGACCTCGCGTTCCACGCCGCGGGGAGTGAAGACTGGGTGCTCGCAGCCGCGCACTTCCGTACCGCTGCCGACGGGGCGCCCGACGTGGCCATGCTCCGGTTGAATCTTGGGACCGCGCTGGAGCGTCTCGGGAACGCCGCCGGCGCGGAGAACGCCTTCCGCGAGGCGTTGCGCCTCGACCCGGCGTTGTACCAGGCGCACAACGCGCTGGGCGCCTTGTTCGCGAGGGCCGGTCGCGACGGTGACGCGATCGAGCGGTTCCAGGACGCGGTGTTTCACAACCCGAACTTCGCCGCCGGGCATGTCGCGCTCGGAGACGCCCTCCGGCGGACGGATCGGAGCGAGGCATCCCTGGTGCCATACCGTCGTGCGATCGAGCTCGATCCCGGCAATGCCGTGGCCCGGTTCGGGGAAGCAATGGCCTTGGTGCGGGTCCGACGCTACGGCGAAGCCCGCGAGCGGCTGATCCGGGCGGCCGCGGTCCTTCCCGGCCGAGCCGAGTTCCCCCATGCGTTGGCGAGGCTGCTCGCGGCGGCGCCCGACGACGGGGTGCGCGACGGCGGGCGGGCCCTGGAGTTGATGCGAACTCTGGTCACTTCCGAGCAGACCTCGGCGGTGGCCGAGACGATGGCGATGACGCTGGCCGAACTGGGCCTGTTCGCCGAGGCTGTCGAGTGGCAGCGGGCGGCGATGGGGATTGCGACGAAGGCTTCCCGTCCGGATGTCGCGCAGCGGATGGCGTCGAATCTTCAGTTGTATCTGCGGCAAGAGCCGTGCCGCACGCCGTGGCGGGATGACGACCCGGATCACCGGCCCCCTCCACCCGCCGAGCCGGGACTCGATCCCGCGAGGTGACCGGCCGTATGACGTCTTGTTCGCGCGCGACCGCAACCGCGCTCGTCCTGGCGCTGGCCATCGGTTGTGCGGACGAGCCGGCCCCGCCCGAGGCCCCGGCTGACGCCGTGGCGCCGGATCCTCACGGTGGCGCCGAGTGGTTCACGGATGGGGCGGCTGCGTCCGGCCTCGACTTCGTCCACTTCAACGGGATGTCGGGCCGCTTCTACCAGCCGGAGATCATGGGGCCCGGCGCCGCCCTGTTCGACTACGACAACGACGGCGACCTCGACGTCTATCTTGTTCAGGGAGACATCCTCGGGGCCGACCCGCCGCTCGCCCCGCGGCCGGAGGCGGCCCCGCGGGATCGGCTGTACCGCAACGACCTGATAGTGGATTCGGAGGGGCATCCATCGCTCTCGTTCACCGACGTCACGGACGGGAGCGGGATTGTCGCGCAGGGTTACGGAATGGGTGTGGCGACGGGGGACATCGACAACGACGGCTGGGTCGACCTGTACCTGACCCGATTCGGCGCCAACCAGATGTTTCGCAACCGGGGAGACGGCACGTTCGTCGAGGTCTCGGCCGCCAGCGGCACGGACGATCCGTCCTGGAGCGTCTCGTCGGCGTTCGTGGACGCGGACCACGACGGCTGGCTCGACCTGTTCGTCGGCAACTACCTCTACTACAGCCTCGACATGCACGTGCCGTGCTTTCATCCGACGGGCCCGGAGAACTACTGCGTGCCCGACATGTACCGGGCGCAGCCGAGCCGGTTCTACCGGAACCGTGGAGACGGCTCGTTCACAGACGTCACGGCCGCGGCCGGAATGGCGCGCGAATTCGGCCGGGCGCTGGGCGTCGCCACTGCCGACGTCAACCGCGACGGGCGGGTAGACATCTTCGTAGCCAACGATCAGCAGGAAAACCAGCTCTGGGTCAACCAGGGAGACGGCACGTTCCGCAATCTGGCGGCGCTGTGGGGCGTGGCCCTCGGGGAGGCGGGAGAGGCCAAGGCGGACATGGGGGTCGACTTCGGCGACTTCGACAACGACGGCGATGAAGACCTGTTCGTCACCGAGTTGACCGGCCAGGGCAGCACGCTCTACGTCAACGACGGGTCCGGGCTGTTCACCGAGCGAAGCGCCGACGCCGGCATCCGCTACGCCAGTCTGCCCTACACCGGGTTCGGGACCGCGTGGATCGATTTCGACAACGACGGCTGGCTCGACCTCCTCGCGGTCAACGGCCTGGTGGTCGAGAGCCTCGATCGCGCCTCGTCCGGCGACGCTTTTCCCCTCGATCAGCGGAACCAGCTCCTGCGCAACCGCGGGGACGGCCGCTTCGAAGACGCCACGGGCCGCGCCGGATCGGTCTTCCAGTTGTCCGAGGTGAGCCGCGGCGCGGCGTTCGGCGACGTCGACAATGACGGCGACACCGATGTCGTCGTGGCGAACGCCGCGGGACCGGTCCGGTTGCTGATCAACGGCGTCGGGAACCGGCGGCACTGGGTCGGCCTGCGTCTCGTCGGCACGGACGGCCGGGACATGGTGGGGGCCCGGGTCGCCGTGCTCCGATCCGATGGCACGACGCTCTGGCGGCGGGCCCGCGCCGACGGCAGTTATGCGTCGGCCAACGATCCACGTGTGCTCGTCGGGCTGGATTCCTTCGCCGATCCCGTCGACGTGCGCGTTTTCTGGCCCAGCGGGCGGGAAGAAGCGTGGCGCGGCATCCCGGTGGATCGCTACACGACCCTGGTGGAGGGAAGCGCGCAGTGAAGATGTCGTTCGTGCCGCCCGTTCCGCGGTCGGTCGGCGTTCTTTCTCTTGGCCTCCTCGTGGCCGGTTGCGCCGGTTCGGACGCGCCGGAGCGGACGGACGGGTCGGTCGCGCCAGTCCCCGCGGCGGCCGATCGGTCCTCGTTGGCGCCGGTCGCGCTGCCCGATCTTTCGCGACTCGAGGCGACGCCGGCGGCGGAGGCGCGCGCGCGCTACGAGGCCGTTCAGGACGCGCTGGAGCGCCAGGCCCCGGATTCGGAAGTCGCCGATGCCTATGGCGCCCTCGGACTGTTCCTCATGGCGGCCGAGTATTTCGACGCGGCGGCCGACAGCTTCCGGCATGCGGAGGCGCTCGCGCCGCGCGACGCGCGCTGGCCGTACTACTTCGGGCACCTGCACCGCATGACGGAGAATCGCGACGCGGCCACCGCAGCCTTCGAACGGGCGCTCGCCCTGCGCCCGGCCGACGTCCCGACGCTGGTCTGGCTCGGGCGGGCTCGCCTCGACCGGGGCGAGGCGGATCTCGCGGAGCGGCAGTTCCGCCAGGCCGCCGCCTACGACCCGCGTTCCGCCGCGGCGCTTGCCGGCGCGGGGCGGGCCGCCCTCGCGCGGCGCAACTTCCTGGATGCAGCCCAGTACCTGGAGGAGGCCCTGGCCTTGGCGCCCCAGGCGTCCCGGCTCCACTACCCGCTGGCGATGGCCTACCGCGGGCTGGGCGAAACGGACCTGGCCGAAGCGCATCTCGGCCGGCGCGGCGGCGTGGATCCGCCGCTGGCGGATCCACTGATGGAGGAGCTCGACGGGCTTCTGCCGAGCGCGATGAAGTTCGAGGCGCGCGGCATTCAGGCGCTGCAGGGGGGCAGCCTGGACGCAGCGGTCAGTGCGTTCCGGCAGGGCCTCGAGCTGGAGCCGGCCAATCCCTCGTTGCGGCAGCGCCTGGCGACTGCGCTGGCCGCGGGGGGCGACACCGGCGCGGCGATCGAGCAACTCGAGGAGGCGCTGCGGCGATCGCCCGGTTTTGCCCGGGCGCATTTCAGTCTCGGGGCGATCCTCGCCCTGCAGGGCCGTCAGGCCGAAGCGGCGGAGCACTACGAAACCGCGCTCCGCCTGCAGCCGGGTTACGTGGAGGCCCGCATGGGGCTGGCCGAGGCGTTGCGGGGAGCGGGACGTCTGGCCGATGCCCTGCCTCACTACGCGCAGGTCACCGAAGTCGCCCCCGGGTTCGCCGAGGCCTGGTTCGGTCGGGCGGACGCCCTGATCCGGTTGGGCCGACTGGAAGAGGCGCGTGCGTGGCTGGCCGAGGCGCGCAGCGTCCATCCGGATCGCCCCGAGCTTGCCAGGCTGGAGGCAGCCGTCACCGGGTCGCCGGGCGCGGGGCGGTGAGGCCCGGCGGGTTTCGCCGCCGCCGGGAGGATCAACCGGTCGTGAGCGGTCCGACGCCGAACTCCGATCCGAGCCACGTCCAGAAGTGTTGCTGCTCCGGGGTGCTCGCGGTCTGGTCCCGCGCCAGGACGGCCGCCGCATCGCGATCTCCGGCCAGACAGAGGGCGTAGACGAGCAGCGGACGGATCGTCTCGCCGACGAGTCCCTGCCGTTCCGCGCTCGCCAGGGCGTCGACGGCTGCGGGGTAGTCCCGGCGGGCCAGAGCGGTGAGGCCCCGCGCGTACTCCGCCGCGCCGGTCCCGTCGTCGCCGCGTGCCGCGATGCGGGCCCTGACGTCGTCGCTGCCCAGCATCCACAGGGGCAGCGTGCGGAGTGGCGTCTGTGTGAGCAGCCAGTGCAGGTCCTCGATCTGCGCCAGCGGCCGGCCACCGTCCCACATCACGCGGTTGAGGACCCGCTGGTGGTCGAAGTAGGGCAGCGTCGCGTCGATCAACCCGTCGGGCCAGAGGCGGCGGAGGTATTCCGAGGCCTCCAGCGCGTCGCGCGCGCGCATGGGATCGAGAACGCTGTCGTAGAGTTCGGTGACCAGCGGATTGCTGCCATACCCCGGATCCGACAGCGACGGCGCCTGCGGGTCCGGCCGCAACCGGCGCGGATGGTTATCGACCAGGGGCGGCGCGCCCGCCGTTAGTTCATTCAGGTAGCCGGCGTCCCCGACGAACGTGGCCCCGATCTGCTGGGGCAGTTCGATTCCAATCTCCTCAAGGCGAGCGCGCAGCGCCGGCAGGCGCCACGGCTCGGCAAAGTCCGCCACCGACTCGGGGCCGCTCGCGTTCCGCGTCCCCGCGAGCATCAGGTCGAACGGCGTGGCGGTCCAGGCCGAGCAGTCGGAGAACACGTCGCAGAACGCCCGGATGATGCCGCTGACGTTGGTGCCCGGATCGGGTCGGGCGACGGGCAGCCAGTAGGTGGCGATGCCGCCCTCCGCGAGGCGGTCGTGGACAAGCTGAAAGTACTCGCGCGTATAGATGTTGACGGCGCCGGGCGTGCGGGGCGGCGGCGGCTCGCCGGTGATGAGGTCGTAGCGTTCCGGCGTTCGATGGAGGAACTGCCGCCCGTCATCGATATGCACGGTGACGCGCGGGTCGCGGAGCGGGTGTTGGTCCGGGTAGATGAGGTCGCTCATCGCGACGATGTCGGGAGAAATATCCACGACGTCAACGGACTCGACGTCGGGCAGATCGAGCGCGGCGCCCGCGGTGACGCCGACGCCGTAGCAAACGACGAGCACGTTCTCTATCGGCCCGCGGTGCGCGAAGAGGGGCCAGTACACGAAGTAGCGCATGTAGCGCAGGCCGGAGATCCCGGTGCCCGACATCGAGAATCCGTTGGTCACGAGGCGGTTGTAGACGGGCCGTTCGAGCCAGCGCTGCTGCATCAGGAAGATGGTCTCGGACGGCCCTTCCCGGATCGCGACGATTTCGGATCCGTCGAGGGCATAGGGCTGCGCCACGCGCGCGAAGTAGACGTCGCGCATCCGTCCGAAGGGGTAGGCGGCAAGGGCGGCAACCAGCGCGACGCCGCAGGCCGCGGTCGCCGGGGCGCGCAGGGCAGTCCGCCAGTCGCGCGCGCCGGACATCGCCAGAAGTCCGATGACGCCATAGGCGGCGGCCAGCCCGAAGAACGCTGTCTCCATACCGAGAACCGGCAGGAGCACGAAGGCAGCGACCAGCGGTCCGCACATCGCGCCCCCGGTGTTCCACGTCGTCAGCCAGCCCGCCGTGCGGGTCGCGACCCCGACCTGCCGCTGCAGGGCGTCGCCGAGCAGCGTGAAGAAAGCGCCGGAGAGGAGGGACGGCAGGAAGGTCAGCACCGAGGCGAGCCAGACGACCCGGCGCCACGACTCGATCTGCGTGCCGGTGGTCAGCAGTGCGAAGGCGCTGTAGGACGCGATGACGGCGCATCCGCTGAGGGTGGCGACGGCGGGGAGGCGCGATGCGGCGCCCGGGCGCCAGCGCAGCCAGGCGGATGCCGTCAGGCCGCCCAATCCGATGGCGGCCAGCACCACGGCCAGCATCAGGCTGCCGGCGGTCGTGGTCGACAGGACGTACATCGTCAGGAACCGGAACCACAGCACTTCGAGCGCCAGCAAGACGGCGCCTGACAGGAACGCGCAGGCGAGCAGGTTCACGCGGCGTTCCGGCAGAGCGCCCGGGCCCGGCGCAGTGGAGATGCGCGGCTGCGCGGCCGCTGGTTGGCCGTAGCGACGGCGTGCCGCCGTGCGATCCGGCTGCTCCGCCACGAGGACCGCGCCGCCGGCTGCGACCAGGCAGAGGAGGGCGGCGCACAGGGCGGAGCCGGTCACTCCGAGGGCGCCGATCAGCAACAGTTCTGCGCTGGCGACGCCGGTGACGGCGCCCAGCGTGTTCCATCCGTACAGGCGCCCGAGGGCGGGACCAAGGTCCTCCTGCCGGTGGGTCAGCGCGGCGACGAGCAACGGAAGCGTCGCGCCCATCGCAGTGGCGGGCGCCAGCAAGGCAAAGAACGCCACGACGAAGCGGATGCCGTTGGCCAGCCAGATCGTTTCCGCAACCGGCGCCGTGGCCGTGGTGATGGCGAATCCCAGGTTCGGCAGGGCCAGGGCCAGGATCGCGCCGGCCGTCGCGACCGCCACTTCCAGTAGCGCATACGCTCGCACGAGGCGCCGAATCCGGTGGCCGTAGCGGGCGACGAGGGCGCTCCCGCAGGCGAGGCCGCCCATGAAGCTCGAGAGCACCAGGCTCGTCGCCCAGACGCTGCCTCCGAAAACCAGTCCCGCCAGGTGAAACCAGACCACCTGGAAGACGAGGCCGGCGGCGCCGGAGAGAAAGCAGACGAGGGCGAGCCAGTGCGCCTGACGCGCAGAAGTCGCGATCACCCCCTCCTTGGCGCGAAGGCGAGCAGCCGCAACGGATTGTCGACCGTCATGACACGGATCTGTTCGTCGGTGACTCCCGCGTCGCGCAGCATCGGCACGAACTGCGTGATGGTCTTGGCGTAGCCCGGGCCGCCGTTGCGTTGCGTGTCTCTCGCCGTTGCGAAGTCCGACGCCAGCAGGATGTTCTCGACATGGCCGGCGTCGATGAGCGCCTGAACCATCGGCACCTTGTGTTCGTCGGCCTCCGGACCGCCGCCGAGCCGGTCGAACCCGACGAAAGCCCCGCGCTCGGCGAGGCGCCGGTGAACGGTTGCCTCGGGATCTTCGAGCCCGCCCATATGGCCGATGGCGACGCTGCCGGTCGGGACGCCGAGCGACTCGAAGATGTCGAGTTGCGTCTCCGCTTCGAGTCCGTTGGCGGTATGCGTGAAGATCGGAACGCTCGTCTGCAGGTGCGCCTTGCCGATGGCTCGGAACACCTTGCGCTCGCCCGGGGTCATCTCCTCGGAACTTGCGATCTCGCCGAACGCGCCCCAGCGTTCGGCCGTCGCCGCTTCGGCGAGCGCCTCGGCGATCTCGTCCTCGGTCTGATCGGCTAGCTCAGGCGGGTGGAACGGCTCGGTGTAGTAGCCGCCGCTCACCACTATCGGCATGCCCGATTGCTCGGAGACGGCCCGCAGGAACGACACGTCGCGGCCCATGTCGGCATGGCCGCCGTCCACTATGGCGGCCACGCCCTCGCGGGCCGCCGCCTGCATCTCCGCCACCATCATCTCCACGTCCTGCATGAAGTAGGGACTGTCGGGCGGACCGAGGAAGATCTCGCGCGCGGGGCTGTCTGCGCCCACCAGCCGATCCCAGAACGCAATGTCCAGCGACATGTGTTCATGAAAAAGCACCGCGCCGCCGCTGAGTTGGTCCGGGGTGAGGTCCTCGAGAATCGTCCGGACGATCGGTTCCTCCGACGCCGTCAAATCGGCTGGCGCCGGCGACTCCGCGGCGGACTCCTCGGGCTCGGGCGCGCCGCCGCATGCCGCCGCCAGACCGGCTCCGCCGAGTCCCATCAACCACAACGCCTGCCGGCGGCTCCATGCCGCGATACGTACGGGCTCGTTCGCTGCCATGAGTTCTCCTCCCGCGCCTTGAGTTCCCGCGATACCCGCGGTCAGCCGGCTGCACGTATCATGCCACTTCAGAGAGGGGGCTGCCATGCCCGGCATGTATGCGCGACTATGCGTCGGAATTGCGCCGCTTGCGGCGATCCTGGTCGCGGCGGCCCCGGCCTGGTCCCAGCCGCCTGATGCACTGGGCCGGGCGGTCGAGCAGGCGCTGCGCGACGACCGGGGCCTCCGCGGCGTCGAGGTGTCGGTCGATGGCGGGGAGGTAACGCTTGCCGGCGAGGTGGCGACGTTCTGGTTGAAGCACCGGGCGGCGTTGCGTGCTCTGGACGTGTCCGGGGTGCGCTCGGTGGTGAGCGAGTTAACCGTGCCGGCGGGCGAGACGGACGAACGACTGGCGGACGAAGTAGGCCGCGTCCTCAGGAACTACGCGTTCATGACGGTCTGGGACTTCGTCGGCGCCTCCGTCGATCAGGGGGTGGTGACGGTTGCCGGATGGGTTACGTCCGAGCGGGACAAGGCAGGTGAGATTTTCGAGCGGATCGCCAGGCTGCGGGGAATTCAGGACATCCGCGGTGAGATAGAGCCCCTGCCAGCCAGCCTGCAGGACGACCGGCTCCGCCAGACGATCGGCCGGCGCGTTTTCGGCAGCATATCGTTCATGCGGTTCGCGCGGGTGCAGGCGCCGCCGTTTCGCATCCTCGTCAGCAACGGAACGGTGACGCTGGCCGGCTACGTGCAGAACGACCTCGAGCGCCGCGAGCTCGAGTTGATGGTCGCCGATATCCAGGGTGTTGGTCAGATTTCGAACCAGCTTCAGGCCCTGAGGTAGTGTGCCCTAGAATCAGCAACGTGACTTCTCGGCAGGAGCCCGGTTTCTGGCTGCGCGGCGTGTTTGCCGCCGCGCTATTCGGGGTGCTGACCGCCCTTCCGGATGCCGCCGGCGCCCAGAGCGAGCGGCAGGGCTTCTATGCGGGACTGCAGCTTGGCCTCGTCAACGCGACTCCCGTCAGTTCCTCCGTGAGCTTCATCAACCACCCGACCCGTTGCGACGTGCTTCTCTACCCGAGCTCGGTGAGTCCGCCGGTCGGCGATCCCGCGTGCCTCGACGACGCTACGGCGGTGGTCCTCAACGAGTTCGAGCACGGTCCGGGACCGGCCGGCGGCTTCATGATCGGCTACGCGGCCGGCGGAGTCCGGCTGGAGGTGGAGTACCTCCACCGGTACCTCGGTGATGACACGTCGCCAATCGGAGGCACGGCCAGCACCGCACTGCAGGACAAGAACTCGGAGTGGAGCAGCGATCATCCGCCGGAGGAGTGGATCGGGGACTACGCCGCGCAACAGTTCTTCGCCAACGTGTACTACGACTTCGGCAACGCATCAAGCTGGACGCCGTACGTCGGGGCCGGCATCGGCCTGGCCGCAACCGACATGAGCTACTACATTCAGTTCATTCGCAAGCCGGAAGCCGACTACTTGCTGGTGGAATTCGATCCCGACTGGCCGGCCGCCGCCAAGCGCGCGGCCGCGGGTACCGCCAGCATCATGGATACGAAGGCCGCCACGACCGTCTTCGGCTACCAGGTATTGGCCGGCGTCGACTACGGGCTGAGCCCGAGAGCGTCCATCGGAGTTACAGCGCGCTGGGCCAGGTTCGGCGACGTGACCCACGACACGACCTGGAACGTGATTCGCAGCCACGCGCCGGTTCAGGCCGACGGGGTAACACCGTTCGACGCCAGTCTGGAGTTCGGCGGCATCGGCTACCAGGCGGTCACCGTCAGCTTGAAGTACCACTTCTGACACTCCGCCCCGTTCCCCCCGGTTGAGGGGCGACGGATGGTCGATGTGCGTGGATTGGCCGTCCTCGGCGCAGATCCGTGCCGAGAGCAACGACTACTACGACATCCTGGAACAGACGCAGAAAGGCGGCCTGGACGTGACGCTGTGGATGGAGTTGGAGAGTTGGCGCGCCCGACAGGATTCGAACCTGTGGCCTTCGGCTCCGGAGGCCGACGCTCTATCCAGCTGAGCTACGGGCGCATCCTTTAAAATCAGTAATTTACCGAACTCTCCCCAAAACTGCCAGCCGAATCTGCCAGCCGAATCGCAAAAGAAACCGCTGTCGGCGCGCGGTTCCCGCGCTCCAAAACGCTCGGTCGCCGCCGCTGCTGCAACGGCGGCGGGGCGTAGATCATCGTCGTCTTCTGGGCCGTGTGCCCGTTGAGGTTCTGGATGTCCGCCACGTGCGACCCCGTCCACCGAAGCTCCGTGCGCAGCCGTCCAGCTATCCGGGCGGTGCGCTCCAGCGCCGAGTTCGTGCTCGGACAGGACCAGCCTCCGCAGGCGCGGACCGCCTTGACTAACGGCGTCGCCTCGTCGAGGTGGAAGTTGCCCGGCTGCAGGCGGACCACCTGCGACGGCCGCGTACCCGTCCAGCGCATGGGCGGTAAGCGTACTACGGTATTGGACTCGAGCGTCAACACGTCAACACGTTGGGCGATGTGGCTGCGATGGATCCAGCCTGCCTGCGTGCGGGTCGGACACTCACACACGAAGCGTGACACGCTGAATGGTGCGGGGGTTCGCAGTCAGTTGCGCGTGTCACGGGTCGAGAACGGCCGGACGGACATGCTCCGGCCTGATCAAGGCCCGAAGCTCGACGGCGACGGCAAGATCGTCAGCAGCGTACCCGAAGAGACCGGCGTGCGATTCGTCGTCCTCGAGAGGGATATGGTCGACACGACCACGCGAACCGACCGCTACTGCCACGGCCGTTAGAGCCGCACCTACGTTGACCACGGCGAACCTGCCGTTCCGCCTGACGCGATAGCGCTTGAGGCGGAACGCCTCTCGGACACGCTCGACCGCGGCGCCAAGATCCGGCGTGTCGAAGTACTCGAGCCAGTTGACAGAAAGGTACTCTTCGTCCGGCTTCATCTCGAACGCGGCTGCCGTCGGAAGACCGTCACGGCCAACGGCGGTCGGTTTGCAGTACCGCGAGAAGTGATGTTCGTCAGGCAGCGGCACGCGGCGCATCCGGGCCGTTCACGGAGGGAACGAATGCCCGCACGGCGTCCAGGGCGCAATCCTTCGGCAGCCCGCCGTTGACGCGGAGTCGAGGGCCCGCACCTCCAGCTGCCGAGACGCCCGCGAACTGGATTATCCCGTCGGGCAGGAACTTCATGGCCAGAACGCCCCGTTCAGCCGAGACCCATTCCGCCAGGAGCAGGCCGTCCGGGCTAAGCCCGATCTCCGGCTCGACAAGCCGGCGCTGGCTGAGGAGGAAGAGTGCCAACTCGCGGAGGGAGGCGAGTACGATGGCCGGTTCATCCGGACCGGCATCCGTCGTCATCTCGTGGAGGTTCCTGATGCGATCCGCAGCGGCGCGGCAGCCTCCGAGGGACAGGGCCGCGACGACCTCGTCTGGTTGTGTTGCTGCGAGGACACGGTCCGCAGCTATGCTCCTGTCGTCGCGGTAAACGCGCGTGCCCTCGGCGCTGCCGGGAATGGACCACCAAGTCAACTTCTGGATGTCGGCGGTGTCGTCCGGCAATCGGCCGGCCGTCTCCAGCCGCGTGGGGGCCAACGACGACGTGACAGGATCTTCGGGCGCCGCGCGCGGCGCCCGGACAAGCGCTTCCAGGAGCCCGGCCCGCCAGATCTGCTCGACCGCTCGACTCACCGTCGCATCGGATGAGTGCATCATGTGTGTTGCGCCTCCAACAGCCTGCGAAGCGAGGAAACGATGAAACGCTGGCGTTCCGGCCAGCGCGCGATGGCCGCCCGAAGACCATCGACATCCAGCGGTCCTGCGTGGTGCAGGTTGCACTCGGCCGCAACGCACGGACTGTCATCCCGTGTGGCTTCCGTGAAGGTGATGTTGCACTCGGCGTCCTCCGCGTTCAAGGCGAGGGCCGGCTTCAGCCCGCGAACCCGAGGGTCATTACGGAGCCAGTCCACGGCGAATCGCTCGACCAGCCAGCGCCGGGGATCATGCTGCAGAGTTGACGCTTGGCAATTGAGCCCGAGCCCGCGGTACGGAACATGCGGGAGCCTGTCCAGGTAGGTGGTTACGAGATCATGGCTCTCGTAGTGGTCCCTGAATGCAGGCCCGCAGTTCTCGGTGACTGTCAGGCGCGACTGATCCACGGTCCATGCGATCCCATTCGTGTACTTCACCACCGATACTGCTGGCGTCGTGAGCGTCTCGGCGACGCTCCAATCCGCGGGCACAATCCCGCGCGACACCAGAAAATCCGGGTTGAGAATCGACGGATTGTGGAACTCAGCCGTCACCACGACGCTGACACTGTGCAGCCGAACACTGGGTTCATCAGCCATGGTGGCGCAGACTTGGGCGATGGCCTGCGTCCGAGCGGCCCCTCCCTGTGACAGACACTGGCCAGCGCCTCCGAACCGCCGACCGCCGGTGCTTCCTCGCAATACGGCGGCAAATGCTGTCGAACACCGTCTCCATCGGAGTATAGCCCACCATAGCTGGTCGCGGCCCTGGCCAGCCATGCGAACGGCGTCAGCCTGAATCGGCCGGATGCCGACTGGCGCCGAGTCGCGGTGACAGCTTGTGAATCAACCAACTTACCGACCTCTCCTGACACTGCCAGCCGTCTCTGCCAGTCGAATTGCCGGCGAAACTGGCGCCGGCGCGCGGTCCGCACGCTCAAGGCGCGCGATCGCGGCGGCGTGCTTCTGCAGCTGCGGCGGCGGATCATCGTCGTCTCGGGGTCCGTGTGCCCGTAGAGATCCTGGATGTCAGCCACGTCCGATCCCGTTCGTCGAAGCCCCGTCGCAAACAAATGCCGAATCTGATACGCGGTGAACGCCGGACGACCCGCCTTGCGGGCCGCCCGCTCCAGCGCCGGGTTCGCACTCGGGCAGGACCAGCGCCCGTACACCCGGGCGGCGGTGAATTCGCGCGCCGCCTTCAGCCCTTCACCGACGAGCGGGATCGCCGCCAGCCGTGCTCCCTTGCCGCGGGGCACGACGACGAACGGCGTCGGGCGGCCAGGGCTGCGTCGGCCAGACGTCCTTGTTGGGGTTGTCGCTGACGATCCGCCAGGCGCCTGACGGGTCCCGGCCGGCGCGCTTGACGACGAGGCCGTCGCCGGTGCGGATCACGAATACGCGGCCCGTGCGCCGCCGGCGGGCGGCGAGCTTGACGAGGATCGAGCAGCCGTCGACGAGGGTCGGCTCCATCGACTCGCCGGATACCTCGATGACCCAGCAGTTGCGGGCGACGAGGCCGTGTCAGGAAAGCCACGCCCGGCGGAACTTCACCCGCCCGGTCACCCGTTCCTCCTCGACGACGGCGCCGTCGCCGGCGGCAGAGGACAGCTCGGACACGCCGACGTAATCGGCGTCGTCGAAGGCCGCGGCGCGCGCGGCCGGGTCACCGAGGTCCGCTGCCGCCGTGGCCGCGGCCAGCTCGGTCGGTGTGGGGAACGACCGGCTACGGCACGGGGTCTCTGAGCCTGACGCCGGACAACCAGTCCGCGCTCGAGACGGGCGTGTCGATGATGATGTCGGCGGTGGGGACGCGGGGCGAGCTGGTGGGCTCGCGGGCCACCGGCGGGTTCGCGCTGGCGTTCAAGGCCGACGCGCCCAACGCCGCAACGACGACTCGGTCGGCATCGGAAGGCGCGTTCCCGCACCGCTCGGACGGCGCAAGGCGCCGCCCACAGAAACCACGTCGCCGACCGGGTAATCGAGGAGGCGGTGGCGTCCGACCGCCCGGTCCACCTGACCGAGCGCGCCGAGTTCGACAGCGCCATGAGCGGCGCGAACCGGGCGAGGGCGGCGCTGAACGTCCACGCGCAACCCGCGCTGGTGATCCGTGCCGCCATGCAGACCGGCTACGGCCGCCACATCTCCGAAGGCCAGCTCGTCACCATCCCCGCGGCCCAACTCCGGCTGATGGGAATCGAGGGCGTCCTTGACGACGAGAAGTGGCTGGTGGACGAAGTGACGATCACCGGCGCGGGCGATGTGGTCCAGTACACCCTGCGGCTGGTGCGCGGGTCGGCGTCGAGTAGCTTCGTCGAGTTCTGGCGGCGGCGGCTGTCGGCGTAGACGATCAGATAGAGCACAATCTCGCCGCGGCCTCCTCCGGTCGCATGATCTCTCCGGCACCCAGTTCGGCGAGTCTCGCCTTCTTCGGGGGCTTGTTGAAGTTCCCGTCGGAGGTGACAAAGACGCCGCCCCCGTTGTGTATGTGCGCCCAGAGGGCCTCTGTATCGATCCTACGGTTCCGCCAATGCTTGTCCAGAGGCCGGGCTTCGGGATCGATGTGGTTGCGCCTGCAATACTCGCCATACTCGAAGGAGCTGTTCGGGAACAGAATCGCGTGAATCCGTTTGGCTTCTTCCTTCCGATGACGGGATCCCCACTTACTCTTGTTCCAGAACGTCATGCCCCACACGGCTGTCGGTAGCAGGATCTCAGCACCCTCAAGACCGATTTTGGTGAGCCTATCCTCGAAGTCGGGGAAGGTCGCACGCTTCCCTTTCTGCTGTCGCTCCGACGCGCTGATCCCAACGACATGCAGCTTCAATCCCCGCACTTGCGCGGCCTCCACGATGCGACGCAGGTGCGGGGCGTTTTCTTCGTTCTTCTCCAGCGCGATGATGCAGTTCGTGTCGAAGGTGACGTTCATGATGGTTGACGGATGATACCCTTCCGCCCGTGAAGCCCCTCCGCTTCTACTGCGCGTTCCCGTCGGTGCCGACCGACGACCCCGACGTGCTGGAAGTGGCGCTACGGTTGCGAGATGAGCATCAGGAGGGGTGCCGAGCGTACCCGAAGGGAGAGTAGATTTCCCGATGCCTAGATTCACTATCAGCGTTCGCGGAGTAGTCGCCGGAGCCACAGCCTACGAAGCTACTGCCGTTCAGGTGCACGACGGCGGCAGAGTTACACCCGTCCGAACGGACGACGGCAGGCCCGTCGAGTTGACGCACGGCACGAGGGATGGTGCCGTCCTTCGGATGCGGCGGTTCCTCGACAATCAGTACGGGGCGGACAACTACGAGTACGACGTGGCTGACTAGCCCTGCGGAGCAGCCAATGAAGCGCGACATGGACCTCTGCCGCCAGATTCTGATGGAGGTCGAGAAGTGGCCCACCACCCGGGCCGCGAAGGATGTGCAGATCGACGGATACACGCCGGAGCAGGCGGGCTACCATAGTTGGCTGCTCAGCGAAGCGGGTTTGATAAAAGGAATCGACGTTTCAGGAGGCGGTAGTCCAGCCCATTGCTTCTGGCCGCAGTGCATCACCTACAAGGGCCACGACTTCTTGGAGCTCGCACGGAACGACACGCGCTGGACGGAGGCCAAGGACCGGCTCAAGAGCGTCGGCGGCGGGATGACGATCCAGATGCTTCAGGGGGTGTTGACCCGGTTACTGACGGCACAGTTGGGCATCTAGTGGTCCGTGCGTGAAGTACTTGTACTAATCGGCGAGTCTTGGTACTGTCTGATGCATGCAGACAACCAAGGGCTTCCGATTGCCCCCCACCGACCGGGGCACGTTGAAACGGTGGCTGCGACGGCCGACGACGCCGAGCGGCCAGACCCGCCGGGCGCGCGTTCTCCTGGCCCTGGACGCGGGCCGCAGCCCCACCGAGACTGCGAAGCTGCTGCACATCAGCCGTGCAACCGTGCACCTGTGGCACCGTCGCTACGT
>CAZWUJ010000019.1:0-72032 GCA_964636705.1 uncultured Vicinamibacteraceae bacterium
TAAAGCGGTACGTGAGCTGGGTTTAGAACGTCGCGAGACAGTTCGGTCCCTATCTACCATGGGCGCAGGAGATTTGAGGGGGGCTGTCCCTAGTACGAGAGGACCGGGATGGACGAACCTCTAGTGTACCAGTTGTCGCGCCAGCGGCAGTGCTGGGTAGCTACGTTCGGACGGGAGAAACGCTGAAAGCATCTAAGCGTGAAACCCTCCCCAAGATGAGATCTCCCTGGATCTTCGGATCCCTGAAGGCTCCTGGCAGACCACCAGGTATATAGGCCAGATGTGTAAGGCTTGCGAGAGCTTGAGCTTACTGGTACTAATCAGCCGTGAGGCTTGACCTTTTTCCTTTACGTTGCGTGGTTGGGAAGCTGCCGTTTGCAGAGTATTCGGCTGTCGGCTCTTTGACACGGGCGGCCGATTGTTGGAGTCGGCCGTTCTGGATTTTCCCGGTGGTCATAGGAGAGGGGAAACACCCGTTCCCATGCCGAACACGGCAGTTAAGCCCTCTACCGCCGATGGTACTGCGGGGGCGACTCCGTGGGAGAGTAGGTCGCTGCCGGGAGTTCTTCTGACGCCCGGGCTCGAACGGCGAGTCCGGGCGTTTTTTCTTGGTTATGACGGCGCCAACGCATTCGAATTCGTCCCGGCAGCCGCGGGCGAAAACTGGGCCGACGGACGGTCGCGGAATCCCGGTTGAACTTGCGGGTGATCGACGCATTCGGGCTCGAAACAAGGCGTACTACCGGGTCGCACACTGGCCGATCTGGATCTGGGTGTTCTTCATTCTGCCGGGGCCGCTGACGTTCGACTTGTTCGAGTCGGGGTTCGACGTCCGGATGGCGGCCTGGTTGGGTGTCGTCGTCGTGGCTACCGGCGTGGCGGGGTTGCGCGGCCGCTTGCCCGGGGTGGAACCCAGGCCATACATCATTCGGTTTACCGAGGACCGGCCGAATCCGCTATACCGGCGCGTCTGCTACACGTTCGCCTGGAGTGCCGTCATTACGTTCGCGGTCCTGAACATTGCTGGCCTCGCATGGGCGATCGCGACGGGCGACTGGCGCATGCGACAGATCTACGACGCGGGGTACTTTCCGATCGCGGGGACGATTTGGATCCTGGGCGCGATGGGCCGTCTGCCGCGCGTCAAGGCCTCGACGAAGGGGGAGGGGCACGAACGGCGCTTTTTTTATGGGTCGCTCTGGGCGGTCTGCCTGGGGCAGCCGACGCTATGGCTGCTATGGGCGATCTTGCCGCCGGGCCGGCCCGGCGATGTCGTCAAGCTGAGCGTCTTCGTGGCGCTGCTGGCGTTCGTAGCCTACCTGTCCTATCGAGGCCGGCTGCCGCGGACGAGGCCGATTGTCCCTGGCGAACTGGCCGTTAGCGACTAGCGCCTTGTGCCTCCATGGCGCGGGATCCCGCCATAATGCCTTCCATACCGTAGTTTCCCTCGTGGCAGGCGAATTCGAAGATCAGATCCGGGTTGCGTTTCATGGGGTGCTGGGCCGTCCAGGGTTGGGTCCAGATGGTGGGATCGGTGACTGTGTACTCGTACATCAGATTGTCACCATCCATGAGCGAGAACCGTTCGACGAGCGTGAGGTTCTCGCCGGAGCTGAGGATCGGCCGGCCGATCTGGTCATGCTTCCCGTTGAAATGGATCGTCTCCACCACCAGGATCTCGCCCTCCCAGCGGGCGCGCGAATCGCCCATCCATTGCCGGATCTGCGGGGACACGTGGGGCGGCCCGCCGAGCGGGATGATCCGGGCATCGTGGTTCTGTTCGGCCCACACGACGACGTGATCCGGCGTCTGGAAGATCTGTATGTTGTTGTTGTAACCGCCGGTGCTGATGGGCGGACCTGCTTTCGCATGCTGGATGCAGCGGTCCCCCGCGTCGAGTTCGGTATAGGACGCCGCTGGCAACTCGCCCCGGCGCACGCGGACGATGCGCGCCGCTTCGGGCGAGTCGGCCATGCGTTGCGCCTCATCGGTAAGGGCCGGAAGCCGCCCGTTGGGGGGATCAACGATGAGCGACGTGCGCCGCGTTTCGATGGCGGTCGTGCCCCTGTCGAGCCAGAAATTGTTGTAGAAACCCGGCGTCCCGTCATCGCGCCGATCCACCTGATCGCTGGCCGATGTTCGTTGGGCCGAGCGGTTCAACAGCCGCTCGTTCCGCTCGAGGGTCTCCCGCTCAAGGGTGGCTGCTTCCTCCTCAGAGAGGAACGCCTTGTCTCCGAGCTCTTCCGGCCGCTGGAGGGGAGTAAGCGTGCGGTAGTCCCATACGCCCTGGAGATCCGGGTCGCCCCATGGCGTCACCCTGGGGCCGTCCGACTGCGCTGCCGCGGCCAGCGGCAGCAGCGCGACGGCTGCGATGATCAGCGCGGGAACAAGAAGTCGTTGGCGCATGCGAGCCTCCTTCAGGATGTCGCGAGCCGTTGCCAGACCCCATCATGGACCAGAACGGGTGGAGGCACAAGCATCCCGCAGGACGCGCCCTGTCGTGTTGCCGCCGCAGGCTAGAATACTGGCAAATGCAGACCATGCGCTGGCGTCTACTGGCGGTCTTCGGCGTGCTGGCGGCGGTTGCGTGCGCGGTCCTGGCTGGCGGCGGGCCTGGCCGGGTGCAGGCGCAGGTCACCGACGCGGCCGACGGCTTCGAGGCTTTTTTCCTCGACAAGACGATGCGCGTCGACTACTTCCACGCCGGTGGCCTCGGGACCGAGATCGTCGCGCTCGATCAGGTGGTCTCCGACGGGCCGTGGCCCGGAAGCCGGACCCGCCTGGTCGACAATCTCAATCTCGGGAAGTACCTCTTCGAAGTGATCGATCGCGAGACGAACCGCGTGATCTACTCGCGTGGCTTCGCGTCGATCTACGGCGAGTGGGAAACAACGCCGGAGTACCGTGAAACGCATCGCGCTTTCCATGAGTCGCTCCGCTTCCCCTGGCCTCGCCGCCCGGTGCAGGTGGTGCTCAAGGTGCGCGATTCCGAGAACGCCTTTCAGCAGATCTGGTCGACGCTCATAGATCCCGGCTCTCGCTTCGTCAACCCGACCGACCGGGAGCCGGCCGGGGAGGTTTGGCCACTGTTCGAGAATGGTCCGCCGGCCGAAAAGGTGGACCTGCTGGTATTGGGTGACGGCTACGCGGCGGACGAGATCGACAAGTTCCATGCCGACGCGCGCCGCCTTGTCGAGGCGTTGTTCGAGGAGGAACCGTTCCGCAGCCGGCGCGGCGACTTCAACGTCTGGGGCCTCGACCTGCCGTCGGCGGAGTCCGGGGTATCGCGTCCCCGCGCCGGGCAGTTCCGGCGGACGCCGCTTTCGGCGGAGTACAACATCTTCGACTCCGAGCGCTACATCCTTACCTACGACAACCGTGCGTTGCGCGACGCCGCTTCCGCCGCGCCCTACGAGTTCATCGAGATCCTGGTGAACGAGGAACAGTACGGAGGCGGCGGCATCTTCAACTTCCAGGCGACGGCGGCGGCCGACACCGGCTTTGCCGAGTACGTCTTCATTCACGAGTTCGGTCACCATTTCGCAGGACTGGCGGACGAGTACTACACGTCGGACGTGGCGTACGAGACCGGCGCCTCATATCACCCGGAGCCGTGGGAGCCGAACGTCACCGCGCTGCACGACCCCGACAACGTGAAGTGGGGCGACCTGATCGACGCGGACACGCCGTTGCCCACCCCCTGGGACAAGGAGGTGTTCGAGTCGGGCAGCATCGAGGCGCAGCGCGAGCGAAGCGGGCTAAGGGCCGCGGGAGCGCCGGAGACGGAGGTGGACGCGTTCTTCACCGCGCAGATGGAACGCGAGACGGCGCTGCTCGCTGGAATGCTGCATGCGGGCAAGGTGGGCGCGTTCGAGGGGGCGTCGTACGAGCCGACCGGCCTCTATCGGTCGGAGATCGATTGCATCATGTTCACGCGGAACCCGGTCGGATTCTGTCGCGTCTGCCAGCGCGCCATCACGCGCGTCATCGATCAGTATTCCCGGCCGTAAGGTCATGGCAGCCCAGGAGACACAAGGATGGCTATCACCCTCACAGTGAACGGGGACACTCGTTCCGTCGATGTCGAACCCGATACTCCGCTGTTGTGGGTTCTGCGCGACACACTCGGGCTCACCGGCACGAGGTTCGGGTGCGGCATTGCCGCATGCGGCGCGTGCACGGTGCACCTGAACGGTCGCGCAGTGCGCACCTGCACCCTGCCGGTCTCGGCAGCCGAGGGAGCGGACATCACGACGATAGAGGGACTGGCCGACAGTGGCGCCCTGCACCCGGTGCAACAGGCCTGGATTGATCATCAGGTGCCCCAGTGCGGGTACTGCCAGTCGGGGATGATCATGGCGGTCTCAGCCCTCCTCGAACAGCGGCCCAATCCGACCGACGACCAGATTGACGCGACGGTCACGAATATCTGCCGTTGCGGCACGTTTGCCCGGGTGCGCCGCGCCATCCACAGTCTTGCGCGGGGTTAGTGGGGAACGTCATGGGCAAATGGACGCGACGCGCTTTCATCGGCGCCGGCACGCTGGTCGGGGGAGGCTTTGTCCTGGGAGTGGCGGGCGTGGCCTTTGCCCCGGGCCGCCACAGCGTGGTGTCGGACGGCGCGGAGGAGAAAGGTGAGCTGACCACCTGGATCACCGTCACTCCCGACAACGTGACGACGATCCTGATACCGCACTGCGAGATGGGGCAGGGCTCCCAGACTGCGCTTGCCATGATGGCGGCCGAGGAGATGGAAGCCAGTTGGGACCTCGTCCGGATCCAGGAAGCCCCCGCCCTCGATGCCTACGCAAATGCCTACCTGCTGCGGGCGTTTACCGGCGACTCGCTACCGGCGCCCCTCGGTCGCGCGATCGACTACGGGGCGTACCGGCTGGCCCGCTGGTTCGGAACGCAGGCGACGGGAGGATCAACGGCGATCCGCGGCACCGGCTACGGCATGATGGTGGCGGGTGCGGCGGCGAAGGAGATGCTGATTGCCGCCGCGGCGGAGCGATTCGGGGTTCCGGCAGCGGAATGCTCGGCGGCACGGTCGCGGGTGGCGCATGCCGCGTCCGGCCAGAGCGCCAGCTTCGGCGAGTTGGCCAGGGCGGCGGCCAGGATCCGGGTGCCGACGTATCCGGTTCTGAAGGACCCTGACGCTTATACGCTGCGCCGGACGGCCGTTTCGCGCTTCGATATCCCCCCGAAGGTCGACGGAAGCGCCCGGTACGGCATCGACGTCACGCTCCCCGACATGCTGTACGCGGCGGTCGACATCGCGCCAGTCCAGGGTGGCCGGCTCGTTTCGGTGGACGAGCAGCCCGCCCTGACGATGCCGGGCGTCCAGCGGGTTGTCCAGCTCGATGAGGCGGTGGCCGTCGTCGCGGACAGTTACTGGCGAGCCCGCAAGGCGCTGGCCGCGCTCGATCCGGTTTATGACGATGCGGGTCATGGCAACGTGTCGAGCGAAACGATCTTTGCTGCGTTCGACCAGTCGCTCGGTGCGGCCCCGGCGATGCCGGACGGCGCGGCGCAGGTCATCACCGCCGACTACCGAGTACCGTTCCTCGCGCACGCCACCATGGAGCCGATGGCTTGCACGGCCCGCGTGGAGGCTGACCACGCCGAGGTCTGGGCGGGGACCCAGGATCCCCTGAACGCCCGCTCGATCGCTGCCTCCGCCCTGGGGTTCGACACGGATCAGGTGCGGCTCGTGAATCTCCAGCTTGGCGGCGGGTACGGCCGTCGCCTGCCATTCACCTTCGACTACGTGGATCTCGGCGTTCGGATCGCCAAGGCGATGTCCCCCACGCCGGTCAAGATGGTGTGGAGCCGCGAGAACGACATCCAGCACGACTACTATCGACCCGCCGCCATGGCGAGGTTTGCCGGCGCCCTGGACGCTGGCGGACGGCCGGTAGCCGTCGCGTCCCACTACGCCGGCGGTGGCGACGGCGAGTCCCTGTTCCTGCCGTACGCCATCGAGGACATGTGGTTCGAGGACCGGGACGTCGCCCATCCCATCCGTCTGGGAGCGTGGCGGTCGGTGCTCAATTCGCAGCATGGGTTCTTCAAGGAGTCGTTCATCGACGAGCTGGCGCACTTGGCCGGCAAGGATCCCTACCGGTTCCGGCTCGAGCTGCTTGGCGACGAGCCACGGTTTCGGACCGCGCTCGAGCGCGTCGCGGCGATGGCCGATTGGGACCGCCCCCTTCCCGAGGGCGAAGGGCGTGGCATTGCGATCGCCGAGAGTTTCGGGTCGATCGTGGCGCAGGTCGCGCACGTGGCGATCACGCCGGAGGGCCGGCTTCGCGTCCGGAACATGTTCGCGGCCGTCGATTGCGGCGATGTCGTAAACACGGATACCGCGACGGCGCAGGTGGAGGGTGGCATCGTCTTCGGACTGTCCGCGGCGATGGTCGGCGAGATCACCATCGCCGCCGGCCGCGTGGTGGAGCGCAATTTCCAGGATCATCGGATGATCCGGCTGGCCGATGCCCCCGCGATCAGCGTGGAGTTCATTCGTTCCGGAGAACGTCTCGGCGGGTTGGGCGAGCCGGGCGTGACACCGGTTGCTCCGGCCCTCACCAACGCGATCTACGCGGCGACGGGAGTCCGGGTGCGGACCCTTCCCATCCAGAATCAGAATCTGCGGCCGGCGTAGCCGCCGGGGCCGACTCCTCATGGGCACCATGAATGCGCGGATGATTGCGGAGCTGGAACGCATCGTCGGCGCGGACGGCGTCGTGCGCGACGAGGGTGAACTACTGACCTACGAGACCGACGGCCTCGTCAAGCTCCGCTCGAAGCCTAGGGTCGCCGTGCTTCCGACGACCACCGAGCAGGTACAGGGTGTCGTCCGCGCGTGTCACGAGCGCGGCGTCCCGTTTGTCGCGCGGGGGCAGGGAACAGGCTTGTCGGGGGGAGCGATGCCGCATCCGGACGGCGTGCTGATCGTGATGACGCGCATGAACCGGATACTGGATGTCGATCTTCCGAACCGCCGCATCACCGTGGAGCCGGGGGTAATGAACCTCGACGTGAGCAAGGCGGTGGCTGCCGCCGGCTACTACTACGCTCCCGACCCGTCGAGCCAGGTCATCTGTTCCATCGGTGGGAACGTGGCGGAGAACTCCGGCGGCGCGCACTGTCTGAAGTACGGCTTCACGGTCCACCACGTCATGGGGGTGGAGGCGGTCCTGCCGAACGGGGATCTGATCCATATCGGCGGCCCCGCGCTCGACGCGCCGGGACTCGACCTCCTCGGCGTGCTCGTCGGATCGGAGGGCACGCTCGCGGTCGTGACGAAGGTAATCCTCAACCTGCTGCGGAAGCCGGCGGCGGTGGAAACGTTGCTTGCCGCATTCGATTCGACCGAAGCCGCGGGCAACGCGGTATCCGGAATCATCGGAGCCGGAATCATTCCGGCCGCCGTGGAGATGATGGACCGCGTGACCATAGATGCGGCCGAGGCGGCCGTCCACCCCAACTTTCCGAAGACCGAGGCGATCCTGATCGTGGAACTCGACGGCGCAGAGGCGGACGTGACCGCGCTCTTCCGCCGCGTTCAGGAGGTGTGCACGGAAGCTGGCGCGAGCGAGATCCAGGTGGCGCGGACCAACGATCAGCGCGCCCGCTTCTGGCAGGGACGGAAGGCGGCGTTCGCCGCGATGGGTCGGGTTTCGCCTAGCTACTACGTGCAGGATGGCGTGATTCCGCGTACCCGCCTGCCGGAGGTCCTCAACCGGATCCGCGACCTGTCGGAGCGGTCCGGGCTCAAGATCGGCAACGTGTTCCACGCCGGCGACGGCAACCTCCACCCGCTCGTCTGCTACGACGAGCGGATCCCGGGGCAGGCCGACCTGGCCCAGGAGGTGGCGTCCGAGATACTCACCTACTGTCTCGACGTGGGCGGCTCCATCACCGGCGAGCATGGTGTCGGAGCCGACAAGGCGGTGCACCTGCCGAAGATGTTCAGCGAGAACGACCTTGACACGATGCAACTGGTCCGATGCGCCTTCGACCCGAGCCACGTCTGCAACCCGGGCAAGGTTTTCCCGACACCGCGGCTCTGTGGCGAGGTGCCTGGACCGTACCGCCGTCATCCGGCGGAGGCGGCCGGCGTTGCGGATCGCCTCTGATCCCTTCCGGTAGCGGGCCGTCACGAGACCCATGGAAGCCAGTGACACGGCCATTGCGCTGCTCGATCAACTTGTAGCGCGGTGTGGTGGAGGTGACGCGCGGGCCGGCGGGGATGCTGACGAGATCGATGGCGTCCGCCCGCGCCTGGTGGCGGCGCCGGCTACGCCCGAGGCGCTTGCCGAGACCCTGGGCTGGGCATCCGAGGAAGGCCTTGGGGTCGTGGTTGCCGGCGGCGGCAGCAAGCTCGCGTGGGGTGCGCCGGCCGGCGCGATCGACTTGCGCCTCTCGACGGCGCGGCTCGGCGCCGTGCTGGATCATCGCTACGGCGACCTGACCGCGACACTCGAGGCAGGCGTGACCCTCGCCTCGGCCAATCTGGAGTTGGCGGCCCATGGCCAGCGCCTGCCATGGGATCCACCCTGGCCCGACCGCGCCACCATCGGGGGCATCGTCGCGACCAACGACAGCGGCCCCCGCCGGCAAGGGTACGGTTCCCCTCGTGATGCGATCATCGGTGTAACCGTCGCCCGCGTTGACGGGCAGATGGCGAAGGCGGGCGGCATCGTCGTGAAGAACGTCGCCGGCTACGACCTGTCGCGCCTGTTGACCGGATCGTTCGGCTGCCTTGGGGTCGTGCTGACCGCCACGTTCAAGCTGGCGCCTCTTCCCCCCGCATCGCGAACCGTAGAAGTCGCGGTCGAAGCGCTTGAGGGGGCGGCGGTCGCCACCGCCGCGCTTACCGCATCCTCGCTCACGCCGACGTCGATCGAGTTGGCCGGCACGCCACCTCGGCTGCTCGTTCGTTTCGAGTCCGTGGAAGGGTCGGTTGCACAGCAGGCGGACGCAGCGGCCGCGATGGCCCGCGCCGATGGTCACGTCGCGCGCGTGCTGGACGGTGAGGCGGAGGAAGCAGCCTGGCGGCGGCATGCGGAACATTGGGATGGCGACGGGACGCTGATCAAGCTGAGTACGGTGCCCACGGAACTGTTCCCGACGCTCGTGCGGTTGCGTGACCGCGCGGCCGAAGCCGGCGTTGCGATCGTGGCCTCCGGTCGCGCCGGCCTTGGTGTGGTCGATCTCCGTCTGGAAGGCGCGATAGAGGCACAGGCGCGTCTGATCGGTGAGTTGCGTGATGGTTTGCCGGTGGGTCGCGGATCCGCTGTCGTCCGCCGGGGCAGCGCCGAACTTCGGCGCCGGATAGATGTCTGGGGGCCGATTGGCGACGGTCTGGCCTTGATGCGTGCGGTCAAGCGCCAGTTCGATCCGGCCGGCCGACTCAATCCCGGCCGCGGTCCCGGCGGCCTGTAGCGAATCCTGGCTCGCGTGCGGGAGGTGTCACGCGCGACCTACACCTCAACGCCGCGGATCGACGCGTCTACCAGTTCTACGAGGTGCAGCGTTTGCAGGCGATGTCCCTCGCGGTCCATCGTGCCCTGCAACTGCAGCAGGCAGCCCGGATTGGACGAGACTACCGCGTCCGCTCCGGTCGCGAGCACGTTGCGCGCCTTCCGCCGGCCCAGATCGCCGGCTGCCTCCGGCTCCACGAGGTTGTAGATGCCGGCCGAACCGCAGCAGAGGCCTCCTTCCGGCACGTCGTGCACTTCCAGTCCCGGAATCGTGGCGAGCACGCGTCGCGGCTCGGCGGTCACCCCCTGCGCGTGCTGCAGGTGGCAGGCGTCGTGGTAGGCGACCCTTAGAGCGACGGGGTGGCGCGCCGCGCGCGGCTCGAGCTCGGCCAGCACCTCCGAGATGTCCCGGCACTTGGCGGCCAACGCCGAGGCGCGTGCGGCGTACTGGGGATCGTCGCGCAGCAGGTGTCCGTACTCCTTCAGTGTCGACCCGCAACCGGCGGCGTTGATCACGACCGCGTCGATGTCGGCCAGCACGGGTTCGACCGCGTCGATGAACCGCCGCGCCATGGCCGCCGCGTCCACTTCCAGTCCCGCGTGCAGCATCAGCGCCCCGCAGCAGCCCTGCGCCTGCGGGATGACGACATCGCACCCCTCGGCCGCCAGAACCCGCGCCGTAGCCCGGTTGACGTCGCTGAAGAAGACGCGTTGCACGCAGCCGAGCAATAGGGCGACGCGGCGGCGCGGCGTCCCGTCGGCCGGCGCCTGCGGGGGCATCGACGACCAGGCGTCGCCGAGAGAGAAGCGTGGCGCCACTCCCTCCATCGCCCGGATCTGCGATGGCAACAGGTCGATCAGGCCGATCCTGCGCGCGAGCGACTGGAGGCCGGAGCGCTGGTAGAACCAGAGCTTGAGCGCCACCCAACGGAGTCGCCGAGGGTACGGAAAGAGGGAGAAGATCAGTCGGCGGAACAGCCGGTCGGCGAGCGTGCGCGGCACGTTCCGCTCAATCTGCGCCCGTGTCGCTTCGATCAGCTTGTCGTACTGCACGCCGGACGGGCAGGCCGTCACGCAGGCCATGCAGCCCAGGCATGTGTCGAAGTGCCGCGCGAAGGTGGGCGTCATCTCGGCCTTCCCCTCGGTGGCAACCTTCATCAGGTGGATCCGGCCACGCGGCGAATCGGCCTCGCGGTTCCAGAGTACGTAGGTTGGACAGGGAGGAAGACAGAAGCCGCAGTGAACGCAGTCGGCAAGCAGGTCGGGCGACGGCGGATGCTCGGCGTCGAAGTAGCCGGTCGCCTCGGTAGTGGCGCTCATCGCGACGCCAATCGTAGCAGTCTGCGGTCCGCAGTTCGCTACACGCCCGCCGTTCGACGTTCGCGCGAGGGCCAGCCGCCGCGCGGGAGCGCCAAAGAGCGGCTAAGATCAGCACCTTTCGACGGGCGGGGCCCGGATCGAGGAACGGAGCGAGCACGATGGCACACGCGATTCGGATTCATGAGACCGGGGGTCCGGAGGTGCTCCGATGGGAAGAGGTTGACATTCCGGATCCGGGACCGGGCGAGGCGCTGGTCCGGCAGACGGCGTCGGGACTCAACTTCATCGACGTCTACTTCCGAACCGGCCTCTACCCGGCGCCGTCGCTTCCGGTGACGATCGGCAACGAGGGTTCAGGCGTTGTGGAAGCCGTGGGAGACGGGGTGGCGGAGGTGGCGGTGGGTGACCGGGTCGCCTACTGCATGAGCCTTGGAAGCTACGCCGAGCGCCGCGTCATCGCGTCGCGACTGCTGGTTAAGGTGCCTGACGCGGTTTCGGACGAGGAAGCGGCGGCTGCCATGCTCAAGGGATGCACCGTGCAGTACCTCATCCGGCGGACGCACGCGGTGCGGGCGGGTGAGACCGTGCTGTTCCACGCCGCGGCGGGGGGCGTCGGACTGATCGCCTGCCAGTGGTTGAAGCATCTTGGCGCGACCGTGATCGGCACGGTCGGCACCCGCGAGAAGGCGGAGCTGGCGCGTGCGCACGGCTGTGACCATCCGATTGTCTATACCGAAGAGGATGTCGTCGAGCGGGTCAAGGAGATCACGGGCGGCAGGGGTGTGCCGGTGGTGTACGACTCGGTCGGAAAGGACACGTTCCGGGCATCGCTCGACTGCCTGCAGCCGCGCGGCCTGATGGTCAGTTTCGGCAATGCGTCGGGGGCCGTCGAACCCTTCGCGCCGGCCGTGCTGGCGGCCAAGGGGTCGCTCTTTTTGACGCGGCCGACGCTGGCCACGTACACCGCGACCCGGGCCGAGCTGGAGGAGACCACGGCGGAACTGTTCGACGTGATCGGCCGGGGCATCGTGAAGATCGAAGTGAACCAGACCTACCCGCTGGCGCGCGCGGCCGACGCGCATCGTGATCTCGAGGCGCGCCGCACGACGGGATCGACCGTGTTGGTGACCGGCGCCTGAGTTGGCCCAAGGCAACGTGACAGGAGGGAGTAACCCCATGAAGACGCAGCGAATTGCACTTGTTTTCGTAACCGGGATTGTCGTCGGCGCGCTCGTCGCAAGCGCTGCCATCACCCTCACCGCGACGCAGGACTCGTCGCCGCGCGCGATCAACCTGCCGGGGCGCACCACCACCGCCCCCTTTAGCGATGCCGTCCTCGTCGGCAACACGCTCTACGTGGCCGGCCGGCTGGGGATGGACCCCGATACGGGACGCCCGCCCGCGTCACCGGCGCAGGAGGCGAGGAATATCCTCGACGGCATCCAGGCGGTGCTGGCCGAGGCCGACATGACGATGGACGACCTCGTCAACGTGCAGGTCTTCTGTTCCGACGTCTCGCTCTACGGCGAGTTCAACCAGGTCTACACCGAGTACTTCAACGACGATCCGCCGGCGCGCGCGTTTCTCGGCTCCGGGCCGTTGCTGTTCGGCGCGCGCTTCGAGGTGAACGGGATCGCCGTAAAGGGATGACGCGCACGCGCGCGGCGGCCGTCGGCGTCTGGTTCGCGGCCGTTGCGGCCGCGGCGTCCGGCACCGGCGCGCAGCGGATCGAACTCTCCTGGGTGACGGTCCCGGCCGGGACGTTCCAGATGGGTTGCGTTCCCGGCGATGCCCTCTGCATGGAAAGCGAACATCCACAGCATGCGGTGACGCTGTCGCAGTTCGATCTGATGGCGACGGAGGTGACGGTCGGGCAGTACGGCCAGTTCGCCGCGGCGACGGGCCGGGGCCTTCCCATCCGGCCGGACTTCCCGCAGGCGGACGATCACCCGGCCGTCCACCTGTCATGGGACGATGCGGCGGACTTCTGCGCCTGGGCCGGCGGGCGCCTGCCGACCGAGGCGGAATGGGAGTACGCGGCGCGCGGGGGACATGACGGAAGGCTCTACTGGTGGGGCGACGAGGTCACTCGCGACTATGCGAACTTCGGTGACCTGACCTGCTGCAGCGGCGCCACCGGTGGCGCCGACACCTGGGTCAACACGGCGCCCGTCGCGTCGCTTCCGCCCAACGACTTCGGCCTGTACGACATGATCGGCAACGTCTGGGAATGGGTCGACGGCTGGATTGACGACGTCTATCCCGAGGGTCCGACTACCGATCCGCAGCCCCTCGCCGCCGGCTATCTCCGAATCATGCGGGGCGCCTCCTGGCTCAACTACCCGGAAGTGCTCCGGCTTTCGGTTCGCCTCCCGTTCGCGGCTCAGAGCCATACCAGCAACGTGGGAGCCCGTTGCGCCCGTGACACGCCGACGGTTGTGATCGAGTGAAACCGGGGCATAACGCTCCGGTGCCCGCAACGGGTCGGCGTGTCTTTTTTGACAGGCTTGGATGACGCCATTAGCATCCGGCGATGGCGATGGAGGGTCCAATGAAGACCAGTAGGCGGCAGAAGATGGGGGCCGGGCGGCCGGCTGCGGAATCACGCCGCGCGTTCATGCGGCAGGCGGCGCTTGGCGGGGCGGGCGCGGCGGCTGCGCTCGGCGCGGGGCGGACGGCGTTCGCGGCGGAGGAGGACGTCAAACCGATCACCGTGCCGGCGGAGTTCGAAGCCGCAAAGGGGGCAACGCTTCCCGAGGTGGACTTCCCGATGTCCGGTGCGCAGGTCTTCGCCCGCGCGTGCAGGGAAGAAGGGGTCAAGGCGCTCTTCACCTGCCCCGGCAACTACGACGTGGTGCACGCGATCGCGGACACGGGCATTCCGACTTACTCCGGCCGGCACGAAGGGTCGATGTGTCACGCGGCCGACGCCTTCTGCCGCGCCACCGGTGAGGTGGCCGCTACCTCCGGCACCGAAGGCCCCGGCTTCACCGACATGATCTGCGCGATTTCCTGCGCGAACTCGGCCCGGTCGCCGGTCCTCGTGCTCGCGAGCAACAAGACCATCTTTGCCGAGGACACGGAGCAGGGCATTCAGGATCAGTATCAGCAGCCGCTGACGGAGGGGATCAAGAAGTACGGCAAGCGGCTCATCACGCCGGCGCGTACCTGGGAGTACGCCGGCTATGCGTTCCGCCAGCTCCGGAGCGGCGTGCCGAAGCCCGTGCATATCGATTTCCCGGCCGAGATCTCCCGCGCGCGCTTCAACGACGCGACCGAGGTGGAGTACTTCTTCGACAAGGCGAAGTACCGGACCGACACGAAGCCGCATCCCGACCCGGGGGCGATTGACCGCGCCGTGGAACTGCTCCGCGACGCCGAACGGCCGATCATCGTCTCGAGCAACGGTGTCCTCTACAGTCGCGCGTGGGAAGCACTCCGCGCGCTGGCGGAGCGGGCGCAGATCCCCGTGGTCGAATCGGGCGCCATGAAGGGGCAGTTTCCGGCCGACCACGAGTTGTCGGCCGACGCCGCGCCACAGGCGCTGCTCAGCGCGGACGTCGTTCTCCTCGTCGGCCAGTACTGCATGCCGACGCAAGGCGAGTTCGCCTTCGGCCCCGATGCGCGCTACATCCGGATCGATCCGGCGGCGGAAGACATTGGCCGCAATCTCCCGATCGAACTAGGCATCGTGAGCGACGAGCGCGCCGCGCTTGAGGCGCTTGCCGCCGAGATGCCGCGCCAGCGGCACGAGGCGTGGGTGGCTGAAGTTGCGGCGGCGCGGGCGTCCTTCGAGGCGGAGAACGAGGAGTACTACCAGACCGGCCTCGGCTACACCGGTGCGGTGCATCCTGCGGTGATCGGCCGCGAGCTGGCGCAGTTTCTCCACCACTCCGATCTGCCGCCCGACCGGACCACGATCCTGCAGGGCGGCTACGGCATCGCCCGCTACACGCGGCGTTACCTGCGCGCCCACCGTCCGGCCCAGATTGTCAACGGCGCCTATCAGTACGGCGCGATTGGCCCGGACGTCGGCTACACCGTCGGGGTAGCCGCCGCGGTGCGCCATGGTGCCGGCGCGCAGGCAGCGTACGAGGGTCATCCGGTCATCGGAATCACCGGTGATGCCGGCTTCGGCTATACGGCGATGGAGGTCGAGACGCTGTCCAAGTACCGGTTCCCCGCGGTGATCGTCGTCTACAACAACAACGCATGGGGCACCTGGTCGGGCCAGCAGAACAACACCATCGGGCTGCCGGTACACCTCTTCCAGGAGAACCTCCGTTACGACAAGCTGGGTGAGGCCCTGGGCGCCCACGGCGAGTACGTCACCCGCGCCGAAGAGATGCGTCCGGCGCTGGAACGGGCGTACCAGGTGGCGCTCGACGAGAGCCGGCCCAGCGTGATCAATGTGCAGGCCAGGAAGGAGTTCTGGCTGCGCGATCAGTACCCGCCCGGTTTTCTCGGCAAGGTGGAACCGGGTGTGATGTCGTACTACCACTAGAGAGGCTGAAGAGATCCGATCGTCGCCGCCGCGTCCAGCAGCCCCGGCACCCCTCGCGGAAGTGAGGGCGGGCCTGCAGGACTACGCCGATCGCGGAGTTTTCCGGGGCCTTGCCGAACACCCGGCGCGTGGCGGCCGGCGCCGGTTCAGTTTCGGTTGGCTCGCGCCCGCGCCGTTCACGCTGTTCTACGATCCGGCGGCCGGCACGCTGGTCTTCCGCGACCTGCTGCCGAACGTCGGATCGCGCACGCCACTGGCCGCCTCGCTCCGCAGGTTCATACAGGGCCGTACGTCCGCGGCCTTGCCGTCGCATCGGCGGATTGATCCTGGCCGGGCCAGCGTGCGATGCTCGGTCCGCCGCGGAGCGCTGACGGTCGAGGTGGTAGCGAAGCCATCCCATCACGGCTATGGCGTCAATCGGGCCGTCAGCTTGGTGCACGAGTTGTTTGTCCATTTGCAGACGTATCATCCGGAATACATGTGGGAGAACTTCGATGCGCCGCAGGAATGACCCGATAGCCTTGACGTTCGCCTTCACCGCCGTTCTGGCCGCCGCGGCCGGCATGACGCTGGCCGCCCAGAACGAGCCCCGCGAGCCGCAGGAACAGCCGGAGGCGCAGGCGCTGATCAACCCGATCGAAGCGACACCGGAGTCGCGCGCGGCGGGGCGGCAGCTCTACGTGTTCATGTGCCGCGAGTGCCATGGCAACAGCGGGCGGGGTGACGGCGACATGTCTCACGCGGGGGGCGTGCCTTCGGACTTCACCGACGACGTCTGGACGCATGGCGAGACCGACGGCGAGATCTTCACCGTCATCAAGGAGGGGGTCAGCGCCGACATGCAGGGCTACGCGAACCGCATGAACGACGAACAGATCTGGAACGTCGTCAACTATCTTCGGAGTCTCGGTCCGTGAGTACGCCGGTCGACTACCGTCCCATGAGAGTGGACGAGGCGCCGGCCGTCTCGGCCATGGTCATTGCGGCCTTCGATGAGTTCATCGCGCCCGACTACGGGCCGGAAGGCATTGCGGAATTTCACCGGTTCGCCGCCGCCGACGCCCTCGTGGCGCGAATCGCCAAGGATCACTTCGTTCGTGTCGCGGTGGCCGGAAGCGCGCCGGTCGGCATGATCGAAATCCGCGAGAACAATCACGTTGCGCTTCTCTTCGTGGAGAAGGCGTACCAGCACCATGGCGTCGCCACCAGCCTGCTGGAGCTGGCCCTGGCCGATGCCCGCGCCGCAAGCCCCGATCTGGCGCGCGTAACCGTCAATTCCTCCCGGTTCGGCGTGCGGGCCTACGAAAAGCTCGGATTCCGCCAGACGGGCGCGGAGCGGACGGTCAACGGCATCGTCTTCATACCGATGGCCAGACAGTTGAACGACTGACGTGATGCACGTCCCGTTCATCGATCTGGCCGCCCAGCTTGCCACAACGCGGCCGCAGGTCGAGCGCGCCATCCGCGATGTCGTCGATTCCGGCCGCTACATTGGTGGTCCGGCGGTGCAGACGTTCGAGCACGCGATGGCGGAGCGCCTCGGCGTGACGCATGCAGTGGGAGTGTCGTCAGGCACCGACGCGCTGCTGATCACACTCATGGGGCTCGGCATCGGACCGGGCGACGTGGTCGTCACCACGCCCTATTCGTTCTTCGCGACCGTCGGCGCCATACTCCGGGTCGGGGCGCGACCCGCCCTCGTTGATGTCGATCGGCGGACGTACACGCTCGACCCGGTGGGACTCGATGCCTGGTTCGCCCGCGAAACGGAGCTGCGCGACCAGGTCCGGGCGGTTGTTCCGGTTCACCTGTTCGGCCAGTACGCGGACATGGCGCCCATCCGGCGAACCGCCGGGGCGCACGGCGCCAGGGTGGTGGAGGACGCGGCCCAGGCAGTGGGGGCCCGGTATCCGATGGAGGCGCGGATGCCGCCGTCGGAGAGCCGGGGCACGACGGCAAGTTGCTACTCCTTCTACCCCACGAAGAACCTGGGGGCGATGGGTGACGCTGGCCTCGTGGCGACCGACAGCCCGACGCTGGCGGCGTCGCTTCGCCGCCTTCGCAACCATGGCGCGGACGCCGGCTATCGGCATCCGGCGGTGGGCGGCAACTTTCGTCTCGACGCGCTGCAGGCGGCGATCCTGTCCGCGAAGTTGCCATATCTCGACACGTGGATCGATCAGCGCCGCGCCCGCGCCGACTACTACGACCAGCATCTATTGGTAGAGGGCGTCGAGTTGCCGGCCGCGGTGTGGGGACGCGACCACCATGCGTATCACCAGTACGTGATCCGCGTGCCGGCGCGGCGCGACGAGCTCCGCGAGTACCTGAACCGGCGACACATCGAGACGATGATCTACTACCCGATTCCCCTCCACCTTCAGCCTTCCCTGGCGGCTCTGGGTTATCGGGCGGGTGACTTCCCGGTTAGCGAGGAGGCGGCGGCGCGGACGCTCGCGCTGCCGGTCTATCCGGAGCTGACCGCCGCGATGCAGGACCGCGTGATCGAGGCGATTGCTACGTTCTATTCCGGAAGCGCATAGGCGACGATGCGCGGTCCGCCGCCGATGGCGGCGGCGATGTACTGCCGACCTTCCAGCATGTACGTCATCGGAGTACCGACAGTGCCGGCCGGCAGATCGACCGCCCCCGGATCTCGCCCGTCTGCTTGTCCCATGCGACGAGCGCCGGGCCGCCCTCGCTGCCGGCGGTGGGCACCGAGCTGATGAGCAGCGTCTTCGTCAACACCGGTCCGGCAATGGCGCCGTCCCCGAGAGGCGGCAGGTTGAGGTGTCGCAGGCGCGGGTGGTTCCGGATCCGGTCGCCGTTACCTAGCGGCACCATCCAAACGTGTTCGCCGGTATTCATGTCGATGGCCGTTATGCGCGAATAGGGCGGCTTGAGGAGCGGCAGCCCCTGCGGCATCCGTGCCTGGTAATTCTGTCCCTGCCGGATCTGTTCGAGACGCTGCTGTTCGGGTGCGCCGTGCGTGTAGCGCATGGTCGCCCCGAGTGTCGGGTCGGGCTCGTAGAGCGGGATGGCGACTGCGACGTTGCGCGACGGGATGTAGAGCATGCCGGTGTCGGGATCGACCGCCGCCCCGGCCCAGCCGGCGGCGCCGAAGTCGGGCGGGCGCATGAGGGTTCCCTGCGTGCCGCCCTCGATGGGACGGCTTGGCGGCGTGAAGAGCGGACCGATGATGTAGTTGCTGACGACTTCCTCCGCCAGGGCGCGGATCTCCGGGGTGAAATCGACGAGGTCATCGATGGTCACGCCCTGGTAGTCGAACGGCGCCGGCTTCGTCGGGAACGGCTGCGTCGGTGACGGAACCTCGCCCGGCATGTTCGTCTCCTGCGGCACCGGACGCTCCTCGATGGGCCAGATCGGGTCGCCCGTTTCCCGGTCGAAGGCGTAGACGAACGCCTGCTTGCTTACCTGCACGAGTGCCTTGATCGGCCGTCCGTCGACGACGACATCGACGAGGTTCGGATGGGTCGGGAAGTCGTAGTCCCAGAGGCCGTGGTGGACCGCCTGAAAGTGCCAGACCCGGTCGCCGGTCTCGACGTCGACCGCGATGATCGATTCCGAGAAGAGGTTGTCGCCCGGCCGGTCGGCGCCGTAGTAGTCGTTCGTGGTCGTGCCGGTCGGCAGATAGACGTGCCCCAGCTCGTTGTCGCCGGCCAGCATCGACCAGACGTTGGCGTTGCCCGAATAGCGCCACGACTCGTTCAGCCAGGTGTCGACGCCGTACTCGTCGGCGCTGTTGGGGACGGTGTGGAAGTCCCAGGCATGCTCGCCGGTCCGGACGTCCCACGCGCGTACCCATCCCGGGATCGCCTCCTTCGTGATCCGCCGGTCGGCGACCTGCGATCCATGGATCACCTTGTCGCGCACCACGATGGGAGGCGAGTGGATGCCCCACGGCAGCGCGTTCAGGTAGTCGCGCTCGTTGCGGTCAGCGCGGGGCAGTCCGACCATGGCGTCGACCATGCCGCTGCCGTCCGGGCCGAAGTCGGCGCACGGGCGGCCGAGCTTCGCTTCGACGCAAACGAGATACCCGTTGCCGGTTCCCCAGAGGATGCGTTCGTCTCCCTCGCCGTCGGTCCAGTAAGCGACGCCGCGCTGTGTCCACGGGCCGCTCATCGTCGGCGTTCCTTCCTCGTAGCCCTTCGGGTTGAAGATCCACAGCGTCTCGCCGGTCGCCGCATCCACCGCGACGCCCTGCGAGAGCGGCGTGTTGAAGTAGAGAACGCCACCCACCATCAGCGGGGTCACCTGCAGACGCGACGGGTTGGGTGGCTGGCTGCTCCGGTACAGGTTCGGCGTCTCTTCGACCAGCGCGTCGACAATGACGTTCAGCGGCGCCAACCACTCGCCACCGTTGGGTGTCGTCTTGCTGACGAAGTTGTCGACGGACCGCCACTCCCAGACGATTTCGAGATCGCCGAAATTGGTTGCGTCGATCTGATCGAGCGGCGAGTACTTCGTCCCCTTGATGTCTCCGGCGTAACTCATCCATTCGCCGCCGGAGGTGTCGTAGGTCTGCCAGGGGCCGCTGGCGCCGCCCGCGCCCGTCTGCGCCCACGCGGCGGTCGTCCCCGTCGCGACGATGATGGCCGTGGCGATGATGATGGTTGAGTCGAGAATCAGAGTCTTCATCGATTGTCCGTTCGGCGATCCTATACTGCGGGCGCTGATGGGACGATGCGCCACCCCGACGGAAGGCTGGCACGGTTGGGACGCCTATGCGCCGTTCTACGACTGGGAGAACCGCCGGACACAGGGGCGGCGCGACGTCCCGTTCTGGGTCGACCTCGCGCGCCGGGCGGAAGGGCCGGTGCTGGAGCTGGGCTGCGGTACAGGGCGGTTGTCTCTGTCCGTGGCGCGCGCCGCTGCCTCATTCGTTGGGGTCGATCGGTCGATGCCGATGTTGCGCCAACTCAGAGCGAGACTGCGGCGCGCTCGCCTCGGCGGACGGGCCTCGATTGTGCAGGGAGACATCCGGGCCCTCCCGTTCCGGCGGCGCTGGCGCTGCGCGCTGGTGATGGCGCCGTACGGCATGTTGCAGTCGTTGCTTACGGATGACGACCTCGACGCGGCCCTCGCGGGCGCGGCGGCGGTCCTTTCCCCAGGCAGTACGCTCGGTGTCGATCTGGCCGCAGGAATTGCCCGATGGCGAGAGTACGACCGCGAAGTGAGTCTGAGGGGACCGATGCGCGGCGGGCGCCGCGTGACGCTGATCGAGTCGGTTCGCCAGGTCCGGCCCCAGGAACTCACCGTATTCGATCAGGAGTTCATCGAGTGGCGCGGCAGCCGCCGGCGGGTTCACCGCTTTTCGATCGCCTTCCGGACGTTGACCGTGCCACGTATGGCAAGCCGGCTCGAACGGGCGGGCTTCACGGTCGACGCGGTGCTGGGGGATTACCGGGGCGCGGAGTGGTCGCCCGACGCCCAGGTCTGGGTGATCGTCGCGCGGCGGCGCCCGCGCGTTCGAGGCCGACCCGGCCGCCGCGCGGCCTGACTCTCAGTCATGCGACCGTGCCATAATGAGCGGCGCGGCGCACGGGCCGCCGTCGGTCGGCACCAGAGCAGGGCCTCATGTCAGGGCATTCCAAGTGGGCATCGATCAAGCACAAGAAGGGTGCGGCGGACGCGCGCCGCGGCAAGCTGTTCACGCGAATCATCAAGGAGCTGACGGTTGCCGCGCGCGATGGCGGCGGCGACCCTGCCTCGAATCCCCGCCTCCGCACCGTAATCCAGGACGCGAAGGCGGCGAACATGCCGCAGGAGAACATCAAGCGCGCGATTCGGCGGGGCACCGGTGAAGAACCGGGCGTGACGTACGAAGAGGTGACCTACGAAGGGTACGGACCGGGCGGCGCGGCGCTGCTCATTGTCTGCCTCACCGACAATACCAACCGGGCGGTGGGCGAGGTCAGGCACGTGCTGTCGAAGCACAACGGCAACCTGGGCACCACCAATTCCGTCGCCTGGCTGTTCGAGAAGCAGGGCCACATCGTCGTCGAGCAGGCGGGCGCGGACGAGGAAGCGCTGATGGCGGCGGCCATCGACGCCGGGGCCGACGACTTCCGCGAGGACGGCGCCAACTGGGAGATAGTCACCAGCCCGGAGGCGTTCGAGACCGTACGCGCCGCAGTCGGCGCGACGGGAGCTTCACCGGTTTCGGCGCAGATCGCTATGCTGCCGCAGAACTTCGTGAAGCTGGAGGGGAAGGCTGCCCAGCAGATGCTCAAGCTGATGGACGCGCTCGAGGATCTGGACGACGTACAGCACGTCTGGTCGAATTTCGACATCGAGGAAGAGGAAATCGAGGCATCGCTGGCGTGAGGATTTTCGGGGTCGATCCCGGCTCCGCGCACACCGGCTACGGCTGTATCGAGACTGACGCCAGCCGCCACCGGATAGTCGCCTTCGGTGCTCTCAGTCCCCCGGCCCGGGCCTCGTTCCCCGAGAAGCTTCGGTCGATCCACGACGAGCTCGCGAGACTGCTCCGCGAATGCGAGCCGGATGCCGTCGCGATAGAAGATCTCTTCTACTCCCGCAACGTCCGCAGTGCCCTCAAGCTGGGCCACGTCCGGGGTGTCGTCATGCTCGCCGCGGCGGAGGCGGGCCTGCCGGTGACCGAATATGCGCCGGCGGAGGTCAAGCGGGCGGTGGTGGGGTACGGCCGCGCCGAGAAGCAGCAGGTCCAACAGATGGTGGCGTTGCTGCTCGGGATGACCGAGCCGCCGGGCAAACTCGACGCGACCGACGCGCTCGGCGTTGCGATCTGTCACGCCCACACGATCCGTCCATGATTGCCGCGCTCCGGGGCACGCTCGCGGAGAAGGCGCCGAACCGCATAGTGGTCGATGTGGGGGGCGTCGGTTACGACGTCCAGATCCCGCTATCGACGTTCTACGCGGTGGGCGATCCGGGCGCCGACGTCGTTCTCCGGATCCATACTCACGTCCGCGAGGAGGCGCTCTCGCTCTTCGGTTTCGCCACCCCCCTGGAACTGAATCTGTTCGAGCGGTTGATCGCGGTCAACGGCGTCGGTCCGCGCCTCGCCCTGGCGGTTCTTTCCGGGATCGAGCCGTCCGACCTGGTCCGCGCGATCCGCACCGCCGACGTGGCCCGTCTGACCGGCATTCCGGGTATCGGCCGGAAGACGGCCGAGCGCATCGGTCTGGAACTGAAGGACAAACTGCCCGCTCCGGTTCTGTCGGGCGCGGGGGAGCCAATGGCGGCGCCGGACCGGGGAGATCTGCCGAGCGACGTCGTTTCCGCCCTCCTGAACCTGGGGTATACGCGCAGTCACGCCGAGCGGGCGGTTGGCGCGGCGCTGAAAGTCGAACCGGGGACGTTCGAGGAGACGCTGCGGCGGGCGCTCCGCGATCTCACCCGGTGACGGCTTAGAATGGCAGCCGTGGAAACGACGGAACGTGTCCTCAGCACGGTCCGGACTGACGAAGAGGCCCAGTACGAAGCGGGCCTGCGTCCGCGTGCCCTCGTTGACTACATCGGGCAGGACCGGGTCCGCGAGAACCTGACGGTTTCGATTACCGCGACCCGCAACCGTAACGAGGCGCTCGATCATGTGCTTCTGTACGGTCCGCCCGGGCTTGGCAAGACGACGCTTGCCTATGTGATCGGCAACGAACTGGGGGTTGCGGTCCGCGCTACGGCCGGGCCCGTACTGGAGCGACCGGGCGACCTCGCGGCCATCCTGACGAATCTGAAAGCGCACGAAGTGCTCTTCATCGACGAGATCCACCGGATGAGTCCCGCCATCGAGGAGATCCTCTATCCGGCGATGGAGGACTACGAGTTGGACATCGTCATCGGGCAGGGACCCGGCGCGCGGTCGGTGAAGGTCCCGCTGCAGCGCTTCACGCTGATCGGCGCCACCACGCGGGCCGGGTTGATCACGTCCCCGTTGCGGGCACGGTTCGGCATCGTGCACCGGCTCGACTTCTATACCGAGCAGGATCTATTCGAGATTGTCGGGCGCTCGGCGAGGATTCTGGGCGCGCCGATCGATGACGATGCCACGCGCGAGATCGCGCGCCGCTCGCGTGGGACGCCGCGCGTCGCCAACCGGCTGCTGCGCCGTGTTCGCGACTATGCTGAGGTGCGCGCGGATGGCCGCATCACGCTGGCGGTGGCCCGGGATGGGCTAACGCTGCTCGAAGTGGACGATCAGGGCTTCGACGAAGCGGACCGGCGGCTGCTCCACGCGATTATCGACAAGTTCGGCGGCGGCCCGGTCGGATTGAATAGTCTGGCCGCCGCCATCAGCGAAGAAAAGGACGCAATCGAGGACATCTACGAGCCGTATCTGATTCAGACGGGATTCCTCGACCGGACGCCGCGCGGCCGGATGGCTACGGCCCGGGCCTACGACTACTTCGGGATCGAGAACCCGAAGCGTCAACCGCGCCTGTTATAGCGCGGCGAGCGGAGGACTGTGCGAGTGGCGAACGATGCGATGGGACAGTTTGCGCGCGGCGGCACGTTGCGGCGGGTCAAGGTGGCCGCCCTCGGCACCTACGTTCCACCGCGCGTTCTCACCAACGCCGACCTGGAGCGGATGATCGACACGACGGATGAATGGATACTGAAGCGGACCGGCATCCGTGAGCGCCACATCGTGGATGAAGGCGTGGCGTCGTCGGATCTGGGCAAGGAGGCAGCGCTTGCCGCGCTCTCGCAGGCGGGCGTTCCGCCGGATCAGGTCGGCTTCATCGTCGTCGCCACCACGACGCCGGACATGTTCTTCCCGAGCACCGCGTGTCTGGTGCAGCACAAGATCGGCGCCGCGAACGCGTGGGGATTCGATCTTGGCGCGGCCTGTTCCGGGTTCACCTACGCGCTGACGACCGGTGCGCAGATGGTGGCGACCGGCGCTCACGACCATGCGCTCGTGATTGGCGCCGACGTGATGTCATCGATCATCGACTTCCAGGATCGCGCCACCTGCGTCCTCTTCGGCGACGGTGCGGGGGCCGTGCTGGTCTCGCCGGCGGACGACGACGGCCTCGAGATCATCGACTTCGCGCACGAGATCGATGGGAGCGGCGGGCCCGCGCTTCGGATGCCAGCGGGGGGCAGCCTCCGGCCCGCGACGCACGAGACGGTCGATCAGCGCCTGCACTATGTCCACCAGGACGGTCCTGCGGTCTTCAAGTTCGCCGTCCGCAAGATGACCGAGATTTGCCGGCGCGTGCTCAACGCCAACCACCTCACGTCGGATGATGTGGACCTCTTCGTGTCGCACCAGGCAAACCGGCGGATCATCATGAGCGCATCGGACTATCTCGGCGTGGACCCCAAGAGGGTGGTGATCAACATCGAACGCTACGGCAACACCACCGCGGCGACGATACCGCTGGCGCTGGCCGACGCGCGGCGCGATGGCCGCCTCAGGAAGGGGGCGCGCGTGCTGCTGGTGTCGGTGGGCGCCGGCTTCACGGTAGGCGCCGTTCTCCTGCGCTGGGCATACTGACTGGGCCGCGGCTGCACGGCCCCGCGGATGCGCCCGCAGACCGGCGGGAGAGAGCCATGCGCCTCTCGGACTTCGACTACCAGCTTCCCGGTGAACTGATCGCGCAGGAGGCATCTCCGGAGCGCGACGCCTCACGCCTGCTGAGAGTCGACCGGAACACCGGAGCCCTGTCGCACCACGAATTCGCTGAGCTGCCGGAGCTGCTTGCGCCGGGTGACCTGCTGGTGGTCAACGACACTCGCGTCGTCCCGGCGCGGCTGCTCGGCCGGCGCCATCCGAGCGGCGGCGCGGTCGAGTGCCTCCTCCTCGGTCGGATCGAGGACGACCGCTGGGACGCGCTGGTCCATCCGGGACACAAGCTGCGTCCCGGCACGCGCGCCCGTTTCGAGCGTGACGGCCACCTCCTGGAGATGGAGGTGCTCGAACGCCACTTCCATGGCCGGCGAACGATCCGCCTCGCCTCGGCGGCAGGCTCCGTGGACGCGGCAATCGACGCCCTCGGGCATGTCCCGCTTCCGCCCTACATCAAGCGACCGGATCGCACGGCGGACCGGGAGCGCTACCAGACGGTGTACGCCGTCGCGCGCGGATCGGTGGCGGCGCCGACCGCCGGCCTCCACTTCACCCCGGCGCTCCTCGACCGGCTCGCCGACCGTGGCGTCGAGCGGCGCAGCGTCACCCTCCATGTCGGCTACGGCACGTTCGAACCAGTGCGCACCGAGGCGGTGGACGACCACCGCGTCGCCGCGGAGCGGTACTGCGTGCCGGCCGCCACCGCCGAGGCGATCAACCGGGCCCGCCGCAATGGCCGTCGCATCGTCGCGGTCGGCACTACCACGACGCGGACGCTCGAAACCGCCGCCCGTCTCAACGATCCGCTGCGGTCGTCGGAGGGCGAGACCGACCTGACGATTGCCGGCGACTTCGACTTCCGCGTCGTGGACGGCCTGCTCACCAACTTTCACCTTCCCCGGTCGTCGCTCCTGCTGCTGGTCGCGGCCTTCACGGGCCGCGAGCGAATCCTCGCCGCCTATCGCGAGGCGGTCGACCGGCGCTACCGTTTCTGCAGCTACGGCGACGCGATGCTGATCCTGTAGGGGCCGGAGCCTGGCGTATAATTGACGGTTCCCGCCGGTGTAGCTCAGCTGGTTAGAGCAAGCGGCTCATATCCGCTAGGTCCGGGGTTCAAGTCCCTGCACCGGCACCATGCTTCTCCGTCGGATCGGAAGGCCGCGCCAGACGGCAGATTGCGGACGCCACCGCATCGTAGAATCAGGCATTGTGCTTCGTTCCTGCCTGACGCCGCTGCATCGGCGCGTCCTGCGGGCGATTCAACAGGATCAACTCATTCCCTCCGGCGGGCGGGTCGCGGTGGCGCTGTCGGGCGGCGGCGACTCTGTCGCCCTGGCGGCGATCCTCGCGGATCTGGCGGGGGGGGCGGACTGGTCTGTCGCCCGACTGTTTCACCTGAATCACCGGTTGCGTGGCGCGGAGTCGGACGCGGACGAGCGATTCTGCGCGACACTGGCCAACGATCTCGGGTTGCCCCTCCAGGTCGAGCGGGTTGACGTCGCGGCGCGGGCGCGGACGGACCGGACTTCGATGGAGGCCGCCGGACATCGTAGCCGTTACGAAGCGTTCGGCCGGCTCGTCGCCGGCGGCGCGGCCGACCGCGTCGCCACCGCGCACACCAGGGACGATCTGGCGGAGACCGTGCTGCTGCGTCTGGTACGCGGCGCCGGACCGTCCGGCCTCGCCGGGATCCGTTCCCGCGCAGGCTCGGTGATCCGCCCCGTGCTCGAGGTTCGGCGCGACGAGCTGCGAGCGTTTCTAAAGGAGCGGCGCCTGCCCCACCGTGAAGATTCGAGCAACCGGGACATGACGGTCCTGCGTAACCGGGTCCGCCATCGCGTGTTGCCGGTTCTCGAACGGGAATGCTCGCCGGCAGTCGTGGATGCACTCGCCCGCGCCGCCGCCATCGCCGGGGCGGACGCCGACTGGATCGGTATGGCGGTGCGGGAGGCGGAACCACGCGTCATCCGCGACGCTGGTGACGAACTGGCGCTGGATGCCGCACAGCTCAAGGTGGCGCCCCCGGCGCTGGCACAACGCCTGATCCGCCTGGCACTGGAACGGGCGGGCGGCCGCCGGGTCGGATTCCAACATGTCGCGCAGGTGTTGCGAATGGCACGGGTGGACGCGAGCGGACCGTCGCGCGTCGACCTCCCGGGCGTCCAGGTGGAACAGTGCGACGGATGGCTACGCTGCGTACCTTCGGCTGGCCGACCCGAAGACGACCGCCCGGGCAGCCAGCCCGATGCCGGAACCCCTGCCGGGTCGAACGGTTTCGAGTACCCATTGCCGGTTCCCGGCGAGGCGGTGATCCCGGAACTCGGCGTGTGCGTCTCCGCGGCGCCAGCCGCGGCGTCCACGCTTCGTGACCCCCGGGGTGACGCGGTCGCGGTGCGCGCGGCGAGTGTGGATCCCCCTTTCGTGGTTCGCACCTGGCGGCCCGGCGACTGCTTCCGGCCTCTCGGCCTGGGAGGGCGAACCAAGAAGCTGCAGGACTTCTTTGTGGATCGCAAGGTGCGCCGGGAAGAGCGGGCCGCCATCCCACTGGTGATCGACGCCCGCGTGGGAGTGGTGTGGGTGGCGGGACACGGCCTGGCGGAGGATGTCCGGATTACCGCCCCGGAGGAAGGCGTGTTAGTCTTGAAAGTAACTAAGTTGGGAGGAGTGCGGTGAATCCGTCTGTTCGGAGTTTCGCCTTCTGGGCGCTCGTCATCGTCGTTGTCGCGCTGATCTGGAACTTCTCGACGACCTACCAGGCGGGCGATGACGCCATCTCGTTCAGCGAGTTCATGCGCCAGGTCGAAACCGGCCAGGTGGAGAACGTCACGCTGACCGGCAGCGAGGTGACGGGCACCACAACTTCCGGCGAGTCGTTTCGCACCTTTGCGCCACCGCAGTTCGAGGGGCTCGTCAACCGCCTGATCGAGCGCGACGTTCAGGTCAACGCCGAAGAGGCGGCGGGCAGTCCCTGGACCACGCTCCTGTATTCGTGGGCGCCGCTTCTGCTGATCGTCGGCTTCTGGATCTTCTTCATGCGCCAGGTGCAGTCCGGCGGCAACAAGGCGCTGTCGTTCGGCAAGAGCCGCGCCAAGCTGTCGTCAAGCGCGCAGAAGAAAGTCACTTTCAAGGATGTCGCGGGTGTCGAGGAGCCGAAGGAAGAGCTGCAGGAGATCATCGAATTCCTGAAGGAGCCACAGAAATTCCAGAAGCTGGGCGGCCGCATTCCCAAGGGTGTGTTGCTGATGGGTCCGCCGGGAACCGGCAAGACGCTGCTCGCGCGCGCTGTCGCCGGTGAGGCGAACGTGCCGTTCTTCTCGATCAGCGGGTCCGACTTCGTGGAGATGTTCGTCGGCGTCGGTGCATCGCGCGTACGCGACCTCTTCGAGCAGGGGAAGAAGAATGCCCCGTGCATCATCTTCATCGACGAAATCGACGCCGTGGGACGCCACCGGGGCGCCGGCCTGGGCGGCGGGCACGACGAGCGGGAACAGACGCTGAATCAGTTGCTGGTCGAGATGGACGGCTTCGAGTCGAACGAGGGTGTCATCCTCGTGGCGGCGACGAACCGGCCGGATGTCCTCGATCCGGCGCTGCTTCGCCCTGGACGCTTCGATCGGCGCATCGTCGTCAACCGGCCCGACGTCAAGGGGCGCGAGGGGATACTCGGCGTCCACACGAGGAAGATTCCGCTTTCGGATGACGTCGACGTCCATGTCGTGGCCCGTGGCACATCCGGCTTCTCCGGCGCGGATCTGGCCAATCTGGTGAACGAGGCGGCGCTGAACGCGGCGCGTTTCAACCAGAAGGTGGTCCAGATGCAGGACTTCGAGTTCGCGAAGGACAAGGTCCTGATGGGTTCGGAGCGACGCTCGATGATCATCAGCGACGACGAGAAGCAGGTGACCGCCATCCACGAAGCCGGTCACGCCCTGCTGACCGTCCTGCTGCCCCATGCCGACCCAATCCACAAAGTGACGATCATCCCGCGCGGGATGGCGCTCGGCGTGACGCAGCAACTGCCGGTAGACGACAAGCACAACTACACGCGGGACTATCTGAATGATCAGATCGCCATACTTCTGGGGGGCCGGATAGCCGAGCAACTGACCAACGGCAACGTCACCACCGGCGCCGGCAACGATCTCGATCGCGCAACCGACATGGCGCGGCGAATGGTCTGCGAGTGGGGTATGAGCGATGAGATCGGGCCGCTCACCTACGGCAAGAAGGAGGAGCAGGTTTTCCTCGGCCGGGACTTCGCGCAGTCGCAGGACTACAGCGAGGGAACGGCCATCCGGATAGACGAGGAGATCAAGCGGATCGTCACGGGGAACTACGACCGCGCGAAGCAAGAGCTCGAAACCCACAAGGACGAACTGGTCCGGATCGCCGAGGAGTTGCTCATTCGGGAGGTGCTCGACGGCGAACAGGTGAAGCGGATCGCGAAGGGATTGCCGATCGACGATCCGGCCCCCGCGCCGACGCGGCAGTCCAGCCCTCCCGTTGCCTCCGGCGCCGAAGAGCCGGCGAAGCCGGTCGTCCCGCCAGTTCCTTCCCTCGACAAGGCCGTCCCGCAGGAGTGACGCCACGCACGCGGTACACGCTCGCGTTGCCCGACGGGCGTACGCTGGCGCTCGGCGCCCGCACGCTCGTGATGGGCATCGTCAACGTCACGCCTGATTCATTTGCGGACGGGGGAGTCTGCCTCGACCCGTGTCGCGCGGCGGACCGTTCCCTTGCCCTCGAGGCGGCGGGGGCCGACGTGATCGACATCGGCGCGGAGTCGACGCGCCCGGGTGCCGATCCGGTCCCGGCGGACGAAGAGCTGTGCCGCTTGCTGCCGGTGCTTGAGCGGCTCGCCGGTCGTCTCCGCGCGCCCATCTCGATCGATACGCGGAAACCGGCGGTTGCGCGGGCGGCGCTTGCGGCGGGTGCGGCAATCGTCAACGATGTCTCCGCCCTCGCCGGCGGCTCCGAAGTCGCGGCCGCCGCCGCGTCGGCGGGCGCGCCGCTGATCCTGATGCACAACCGTGGGGAGTCAAGCGACATGTACGCGGACGCGAACTACCGCGATGTCGCGAAGGAAGTGGCGAGGGAACTGCGGAGAGCCATCGGGCGCGCGGTCGATGCCGGCCTGCCGAGGGGGCAGATCGTCATCGATCCGGGTCTTGGCTTCGCCAAGCGGGCAGGCCAGACCGCTGCCGCACTCGCGGCCCTGCCGGCCCTCCGGGCGCTTGATCGACCGATCCTCGTGGGACCGTCACGCAAGTCGTTCCTCTCGGCAGCGCTCGGGGAGCGGGCACCGGCCGAGAGGGAGTGGGGGACGGCCGGCGCGGTTGCCGCCGCGGTTTGCCTCGGCGCCCATATTGTCCGGGTGCACCAGGTCAGTGCGCAGCGGGACGTGGCGCGGGTTGTCGATCTGATCCGCGCCGCGGCGTAGAGTTCCGCGGGGATGAGTTGATGGCGTTCGAGGGAATCGGCGAGTTGCTCGGCGGCGTGGACCTGGGCTGGCGCGACCTGCTGGACATCGCCGTCGTGACGTTCATCATTTACGAGTTCCTGAAACTGATCCGCCATACGCAGGCGATCCAGGTTGTCTTCGGCGGCGTGCTCGTGGTTGGTCTCTACTACGTTTCCGAGAGCGCGTCGCTCCGGACCGTCAACTGGATCATCGGCGATATGTTCGGCTATGTCGTGATCGCCGCCATCGTGCTCTTCCAGGCTGACATTCGCCGGGGTCTGGCGCGGCTGGGACAGGCGCCGTTTGTCCGGTACTTCTCGCAAAGCAGCACGACCGGTGAGACGCTGGCCGAGGTGGCGATGGCGGCGGGGCTGCTCGCGGAACGGCGGGTGGGTGCAATCATCGCGGTGGAGCGCGGCATCGGTTTGCGGAACTACGTCGAGAGCGGCATTCCGCTCGATTCCCGCGTCACCTACGACCTGCTTGTCAGCATCTTCCTGACGGACTCGCCCCTCCACGACGGCGCCGTGGTCATTCAGGAGGATCGACTCGCCGCCGCCTCCTGCTTCTTGCCATTGACGGTCCAGCCCCAGCGCACGGGGCTCGGCAGCCGCCACCGCGCCGCGATCGGGTTGACCGAGGAATCGGATGCCGTGGCGGTAATCGTCTCCGAGGAGAGTGGGGCGATTTCCCTCGCCGTCGACGGGGAACTCGAACATGACGTCGATCCGGCGCGACTGGCCGAACGGCTTGAGCAGCTTGTGCAGCCTGGCCGGCGCGCGCGACCCGTTTCGAGCACGGACGAGGTGGCGTGATGCGCCGCTTGCGCGACCTGCTTCTCGCCGATCTGAACCTGAAGTTGCTGGCTGTCGTGCTGGGCTTTGCATTCTGGTTCAGTGTGGCGCGCGAGCCGGTGATCGAGCGCCGCATGGTGGCGCCGCTCGGTCTCGAGAACATGCCGGACGTGTACGACGTAGCGGGCGATGTGCCGGAGAATGTGGAAGTGCGGGTGCGGGGAGCGGCGAGTGTAGTCAACGGCCTGGTGCCGGGCGCGGTAGTGGCGTCGGTCGACCTTGCCGGGCTGGGACCAGGCCGCTTCACGCTGCCGGTGACCGTGACGTCCGGTCCGGGTGTCGGCGTGTCGGGTGTCGATCCTCCGAGCATCCGCGTCACGCTTCGATAGTTCCAGCGCGCCCATGAACACCCGGATGTTCGGGACAGACGGGGTGCGCGGTGTCCCGGGCGCCTCGCCACTCGACGGAGAAACCATCGCGCGGCTCGGGGCGGCGCTTGCAGAGGAGCTGCGCGCCAGCCGGCCCGGGTCCGGAACGCCCCGCATCGTCTGCGGCCGCGATACTCGGGAATCAGGTGTCTGGATGGAGCGGCAGCTTGCTTCGGGTATTCGGGCGGGAGGTGGCGAGCTCCTCAGCGTGGGTGTCGTGCCGACGCCTGGCGTCGCGCTGCTTGCCACGCGCGAAGGCTTCGATGCCGGTGTGGCGATTTCCGCATCCCACAACCCGCACCCGGACAACGGAATCAAGTTGATTACGGCGGATGGCGCCAAGGCGACGCCCGAGCTGGAGCAGCGCATCGAGGCCCGGGTAGCGCAAGGCGACACGGTGCCCGCGACCGCCGGTGCTACCGTTCCGGCGGCGGATGGGGCTCACCTTCTGGCGACCTACGTCGAACATCTCATCGCGATCGCGCGCGGCGTGCCGCTGCACGGAGTGCGCGTCGCGCTCGATTGCGCACACGGTGCCACCAGCCGTGTTGCGCCCGCAGTTCTTCGGCGTCTGGGGGTCGACGTCATCACGCTCCACGCCTCGCCGGACGGACGCAACATCAATCAGGGAAGCGGATCGACCCATCCCGAAGCCCTGCAGGGGGCGGTCGTGGAAGAGGCGTGCGCAGCCGGTTTCGCGTTCGATGGCGACGGTGACCGGGCAATTGCAGTGGATGCCGGCGGTCGCCTGGTCGATGGCGACGGCATTCTCTATCTCGTATCGCGCGCGCTACGGGACGCGGGCCGTCTGCCGCATGGTGGCATCGTGGCGACCGTCATGAGCAACTACGGCCTGGAGCGCGCCCTGCAGGGCTCGGGCATCATCCTCCATCGCTGCGGCGTCGGCGATGCGACGGTTTACGCGGAAATGCAGCAGCGCGGCCTGTCGCTCGGGGGCGAGCAGTCAGGACACATCATCTTTTCCGACCTTCTTCCGACCGGCGACGGCATCGCCACCGCGATCATGGTGCTCCGGACCCTCGCGGAGCGGGAGGCAGGACTGTCGGAGCTCGTCGACGGGCTGTCGATCTTCCCGCAGGTGCTCGTCAACATCCCGGTCGCACGCATGCCGCCGCTCGACACCGTACCGGAGCTGGACGCCGCCGTCCGAGCGGCCGAGGTGCAACTCGCCGGCGCCGGCCGCGTGCTCGTCCGCTACTCGGGCACCGAACCGCTTCTCCGTGTCATGATCGAGGGGCTCGACAGAGAGGCGGTCCAGGCGCTGGCATCGGGGATCGCCCGGCAGGCCCGCGCGTCCCTGGCCTGAGCGAGCCGGCAGTCGCCCCAAAGGACAAGCGTCATGCGTCTCGGCGTGAACATCGACCACGTTGCCACCGTGCGGCAGGCCCGCCGAGCGCGGGAGCCGGAACCGATCGCCGCGGCTCTCCTCGCGGAGTTGGCTGGGGCTGAAGGGATCACCGTTCACCTCCGGGGCGATCGCCGCCACATCCAGGAACGGGATGTCGAACTGCTTCGCGAGGTCATCGCCACCAAGCTGAACGTGGAGATGGCGGCGACGCCGGAGATGCTGGACATCGCGTCGCGCGTCAGACCGGACCAGGTCACCCTGGTGCCGGAACATCCCGACGAGTTGACAACAACCGGCGGCCTCGACGTCGCCGGCGCCGCGCGCGCACCGGTGGCGCGGGCGGCCGACAGGCTCAGGGGGTCGGACATCGCGGTGAGCCTCTTCATCGATCCCGATCCGGACCAGGCGCATGCCGCCCGCGCGGCCGGCGCCGGCGCGATCGAAATCAACACCGGTCCCTATGCCGAGGCGCGTTCTGCCGGCGTCCGGCGGACGGCGCTTGCCCAGGTGGTCGAGGTGGCGCGGCTGGCGAGTGACGAGGGACTGGAAGTGCTGGCCGGACACGGCCTCACCTACGTCAATGTCCACGGGATTGCCGCCATTCAAGAGATCGTCGAAGTGAACATCGGTCACAGTCTCGTTGCCCGGGCCGTCCTGGTCGGCATGGAGCGGGCCGTCCGCGAGATGATCGCCCTGCTGAACCCCTGACCGCACGCGTCCGGGTTTCCGCCGTGGACTGGTAGTATCAGAGGATCCGATGTTGGGCTGGCTGTTGCGCGGCCTCTTTCTCGTGCTGATCCTGCGGCTGGTCTGGAAGTTTGTCTCCGGCCTTTTCGCCGGCGCGCGCGGGTCGCAGTCACGCCGGCGTTCCGTAAGGGCCGGATCACTCGAGCGTGATCCGGTCTGCGGCACCTACGTCGAACCGACGCGTGCCCTTACCGCGCGGATGTCGGGCAAGACGCACTACTTCTGTTCGGAGCAGTGCCTGCGGGCGTTCAGGAAGACGGCGTAATGGACCCGATGAAGGAGACCGAAGCGCTGCGCGCCGGCATCGTGGAGGTGGGGCGGCGTCTCCACGAGCGTGCCTACGTCGCCTCCAACGATGGCAACATCAGCGTCCGGCTCGACGGCGACCGGGTTCTGACGACCCCGAAAGGCGTCTCGAAGGGCTTCATGACGCCCGACATGATGGTCGTGACGGACCTCGACGGGAAGAAGCTTGCGGGTGAGCGCGATCCGTCGTCCGAGCTGTTGATGCACCTGGCCGTCTACCGCCGACGAAGCGATATCGGCGCCGTCGTCCACGCGCACCCCCCAGTAGCGACGGGGTTCGCCGTCGCCGGCATACCCCTCGACCGCGCAGTTCTCGCCGAAGTGGTCACGACGCTCGGCAGCATTCCGATCGCGGACTATGGCACTCCTTCGACGCACGAGCTGGCGGACGCCGTGGAGAGGCACATTGCGGTGCATGATGGCCTGTTGCTTGCCAACCACGGCGCCATCACGGTGGCGGATCGGCTGATGCCTGCCTACTACAAGATGGAGACGATCGAGCATTTCGCCCGGATCAGCCTGGTGGCGCGCCTGCTCGGCCGCGAGCGGTTGCTGTCGCGAGAAGAGGTGAACCGGCTGCAGGAGTTGCGCGGCACTTACGGCATCGCAGCGCCGGCGCCCATCTGCCCGGAAGGGACCGACGGTATTGTTGCGGGCGATGATGCCGCGTGCCAGACGCTGGAAGCGCCTTCGTCGCCAGGACAGCGTCTCGTGGACGATACGCCGGCGCAGCCGGCCCAGGTCGCCTCGGTCGTAGCCGGCGAAGGCTCCGCCCGGTCGGGCGACGACGCGGAAATTCGGCTAACATACCGCGAACTTGCGACCCTCGTCGAGGACGCAATAAGCCGGTTGCAGAAGTAGGCGACATCGCGCGGGCGCGCGGAGGATTACATGGGCGAAGCGTTGGGCATGGTCGAAACGAAAGGGCTCGTTGCGATGATCGAGGCGGCCGATGCGATGGTCAAGGCGGCGAAAGTGACCCTTGTCGGCTGGGAGAAGATTGGCGCCGGCTACGTCACCGCGATCGTGCGGGGCGACGTGGCCGCGGTCAAGGCCGCGACCGACGCGGGCGCCGCCGCCGCGCGCCGGGTTGGGGAACTGGTCTCGGTCCACGTCATTCCGAGGCCTCACGAGCACCTCGAGGAAACGCTCCCGATCGGCAAGGCAGGCCAGTAGACGCAAGCCGTGATCCTCGCCAAGGTGGTCGGCACGGTCGTGGCGACGCGCAAGGACGAGCGCCTCGTCGGCAGCAAGCTGCTCCTCGCGCAGCCGATCGATCCCGACGGCCAGCCGCGCGGCCACCACTTGGTGGCGGTCGACACGGTCGACGCTGGCGCGGGAGAGACGGTGCTCATCATTACCGGGAGCTCGGCGCGCATGGCGCAGGGATTGCGCGAAGCGCCCGTCGACGCTGCGATCGTCGGCATCGTCGATTCGGTCGAGTTCTCGCAACACTGATTGCCCAGGAATCTCGCGAAGTCCGTACCATGCACTTGGCGCGTGTCGTTGGTGACGTGGTGTCCACCCTGAAAGACGTTGGCCTTGAAGGACAGAAGCTGCTGCTGGTTCAGCCGGTTACCCCTTCGGACGAACCCGCCGGGGCGCCGATGCTGGCGATAGACGCGGCGCAAGCGGGCGCGGGAGACCGCGTCCTCGTCGTTCGGGAGGGCCGCGCAGCCATTGCGGCCGTCCGCCGCCATGCCGCCCCGGTCGAAGTGGCGATCGTCGGCGTGGTCGATTCCGTGCATCTGGCGCCGGCGCCCGAACAATGACCGATTCCCCTCTGCGGTCTGCCATCGATGCGTCGATCCGCGCACATCTGGCGCGGCGCGGGGACGCGCCACCATCCTCAGCCGGTGCGGGCGCGACCGGCCCGCCGCCATTGCCGTCCCCTGCTCGGGACGCGAGCCACGCGCGGTTCGGCAGCAGCCGCCTTGCCGGGGACCCGCCAGCCGGGCGCTGCGTCATCGAGCCGTCGGTCGAGTGCGTGCATTGCGATTACTGCCGGTCGCAGGGCTATTGATCGCCGGCCTCCTTGATGCCGTCCCGGTTTGCGTCTCCCCGCAGCATCGGCGTTACGATGCGCCGGATTGGCGGGGCGATTGAGCAGATGGATCTTCCCGCGATCGAGAAGGTGGCCCACGAGCAACAGGGGGATCCCTTCCAGGTGCTGATCGCCACAATGCTGTCGGCGCAGACGAAGGACGCGGTCACGCACGAGGCGTCGACGCGCCTGTTCCGGCAGGCGTCGACTCCGCGCTCGATCGCGCGGCTGAGCACCGCGGCGATCGAGCGGCTGATCTACCCGGTCAGCTTCTATCGGAACAAGGCGCGCCACGTCAGGGACGCGTGCCGGCGGCTCGTCGACGACTACGGTGGGCAGGTGCCGACTACCATGCGGGAGTTGCTCACGCTTCCCGGCGTCGGCCGGAAGACTGCCAACCTGACGCTGATCGTGGCGCATCGGAGCGCGCGGAATATCTGCGTCGACACGCACGTTCACCGCATTGCCAATCGCCTGGGCTGGGTAGCGACACGCACCCCGGAGAAGACGGAGATGGCGCTCTACGAAGCCGCTCCCCGCCGCTGGTGGGCGTCGATCAATCTCTATCTCGTCACTTGGGGACAGAATGTCTGCCGGCCCGTGTACCCCCTGTGCAACGACTGCGTGGTCGCGGAGCGCTGCCCCCGGATAGGGGTGTCCCGGATCGGCCGGTCCTGAGGTGAGACATGCTGAAGGTCAACGAGATCTTCCATTCGATTCAGGGCGAGTCGAGCTACGTGGGGAAGCCATGCGTTTTCGTTCGGCTGACCGGTTGCGACCTGCGCTGCCGGTGGTGCGACACGGCATATGCCTTCACGGAGGGCACGCCGGCGTCGGTGGACGATGTCGTGGAACGTGTCGAAGCGTATGACTGTCCGCTGGTCGAGATCACGGGAGGCGAGCCGCTGCTGCAAGGGGACGTGTACCCCCTGATGCGGCGGTTACTGGGTAGCGGCCGGACGGTGCTGCTCGAGACCGGCGGGCACATCGACATCTCGGCGGTGCCGCGCGATGTCGTCAAGGTGGTCGACGTCAAGTGTCCCGGCAGCGGAGAAGCCGAGCGGAACGACTGGGGCAACCTGGAGCGTCTTGCCGCGCACGACGAAGTGAAATTCGTCATCGCCGACCGGGCCGATTACGAGTTTGCGCGGGGCGTCGTCCGGGCGCAACAACTCGACCGGCGCTGTGGCGCGGTGCTCTTCTCGCCGGTCCACGGCGAATTGGATCCTGCCCGGCTCGCCGCCTGGGTGCTCGAAGATCGCGTGCCGGCGCGTGTGCAGGTGCAGTTGCACAAGTACCTGTGGGGCGCGGAGACTCGCGGTGTCTGATTCCGCGGGCCGTCAGGCGGTCATTCTCCTGAGTGGCGGCCTCGACTCGTACACCGCGGGAGCGCTCGCGAAAGCGGACGGCTTCGCCCTCCATGCGCTCACGGTCCGTTACGGCCAGGTGCATGCGCAGGAAATCGACGCGTCGCGTCGCGTCGCCGCGGCGCTGGGTGTCAGCGCGCACCGCGAGCTGCCGGTCGGTCTCGCCGCGTTGGGAGGATCGGCGCTGACCGGCGCCGGGGAGGTGCCCAAGGATCGGCCGCTCGAAGACGCCGCGATACCTCCGACGTACGTGCCGGCGCGCAACACGGTGATGCTGTCCCTCGCACTGGCCTGGGCGGAGGTGCTCGGCGCGACCGACCTCGTGATTGGCGTCAACGCGCTCGACTATTCCGGTTATCCCGACTGCCGTCCCGAGTACATCCGGGCGTTCGAGCAACTTGCCGCACTCGCTACGAAGGCGGGGGTCGAGGGGGCGCGATTCCATGTGCATGCGCCGCTGATCACTATGTCGAAGGCCGAGATCATCCGTCGCGGCATGGCGCTGGGACTCGACTACGGCCTGACGCACAGTTGCTACGACCCGGCGCCCGGCGGCCGGCCGTGTCGGCGGTGCGACAGTTGCCGCCTGCGTGCGCGGGGTTTTGCCGAGGCTGGTATCCCGGATCCGATCGCGGCGTCAGCGTGACCGGCACTCGACCGCCTTTGCCGGCCCGATGGGCGGCCCGTTCTGGTTCAGGGCCGGACTTGCGCGGCGATCGCGACGACCGCCTCGTCGACGGCCCGTGTCACCGCCTGGGACGGCACGGTGTAGTTGTTGGCGAGGATCGCGAACGCGATTGGTTCGCCAATGACCGGGGCGACATAGCCCGCCAGCGCGCGGACGCGTGTCATCGATCCGGTCTTCGCCCGAACCACGCCTTCCGCCGCGCTGCCGACCATCCGGTTGCGCAACGTGCCGTCCCGGCCCGCTACCGGTAGCGTGCTGACGAAACGTTCGCCGTGGCCCGGGTCGCGCCATACGCGTTCCAGTACGTCGACCAGCCCGGCGGCACTCAGCGCGTTGTAGCGGGATAGCCCTGACCCATCCGCGATGATCGCCTGCGATCCGTCCACACCCCATTCCAGAAGCACTGCCGCCGTTGCGGCGGGCCCCGCCTCGCCGCCGTCTCCGGCGACCGCGCCCAGGTGCTGCAGCAGCGACTCGGCGTAGAGGTTCTGGCTCCGCTTCATCAACGGCACCGCAATCGCCGACAGCGGCTCCGATTCATGGCGGATGAGCGGCCGCAGCCGTTGCCTCAGGGTCCGCTTCACCGCGGGATCGAACTGATCGATGTCGATGGCCTCGCCCTCCACCTCCACGCCGGCCCGTTCGAAGGCGGACCGGAGGCCCTGCACGAAGAAGAGGGTCGGATTGGATACCGCTCCGGTCCGGACGACGGCCGGCGCGCCGACCGGAATCTCCCCGGCGACGATCAGAGCCCCGCCATCCGGCCGCCGACTCAGCCGAATGGCGGACTCGCCTCCTGACGCTCGCGTCACCGTCTCGTTGATCAGGGTGACGCCACCTGCCACACCGGGGGTCACGCTCGGCGCACGGATGTCGATGCGGGCCGGACTGCCGGGGGTGTCGGCCGGTGAGACGGCCAGTTGCACGACGTTCTCGTGCTGTTGCAGCGCGCCGGCCGGCGCCGAGAACGCAAGGGCCAGATCGTCCCACGCCCAACCGGCGCCCAGACCGGGCGCTTCCTGGCCGCCGCGTCCGGTGTCGAACCAGTCGTCGTCACCGACGATTCGTCCGGCAATCCGGGTGATTCCCCGTGCGCGCAGTTCTGCCGCCCAGTGGGCGAACAGATCCTCCCTGCCGGGAGCGTTGATGGTGGGATCGCCCGTGCCACGCACCACGAGGTCCCCCTCGATCATGCCGCTACGGATCTCACCGGCCGCCGACAATGTTGTTTCGAAGCGGTGATCCCACCCGAGTCGCTCGGCGGCGGCGGCAACGGTTACCACCTTCATGGTCGAGGCGGGCGTCAGGAGCAGATGCCGATTGCGCGCGTAGAGCGTATCGTGGGGTAACTGGAGACCTTCGCTTCGGAGCACGCGCACTTCCACGCTCCAGACCACCGGGCCCAGGGCGGTGTCACCGAAGATCGCATCGAGGGTCGAACCGAGCCGCGGGTCGGAGCCTGCATCCTCGGCGCTTGCGGGCGCCGCGCCGCCCGGGACGTCGACGGCGCCGGGAAGGGTAACGGTCTCCGGTGGCCGGCGAACTATGCAGCCCGTTAGCAGCAGCGCGACCACCACCAGGACGCCGGCGAGCCGAAGCCGAATGACCTCGGGCACGACCGCTCACTCCGCCGGTGCGTTCGGATCGAGCGCGTCGAGGGCTTCCAGGGCGGTGTCCACGGCCGCGCCGTCGAGCACCGCGGCGCCCGGTTCGTCGCCGTGCGCGCCATGCGCGGCGTCGTTGGTCCGGTGGATGAGCGCGACTTCGATCTCTCCGTCACCGAACGTGGCGGTGACACGCAACGTGGGGGCATCGAGGCCGAGGCCGTCACGTGTCGCGGTGAAGCCATCCGCCGAAAGGTTCGAGAGTCCGCGAAGCAGCGCGTCCATCTCCGCCCGCCCGACCTCTGCGGGGGACGGCTCAACTCGCCTCCAGACGTCGTTGGCGGTCGACACCAGCGGTGCGTCCGCACTGTCGTCGCCGTCCGGCGGAATGTCCTTCTCGAATCGGAGTGTCCGGCCGTCACGTTCGATAACCAGCTCCGTTGCGTTGAACGGCCGGAAGTCGAACAGATCGGTCTGCCGATAGGTTTCGGGGCCGCGCAGGAGCTCGTCCACCATCGCGGCGTCGACCGTGAAGACGAGGGGGCGCGAGGCGTCACGCGCCCAGACCGTCATTTCCGGGGTCTCGTCGCCGATCAGCAGCGTGTGCGTCTCGCCCGCCACCGCGATCGCGACGGTTGCGCGGGGCGTCTCCAGACCGTACTCCGCGAGCGCGTCCGTTTCCGCCGTTTCCTCGACGATGGTCAGCATTTCCGCCGATCCGACTCGTCCGACGAGTGCTTCCACCGGACCGAAGTCGGCGCGGACATCCAGCGGCTCCGCGATCCGCCAGTCTCCGTCCGCCTTCATGAAGCGCAGCGACCCTTCGACCTGGCCGTCGGCCGGTGCGCCGGTGTGTTCTATGGTGAGCGACGTCGTATCGGGGCCGGGGAACTCCAGCACCGACCGGTCACGTAGGTCGAACGTGTTCAGATTGAGCGTGGAGTCCAGGAAGCCGGGAATCAGCAGCAGACGGCCGTCACCGATCGTGGCGTACCGTTCGCCGCCAGTCGGCGTCTCGTCCCCCACTGCCACGGTGCGCGGCGGTTCGCCCGACGCCGCGAAAGTCACGCTGAACGCCGGCGGCGCGAGCCCGAAAGGAGAGAGGTCCGTTACGGTTTCCTGCACGACGCGCCGGATCTCCAGGCTCGCGACGCCGTTCGCGATCGCCGATGCCGCATTGTCGTCGGCTGGCGCATCGATCGGCGAGGTCACCGTCCATTCGTTTTCACCAACGCCGGCGCGTGACAGCTCGGTCACGTCACCGTTATCGGCGGAGACGGTGAGTGCGGTGATGGTGTCGGCCTCCAGATCACCGAATGCCGGTTCGGATGCGTCCGCTTCCGAGGTAGGAGGCCGCTCGCGCTCGACGAACCAGGCGTAGCCGCCGATGGCGAGAAACGCCACCAGAAGCACCAACGTGGACCGGACGCCTCGCATCGCCCTTCTCGCTTCCCGTTACCCGCGCCGGTTCCACCACGTCAGGAAGCCGAGCGCCAGGATGCCTCCCGGAACGATCGCCAGCGACAGCCAGTAGATGCGCGTCTGTTGATCGGCGGTCAACGTTATCCGCCGATCCTCCGGTTCGCGCGGCCGTATCGCGATCAGGTTCTCCTGTTGCGCCAGCCAGTTGACGGCGTTGAGCAACAAATCGCGGTTTCCCTGAATGCCGACCGCTGCGTTGGACGCGAAGTCCGAATCACCGAAGACGGCGAGACGGGCCTGGAGGGGTGGCTCGTCCGTCGCGTCGTCATCACCGTCGCTCTCGTCCGCCGATGCGTTCGTCACCGTCGTTTCCGGCCGCTCCACTGTCTGAGACACGACGGCCGCGATGGCGATCGGTCCGGGCCGGTCGCCGGAGGGTTCGTCCAGCGTCACTTCGCCGGTCTGGAGCTGGCTAAGGTCGGCCTCGGCCCAGCTTCGCTCGCTCGTCTGCACGATCGCCACGGCAGTACGCCCGTTGGCGCCGCCAGCCACCGGCTGGACGGAGCGGGCGAGGGGAAAGGCGGTCAGCAGGGCGAAGTTCTCCGTAATGGCGTGCGGCGGATACGTGGCGGCGACAGGTACGGACGCGTCGGTGCCGAGGAGTTGGCCAATGCCGCTCGCATCGACCACCACGTCGTTGCCTATCTCGATCCCCCAGTCGCCGGCGAGCGCCTCCAGGTTGGGCTTCGGCGGATCCTCGTTCGTTTCGGACGGGTCTAGCAGGAGGAGCAGCTTGCCGCCGCCTTCCAGGTAGTTGCGCAACAGGTCGGTCTCGGTCGGCAGCAGATCGGTGTCCGGCCCGGCCACGACGATGACCGTAGCGTCCGCGGGCACTTCAGTGGCCTGAGCCAGCACGATCGTCTCGATGCGGAAGTTGTCCCGCGCCAGCGCGTCGGTCACGGCCCGATAGCCATCGCGCCCGTCACCCTGCGGGTCCGCCTCACCATGTCCCTGGACGAAGTAGACGGCCCGTTCCTCCCCCTCCACAACCTTGATCAGGGCGTTGGTCAGTTCCTGCTCGGTGTTGGTGGTGGTTCGTTCGATCCGCCCGTCGTATTCGAAGACGATCATTCCGTAGGCGTCGATCTCGTACTGCCGCGCCCGGGCGGGATTCTGGTCGACATCGATGTATTCCACGGCCACCTGGGGCGAGAGGTACTGGTACTCGTCGAACCGGTCGCGGTAGCGGGGGAAGTCCGCCTCCCTCGCAAATACGAGGACGCTGACCGCCGATTCGAGCGATTCCACGACCCGGCGGGTCTGATCCGACAGCGAGTACTGCTGTGCCGCAGTGAGGTCCCAACGCCGGTTCTGCCGCGACAGGATGAAGTTGGCGGCGACCACGATGCCAAGCGCCAGCAGGATGCCGGTGGTGGCGAGGGCGCCGGCGCGCGCCTGCCGTTGTCCCGCGAACGCGAGAATCTCGCGCCACTGAGTCGCCGTATGGACCACGACGAGGACGAGGCCGGCGACGGCCAGCCAGTACCAGAGCTCCTGCTGTTCCGGGAGAACGAACCGCACCGCGACGCCGGCGAACACCAGCGCGACGCCGACCCAGCCGAGCGCTCCGAGGATTCTGTTCACCATGGTTCTCTACCGCCTATGCCTGCCTTACGCTCGCCAGCGCTCGCTGTCTACCGACTTCGCCGTCAGGAACAGGCCGAACACGATGAAGCTGAGGTAGTAGGCGAGATGCGCCGTATCGATCACGCCCTGCGCGAAGTCGTCGAACGGCGCGCGGATCGCCAGCGCGCCCATGATGGCGCCGGCCACCGGTCCGGCCGAATCCTGCATCCAGTCCATCACGAAGAAAAGGAGTACGAGCGAGAAGGTCACCACCCCCGCCACGATCTGGTTCCGCGTCGTGCTCGACACCAGCAGGCCGAGTGAAACGAATGACGCGCCCATCAGCAGGAGGCCGAGGTAGCCGCTCAGGATCGGTCCGAGCTCCGGTTCGCCGTAGACGAAGAGGATGATGATGTGAACGCCGGTAACCGCCAGCATCAGGGTGAAGAGCGCCATGGCGCCGAGGAACTTGCCGAGGATGATCTGCAGGTCGGTCAGCGGCGATGTGAGCAGCAACTCGATGGTGCCGGAACGCTTCTCTTCGGCGTAGGCCCGCGCGGTCAGGAAGGGCAGGGTGAACATCATGACGATCGACGTGTTGGCCAGCAGGGGCCGAACCATGAACTCATTGATGTTGATCGTCTGAGGCCCCCCGCCGAACATTCCCGCCTGCGCGCTGAACTGCACCATGAAGCTGAGGCTGGCGATATAGAAGTAGCCGTACAACAGGGCGAAGAAGCCGACCACGACGTACGCGATGGGCGAGACGAAGTAGGCGCGCAACTCCTTTTGCGCGATCGCGAGGATGTTAGCCATGATCCTTTTCTCCCGCCGCGCTGGCTACCGGCGACTCCTCCACCGCGTCCAGCTCCCGTGCGCCGTCGTCTTCCGCGGTCTCGGCCGCTCCCGGCTCGTCCGCTTCCTCGGTTGTCAGCTCCAGGAAGATCTCCTCCAGGCTCAGGCGGGCCCGCGTCATCTCCAGCAGTCCCCAGCCGCGGGTAACCACCGTGTTGGCAAGGGCCCGCCGCACGTCGGCGCCCGATTCCGCCTCTACTTCGACCAGCATGCCGTCCCCGTCGGGTGCGCCAACGCTTACGGAGGCCACCCCCGGCGTCGCGCACAGCGCCGCTTCCGGATCCGCGCCATCCGCGTCGATCCGTAGCCGGATGGTCTCGGTTCCCTGCAGTCGCCCCGTGAGGTTCTCGGGCGTATCTTCCGCCACGACCTTACCGCGATTGATGATCACCACGCGTTCACAGGTCTGCGACACCTCGGGCAGGATGTGCGTACTGAGGATGATGGTGTGGTCGCCCGCGAGCGCCTTGATCAGCTCGCGCGTCTCGATAATCTGCTTTGGATCCAGTCCAGCGGTCGGCTCGTCCAGCACGAGGACATCGGGGTTGTGGAGGATGGCCTGCGCCAGACCGACGCGCTGCCGGTAGCCCTTCGACAGCTTGCCACAGTGACGATCCACCATGTCGGCAACACTGGTCCGGGCCATTGCCTCTTCTATCCGCCGCTTCCGCTCCGACGATGGCAGACCGTTGATACGCGCGCAGAAGGTCAGGTACTCACGCACCGTCATGTCGGGGTAGAGGGGTGGAGTCTCGGGCAGATAGCCGGTTCGCCGCTTCGCCTCGATCGGCTGCTCGATCACGTCGAAGCCAGCTATCTTCGCAGTGCCCCTGGAAGGTGGCGCGCAGCCGGTCAGCACTCGCATCGTGGTTGTCTTCCCGGCCCCGTTCGGACCGAGGAATCCAAGGATCTGCCCTTTCTCCACGCGGAAGCTGACGTCGCTTACCGCGACCACCGGGCCGTAGTGCTTGGTGACGTTCTGGACTTCTATCACCGCGTCACACCTCTTTCAACAACACCGGTTCGGATTCGCCGAGAGGGACCGTAGCCTAGGGTCGCCGGTGATGCACGCGGCAACCGGACACGAAAAATCGTAGTCAGAAGTCCAACAGGGTGTCAACGGCCGTGCCGATGGCGCCGTGACGGTCCACGAAGCGATCGATGACCGTCTGATCCGACGCCGATACCCGCTCGAACTGCAAACCCATGCCGAGTCGCTGATCGCTCCAGGCTACGCGCGCGTCCAACTCCAGATCCCGCTGCGCCCCAGGCAGCCGAAAACGCACGGAAACGGTGGTTCCTACTTCCGGCGGCGTCATTGTCCGCACTCCGATTCCTCCCTTGCCCAGATTCAGCAGGAAGGCAGCGGTAATCGTACTCCCAACGCGGCAGGTTACCGGTATGCCGACCCGGACGCGGGGACTGGTCCGCCGGTTGAAACTGTCGGGAAAGAGGTGCGGCGCCAGTGATGGGACGATCCGTTCGGTGCCGCTGTGCTCGTTGACGTAGCCGTGTACGCCGAGCGCGGCGAGGTCCCGCACCTCGCCCGCGGTAGTGATCGATCCGCTGAAGACAAGGATTGGCCAGTGGCCTCGCTGTAGCGACCGGATGGAGCGAACCAGATCGACGCCGCCGGGGTGGCCGAGCCGAAGGTCAACCACAAGCAGGTCGATGGGATCGGTTCGGCTGCGCAGGCAGGTCAACAGCTCCGGCTCGGTCCCGACGCCGATCGTCGTGTGGCCGGCCCCCTTCAGGGCGGTCGAGAAGCGGTCGCGAACCGCGTTCGCCGGGTTGGCGACCACGATGGTCTTGGGTGCCGCGGCGGCGGGGTTCATCTTCCCGTTTATCGGCCGCTTCGGCTTCCGGGATCACCCCGGGAGAGTGCTGGACGGCGATTGACATGCTTCGGTCAAAGTCAGTAACCTTTCGCCCTTAATGAAGTGGTGGCCTCCCAGGCGCCGCTGGCCGTTCGGTTCGAGTGACCGACGCGGGAGACGATGGACGCTGAACGCTGGAGATCCAACCATGAAAACAGCTTGGCGATACCTGATCGCAGTTGGTCTGAGCGCCGTGTTGGTGCTTGGCGCCGTGGCATGCGGCGGCAACCCGCCTCCTGAACCGCCTCCTCCACCGCCGCCGCCGGCGCCGCCGCCGCCACCACCACCGCCACCGCCTCCTCCACCGCCACCGCCGCCACCGCCGGCGCCGTTGACTCCGGAGGAGTTGTTCGAGCGGATGTCACTCGACGAGCTCAACAGCACGGCGCCTCTCGATCCGGTCTTCTTCAACTACGACGAATCCGAGATCCTGCCGGAAGCGCGAACCATCCTTCAGCGCAACGCCGACTGGATGCGGATGTGGCCTTCGACGCGGATTCGCGTCGAGGGGCATTGCGATGAGCGGGGCACCAACGAGTACAACTTGGGGCTCGGCGACGAGCGTGCCAACGCGGTGCGCGACTACCTCGTCAGCCTGGGGATTCAGGCGAGCCGTGTGCAGACCGTCAGCCGCGGCGAGGAGTCGCCTTTCTGCAGTGACAGCCACGAGGGTTGCTGGTCCCGCAATCGTCGCGGCCACTTCGCGATCACGGCGAAATAGCCTCTGGACCACACGGCGGTTCGGCCAGCGCGTCGCGGATCCCGCGCGCCCTGGCAGAGTGCGCCTTTACGAACTGACCCAAGCGGTGCCGCGCTCCGCCAGGTCGACGGTTCCGACCAGGTCTCGCACGGCCGCACACCGGTGCCGCTCCAGGTACTCGCTCAGGCCATCGGTCAACTTCGGCCAGATCCGCGGATCCTCGAAGTTCGCCGTTCCCACTTGCACCGCGGTCGCCCCGGCGATCAGGAACTCCACGACGTCACGCGCACTCGCAATTCCACCCATCCCGATAATCGGAATGGAGATCGCCGCCCGGCACTCGTAGACCATTCGCACCGCTATGGGTCGAATCGCGGGACCGCTCAGTCCGCCGACCACATTCGACAGGAGCGGACGCCGCGTCTCGACGTCGATGGCCATCGCCAGGAAGGTGTTCACCAGCGAAACGGCATCGGCGCCGGCGTCTTCCGCCGCCCGCGCCATGGCCGCAATGTCGGTCACGTTCGGTGTCAGCTTCGGGATGATAGGCAACCGCGTGGAGGCCCGGACGGCCTGTACGACGCCGCCGACGCCCTGGGTGCTGCAGCCGAAGGTGTGTCCCCCCTCGTTGATGTTGGGGCAGGAGATGTTGATCTCGACTGCCGCCACCCCTTCGGCGTCCGAAAGGATACGCGCCAGCTCCGCATATTCGGCAACCGTAGAACCGCAGATGTTGACGATGACGGTAGCGCCGGCATCGCGAAGTGCGGGCAGCTTCTCATCAACGAAGCGGTGGACACCGATGCCCTGCAGTCCAATCGCGTTCAACATGCCGGACGGCGTTTCGACGATTCGGGGAGGCGGGTGTCCGTCGCGCGCCTCGAGGAACAGCCCCTTCACCGCGACTCCGCCGAGAGATGCGAGATCGACCAGGTGCGCGTACTCGACGCCGTAGCCGAAGCAGCCGCTCGCCGCGATGATCGGATTCGCGAGGCGGAGGCCGCCCACGTCGACGCTCAGATCAGGTCCGCCCACGCGACTCGTGTTCCCTTGAAGACCGGTCCGTCCACGCAGCCGCGGACGTACCGCGCGCCGTTACCCGTTACCGGCACGACGCAACTGTAGCAACCGCCCATGCCGCATCCCATCACCGGTTCGAGCGAGACCTCGAGGCCGAACCGATGTCCGTCGCCGCCTGCCGCCGCCAGCGCCGCCACCACCCGCATCATCGGAGTCGGTCCGCACGCGTAGATCTGAACGGGGCGCCGGCTCGCGGCGGCCGAGGCAAGTTCCCGTTGGAGAGGCGCGGTGACGCGACCCGCCTCGCCGCGCGTTCCGTCTTCCGTCGTCAACATCACGCGGACGCCGAGTCTTTCGAAAAGAGGTATCCGGTAGAGGTCGTCAGCGGACCGACCGCCGTAGAAGAGAATCGTGTCGACGGCGCGTTCCCGCAATTGCTCCGCCAGCGTCGCGAACGGCGCCAGACCTACGCCCCCCGCAACCAGCCAGGCCTCCACCGGAGGATCGACCAGCGTAAACGGACGGCCGAGCGGCCCAAGGCATCGAAGCCGCTCGCCCGGCTCGAGCGCGAAGAGTTCGCGCGTCACTCTTCCAATCGCCTTGCTCAGCAGTGAGAGTCCGCGCACCGTCCCGCGATCGTCACGCAGCACTTCGAATACGGAGAAGGGCCGCCGCAAGAGCGGCTCCTGCCCGAGGGCTCGCTTCACCATCACGAACTGTCCAGGGCGCGTCCGCCCCGCAATCTCCGGCAGGTCGAGTTCCAGGATGTTGTAGATGCCAGATAGCCGATGGTTCGCCAGCACGGCGGCATCGACGTCGAGGGGAGGCAACACGGCGCGAGTATACGTCCGATGAATCCTTCCCTTCTGTCATTCCGCGCGGGTCCGCCGGCAGCAGCAGTCTGCCGCTGGGATTCCCGTCCTCCGGCAGCGTGTGTGGTAGCATCGGCTCGGCTCTTTAATCGCGGTCCCGCGAGGCCGCAAAGAGGAAACGATGCCGGTGGTGATGGCGGCGGACCGTGTCGGTCATGCGCTGAGGCGGATCGCCCATGAGATTGTCGAGCGGAATCGGGGCGTCGACGACCTCGTCCTGATCGGCATCCGCCGCCGTGGCGTGCACATCGCGGATCGACTGGCGCAGTTGCTTCGCGACATCGCCGGGCAGGATATTCGGACCGGCTCGCTGGACATCACGCTGTACCGCGACGACCTGATGCGTCAGGTGATCGGGTCGCAGCCGGTCCTTCATCGCACCGACATCCCTTTCTCCATCGACGACCGGCGCGTGGTTCTGGTTGACGACGTCCTGTTCACCGGGAGGACCATCCGCGCCGCCCTCGATGCCATCATCGACTTCGGTCGACCCCGGGCCATTCAACTCGTAGTGCTCGTGGATCGGGGCCACCGGGAGTTGCCCATCAAGGCGGACTACGTGGGAAAGAACGTTCCCACGGCACGGCGCGAGAGCGTCGAGGTGCATCTGCGGGAGGAAGACGGATTCGACGAAGTGTGGGTCGAGAGACTGGCCGAAGGCGGTCGCGACTCAACTTCCATGCGCGCGGCCGCCAGCGCTCGCGGGGAGACGCCATGAACATCGAAGCCCGGGCGGGCGGGGGCGGCGCCGGCGGGCTCCTCGATCTGCGGGCTCCGGCCGACAGGGCCGCGGATGTCACCGCGGAGCCCGTCAGTCAACTCAGCTCAAAGCACCTGCTGAGTATCGCCGACCTGAGCCGCGAGGAATTGCTGCTCATTCTCGATTCCGCGGAGGCGATGAAGGAGGTCGGCACACGCCGCATCAAGAAGGTGCCGGCATTGCGCGGCGTCGCCGTCGTCAACCTGTTTCTCGAGCCCAGCACGCGAACCCGCATGTCGTTCGAGATCGCGGAGAAGCGCTTGAGCGCGGACACGGTGAACATTTCCGGAGGCGCCTCCAGCCTACTAAAAGGAGAGACGCTGGCCGATACCGCACGCAACCTGCAGGCGATGGATCCGGCGATGATCGTGGTCCGCCACGGGGCGTCGGGCGCATGCCACCTGCTTGCCGAGATGTGCGACGCGCGGGTCGTCAACGCGGGTGACGGCATGCACGAGCACCCGACGCAGGCACTCCTCGACGCGTTCACGATTCGCGAGCGGAAGGGACGCATTGAAGGATTGAGAGTAGCGATCATCGGCGACCTGCTGCATAGCAGGGTGCTCCGGTCGAACATCCTCGCGCTCAAGGCGCTCGGCGCGGAGGTGCGCGTCTGCGGCCCAAGGACGCTGATGCTGCCTCACGCCGAACGGTTCGGAGTCACTGCCACGACCTCTGTCGACGAGGCGGTGGAGGACGCGGACGTGGTCATGCTGCTGCGCGTGCAGCTTGAGAGAATGCGAGGCCATTTCTTCCCGTCGCTGCGCGAGTACTTCGAGCTGTTCGGGATGACGGTGGCGCGGCTCGCGCGGGCAAAGCCGGACGTCGTCGTGATGCATCCCGGACCGATGAACCGCGGCGTCGAGATAGCCTCCGAAGTGGCGGACGGACCTTTCTCGGTGATCCTCGACCAGGTAGCGAACGGCGTCGCCGTAAGGATGGCGATCCTCTACCTGCTGGCCGGCACCGGAACGGCGGAGGGAGACGCGTGATCCTTCCGACGACGCCGTGCGACGGCGCGATCCTCCTGAAAGGGGGACACGTCGTCGATCCTTCCCAGGGAATCGACGGCGCCACCGACATCCTCATCGCGGACGGCGTCATCGCCGCCATCGGCGCGGATCTGCTTCCGGTCGAGGATGCCACGCTCGTCGAGGTGCCGCCAGGCCTGGTCGTCTGCCCCGGCTTCATTGACATGCATGTTCACCTGCGGGAGCCGGGTCAGACGCACAAGGAGACAGTAGCGACGGGCGCCGCTTCAGCCGCGGCGGGTGGCTTCACCGCGGTTGCCTGCATGCCGAACACGGATCCGGTGAACGATCACGCCGGCATTACCGAGGAGATCCTCCGCAAGGCGCGCGAGGCGAACCTGGCCCGCGTCTATCCGATAGGGGCCGTCTCGCTCGGCTCCGCCGGCGAGCAGATGACGGAGGTGGCGTCCCTGCGCCGCGCCGGCTGCGTCGGCATCAGCGACGACGGGCATCCGATCGCCAGCGCCCTGATGATGCGGCGCGCGCTGGAATACGCAGCCATGGTGGGACTGCCGGTAATCAACCACTGCGAGGATCCGACGCTGGCGGACGGTTGTTGCGTGCACGAGGGATTCCGCGCCGCGCAACTCGGATTGCGGGGCCAGCCGGCGGAGACGGAATCCATCATGGTGGCCCGCGACGTCAGCCTGAGCGGCCTGACCGGCGGCCGCTACCACGTTGCGCACATGAGCGCCGCCGCGTCGCTGCGCGCCGTCCGCGACGGGAAGAACCGCGACGTGCCGGTTACGTGCGAGGTCACGCCGCACCACTTCATCCTGACCGACGAGGATCTCCGGTACGACACGAACTACAAGATGAACCCGCCGTTGCGCGCTGCTGCCGACCGCGATGCGATGCTCGCCGGCCTCGCCGACGGGACGATCGACGCGATTGCCACCGATCATGCGCCGCACCATGCCGACGAGAAGGCGCGCGAATTCGACGAGGCGCCCTTCGGCATCATCGGCCTGGAAACCGCGTTGTCGCTTACGCTGGACCGGCTGGTGCACCGTGGCATCGTTCCCCTCGGCCGACTGGTGGAGCTGTACGCCGGCAACCCCGCGCGCATTCTGGGAATCCCGGGTGGAACCCTGGCCGTAGGATCGGCTGCCGACCTCACGGTCCTGGCTCCCGACACCGAGATCGAGGTTGCCGCCGACACGTTTCGCTCCAAGGCGCGCAACACGCCGTTCGACGGCTGGCGCTTGCGGGGCGCCGTCGCCGCCACCGTGGTGGGTGGACGGGTCGTCTACGCGAACGACGCCGCGCCGGGCGCCGCCGCATTCGCATGGCCGGCGCGGTGACGCGCGCGCCCAGCCGTTCCCGCCCGACCCTCCGGCCGCTGCCGCGGGACGTGCGGCTGGTGCTCGACCGGCTCTACCGTCAGTTCGACCGCCGTGCAGACATCGCCGACCCGATCCATCACGTGCGCCGGTATAGCGACCCGGCCGACCTGGAGGTGGCGGGCTTCTGCGCAGCCGCACTCGCGTTCGGCCGCGTAGCGAGCGTGTTGCGGTCGGTGGAAGCCCTGCTGGCGGCGATGGGGCCATCACCCGGCCGGTTCGTGCGCCGGTTCGATCCGTCGCGTGACGTGGCGGCCATCGTCGGTATCACGCATCGCTGGGCGCGCGGCGCCGATCTCGCTGCGCTTCTCTGGACCCTCCGGCGGATGATCGAGTCGCACGGATCGCTAGAGGCGTACTTTCTTGCGGGGCACGACCCGAAGGCGGAAGACGTGGCCAGCGCGATCGAGCGCTTCTCCGAGGGAGCGCTCGCTACGGACGGCATCCAGGATGTCTACCGCGCTTGCGATCGCAGTGGTCATCCCCCGGGTGTCGCCTATTTCTTCCCCCGCCCGTCGAAAGGGAGTGCCTGCAAGCGCTTCAATCTCTATCTCCGCTGGATGGTCCGGCGCGACGGACTCGACGTAGGTGCGTGGCGTGGTATCCGCGCGGCGCAGTTGATCGTCCCTCTCGACGTGCACATCACCCGGGTGGGACAGTGTCTCGGCCTCACCCGGTACCGGAGTCCGGGGCTGCCGATGGCCCGCGAAATAACCGCATCGCTTCGCCGCCTCGATCCCGACGACCCGGTGAAGTACGACTTCGCGCTGTGCCATGTCGGCATGCTGGACCGGTGCGGCTTCAGGGAGCCGCGCGGAAACGCGGACTGTCCGCTGAGCGACTGGTGCCGGCCACGGCGGCGTAGACCGTGGCGGTTTCCCGCACCATCCGGTCGGCGGTGAATCTCTCACGCGCCCGTCGTTGCCCCGCCTCGCCGTACGACTGCCGCGCGTAGCCGTCGAGCAGCATCCGCTTCATGGCCTGCGCGAGCGCCGCCGGGTCGCGGACCGGGACGAGAAGGCCGGTCTCTCCGTCCACGACGCTCTCGGGAATCCCGCCGGCGCGCGTCCCGACGACCGGCAACCCCGCAGACATCGCATCGAGCACCGACGTTCCGAGGCCCTCGGTTATGGAGCTCATCACGAACAGGTCAAGCCCGCGCAGCAGGGAGGGAATGTCGTTGCGGAACCCGGTCAGGATGACGTGCGCCTCCAGGTGGTGCCGGCGAATCTGCCGCTCCAGCTCGTCGCGCAGCTCGCCCTCGCCCGCGATCAGGACGCGAACGTCCGGCACGTCGCGTACCAGGAGAGCGACCGCGTCCACGAGATCGAGCTGTCCCTTGTGCGGCGCGAGGGCCGCCACGTTGCCGACGACCGGGCATCCGGCCGGCAACCGGAAGGCATGATGAACGTCAAGGGGTGGCGCGGCTGCGATGCGCTCCGCGTCTACGCCCTCGTATACGACGACGGTTCGTTCGCGGTGAACACCGCCGCGGAGGAGTATCGTCCGGATCGCCTCCGACGCGCAGATGAACTGGTCCACCTGCTGGTATTTCCACCGGGAAAACGCGTTTCGCCGCACCGGGAAGTCGACCCGTCGCGACGCCAGCAGCGCGGTCAGACCGCGCTGGCGGATGCTGCCGGTTGCCGCTTCCCGCTCGCGAACTGCCGATGCCCGGCCGCGGGCGATCGACATCGCGAGCGCCCCGGCCGCTACCGCGTGGGCGTCGTGAGCATGGATCACGTCGGGCTGGATCTCGCGCAGCAAACCGGCGAGTCTCCATCCGGCGCGCAGATCCATCTCCGTCCGCAGCGCCACCGGGAACAGATCGCTCAGACCGGCGGCTCGCGCGCGCTTGGTGAGCGCTCCTTCCGGCCGAGCCGCCAGCACCGCCCGATGGCCAAGCTGGCGCAGCCCCAGAACCGTCAGCAGTACCTGCTGCTGTCCGCCCCGCCAGGACCGGGCCGTATCGAGGTGGAGGGAGACCATCAGGCCGGCGCGCGGGGTCGGGAACCAGGCTTGACGGCAGGCTCGCCGGCGGCGCACTGCGGGCAACGGGACGGCTCCAGCACGGGGAAGGCAACCGTGGCGAGGGCGTGGAACGGCACGTCGAATCCGGCCATCGAGCCGCTGCGGTCGATGATGGCGGCCGCCCCCACGACGGCGGCCCCCGCCGCACGCGCCACGTCGATCGTCTCGCGCGTCGAGCCCCCCGTCGTGACGACGTCCTCCACCACCAGGACCCGCTCTCCCGGGGCGAGCGCGAATCCGCGCCGCAGGGTCAATGCGCCGTCCTGCCGCTCGGCGAAGATGGCGCGGACGCCCAGCGCGCGCGCCACCTCCTGGCCGATGACGACGCCTCCAAGCGCCGGCGACAGCACTACCGAAGGCGCGAGTTCCCCGACCTCCGCGGCGAGCGCGCTTCCGATCGCCTGCGCCTGCGCCGGGTGCTGGAGCACCAGCGCGCACTGCAGATAGCCGGGGCTGTGAAGGCCGGAAGTGAGTTCATAGTGTCCCTCGAGGAGGGCTCCCGCCTCGCGAAATCGTTGGAGCACCTCGCTTGGCAGCATGGGAACGGCAAGTATACTGACGCGCGCCGATGCCCTGCCTGTCGGTCGTCATCATTACCCGGGACGAGGCGGCCAACATCCGGGACGCCCTTCAATCGGTTGCCTGGGCGGACGAGCGCGTCGTCGTCGATTCCGGCAGCACGGACGAGACGGTCCGCATCGCGCGCGAAGCGGGAGCCCGCGTCGAAACGCACCCCTGGGAAGGCTACGCGGCGCAGAAGAACCATGCCACCGCGCTCGCCGCCAACGACTGGATACTGTCGCTGGACGCCGACGAGCGGGTCACGCCGGCGCTCGCCGACGAGATCCGCGGACTGCTGGTTTCCGACCCGCCCATGCACGGCTACCGGATCCCGCGCGTCACCCGCTACCTGGGGCGCTGGATCCGGAGCACGGACTGGTACCCGGACCCGCAGCTCCGCCTCTACGATCGCCGCCGCGCGCGCTGGAAGGATGTGCTCGTCCACGAATCGGTGACCCTGGACGGCGCCCCGGGCTGGTTGCGGGGCGAGCTGGAACACCACCCGTACCGCGACATCGCCCACCACTTGGAGACGATGGACCGGTACACCACGCTCGCCGCGGAGCAGATGCGGCGGGACGGCCGCCGCGCCGCGGTTGCCGATCTCGCGCTGCAGGCGCCCGCCGCGTTTCTCCGCAACTACTTCCTTCGCGCCGGCGTGCGCGACGGGGTCACGGGCCTTGTCGTTTCGATCCTGAACAGCTACTACGTCTTTCTGAAGTTCGCGAAACTGTGGGAACTGCAGCAGCGGTGGCTGAACCGATCGTAGGCCGGCGGGATGCGGACGCTCAGGCTCACCCTGTCGTACGACGGAACCGACTACGTAGGTTGGCAGCGGCAGGCGGGGGGACGATCGATTCAGGGGGAGCTCGAGCGCGCCCTCGCTGAGATCGAGGGACAATCGGTAGCGGTGTACGGCGCCGGCCGCACGGACGCCGGTGTCCATGCGCTCGGCCAGGTGGTGAGCGTCCGGCTCGCGCATCGGATTGAGGCCGCGACGCTGACTCGGGCCCTCAACGCGAAGCTGCCGCTCGACATCCGCGTGGCGCATGCAGCCGAGGCCACGGATCAATTCCATGCCCGCTTCGGCGCGAAACAGAAGACCTACCGGTACCAGATCGAAACCGGCGAGGTTGCCGATCCCTTCCTGCGCCGTTACGCCTGGCGCGTCACCGATCCCCTCGACATCGCCGCCATGCGCGACGGCGCGGCGCCGCTTGCCGGGGAACATGACTTCGCGGCGTTCCAGGCGGCAGGCGCCGGCGCAGGGTCGACGGTCCGGACCATCCATACCCTGACCGTTGAACCGCTCGGACCGAGGTCGTTTCTCGACACGCCCGGACTGACCATCACGGTGACGGGTGATGGCTTCCTCCGCCACATGGTGCGGATCATCGCAGGCACGCTAATCGACATTGGATCCGGGCGCCGGGCGGCTGCCGACGCGGCGGATGTTCTTGCGTCGCGCGATCGAACCCGGGCGGGTCCCACAGCGCCGCCTCACGGGTTGTTCCTCGTATCCGTCGACTATGCCGGCGGCTCCCCGGCAGAAACCGGCGGGATGCCGATTTGATTATCATTAGCGGCACGATGAGTCGCGAGGACGTTGTTGCCTGGGTTCGCAGAGGGTCTGCTGAAGCCCGCCATGCGGAGTTGATCGACTTCGGACGCTTGCCGGCGCACGTAGCCGTGATAATGGACGGCAACGGCCGGTGGGCGGCGCAGCGTGGCTTGCCGAGGGTCGAGGGACATCTCGCGGGGATCGAGGCGGTACGGGAGACGGTGGAGTTGTCCGCGCGCCTTGGCCTGAAAGCGCTGACGCTCTACGCCTTCTCGGTCGAGAACTGGAAGCGTCCACCCTCGGAGGTGACGGCGCTGATGGGTCTGCTGAAGCGGTACCTCCGCCTGGAACTCGCGACCCTGATGGACAACAACATTCGTTTCCGCTTGATCGGCAGCCGGGCCGAGTTGTCCCTCGATGTCTGCGACGAGCTCGACTCCGCGCAGGAACAGACCAGCGGGAATACGGGACTCGTCTTCAACATCGCCCTCAACTACGGCGGCCGCGCGGAGATCGTGAGGGCGGCGCGGCGCGCCATCCATGCCGGGCTCGATCCGGAGGAACTCGACGAAGCACGCTTCGCGGGCTTGCTCTACACGGCGGGGCAGCCCGATCCGGACCTTCTGATTCGAACGAGTGGCGAAATGCGGGTCAGCAATTTCCTTCTGTGGCAGATCGCCTACACCGAGATCTGGGTGACCGATACGTACTGGCCGGACTTCCGCGCGCGCCACTTCCTGGAAGCGCTTCTCGACTATCAGAGGCGCAGCCGGCGGTACGGCGGAGTCACGGAAGAACTGGCGGCGGTCGGCCAGTAGCCCGCCACCGTGACCCGACTCCTCAGCGCCGCCGCGCTGGTGTCGATCCTCCTCGGCGTCATCTGGTTCCTGCCGCCCGCCGCCACGGTCGCATTGGCGGGGATCTTCCTGGTGCTTGCGTTCATCGAGTACGCGCGACTCGCCCGCTCGGCGGGAGTCGTTTTCAACCCCGTTCCGAGCGGCGCGGCGACCGCCGCGACGGCGGCGGCAGTCGGCCTTGCGCCGGCCGCGTTACCCCTCGTGGCGATGACAGGCGGGCTGGTCATCGCGCTGACCGCTCTGGCCGACCGACGCCGGGAGGGTGCGTTGGCAGCGGTCGGCGCGGCCGGATTCGCCGTCCTGTATCTCGGCCTGCCGCTCGGCGCCTTGGCCGCGACGTTCCTCGAAGCGGGGCGCGAGACGCTGTTGCTGCTGCTGGCGACCGTCGCCGCCAGCGATACCGCGCAATACTACGGTGGCCGCACGCTGGGCCGGCGCCCGCTCGCGCCGGCGGTGAGTCCGAAGAAGACGGTGGAAGGCGCGGTTTGCGGCGTTCTGGCGGGGGCGGCGGTTCTCGCCGTCGCCGGGGCCTGGTGGATGCCGGACCTGCCTCCGGCGCCGCGCGCGGCCCTCGGCGCGACACTCGCCCTGCTCGGCATCGCTGGCGACCTCTTCGAGTCGCACCTCAAGCGGGCGTCCGGCGTGAAGGACGCCTCCGGATTGATTCCGGGCCATGGAGGCGTCCTCGACCGGATCGATGCGTTGCTGTTCGCGGCGCCGGTCTACTATGGCCTTGTTGTCGGCGCCGGGTGACGCGTCAATGAAACGGGTCGCGATTCTGGGCTCCACCGGATCGATCGGGCGGAGCGCGCTCGCCGTCGTTGCGGCGCACCCCGGCCGGTTGCGCGTCGCAGGCCTGGCCGCGGGCGCCAACGTCGACCGGTTCGCGGCGCAGGTGGCGGAGTTCCGGCCGCAGGTTGTCTCTCTCGCAAAGCGTGAGGCGCTCGATCGTCTCCGGGCGTCCGGAGCGCTCGCGGACGGTACGATGGCAGGCTCCGGCGACGGCGGCCTGACTGCGGTCGCGACGCATCCGGACGTCGACCTGGTGCTGTGCGCCTCGTCGGGAACCGCGGCACTGGGCGCAACACTCGCTGCGATCGAAGCGGGCAAGACGATCGCCCTCGCCAACAAGGAAGTGCTTGTGATGGCGGGCGCGCTGATGGTCGACGCGGCGGAGCGGCGCGGTGTCAACCTGCTCCCGGTCGACAGCGAGCACAATGCCATCCATCAGTGTGTCGATGGGCGCCGGCGCGAGGACATCATCCGCTACATCCTGACCGCGTCGGGCGGCCCGTTCCGCGGGCGCTCCGCCGCCGAACTGGAGCGCGTCACGCCGGAGGACGCACTGAAGCATCCCACGTGGTCGATGGGACCGAAGATCACGGTCGATTCGGCGACGCTGATGAACAAGGGCCTCGAACTCATCGAAGCGCGTTGGCTCTTCGGCGCGACCGTGGATCAACTGGCCGTCGTCGTGCATCCGCAATCGATCGTCCACTCTCTCGTGGAGCTTCGCGACGGCTCGTTCCTGGCGCAGTTGGGTGTGACCGACATGCAGTTGCCGATCCAGTACGCGTTTTCGTACCCGGAGCGGTGGAGCGCGCCGCTGTCGCCCCTCGATCTGGCGGCGGCGGGAAAGCTGGAGTTCCTTCCGCCCGACCCGGAGCGCTTTCCCTGCCTGCGCCTCGCACGCCAGGCCCTCGCCGGCGGCGCGGCGCTGCCGGTGGTGCTGAACGCCGCGAACGAAGTAGCGGTGGCGGCTTTTTTGGCGCGGCGCCTGCCGTTCACCGGAATCCCCCGCGTCATCGAGACCGCGCTCGACCGCGCCGCCGGGCGATCCGGCGCCGCTCCGGCGACGTTGGCCGACGTTCGCGACCTCGACGCCTGGGCGAGGAACTGCGCCGCGGCCGCGGCCGTCTAAGCCTGTAGATCGGAAGGCGTTACAATCGGAACAAGCCCATGACCAGCCTTCTCGCGTTTCTCTTCGTGCTCGGCGTGCTCGTCTTCGTCCACGAGTTGGGTCACTTCGTCGTCGCCCGGCGGCTCGGGGTTCGAGTTCTCACCTTCTCGCTCGGCTTCGGGCCCAAGCTTGTAAACGTCAAGCGGGGAGACACCGAGTACTGCGTCAGCGTCATCCCGCTCGGCGGTTACGTGAAGATGGCGGGGGAGAGCCTGGGCGAGTCGCGTACCGGGGCCAGCGACGAGTTCATGTCGAAGACCAAGTGGGAGCGGTTTCTGATCCTGATTGCGGGACCGGCAATGAACCTGATCCTGGCCGTCCTGGTGATGTGGGGCGTGCTCTATCAGGGTGCGGAGGTGCCCGCCTACGAACAGGAACCGCCGGTCGTGGGGCGGGTGGTCGAGGACTCGCCCGCGGCGCGCGCCGGCATTCGGGTGGGCGAGCGGATCGTCAGCGTGGCGGGACGGGCGGTGGAGACCTGGGACGATCTGTTCGTCGCCGTCATGCCGCGGGCCGAGCGGGAAATCCCCGTGGTAGTGCGCGGCGCCGGGGGTCGCGAACGGACCCTGGACGTCGTGCCGGAAGCACGCACCGAGTTCGAGATGGGCGACCTCGGGGTCGGTCCCGAGATGCGTCCCCAGATCATCAACGTCGCTCCGGGCGACCCGGCCGATCGCGCCGGATTGGAGGTCGGAGACGTCATCGTTGCGATCGACGGCGAGGATGTCGCTGGCGGCGATTTCGTCGAAACCATTAGCAGCAGCGCCGACACGCCGCTCACGTTCACGATCCGGCGGGGCGTCAGCACCGAACAAGTGCGGGTGACCCCGGAGATGCAGGGCGACCGGGCCATGATCGGTGTCGGATTCTCACCCTATGAGCTGCGTTCGATGGAGCCGGGGTTCTTCGAGGCGTTCTCGATGAGCCTGGAGCGCAACTACGAATGGTCCGGGCTGATCTTCCAGACGCTGGCGGGCCTGCTGATGGCCGAGACATCACCGCGGCAACTGGTCGGCCCGGTCGGCATCGCCCAGCTTTCGGGCGGCGCCGCGGAGGTGGGCTGGGTGGCGCTGTTCAGCCTGATGGCGATGATTTCCCTCAACCTCGGGATCCTCAACCTGCTGCCGATTCCGATCCTCGACGGCGGCCACATCTTCATCATGGCGATGGAGGGGGTGAGCCGCCGCGACTTCAGCATCCGCGTCAAGGAACGGATGCTGCTCGCCGGCTTCGTGGTGCTGATGATGCTGATGGTGACGGTGATCTACAATGACCTGACGCGCATCGAGTGGATCGAAGCCCTCATGCCCTGGCGCTGAGGCCGCTTGCCCGTCGCCATCCGCCCCAAATCAGGCGCCGGGAAGCTTGTCGAGAGCCTGCGCGAGGCCGCAGTCGTCGTGCGTTCCGGTGACCGGCCAGCCCAGGCGAAGGAGGGAAGGGACGGCGTTGCCCATGACCACCGGGGCGCCGGCGAACGCCAGCATGTCACGGTCGTTCAGGTTGTCGCCCACCGCCATGACGCAACGGCGGTCGATTCCGAGGCGGCCGGCGAGGACGGCGAGGGCCGCTCCCTTGGAGGACCCGCCGGTGACGATATCCAGCAGCGAGAAGTCCTGTGCCGCGTACTCCGTCAGCGTGATGGTGACGCGATCCGCCTCCGGAAGCCCCCGCACCGATTCGGCGAGCGCGCGCATCTGCGCCACGCTGCCGGTGTAGGCAACCTGGACCGGATCCTCGGTCATCGCCTCCTCGATCGGCTCCGCCTTCGTGATCCAGGCGCGGTTCCGTTCGTAGTACCACGCGCGCCGGGGGTGGCTCCAATCGATGCCGTCGTAGACGTACTGGCGGGCGTCATTGCGGTCAAGGATCACGGCGACGCCCCGATGTCGGGGGCGCATCGCCCCGATGATGGCGCGGGCGACGTTGCGTGACAGCAAACGGCTGGCCAGCGTTGCGCCGTCGAGCCGCTTGATGAGGGCGCCGTTGCTGACAAGGAGGCTGAGTCGATCAGGCGGAAGCGCTTCGTCCCAGAGCGCTTCGGCGATGGGGCGCGCATGGTGGAACGCACGTCCGGTCGCAAGCGCCACGTGGACGCCGGCGCGCGCGGCGCGGCGGACGGCGTCGCGGTTCCGCTCCGGCAACCGGCCGCGGCTGTCGAGGAGCGTCCCGTCGATGTCGACGGCGACGAGGCGGATCGCGGTTGCGGTCGAAGCTGCCGTGGCGGCGCAATCGTCCGCGCCTGGCGCGCTGCCGGTCACGGGGCCGCAGCCGCCAGTTTCTTTCGCGCGTAATTCGCTTCGACGTAGTCGTCTATCAGTTGGCGGAACGCTTCCGACAGTTCATCGTACGAACCGCGGAGCGTGGTGGCATGCTTGCCGTCGATATAGACGGGGCAGGTGGGCGCCTCGCCGGTTCCGGGAAGGCTGATCCCGATATTGGCGGCCTTCGACTCCCCCGGGCCGTTGACCACGCAGCCCATCACCGCCACCGTCATCTCCTCGACGCCTTCATAGGTCCGCTTCCATACCGGCATCATCGTGCGGACGTATGCCTGGATCCGTTCGGCCAATTCCTGGAACGTCGTGCTGGTGGTGCGTCCGCACCCGGGACAGGCCGTAATGCTCGGCGCGAAGGCCCGGAGGCCGAGCGCCTGAAGCAGCTCGCACGCCGCGTACACTTCCTCGCGCCGGTCGCCGTCGGGCCTCGGGGTCAGCGAAACACGGATCGTGTCGCCGATCCCCTCGTTGAGCAGGATTCCCATTGCCGACGCCGACCACACGAGACCCTTGGCGCCCATGCCCGCCTCGGTCAATCCCAGATGCAACGGCTGGGTGGTCTGCCGGGCGAGCGCGCGATAAACCGCCACCAGGTCGCGTGGTCGCGACACCTTCGTGGAGATGATGATCTGCCCTTCGGTCAGACCGCTCTCCAGGGCCAGGGCGGTGGATTCGACGGCCGAGATCACCATGCACTCGTTGATGATCTCTTCCGATGTCATACCCAGGTCGTGGTCGGTGTTCGCCTGCATCCGCTCCATGACCAGTTCCTGGTTGAGGGAGCCGCCGTTCACCCCGATCCGAACCGGCTTCCCGTGGTCGGCGGCGACGCGGCAGATGGTCTGGAACTGTTCGTCCCGCCGCTCGCCGGTGCCCACATTGCCCGGGTTGATCCGGTACTTGTCGAGCGCGGCGGCGCAGTCGGGGTGACGCGTCAGAAGCTGGTGGCCGTTGTAGTGGAAGTCGCCGATGAGCGGCGCGGTGACGCCGGCGTCGAGCATCCGTTGCTTTATCTCCGGTACCGCGCGGGCCGCGTTGCCCTGGTTCACGGTGACCCTGACCAGCTCCGATCCCGCTTCGGCCAACTCGATGCACTGCCGCGCCGTCGCCACGGCATCGGCAGTGTCGGTCATCGTCATCGACTGCACGGCAACCGGCGCCCCGCCCCCGACCGTCAGTCCGCCGACCTTGACGGGATTCGTGCGGCGCATCCGTACTTCGGCCCTCATTCCTTCCTGCATGATAGCGCCGTCCGGAAAACCGTTCGCGCCGCCCGGATGGTGCGGTCGATGTCCCGTTCGGTGTGGGCGGCGGACAGAAACCAGCCTTCGAACTGGGAGGGAGGCCCGTAGACTCCCCGGGCCAGCATGCCCTGGTGGAAGCTCGCGTAGGCGCCGGTTGCGGACGCCATGGCCGAGACGTCGTCGGTCACCGGTCCGGGGTTGAAAAAGGAGGTGAGCACCGAGCCCGACAGGTTCACGGTCAGCGGCACACCTGCCTCGCCGGCGGCATTGCGCAGGCCGTCCGCGAGGCGTTCGCCGAGGCGGGCAAGACGCCGGTAGAGGTCGGGCGACAGATTCTCGAGCGCCCAGATGCCGGCGGTCATCGCAAGGGGGTTCCCAGAAAGCGTGCCCGCTTGATACACCGGCCCCGCAGGCGCGACCCGATCCATCAGGTCGGCCCGCCCGCCGTAGGCCCCCACCGGAAGGCCGCCCCCGATGATCTTTCCGAGGCAGGTGAGGTCCGGCAGGACGCCGTACACGTTCTGAGCGCCCCCCATCGATGCGCGGAAGCCGGAGATCACCTCGTCGAATATCAGGATGATGCCGTCCGCGTCGCACAGTTGGCGCAACGCGGGCAGGAAGCCGTCCGCGGGCGGCACGACGCCCATGTTGCCGGCAATGGGCTCGACGACTAGCGCAGCGATCCTTCCGCGGTGCCGCCTCGCCAGGCGCTCGACCGATGCGATGTCGTTGTAGCGGGCGATCAGTGTGTCGGCCGCGGTGGCACGCGCAACGCCGGGGCTGGTCGGAACGCCCAGGGTCATCGCTCCGGAGCCGGCCGCGACAAGAAAACTGTCGGCGTGGCCGTGGTAGCAGCCGGCGAACTTCACGACCCGGTCGCGGCCGGTCGCCGCGCGCGCAACGCGCACCGCGCTCATCGTGGCTTCGGTCCCGGAATTGACGAAACGCACGCGCTCGACCGACGGAATCAGGCGGCAGACCAAGCCGCCCAGCTCGACTTCGAGCCGGGTGGGCGCCCCAAAGCTGGTTCCGCGCGCGGCGGCGGCGCGAAGTGCGCGGGTCAGGCCGGAAGGGGCGTGGCCATGAATGAGCGGACCCCACGACATGACGTAGTCGATGTAGCGGTTGCCATCGACATCCGTGATGCGGGCGCCGCGCGCGCGCTCGATGAAGGGTGGCCGGCCGCCGACCGACGCGAACGCGCGGACCGGGCTGCTGACGCCGCCCGGAAGGACACGCCGCGCTTCGTCGAACAGGCGATCGGACTCGGTCTGGGTCATCGGGAGCGAACCATATCACGGCCCCCGTGGCGCGCCCGCGCCCGGCCCGGCCCTCCGCCGAACGATATGATGCGGCCCCATGAACGACCTGGAGATGGCGCGGAACGATGACGGTCCGTGCGATATCTGTGGCGCTTGCGGATCGATGTCGCGCTTCCTCGAGGCGGGCCTGCCGGGACTCGGGCCGGTGTGGATCCATACCTGCGAGGGTTGCGGGTTCCGTCAGGTCCGGCCGCGCCTCACGTCACATTCGCTCGACGCGCTCTACGGCGCCGACTACTTCGACGCTTCGGCCGCGCACGGCTTTGCTGAGTACGCTCGCCAGCGGCAGCGCTACGAGCGCGACGCTTTCTTTCTCGCGCGCGAGTTGCGCCGCCTCCGCCCCGGCGGAGGACGCCTCCTCGAAGTGGGTAGCGCCCTCGGCTTTCTGCTGGACTCGCTCGCCCGCCACACCAACTGGCGGGTGGAGGGGGTGGAAGTGTCCCGCTTCGGCGCGTGGTATGCGCGCGACCGCTTCGGCGTCACCGTCCACTGCGGCACGCTGGAGGAAGCCGCGTTCGCTCCGGACTCGTTCGACTATGTGGTTCAGAAGGACCTGCTGGAGCATGTGATCCATCCCCGGCGCCACCTGCAGGAGACGGCGCGCATCCTGCGTCCCGGCGGCCGGCTCTGGTTGATAACGCCCAACGGAGAGGCGGACGCCCGTCCGCTCCAGCGTGCCGCCGCCTCCGCGCGGCGGGACCAGTTGCCGCTTCTGGGGCAAGGTCATCTATCGTTCTTCACACGCCCGCAGTTGCTCCGGCTGGTGGAGGAGATCGGCTTCCGCGTGTTGCGGATGCGCGCCATCGGCCTTCGGCGGGGCCTGCGTGCGCTCGGTGTGGTTCCCGGATGGAGCGGTCGCGCTCCGCTCGTCTCGCGGGAGTCGCTTGCGGCCGGCGCTGCTGGCGGCCCTCGAGTGGCGGCGGCCGGAGTGGAGGAGCGGGGGGCGCTGTCCCGTGCCGAGCCGGATCGATGCGCGGATGAAGAGACCGCAGCGCGGGTCGACGCAGAGATCGCCCGCCGCCACCGCGCCGCCCGGAGCTGGCGGCCGTACTGGCGTTACCGCCGTGCGCTGAAACGGCTCGATGCGCTCCCGCCGCCCTTCGATCTCGGCCAGGATTTCGAGCTCTCGCTGGAGAAGCGGTGAGGGCGCCGGCGCGGCGTCCGCGGCCGGCGTCCGGACGATGCGCGGGTGCGAGCCGACTGTGGCAGAATAAAGGATTGTACCGAGTCAGATTGAGTCGAGAGGAAGCAAGGATGATGCAACGTTCGATGCGACAGGCAGGATTCGCACTGGGTCTTGCGGGTCTCCTCGCAGGGTTCGGACCGGCGACGGCCACCGCACAGGAGCGCAACGTCAGTGATGGCGTCTATACGGCGGAGCAGGCGACGCGCGGGCGCGAAGCGTACCGGGAACAGTGTTCCGCGTGCCACGCGTCCAACCTGTTGGGAGGCGAAATGGCGCCGGGCCTCCTCGGGCCGGGCTTCGTCGGCGGCTGGAGCGGCGCGACGCTCTTCGAGTTCGCCGACTTCACGAACGCCACCATGCCGCAGGATGCTCCCGGCCGGCTGACCGCGGATGAACTGAACGAGATCATCGCGTTCATCCTCGAACAGAACGAGTTTCCAGCGGGATCCGAACCGCTGGCGATCGATCTCGACAACGAGGGCGATCCGATCATCATCAACTGACGGGGCGACCCGCGGCTCCGATGGCCGCCCAGCCACGCCTATCCGGGAGTCTGCACCGTTCCACGGCGCATACTGTCATCCGAGGGTGCGCGCGGCGGCTCGGGCGTAGTAGGTGATCACGATGTCGGCCCCGGCGCGCCGGATCGCGATGAGGGTTTCCATCATGGCGCGCGCCTCGTCGATCCAGCCGTTGCGCGCTGCCGCCTTGAGCATCGCGTACTCGCCGCTGACGTGGTATGCCGCGAGCGGCACGTTGAACGCTTCCTTCACGCGTGCGACGACGTCCAGGTAGTGGATCGCCGGCTTCACCATGACGATGTCGGCGCCTTCCTCGATATCCAACTCCACTTCGCGGAGCGCTTCGGCGGCGTTCGCCGGGTCCATCTGGTGCGTCCGGCGGTCGCCGAACGCCGGGGCCGAATCTGCCGCGTCGCGGAACGGGCCGTAGAAGGCCGAGCAGTACTTGGCGGCGTAGGACATGATGGCGACGTCGGCGTAGCGGCCGTCGTGGTCGGGGCCGTCGAGCGCGTCGCGGATTGCGCCGACCCGGCCGTCCATCATGTCGGAAGGCGCGACGATGTCGGCCCCCGCCCGCGCATGCGACACGGCGACGCTGGCCAGCCGTTCGACCGTGGCGTCGTTGACGATCATTTCTCCGTCGAGGATTCCGCAATGGCCGTGCGACGTGTACTCGCAGAGGCAGACGTCGGTCGCTACCAGTAACCCGGGCGTCGCCTGCTTGATTGCACGGACCGCCGCCTGAACCGGTGCAGCGTCATCATCGGCCGCGGTTCCGACGGGGTCTTTTGCGGCCGGCAGCCCGAACAACAGGACCCCGCAGATGCCTTCCGCGGCGGCGGCCGAGGCCTCCCTCACCGCCTCGTCGACCGAGAGCTGGCAGACGCCCGGCATCGAGGGCACATCGCGCCGTACGCCTTCACCCTCGCAGACGAAGAGCGGGTAGATCAGGTTCGCCGGCGAGAGGCGTGTTTCCCGCACCAGATCCCGCATCGCCGCGGATCGCCGCAACCGGCGCGGCCGGTGCGTCAGATCGAGCCTCGCCGCCACTCTCACCGTGTCCACCACGCTGCCTACTCTACACAACCGTCAGGCATGCCGGCCGATCGCCTCCGCGAGAGCGGAGACGGTGGCTCGCACCGGGACGATGTGGGCCCGGAGACCCAGATCTTCGAGCGCCCGGCTGGTGACGGGGCCGATGGATGCGACCGCGACGCCGGAAAGGAGTCTCTGCGCCCGATCCGCGCCGCCGACGATGGTGACGAACGTTCTGACGGCGGACGGGCTGGTGAACGTGGCGACATGCAGTTCACCCCGCTCCAGCATCCCGGTGAGATCGGCGCCACCGGTATCGATTGACGCCAGGGTCCGGTAGGCGACCACGTCCGTGACGTCGGCGCCGGCGCTGCGCAGGGTGTCGGGAAGATCCTGCGTGGCGAGGTTGGCGCGCGGCAGGAGGATGCGCGCCCCGTCGAGGTCATGGTTGCGAAGCAGTTCGTCCCCGGCGGCTTCGGCCCGGTGGTGCTTCGGGATGACGTCGGTACGGATGCCGTGCTGGGTGAGACGCGCGGCGGTGGCGGGACCGACCGCGACAATCCTCGCATCGCCCAGCGGTCGGGCGCGGCCGGCGAGGCGCGACATCATGGCGTCGACGCCGTTTGCCGAGGTGAAGACGATCCAGTCGAAGGTGGCGGCGTTGGCGCACGCATCGGCGAGGGGACGGTCGTCCTCCGGAGGAGCGATCCGGATCATCGGAACGATCACCGGATCCGCGCCGAGGGCCCGGAGCGCGTCGGAGAAGTCGGCCGACTGTTCGCGCGGGCGCGTGATGAGGACGCGCCGGCCGGCGAGGGGTGCACCGAGGAGTTGAGCTGCGCCGGCGTCGAGGAGCGCCGAGGCGACCTCGGCGCCGAGTCCGGCGGCGTCCGCCAGGGGTGCGGCCGCTTCCTGGCGCATCAGTCGTGCGCCGTCGGGTGACGCGACGATGGCGCGGAGCCGGAGACTGTCTCCTTCGACCGTAGCCATGGCGCCGAGGGGAGTGTGACAGTCGGCCCCAAGGGCTTCGACCAGCGCCCGCTCGGCGGTTAGCGCGGTTGCGACGCCCGGGTCGACGAGTCCCGCGACAACGTCGTGCGATGCCATGTCGTCGGCGCGGTACTCGGCGGCGAGGATTCCCTGTCCGGGAGCCGGCAGACAGACGTCGAATGGCAGGCGCGCGGCGATGCGTTGGGCGAGGTCGAGACGCTGGAGACCGGCCGCGGCGAGGATGAGCGCGGCATACTTGCCGTCGTCCAGCTTGCGCAGCCGCGTGCCGACGTTGCCACGGATCGGTGCGATCTCGAGTTGCGGGCAGGCGTGCCGGAGCTGGGCGGTGCGCCGGATGCTCCCGGTGCCCACCCGGAAGCCGGCCGCCTCTTGGGCGCCGGTAGCAAGAAGTTCGGCCGCGGAACCACGGAATGGCCGATCCAACGGGAGGACGATGCAGTCATGAGGGTCCCCCCGTTCCAGGACGGCGCTCACGGCCAGGCCCGGCAGGCGGTCGGCCGGGAGGTCCTTCGCGCTATGGATCGCGAGATCCACTCGCCCATTTACCAACGCTTCCTCGATTTCCTTGACGAACAGGCGCTTCCCGCCCTCCTCCGCCAGCGGACGTTCCGACTTGCGGTCGCCGCTGGTCCGGATGATGGTCAGTTCCACCGTAGGGCCACCGCGCGCGGCGATCGCGCTGGCGACGCGGTTGGCCTGCCAGAGCGCCAGCGGGCTGCCGCGCGTACCGATGCGCAGCCGATTCACCGGCGGCGCACCGGCTGATCGCGGAGGCGGAAGAGACGGTTGAGGGTGTCTGCGTCGGTCGCGGCTGCCTCGTCGTCGGGCGCGTTCTTCAGCCGTTCGGTGGGGGAGGAGAGGAGACGTTCAATCAGCAGGTGAGTTACCTCGTCGACTCGCGCCCGCGCCTCGGGCGTCAAGGGTGCGAGCTTGGGTGCGAGGCGTTCGAGCTCCGCCTGGCGCGTCCGCTCGAAGTGCTCGCGGAGCGCCACGACGGTCGGAATGGTGCCGCGCGATCGGAGCCACCGCATGTACGCGTCCGCCTCCTCGCGCACCATCTGTTCACCCCGGTCTACCTGCGCCTGCCGGCGCGCCAGGTTCTCGCGCACGATCGCCTGCAGGTCGTCGATGTTGTAGAGGAAAACCTGCTCCACTTCGCTCGCGGCCGGCTCCACGTCACGCGGCAGGCCGATGTCGATGATGAAGAGCGGCTTGTCAAGCCGCGGCCACATGGCGTCGGCGACATGTTCGCGCGTCAGCATCCACTTCGACGAGCCGGTCGCGGTGACGACGATGTCGGTCGCGGTCAACTCGTCCGTGATCGACTCCCACGGCACGGCAACGCCATCCACCTTGCCGGCAAGCGCCTCTGCGTGCGCGGCGGTCCGGTTGGCGACGCCGAGGCGCCCCACCTCCTGCGACTGCAGGTGCGTCGCCGTCAACTCCGCCATCTCGCCCGCCCCCACCACGAGGGCCCGCCGTCCGGCAAGCGAGCCGAAAATCTTGCGCGCGAGCGAGATCGCCGCGTAGCTGACCGAGACGGCTCCTTCGCCCAGACCGGTCTCCCCGCGTACCCGCTTGCCTGCGGCAAAGGCATGATGGAACAGCCGGTTGAGCACCGCGCCGGTAAAACCCCACTCCGAGGCGGCCGCGAAAGCGTCCTTGACCTGCCCGGCGATCTGCGGTTCCCCGACGACCAGGGAGTCGAGTCCCGCGACGACGCGGAACAGATGCCGCGCCACGTCGCCCCCGGTTCGCCCATAGAGATGCGGCGCGAGTTCGGGTTCCGGTACGTCGTGGAACGAACTCATGTACGCCGTGAGCCGCTGGCGCACCGGCTCCGGATCGTCGCAGACGGCGTATATCTCGGAGCGGTTGCAGGTGGAGAGGACCACCGCCTCCGCGACGCCGTCGAGCCCGGCGATCCCGGCCAGCGCGTCCGGCATGCCACGCCGCTCGAAGTCGATCCGCTCGCGCAGGTCCACCGGCGCGCTGTGGTGGCTCGCGCCGAGAAGAAACAGGTGCATCCGTCCGTCTGCCCCGTCAGTCGAGCGTGTAGAAGTTGTGGCTCTCGGTGCCGAAGTAGCCGATAGGAACGAAGTTGAGCATCAGGATGGCAAAACCGATCGCCGACAGCCACGCTGCGCGCCGTCCGCTCCACCCGATGGCGCGCCGCGCGTACAGCTCGAACGTGTAGACACCCCAGCAGACCAGGACGATGAAGATCTTCGGATCGAACAGCGACATCGCCTGCACCCGCGGGTCCGCGCTGGCCGGCCCCACCTGGAGCAGCCAGACGCCGCCAACGGTGAGGCCGACGGTCAGAAAGATCCAGCCGATGGCTACCGCACGGCGGTTCATCCGGTCGAGGTTGTCGAGTGACGGCAACCGCGCATAGAAGACGCCCAGGTGCTTTCCCTTGAGTTCCTTGAAGAGCAAGAGGTAGGTGACGCTGATCACGCACGCGAGGGCGAATGCGGCGTACGCCATCAGCAGCGAAGAGACATGCGTTTCGAACCAGCGGCTCTCCAGCACCGGCGGGCGCGCCGCGACGCTGTTGCCGATTGCCGGAATCACTTGCAGCGCGACCAGCAGCGGTGCGATGAATAGTCCCATCGCGCGCTCGCCGGTCGTCATCTCGGTGTAGAGATAGGCGAGGGCCAGCACCCAGACGAAAGCGGAGATGGCGCCGGTGGTGCCGGCGAGGGGAACGTGTCCCACCTGCATCGTCTGCATCCCGATGATGAAGGTGTGGACGAGCGCTCCCGCGCCGAGGGCAACGGTGGCCAGTTGCCCGGACCGGGCGCTTCGCTGCCAGAAATGGACGGCGTAGGCGACGCCGGCGATGGCGTAGAGGACGAGCGGAGTCGCGTTCATCGTCAGCCGCTCGGCCCGTAGTAGCCCTGCTTGGTACGCGTCGTGACGCCTTCCCGATCCACGCGGACCACAATGCGTCGCCAGGCGCCGTTGCGGAGAGGGTTGGCGGAGATGTACCCGATGGCGTACTGACTCGACAACTCGTCGGAAATCTGCTGATAGATCGCGGGAAGTTCCTCGACCGCTTCCGGGAAGAAGGCGCGGCCTCCCATCTCCTGAGCCAACTGGCGCAGGACGAAATCCGCCTCGCGGAATCCGCGGCGCGTCCGGCTTTCCTCGGACTGCAGCCCGATCGAGTAGATGGCGGTCTCGGAACGCTTCGCCAGCTCGAGCACTTCGTCGAACGTAATGAGGCTGGAGGTGTCCTCCCCGTCGGACAGCACGATGATCGCCTCGCGCCGCAGGTCGGCCTCCTGCAGCGGCGCCTTGGCCATCTCGCGCAACGCGATGTAGAGCGCGTTGTAAAGCGCCGTCGACCCGCCGGCGGTGGTCTGGCGGATCGCGGCCTCGAGCAGTTCGATGTCGTTCGTGAACGTCTGCAGAATGTCGACGCGGCTGTCGAAGTCGACAACCTCCGCGAGATCTTCGGTGCGCAGCCTCTGGGAAAAGCCGATGGCAGCTTCCTGTGCGGTGCTCATCCGCTCGTCCATGCTGGCGCTGGTGTCCATCAGCAGGGCCAGCGCGATGGGCAACTGGGTCCTGGTGAAGAAGGTGATGTTCTGCTGCACGCCATCCTCGTACACGAGGAAATCGTCCTGATCGAGGTCCGTCACGAAGCGGCCGTCCCGGTCGGTGACGGTGATGCTGAGCGACACGACGTCGACACCGGCCCGAAACGTCGGTGACTGTGAATCCGGCGGCTGGGCGGAAGCGTTGATCGCCAGCAGCCAGGCGCCGGCCACCGCCGCGATAGCTGGGCGAATCCGAATCACGGCCGTTCCCCGTCACGCCTGAGCGGCGTGCCGCGTGCGTCCACGTCGGGGCGATCGACATCGACGGAAACCGTCTCGGGCGGGATCAGCGCGCCCGGCCGGGAGTAGGTGACCAGGTACTGGCCGCGGAACTCCGCCACCAACTCGTCCATCGCCCGCTCGAGGGCGGAACTGGCCAGCAGGTCGCGGTGGCGCCCGCCACTCTCGGCGGGACCCCGACCTAGCAACATGTCGCGCTCGATGCGTTGCCGCCGGTCAAGGTCGATGTTGTTGTCAAAGCCTCCCAAGCCGGCCGGGGTGTTCCGTTGATCGAGCAGGGAGACGGTGTACAGCGCCGCGCCGCTTTCTTCCACCGCCTCCAGCGCGTCCTGCGCATTCCGGTTGCTGTAGTCGACGCCGTTGCTCGTTATGGCGACGATCGCTGGCCGCGCGGGGGCGCGCTGCGTGATGCCCTCCGCCACCTGTTCAATCGCGTCGAGCAGATAGGCGGCGTCGCCCGTGCGAGGGAAGACCCGTCCGATGCCTTCGAGCAGTTGCTCCAGGTCCGGGGTGGCGGAGACCAGGATGCGGGGTGGACCGCCGAAGGTGACCAGGGCGATCTCGTTGTCGCCATGCATCCCGTCGACGAATGCCTCGAGACCACGCCGGAGGTCGGAGACCGCGCGCACCGCGCCCTCGCTGGTGTCGGCGAGGAGTATGACGTGACGCCCCGTGTTCGCCGGCTCGACCCGGAGCACTTCGCGAGGCACGTCGTCCTCGCGGATGTCGAAGTCGGGAACCGTCAGGTCGGGAACCGGAAGCCCGTCGCGGTCAAGAACCGAGACGAGAATCTCGCGTTCCGTGGGGCCGGATGTCGGCTGGGCGGCAATCGCCGTAATTGCCGCCAACGCGAGGATGAGCGTACACGCCGCGCGGTAGTGCGCCATGGGTTGTCAAACCTGAACCGAGTATATAGAATTTGCGCGGTTTTTCTGCCCGCACGCGCGCGCTCCCGAACCAAAGATGCTCGACGCCTATATCCCGATTCTCCTGTTCATTCTCGTCGCGATCGGATTCGCGATCTTCACCCTGATGATCTCGAAACTGGTCCATTCGAGCGGCTTCAACCGGGTGAAGCTGGAGCCCTACGAGTGCGGGATCGAGCCGCTGACCGACGCGCGCGACCGCTATAGCGTCCGCTACTACCTGGTAGCGATGCTTTTCGTCATCTTCGACGTCGAAACCGTCTTCATGTTTCCGTGGGCCGTCGTCATGGACGAGCTGGCGCTCTTCGGGCTGATCGAGATGCTGGTCTTCCTCTTCATTCTGGTGGTCGGCTACGTGTACGCCTGGCGCAAGGGCGCGCTCGACTGGGCCTGAGGTCAGGGCCGGCAACGGACTTCCATGGCGGACGAAAGCAAGCCGGAAGGGCAAGGAAGCGGCGCGCCGGCAAGACCGGCCGTTCCCGCGCCC
>CAZWUJ010000020.1:0-70676 GCA_964636705.1 uncultured Vicinamibacteraceae bacterium
GGTATACAACGCGCGCCTGTAAATGTAAAGCTATTTTAGGGACACACCACTAGGTTGGTCGCCCGATGAGAATCGCGCTGGCCAGCGATCATGCAGGGTACGAATACAAGGAAGTGATCAAGGAGTTTCTCCGCGATCGGGGCCATGGAGTCGACGATTTTGGCACTGACAGCAACCGGTCCTGCGATTATCCTGACTTCGTTCGGCCGGCTGCCGAAGCTGTGGCGTCCGGAACATGCGATCGCGGCATCGTCTTGGGGGGATCGGGAAACGGGGAGGCGATTTGCGCTAACAAGGTGTCCGGCATTCGCTGCGCGCTGTGCTGGGACACTACCTCCGCGACGCTGGCTCGATCACACAACGACGCCAATATGCTCGCGATCGGTCAGCGCATGATTGCCCTGGATACGGCCCTGCAGATAGTGCGGGCATGGCTCGACACACCCTTCGACGGTGTCGCCACCAAAGGCGAGTAGACCGACTGGAGGCCATTGGCTGATCGCCGCCGCCGGCCGGCTACTTCATGTTGGAGTAGTCGGCCGCGCTCATCATGAACGCCTCGATCTCAATCGGCACCTGGTACTTCGCGAGGAGCTCCTTCCATTCCGGGTCGGCGAGGAAGTTGGTGAACACCTCGTCGCGGTGAGCCCGGTCGCGGTAGGCCAGCATCCAGATGAGCGTGTTGGGATTCTCCAGGCTCTGCCAGTTCCCCACGATCACGGCGCCGTGCTTCTCGAACAATTCCACTTCGCCCTCGCGGAAGCGCCGGTGGAGATTGTCTATGCCGCCCGCGCCGTCCCTCTCCGGCTCCGCGGTGTACATGCGGATCTCGAAGCAGCGGGAATCCGGGGCGACGTTCTTCGCGAATTCCGCGGCGAGGCCGCCGGCCGGGCCGCAGGGCGCTGGATCGTCCTGCGCGTAGGCCGCGCCGCCGAAACCGAGGGTGATGGCGAGGGCGAGAAGCGTGATTCTCATGACTGTTCCTTTCTGAATCGGTCACCGCGGCCGGCGACGGATCCGTACCCGTTTCGCGGCGCATCCTATCAGGCGCTGGCTGACTCTGTCGCGCCCGCCGGCTCTCCGTCGCTGCGACCGAGCCCGGTCACGGCCACAGCCATCCGAAGGCGCCTCCGGTCAGCAGTGCGTAGATCAGCCCGTCGAACATGCTGCGCAGGGTCGCGCCCCAGCCCTGGGACATCCAGATCGCGTCCTGGGCATGCGCGAGGGCGTATCCCATGAAGGCCGTTGTCGATGCGATCTGGAAGACGGACAGGTACGCGGCATCCGGCCCGAGCGCCAGTCCGGTGACGTAGGCCGCAAACAGACCAACGACCAGGCAATACACAAACCACTGCACGAACTGCCTGGCCATCCCCGAAGCATCACCGGTCCGCAGCACGGTCATGAATGCACAGGGCCCGCGCTGGGCCTTGGCCTGGAACTCCTTGCTCTTGAGCACCTCCATGCTCTTCGCGTAGGGGAGCGAGTAGTTGCCCGGCTGGAGGTCAAAACCGCGCAGGGCGTCCATGACGCCGTCCTCGTCGGGGACACCCTGGAAGTCGTGCTTGTGCCAGTTGAGAACCATGTGGATGACTGAACTCGCGACGAACACGAGTACGGCGGACACCAGGATCGGTAGCCAGAGGCTGAAGGCGGAGACCATGTGATCACTCCCTTGGTTGGGGGTTGACGTTGGAAGCGACGGTCGAAGCCGGACAGTCGGCCTCGGTCATGACACTTCCCATTCTAAGTGTCACTGCCCGCAAGTGCAGTGCCTGGCGTCAACCTGCGGCAAATGCCTGGAACGCCGGCACCAGGATCATGCTCAGCACGATCACGACGATCGACGTGAGAACGGTGGCGACGGCCCCGACTCTGAACAGCGTCCCGAACCCGACGGCCCCGAACGCGAACGTCGCGGCCACTGCCGGGCTGGACCAGGGAAGCGCCACCGCCTGGGCCGTGCCCGCGATGATCCGCGCGAGAATCGCGGGGTTGTAGCCAACCGCGTCCGCAATCGGAAAGAGCATGGTGGAAACCATCACGGACGTTGCGGTACCGCTCGCCAACTGCGTCAACAGCGGCGTGATCAGGCCCGCCACCCAGGGCAGAGCCCCCGCCGTAACGCGGCCCGTGAGCATGCCGACGAGCCAATCGAGCATGCCCAGACTGGCCAGCACGTCTGCGAGCGCCGCCCCGCCGACGACCAGGAACAGCACGTTCCACGCGATCCCTTCCTGGAAGTCTCTCGCCTCCAGGGTCATTTCGCCGCGCTTCGCATCCGCGGGAAGCAGGAAGAGCAGCACCATCGCCACCGGGGGCACGTACCAGATGTCGAGAAACTCGGCCGTGACGATCGTGGGGAGCGTCCACAGCACGAGCATCAGGATCAGCACGAACAGGACGGTCTTCTCCCCCTGGCTCATCGGCCCGAGCTGCTCGAGTTCGTTGCGAAAACGGGCTCGGGCGCCGGAGATGGCATACGCCTCGGGCCGTAGCATGAGCTTCAGTATCAGATAGCAGACCGGGAGGTGGGCGGCCGTCAGGAGGACTCCGGTCGATGTCCACTGGGCGAAGCTGACGCTGTAGCCGGTCAACTGCTCCAGCAGCGAAACCGTCAGGGCGTTGAAGACGATACCGGCCGGGGTCGCCAGTCCGCCGGCGGCCGCACCATACAGAACGGCCAGACTCGCCGCCGCGGCCATCCGCGGCGCGCCGGGCGCAACGGAACGAATGAGCGACAGCACGACCGGTGTCACCGTGACGATGACCGCGAGGTCGCTGAGCGCCGCGGACAGCACCGCGGACACGACCAGGATCGCGAGTATGAGACCGCCGCCGGACCGGGCCACTCCCGGCAGGCAGAGCGCGGCCAAGGCGATTCTCCGCGCCAGACCATGCTTCTGGAACGCGTGTCCGAAGAGCATGATGCCCATGAGCCAGGGGAGGATGACCTGGCCGTAACTGGCGGCCACGTCGGAAAAGGGCATCGCGCCCAGCGGAAGCAGAACGAACGGCAGGAGGCTGCTGACTGCCCACGGCACCGGCATGGTTACCCACCACGCCACCGTCCACGCGCAACTGCCGAGGGCGAAGTGTGCTTCCGGCGCCAAACCGGTCAGTGGCGCGGCCTGGACGAGGGCGAACGCCGCGGGCCCCGCCAGCAGGCGCAGCACGAGCGTTCGCGATCCGGTCGGCTCCTCAGCGGCTCCCACGGCTCGCCTCCGGGACTTCGACCCGGATCGTCACGATGTCCGAATCGTGGAACTGCTGGTGGCGCACGGAGGACGCGATGTGACGTAGCAATCGAAGCGAGACTTCCCGCTCCATCAGCACGTCGTCGGGCCGGTCCGCCAGCAGTCCGATCTGGTCCTGAACGTTCTCCTCGCCCGCCCCGGCAATGAACTCGAGGATGGCGCCACCGCTCTCCTTGCGCGCCCTCAGCAGCAGGCGCCGCCGGTCGCGCCTCTCACGGGCCTCATCCTGGCCGATGAGCGTCAGCAGTGTTTCCTCACTGGCGGCGTCGAGACGGTCGACCATCTTCGCTCCCCAGCCGTTCCGGGATGCGAACGCGCCGAGGAACTCCCTGATCTTCGGCAACACGGACAGATCGAGCTCGACTTCGATCCGGCTCCGGCGGGGCGCCGTCGCTTCCAGAAACAGGGTCATGAAGATGGCCACGAGACCGCCGGCCGTGATTCCGTTCTGCAGCAGGCCACCTGCGAGCTCCGCAAGCAGTTCGGGGAATATCAGACCGTTCTGGCAACCGACCCCTACCCAGAACGCGACCCCGGCGATGAGTGCCTTTCGGTGGTCTATTCCTCCCTGCACGACTTCCGTCATGCCGCGGACGAAACTCATCGCCAGCACGACGGTCAGATAGGCGACGACGACCGGGCTGGGTATCGCCAGGATCATCGCAATCACCTTGGGCAGGAACGCCAGGCCGATCAGTACGCCGCCACCGGCGATTCCCACGCGGCGGGCCGCGACACCCGTCAACTCCACGGTGGGGACGCTGACGCCGATGGTTTGGGTCGGCATTATGCCCGTGAGCCCGGAGAGCAGCTTGCCGATGCCGTCCGCGGCCACGGCCCCCTCGACCGCCCGGTAGTCCACGGCCCGCGGCCGGCGCCACGACACGCGCTGGATGGCTACCGCCCCGGTGATCGTCTGGATGGCGCCGATGAGGGCCACGAACACGAAGGCGGGAAAGAGTTCCACGAACGCCGGGCCCAGGTCGAGGCCGACACCTGGCCAGCCGCCCTCCGGGAGACCGATCCACGACGCCCGGGCAACGCGATCCGGGTCGTAGAGGCCCAGCGATCCGGCCACCACGGAGCCGGCGACCACCCCGGCGAGTGGCGCCCACAGGCGGAGCGTCGCGGTCCCCTTCAGGGAGATGGCGCTAATGACAAGAACCGTCGCCAGCGCGGTGAGGGGCGCGGCGAGAGCTGCTGCCTCGCCCGGCACGTCGGTCAGGCGGCCGAATACGACGGGCAGCACCGTTGCCGGTACGAGCATGTTGACCGTGCCGACGATGGTCGGCGTCAGAAGCCGCCTGAACAGGGCGAGCCGCATCGAGATGACGATCGGGACGAGCGACGATGCGACGACCAGCGTGGCGAGTAGCGCCGGACCGCCCTCGATCAGAGCGCTGACACAGACCCCGATGTAGGCTCCGGCGGGACCCATCGCCAGCACGTATCCCGCCCCGACCCGGCCCAGCCGAACCGCTTGCAGCGCCGTGGAGATGCCACTGACGGCGACCGCGCTGAAGACGGCCCAGGACAGGTATGCTTCGGTCCCGCCCGCAGCCCGGATGACGATGGTGGGGATCAGAACGATACTGGCCAGACCGAGAACGACGAGCTGCAGGCCGCAGGCGAAGGCCAGGGCTGGCGGGAGAGTCTCGTCGGGCTGGTAGCGGACGGTCGGAGCGCGCGGCGCGTCACCGTCGCTCACCAGGTTCCCCCGCTAGCCGGGTCGGCCCGTCAACCAGTTCCAGGGCCTGACGTGGGTTTCTGCGAAGAGGTCCGCCTGCGCGTAGGGGCTGTCGGCGACGAAAGCCCGGGCTGCGGCAAGCGAGGGAGCTTCCAGCACCAGAATCAGGCCGACGGCGGTCTCTTCACTCTCGTCGAGCGTGGGCCCGGCGTGATGCACGGTTACTCCGGGGTGACGCGGGTGATCGTGAAGGTAGGCCGAGAACTGGTCAAACCGACGGAGCCGCTCCTCCGCCATTCCTTCTCTGTGCGTGATGAACACTACGTAGTGCATGTGGCAGGCTCCTCTTCCAGGGACGTTTGCAAGACCATCCGGCGACGCCTTCGAGTCTACAGGACGACAATGCGCTCCGCTCAACTGAAGTCCGTCCCGAGCAGCACGGCGATGATGATTGCCAGCACCGCCGCCGGGGCCACGAAACGGATGAAGCCGAGCCATATCCCGTAGCGGAACCATCCAGGCTGGTTGCCGTCCACCAACTCCGCGCGACTGACGCGCCGGCTGACGAACCAGCCCGTGGCGAGCGTGATCGCCGCCAGTCAGCAGCGTGGCGCGGCGCCGCTCCAGCCCCTGTTCGTCGATCAGATAGCTGGCCGGACGAAGCCCACGTACACGTAGAGCGCAGCCAGGACGGCGACGGCCAACAAGGCGATGTTGCCGTAGAGAGGTCCGACCTGAAGTCCCAGGAACAATGCGAACGAGAACGCCAGGTACAGGCCGATGATGGCGGCGGCGTGAGCGAGGATCTTCAAGTTTCAGGTCAGTCGATCAGCGCCCGGTACACTGCTTCGACGAAGCCCTCCCGGAAACCGTTCCCGGATGCCGGCGACGCGGCGGCCATGATGACGGTCACCATGTCTTCCACCGGGTCGATGAAGAAACGGGTGCCGGAGGAGCCATCCCACCAGAACGTACCCTCGGGGACGGGGAGTGGAGAGGCGTCGGCGTCCATCACGACACAGAATCCGAGGGTCCATCCACGGCCGGGCTGCGGTGTACCGAAGCCAATCGGCAGGAGGGCGTCGGGGACACGGTTGACGGTCATCAGGGCGACGGTCTCGGGCTCCAGCACGCGGACCCCGTCGAGCTCGCCGCGGTTGAGGAACATCTGGGAGAAGCGGAGGTAGTCGCGGACGGTCGAGACCAGGCCAACCCCGCCCTCTATCAGGGGGGGCTGCTCGGTGAACGGCACGACCTCTATGGCGTGCGGCCGCAGCTCGCCGTCGGGTGCGGGACGGTACGCTGGTCCGAAGCGGTCGGCGCGCGACGGATCGACGCGAAACAGAGTATCGGTCATGCCGAGTGGCTCGAAGACCCGCCGCTGGAGGAACTGGTCGAACGGCCTGCCCGACCAGATCTCGACGAGCCGGCCGAGGATGGTCGTGGAGATGCCGTAGCGCCAGCGCGTGCCGGGATCCTCGAACAGCGGAACGCGGGCGGCGTTGCTCACCATCTGCGTCAGCGAGATGGAGCGCAGCCGGACCTGCTCGGCGCGGTAGATGGCCGAGCTTCGGCTGCCCAGCCCGGAGGTGTGCAGCAGGAGGTGCTCGACCGTCATCTCGATGCGCCGCGGCCGGGTCGCGGTCAGGTCGGGGTTGGACGCATCCGCGAGGACGCGCTGGTCCGCGAACTCGGGCAGATACATCGACACGGGATCGTCGAGCTCGAAGCGGTCTTCCTCCCAGAGGATCATCGCGGCCAGACTGGTGATGGGCCGCGTCATCGAGTAGAGGCGGAACAGGGCGTCGTCGCGCATCGCGAGGCCGCGCTCGCGGTCGAGCTCGCCGAGGGCTTCGAGGTACACAAGCTGACCGTGCCGGGCGACGGCGGCCACGACGCCGGCGATGTCTCCCGCGTCGACATGAGACTGCAGCCCGCGCGTTGCTACGTCCAGCCGTTCGGACGACAGCCCGACGGATTCCGGGACTGCCGTAGGCAGATCCTGTGCCCGGAGCGCGCTGCCTCCATCGGCAAGAAGGCCAAAGACGAGGAAGACGGGGATGAGCCGAGCAGTCACGGTGGCGCTCCGCACTATACTGCGGCAACACGCGCAGAAAAAGGGAAGGTCGAACTCGGATGTTACAGATGGCGCCGGAGACGATGCGCGAACTCGCGCATCAAGTTGCAGACATATTGATAGAGCGGAATGTGCATCTGCCGGACGAACGGGCGTGGGAGGGCGACTTCAAGGACGCCCTTGCCGACCGCCTGGATGAAGACGCGCCCGAAGCCGGCCGACCGGCACGAGAGGTAATCGACCGGGCAGTGCGGGACGTGTTGAGCAATACCCTGAGACTCGATCATCCGCGGTCGTTCGGTTTCGTGCCGACGTGTCCGACGTGGCCTGGCGTGCTGGCCGACTTCATGGCCTCTGGATTTAACGTCAACGCGGCGACGTGGCTCGTAGCGAGCGGTCCGAGCCAGCTCGAATCGGTCGTCGTCGGCTGGTTCCGGCAGTGGTTCGGACTGCCGGCCGGGGCGGGCGGACTGATGACCAGCGGCGGGTCCGCGGCGGCCCTGCACGGATTCGTGGCAGCCCGCGAGGCGGCCGGTAATCCCGACCGCGCTGCCGTCTACATGAGCGACCAGAGTCACAGCGCGCAAGTCCGGGCGGCCCGCATTGTGGGCATCGCGGCGGATCGGATTCGGGTGCTCCCGTCCGACACGTCGGGCCGGATCGATCCGCGCGCGGTTACGGAAGCGATCGCAGCGGACCGATCGGCGGGGTGCACGCCGCTGGTCGTTTGCGGGAACGCCGGCACCCCGACCCGCGGAGCCGTCGACCCGCTGCCGGCCCTGGCGGACATCTGTGCTGCCGAGCGCGTGTGGTTTCACATCGATGCGGCGTACGGCGGTTTCGCGGTTCTGACGCCCCGCGGCGCGGCCGCGCTCGAGGGCATCGACCGGGCAGACTCGATCAATGTTGATCCTCACAAGTGGCTGTTCCAGCCGTACGAGGCGGGCTGCATCCTCGTGCGCGATGCCGGCACACTGGAACGCGCCTTCGCCATTCAGCACGACGTGTTGCAGGATTCGGTGTGGGGCGCGAAGCACGCCAACCTGGCGGATCAAGGCATCCAACTGAGCCGCAGCTTCCGCGCGTTGAAGATCTGGATGTCGATTCAGACGTTCGGGATGGCGGCCTTCCGCGCGGCAATCGAGAACGGGCTCGATCTGGCCGCCCGCGCTGCCGAGTACGCGGACACGAGCCGCACGCTGGAACTGGTGTCGGCGTCGCTCAGCATGGTGTGCTTCCGCGTCAACCCCGGTGGCCTCGGCGAGGTTGCTCTGGCTCGACTCAACCGCAAGGTGCTTGCCCACGTGTTCTGGGGAGAGCAGGCATTCCTGTCGTCCACCATGGTCAACCGTCGATTCGTTCTGCGGGTGTGCATCCTGAACCACAACACGACGTGGGATGATGTCCGGGAGGCGCTAGTCGCGGTCGAGCGGTCTGCTCGCGAGGTAGACGAAGGGGCTTGAGGTGCTGGTCTTCGGTTTCCTGGGGAGTCGTAGCCCCCTGGCCGCGTGGCCTCTTCTACTGGTCGCGCTGATTCTGGCCGCAGCGTGCGGCTCGCCGGACGCCCCTCCCGACGCTGCCGCGGCTTCCACCTGCGTTGGGTGTCATCGCGACGCGACGCCCGGCGTCGTCACGGACTGGGAGTTGAGCCGGCACCGCGAGGCGGGTGTCGAGTGCAGCCTGTGCCACGGCGAAGGTCATACCACGGCGGACGATGTCGCCCAGGTCAGCATGGCTACGGTCGAGGTGTGCGCGGACTGCCATCCGATCCAGGCGGAGCAGTTCACGGGCGGGAAGCACGCCCTGGCGTGGGCCAGCATGAACGCGATGCCGACGACGCACTGGCTGCCGATGGCGCTCACCGAGGGCATGCAGGGCTGTGGCGGATGCCACCGTATCGGGATCAAGTCCGAAGACGACATGCGGCAGTTGCGAACGGACGGCGCCACGTTCGGTCTGGCGTCATGCGACACCTGCCATACGCGCCACCTGTTCTCGGTGGCCGAGGCGCGAGAGCCGCAGGCGTGCCAGACGTGCCACATGGGGATCGATCACCCGCAATGGGAGATGTACTCGTCCTCCAAGCACGGCGTGCGACACCTTCTGAAGCAGAATGGCACGCTGCCGGCCGAGGCCGCCGCGCCCACCTGCCAGACGTGCCACATGCCGCAGGGAGACCACGAGGTGCGAACCGCCTGGGGGTTCCTGGGCGTGCGCCTGCCCCTGCCCGAGGATCCGGTGTGGGCCGCCGACCAGACGACCATCCTCCAGGCTCTCGGGGTACTGGACCCCGAAGGCAACCCGACGCCACGCCTGGAGGTCGTGCAGCAGGCCGACGTCGCCCGGTTGACGCAGGAGGACTGGCAGCGCGAACGGGACCGAATGATCGTGGTCTGCGAAGAGTGCCACTCCGGCAACTTCGTCCGCGCCGAGCTCGAAAAGGGCGACGACATGATCCGGGAGGCCGACCGCCTGCTGGCCGAGGCGATCCGCATCGTCGCCGATCTCTACGCCGACGGCGTGTTGAGCAAGCCTGACCACTACGCGTACGACTATCCGGACCTGCTGGCGTTCCACGACGCGCCGTCCTTGATCGAGCAGCGCCTGTTCAGAATGCACCTGGAACACCGGATGCGGACGTTCCAGGGCGCCTTCCACAGCAACCCCGACTACGCCCTCTGGTACGGCTGGAGCGAGATGGTGCAGGACCTGACCGAGATCAGGACGCTGGCCGAGGAGTTGCGCGAGCGCCGCTAGCCGGCGGTACGGAGCGTCGCCGATGACCGCCGCCGACCTCAGCCTGGGCCTGCTGGCCGTTGCGGCCCTTGCGCTCATCGCGGTGGTGCTCCGCCGGCCCGAGGCAGCGGTCACGCTCGGGGGACGGATTGCCGTGTTCGTGGCCCTCTTCGCATTGCCGGGGCTCGTGCTGCTGGGCGGCGGCGTACGGCACTACGAGCAGGCCAAGACGACGACGTTCTGCGTGTCCTGTCACCAGATGGAGCCCTGGCGCGAGAGCCTGCACATCGACGATCCGCGGTTCCTGCCGGCGGCGCACTATCAGAACCGCCGCGTTCCCGTGGACCGCGCGTGCTACACCTGCCATACGAACTACACGATGTTCGGCGGCGTCGACGACAAGCTGCGGGGCGTCCGGCACGTGTGGCACGCCGTATGGGGCACGGACTCCGACCCCGTGGAGCTGTACGAACCGTTCGAGAACCGCGCCTGCCTCGCCTGCCATCAGGGCGGCCGTTCCTACGAGGAGCAGGCCGCCCACGCGCCCCATCTGGCGCACCTGCGCGACGGAACGCGGTCCTGCGTCATGTGCCACAACCTGGTTCACGAAGTGGCGCAGCTCGACCGGTTTCCGCGCTGGGACCCCGGGAGCCCACGATGAGCCGGGTACCCCGGCCGGGGCAGCGGAACGGGCTGGCCGGCCGGTTGCGGCTGTCGGGCCTGTTGATCGTGTTGGGGCTCGGCGTGGGGTTGGCCAGTTTCTTCTGGAACCACCCGATCTCCTTCGCCCTGTTTCTCTCCCTTGGAGCCGGGCTCACGGGCGCGGGCATGCTGCTGTACCTTTGGTCCATCGTGACGCTGACCGAGTGATCCCGGGCGGTCGGACGAGCGAACTCGCACTCCTCTCCCGCGACGACCGGCGTGAGGCCGGTGCGGAGGACTGCGAGCCGGTCATACCACATCGTCTAGACTTGCACGACGCCTCCATGAGGACCTTCTTTCGGGACGTCTTCCAGACCCGTTACCGTGAGGCCACGGCGAGCGCGATCCTGTTCGCGATCGTGATCGGCGTGGTCATGAACGCGGCGATCACTTACGCCGGACTGAAGATCGGCTTCACTACCGCCGGCAGCGCCATCGCGGCGGTGCTCGGGTTCGGCGTCCTGCGCGGCGTGCTTCGCCGCGGCTCCATTCTCGAGACCAACATTGCGCAGACCTGCGCGTCGGCCGTCAACACCTCCAACTCGGGCATCATCTTCACCGTTCCGGTCCTGTTCCTGCTCGGACTGCCGCTGGCGGCTGGCGGCGCCGACTTCTGGCTGATAACGCTGGCCGCCGTCGGCGGGGCGATCCTCGGCACGGCGTTCATCATCCCGCTGCGCAAGCAGATGATCGAGATCGACCGCCTGCGATTCCCGACCGGGACGGGGGTGGCGACCATCCTCAAGTCTCCGGGCGCCGGTTCGCGCAAGGCGGTCGTGCTACTTGCCGGCATCGGCGCCAGCGCGGTCGTGTACTGGTTTGTTGCGGCCGAGCAGTTCGGGCTGCCCAGCTACGGCTCGCTCGGCATCGACGTGCTGACGGCCGACGCGCTCGACGCCGGTCGGCTGCTGAGCTTCCCGCCGCAAGTCGAGCTGATCTTCGGGATCGCGCCGTTCGCCCTCGGCGCCGGGTACATCACCGGCCGGCCCGGCCTGTTCGTGCTGGCGGGTGGCATCCTTGCGTATCACGTGCTGACTCCTTTCGCGTTCGCGATGGGCTGGATGCCGGCGACCGTGGCCGCCCACGAGGCGCCCGCCTACGGCTTCAGCGCCTTCAACCGGCCGCTCGGCATCGGCCTGTTGTTGGGCGGGGCGATGATGGGCATCGTCATGTCGTTGCCGGCAATCCGGGCCGCGCTGAAGAGCGTTGCGGCGGCCGGAAGGGTACAGGGCGGCGGCGACGAGCTGGGCCTGCCGGTGTTGTCAACAGCCGCCGTCCTGGCCGGCGTGCTGCTGTTCGCGGCGGCCTACGTGGTTGGGGAGAGGCCTTTCAACCGCACCTGTCCGGTCACCGACCAATGGGTAAGGGCCGTGTCCGTTGCGGACATCCCGGGTGACCTGTCGGAAGACGAACGCCGGGCGGCCGTGGAAGCGCTCAACGCCGAGGTCGATACCCTGGTCACCGCCACGCGCTCCCACGGCGGGTACGTCGTCCTCTTCTCGAGCGAGCAGGCGGCGCGGACGTGGGACGGCTACGCCGAGGCCCGCAAGGACGACTATCTGCTGAGCAACGATGCCCGGCCGGGCTGGCTGGCGGGGTTCCCGCCGCTGCTGCGCGCGGCGGGCATCGCGCTCGTCGGGGTGGCGTGGATCTGGCTGGCCGGCATCATCATCGCCCAGTGTACCGGCATGACCGACTGGTCGCCGATCTCGGGCATGGCGCTGCTGACCGTGGTGCTCGTCATGCTGCTCGGCGGCACGGGGGCCGTGGTCGGCGCCGTGCTGATCGGGGCCGCGTTATGCGTCGCCATCACGCTGGCTGCCGACATGATGGCCGACCTGCGCACCGGCCACCTGGTAGGCGCGCAGCCGCGGCGGCAGCAGGTACTGGAGCTGCTGGTCGTGGGCATCGGGCCGCTCGTGTCGATGCTGGTCGTATTGCTGATCGCCGAAGCGAATCGCCAGAGCTTCGGCGTGCCGTTCGGCCCGGAGACGCCCACGACGGCGCCGCAGGCGCAGGCGCTGCAGGCCGTCATCACCGGCGTGCAGGGCGGCGAGATGCCGTATGCGCTGTACGGCTTCGGCGCGCTGCTGGGGGCGCTCGTCGGCCTGAGCACGTTCAGCGGCCTCGGCGTGCTGGTCGGCCTCAGCATGTACCTGCCGTTCGCGGCCATCGCCACCTACGGCGTCGGCTGCGTCGTCAACATGCTGGTGGCGCGCTGGAAGGGGCGGGTCTGGGCGGAGGACTGGGGCGTCCCGTTCGCCGCGGGCCTGCTCGTCGGCGAGTCGCTGCTCGCCATGACCGTCAACATGATCGTCCTGGCGACGGGCTGACGGGACGAGGAGAGACTGCCGTGCGCACGCTGGGGTACCTGGTCATCGGCGTGAGTCTCGTGTTGGGCGCCATCGCGGCGACCACGGCTTACGTTCCGCCCCTTACCGCGGACGATTCCGCGCTCGCCACAGGGAGCGGCTACGCGCATCTCAACGCTCCGGCGGGCGTGCAGCGCGACGCGGCCGGCGAGTTTGTGCTGTCGGCTGCCGGCTTGCGCATCCCGCTGGCCCCGGCCGGCACGGAGCTGACGCCGGAAGTGCAGGCGCGGCTGCGCGAGGCGGGCGTGCGGCGCGTGCGCGTCCGGGAGTTCGCTTTCCAACGCTGGCAGCATGCCTGGCTCTTCGTGCTGGCGGTGGCGGGGCTGGTATCGGGCAGCGTGCTGGTCAGGCGGGATCTGGCGCGGGCACAGCTGTCGAGGCGGGCCGCCGGGGAGCTGCAGCCGCAAGGCACCCCGCAGGAGGCGCTGGCGGAGATCATCGCTGCCACCCGCGGGCTCCAGCGCGATCTGCCGGAGCTCGCGACCGATGCTGACCGGACGCGCGCCATCAGCAAGCGCGTAGGCTACGTGCAGGCCGTGCTGGTGCTGCAGGTGGTGGAAGGCCGGGACGCGCTCGTAGGCACGCTCGGCATGGCCGCCTACGCGGAGCTGATGGATGAGTTCAGCCGCCTGGAACGGACCTTGAACCGCGCCTGGTCGGCTGCCGCGGACGGCGTGCTCGACGAAGCGCTGCGGTGCATCGACGAAGCGGTTGCACTGGCGCCGGCGGTCGAAAACAGACTCGGAGGCAAATGACGCTGCGCAGGCCGCCCTAGCGACGCGCATGGAAGAAGCCCTGCTCCTGCGGCGGATACGGGAGGAGTTTCCCAACGTCACGTGGACGTCGCATCGGTACCTGAGGCACGGCTGGGACCATGCCGTCCTGATCCTCGACGAGGCGCTCGTCTTCCGGGCTCCCAAGGCCCAGGCGAACCGGGATGCGCTGGCGAACGAAGCCAGGCTGCTTCGCTACCTCAAGCCGAGGGTCGACGTCGGCATTCCCGACTACGTCTACGAGTCCGCCGACGGCTCGTTCGCTGGGTACAGACTGCTCGCCGGCCGGGAGCTGGACGTCGCCACGTTCGGCCGGCTCTCCGATACGGCAAGGGAACGGATAGCGGAACAGCTCGCCACGTTCCTCACCGCGGTCCACGAGACTCCGAAATCGGTCGCCCGCGAGTGCGGCGTGTCCGAGCAGGACCCGGAGAAGGACTACGAGGACCTCGCTCGTGACGTCGAAACGCTCGTGCTACCGCGCCTCGCAACGCACGAAGTCGAGGTCATTCGCGCCTTCCTGACCGAGCTGGCCGCCGAAGTGAAACCGACCCGCCCGACGGCGCTCGTCCACGGCGATCTGGCCGGCGAGCACATACTCTGGGATGCGGGCCAGCAACAGGTCAACATCATCGACTTCAGCGACCGCTCCGTCGGAGACCCCGCCCTCGACTTCGCTGGACTGCTCGCCAACGGGCGGCAGTTCGCCCAACGCGTCGTGGACCAGTACCGCGGACCGAAGGATGCGGGGAGGCTGTGGCGGGCGCAGTTGTACTTCCGCCGGATGGCACTGGAGACGATGGCATACGCCCTGCAGGGCTACCCGTGCACGTTTGAGGAAGGCTACGCGGAGTTCAGGGCGCAGTTCCGGGTGTAGGCGTCGTGCCCGCCGGTCGTTCCATGAGCCGGCGGCCTCGGCAAAGTAGTTTACGTGCGTGTCAGCACGGCCATGGACCCTGACGGAAACCTATCGGTTATTCAGGCAGTGCGAACACCCAGACGACGCCGCTGCCCGGCGGCAGGGTGGTATTGGTAAACCGGGCGTAGGACGTGCTCTGGCCGATGCGCCCGCCGGCGCCGATGGCGAGATACTGGCGGCCGTCGATCTCGAACGTGACCGGGGCTCCCGAGATATCGCCGTTGAGACGCGTTTCCCAGAGCAGGTCGCCGTTCTCGGCGTCGAGCGCGAAGAACCGCCGGTCCGCGGTGCCGCCGAAGACGATGCCGCCGGCGGTGGCGAGCGCCGAGGCGGTCATCGGCGCTCCGCTCTCAGGACGGTATTCCCACGTCCGCTGACCGGTGACGGGATTGAACGCCACGAATTCCCCGATGTAGTCGTAGCCGGGAACCATCTTGACCCGGCTGCCAATGCCCCGATAGACGCGGCCCGGCTCGTACTCCTCGGAAACGAACGTCACATCCATGCAACTGTTGTTAATGCCGACGTAGTAGAGGCCGGTCTCGGGACTGTAGCTCGGCGAATTCAGGTTCCGCGCGCCGTGGTAGTGAGGGCAGACCTCGAATACCCGATCGGAATCGACGTCGTCCAGCGTCGGTATCAGCTCGGGATTGAATATGGGACTGCCGGTGTCGGTCCAGCCGGTGATGATGTTGTCGTGGGCGGTCCGGAAGGCATTGATGAAGCGGCCGGTCTCGCGGTCGAGCACGAGACCCCAGCCGATCTTGCTCGTCTCGATCAGCGCCTTGCGTTCGACGCCATTGATGACGAGATCGACCAGCATGCTCTCGTGCGTGGCGTCCAGATCCCAATTGTCCGCGGGCACTACCTGGAAGTACCACTCGATCTCGCCGGTGTCGATGTCGAGGGCAAGGATGCAGTTCGTGTAGAGGGCGTCACCCGGCCCTCGCAGGGTGGACGCCCACGGTGTGGGCTGCCCCGTGCCGAGATAGATCAGGCCGAGCTCGGGGTCGTAGCTGATGGTGTTCCAGGTGAGGCCGCCCAGCGGCGGAATCTCGCGCTCGGTCCAGGTCTCGTAGCCGGGCTCGCCAGGCGCCGGCACGGTGTAGGTGGTCCAGATGTGCTCGCCGCTCTCGGCATCATGCGCCACCACTACGCCGCGCCCGCTCCGGTCGCCCCCCGCGAACCCGAGCACGACCTTGCCGTCTGCGATCAGGGCGGGATGGCTGTGCCCAAGGCCGGTGGTGTAGTCGCCGGTGCTCACCTCCCAGCGCTGTTCTCCGGTCAGCGCATCCAGCGCGACCAGCGCGGCGTCGGCCGTCCCCCAGTAGATAGTGTCGCCGTAGACCGAAACACCGCGGTGCCGGCCCAGCGCCTGCGACTTCTCGATGTCCTCCGGGTAGCTTCGCGTATGCATCCAGGCGACGTCGCCGGTCACGGCGTCGAAAGCCGTTACGCGGCCGCTTCCCTCGGAGACGTACATCATCCCGTTCGCCACGATCGGCGTCGGCACCCAGCGGCTGTTGTCCCGCACCGACCAGGCCCAGACGAGGCGCAGGTCGTCAACGTTGTCGCGATTGATCTGATCGAGCGGGCTGAACCCCGTCACGTCGTAGGTCCTCCGGTAGCTCATCCAGTCGCCGTCTTCCGGGTTGAGCAGCCGGTCCTCGGTGATCGGCTCCCAGGCCCCATCCTGCGACTGCCCGCTCGCCGCGCCCACCGGAATCAGGAGCATGCCGGCCAGGCCCATCAGCACGAATCGTCCGTGTCTAGCGTTGCGCATGGGGTCGCCTCCTTTGACCACAACCGCGTCCCGCCATTATGCAACGACGCGGTGGTCTTCGCCGCGCGTTACAGGATCCGCCACCAGGGCGCGGCGAGCACGTCCTCCGCCATCCATTGCGTGTCGCGCCCGCCGTGGAGGAGCAGACCACCCACGGATCGGTCCGGGTACTCCCGCTGGAACAATCGCAGTCCGCGGGTGTCCGACAGGCTGGGGTTCGCGGTCGCCTTCACCTCGATGGGCAGGAGCCGGTCACCCGCTTCGACGACAAAATCCACCTCGCGGTCAGTCGTCGTCCGCCAGAACAGCACGTTGGGAGCCGGCGCCTGTCCGTCGCGCCAAACGAGCAGATCGGCCAGGACCAGATTCTCCAGATGCTCACCTGAGACCGCGGTCGCACCGCTCAGCCAGAGCGCGACGGCCGGGTCGCTCCAATACAGCTTCGGGCTCTTCACCAGACGCTTGCCCCGATTCACCGCGTACGGTTGCACGCGCACCAACTGGAAGGACGTGTCCAACAGGTTGAGATAACGCTGCACCGTCGTGCGGGGCATCTGGAGGTCGCGCCCGATGTCCGCCTGATTGATCGAGGCGCCGAGCCGATGACTCGCCACGCGCATGAGCCGCCGGAAGTCGATCAGATTCCCCACGGCGGCAAGGGACTGCAGATCGCGCTCCAGATAGGTGCGGATGTAGCCGTCGAACCAGAACGACCGGGCCTCGCTGCTGGTGAGTTCCAGGGCCGGCGTCGGGTAACCGCCGGTGCGCACTTCCGTTTCCCAGTCCGCGGACGCCACGTCATGCGATGCGAGGAGATCCAGCCAGCTTGCAACCGGAGTGGAGAAGAAGTGGGACCAGACGCCCGGCCTTCCTCGCCCAGACCTCTCCCCGTGGCAGAGTGGCCAGAGGTTGACGTAGGTCGCGCGCCCGGCCAGCGATTCGGAGACGCGTTGCATGAGCAGCAGGTTGGCCGAGCCGGTAAGGAGAAAGCGCCCGTTGCGGCGCGGCCGGTCCTCGTCCACCGCGCGCTTGACGGCAAGCAGGACATCGGGCTCGCGCTGCACCTCGTCCAGCGTCACTCGCGGCGCGCTGCGGACCAGGTCGCGCGGCGCCCGGCGAGCCCGTTCCTGGGTCTCCGGTTCGTCGAGGGTGAGGTAGAGGCGATCGGACAGAAACGGCTCGGTCCGCGCAAGCGTACTCTTGCCGGTCTGCCGCGCGCCCATGAGCACGACGACGGGAGCGGCCTTGAGGGCGCGTTCCAGGATTCCTGCGGCGTGCCGAGGCAGGTAGTGCTTATTGCCCACGCTTCGGGCGATTTTCGCCCATGCCATGGGTTAAAATCAAACCGCCGGAACCTCACCGCGCGTAGCATCGTAGCTGCACACGGTCGGTGCGCCGGCCAGATCCGTTATCTTGCACCAGCAAACTTGGCAAACAGGGGACAACGCACCGTGATGTTACGACTTCCGGAACGAGGATCTACCGCGATGTACAGGATGGCGGCAGTCATGTGGCTGGCCGCGACGGCCCTGATCGCCCCGCCCCACGTCGCGGCGCGGCAGAACCAGCCGCCCGATCAGCAACAGGAGCAGGCCTCGGCGGAAGATCCCGACCGTGCCGGAGATCGGCTCACCTTCCTGGACTCGGTGACGGTTACCGCCACGCTCCGGCCGTCCGCCATTGGCGACATACCGGGCACCGCGTCAGTGATCGATGACGAGGCCATTCAGGGACGGATGCTCGAGAACCTCCAGGATGTGGTCAAGTACGAGCCCGGCGTCTACATCGAGAACAACCTGACCCGCTTCGGGCTGAACGGGATCAATATCCGCGGCACCGGCGGCAACCGCGTATTGACGCAAATCGACGGCGTGCAGACGTCGGAGCAGTTCGACTTCAGGCTGCTCAGCATCTCGCAGACCGCCCTCGACCCGGACATGCTCCGGTCAGTCGAGATCGTGCGCAGCGCCAATTCGGCTCTCTACGGGAGCGATGCCCTGGGCGGGGTCCTGTCGCTCGTCACGAAGGATCCCGAGGACTTTCTCGGCGCCGAGAATCTCCACGTCGGCGGCAAGACGACCTGGGACGGCAGGGCGAACGATCTGAGCGGAAGCTTCACGATGGCCGGCGGCAACTCGCGCGTGCGGGGCATGTTCTTCGCGAGCGTCAGTCGCGGGGACGAGTTCAGGACCCGCGGGACCGTCGAGACCGACGACGACACCCGGACCGCGGCCAACCCCCAGAGCCGCCGCGGGACTCAACTGCTGGGAAAGGTCACGTTCACCGCCGCGCCGGGCAACCGGCTGCGCGCCGCGGTCGAGGCCTACGACACCCGCGTCGACACCATCGGCTACTCGCAACACGGATCCGTCGCCACCACGTCCGCCGACTTCTTCGCCGGCATCCGGGGCGTCCCGAGGTTGCCGCCCGGTCCGACCATCCAGATCGACACGAGCGATTTCGACACGCTGGACACCCAGGGACGCTGGCGGCTTTCCCTCGACCATACCCTCGCGGGCCGTGCCGGACTGGACCTCGTCACGTGGCAGGTGCACGGAAGCCGTAACGAGACGTCGCAACTGGTGACCGACGCGCGGGTCATCAGCACCCTGATCCGAGGGTGCCCGATCGCGCCGCCCGTGGCCGAGCAGCGGCACGCCGGCTTCGACTTCGAGCAGCAAACCGTCGGCGGGACCGCGCAGGGCCAAAAGCGGATCGGCGATCCGGGGCGTGGCGTGGTCCTCACCTTCGGCGGCGCCTACCAGCGCGACGGGTTCGATACCCTGCGCGACGTCTCCACCCAGTACCCCCGGATCGGCGCGCCCGGCTCGGTCGCGCGTCCGGAAGACTCCCGCCAGACCAAGTTCTTCCCGGAAAGCAACGTCACGGAAGGGGGAATCTACCTCCAGGCGGAGATGGAGACCGGTCGCGTGACCATCACACCCGGGATCCGTTACGACCGGTTTGCCACCGACGCGAGCCAGACGGACTCCATCTATCTGGCGAGCATGAATCCGCAGCCGGTGGATTTTGCCGCGGGCGCGTTCTCTCCGAAGCTCGGCGGAGCGGTGCGCCTGACCGACGCGGTGACGCTTCATGCGCAGTACGCGCATGGCTTTCGGGCGCCGCCCTACAGCGCTGTCAACAATGGGTACATCAACCTCGCGGTCGGCGTCCGAACGCTGCCGAATCCGAATCTTCGGCCGGAGACGAGCGACAACGTCGAGTTCGGTGTGCGGACGTCGTTCGAGCGCGTCAGCCTCGGCGTCACCGCGTTCTCGAACCGGTTCGAGGACTTCATCGCGCTGACCACGCTGCCGCTCGGTCCCGGGAGCCGGCTCCTGGAGTTCCAGCATGAGAATCTGGAGGAAGCGCGGATCGCCGGCGTCGAGGTGCGGGGAGAGGCGCACGTGAGCGACCAGGTGACGATCCGTGGGAGCTTTTCCGCCATCAGCGGCGAGAACATCTCTCACGACGAGCCGCTCGAGGAGATCGCGCCGAGCGATGGCGTCATCGGCCTGCAGTACGTGGCCGGCCCGGGTAACTGGGGCGCCGAGGTCTCCGTCCGCTTCACGGCATCGAAGAGCGCCTTCGATGTGGCCGAGCAGCAGTTCGCGCCGCAGGCCTACTCGGTCGTGGACCTGGTGAGCTTCGTCTCCCTCGCCGAAGCCCTGCGGCTGCGGATGGGCGTGCTCAACCTGACCAACGCCAGGTACTTCGAGTGGTGGCACGTCCGCGGGCGGCGGGCGGACGATCCGGTGATCGACCGGTACTCGAGCCCGGGGATCAGCTTCATCGGATCCCTGGCGTACGACTGGTAGCTCGCCCGCCCGCTGCCCGTCCCGGCGAACCCGGCTTCAGGGCAGCCTGAGCGCCGCGAGTGAGCCGGGCAGGCCCGATCCCGCCACCTGGACCACGATGTACTGGCGGCCGTCGTGCAGGTAGCCCATCATTCCGTACTGGCCCGAGGCGGGCAGTTCGACGGTGCCCAGGCGCTCGCCGGTCCGCTTGTCGAGCGCATGCAGGCGGGGCGTGCCAGCCCGTCCCTCCGCCGTGATCAGTAACGTCCTGGTAACCATCGTGACCGGGTGCGACGCCTGCCCGGTATTCGGCAGACGGACGCCCCGTAGCGCCGGGTGATTGCGGATGCGGTCCGGCGTATCGCCGTTCGGCGTCTCCCAGAGATGCTCGCCGGTGTTCATGTCGATGGCGACGATGCGGCTGTAGGGCGGCTTGAAGATCGGCAGGCCCTGCGGCCCGCGGAAGTCGCCGCGGTTGACGACCGCGAACTCGGCGATGGTCCGGCCGGTCGTCTTGATGTCGTCCGGTTCGTCGATGAGTGCTCCCGGCACGATGTTCTCGGAGCGGCAGCCGCGCTGGGTCGATACGTAGAGAATGCCGGTCTCGGGGTCCGCCGAGGTCGGCCCGAAGATGTTCGTGGCTCCGCTCGGGCAACTGACGAACGACCGGAGTCCGGACGGGTGCCCGCGCTGGATCGGCGGATTGAAGATGGGCCCGAGCCGGTAGTTCTGCACGATCTCGAGTGCTTCGGCCCGCAGCTCCGGCGTGAAGTCGATCAGGTCGTCCTCGGTGAGGCCCTGCATCTCGTAGGCGGCAGGGCGCGTCGGCATCGGCTGAGTGGGCGAGAGCTGCTCGCCCGGCACCTCGGACTGCGGCACCGGCCGCTCCTCGATCGGCCAGACCGGCTCGCCGGTCACCCGGTCGAACGTGAACGCCCAGCCCTGCTTGGTGGTCTGGACCAGGATCTGCCGGGCGCGGCCGTCCACCGTCACGTCGAGAGCAACCGGGGCGGTGGGATTGTCGAAGTTCCAGATGTCGTGGTGCACCGTCTGGAAGTGCCAGGCCCGCTCCCCGGTCTCGACGTCAAGGGCAATGACGCTCGTCCCGAACAGCCCGTCACCCGGCCGGAAGCCGCCGTAGAAGTCGATGGTGGGCGGATTGGTCGGTATGTAGACGAGCCCGTGTTCCGGGTCGGCGGAAATAGGCGCCCAGGAGGAAACATCGCCGGTCCACTGCCACGCGTCGTTCTCCCAGGTTTCGTGCCCGAACTCGCCGGGGCGCGGGATGACGTGGAACTTCCACTTGTGCTCGCCGGTCCGCGCGTCGTAGCCGAGAATGTCACCCGGCACGTTCTCGACGCGGGTCTGATTGTAGCCCTGCTCGGCCGAGTTGCCGACGACGACGACGCCGTTCACGACGATCGGCGGCGACGAGCTGGTGATGTAGCCGAGCTCTCGGGGAATCCCGAAGTCGGGATCGTAGGCGCCGTCCCAGCTCTCCCACGGTCCCCAGTCGGCGATCAGGTCGGGCAGCATGTCGACCACGCCCGTCTGCGGGAAGCCGGGGAGCGGGACGGCGTTGCCCCAGTCCTCCAGCGGCCGGCCCGTCTTGGCGTCGAGGGCGTGGAGAAAGAAGGCGGGGCTGATGATGTAGATCACGCCCCGTCCGTCCACCTCGGCGTAGGCCACACCCTTTCCGTAACCGTTCCGCATCCCCCGGTCGAAGCGCGTGGTGTGCGGCTCGCGGTAGGTCCAGAGCGTCTCGCCGGTGGCGGGATCGATCGCCAGCACGGTTCGGCGCTCGCCGGCGACGGTGTAGAGCACGCCGTCCACATAGATCGGGGTCGAGCGCGATACTCCGAGCGTGCCCGCGCCGTAGTTGTCGCCCCGCCAGACCCAGGCCACCTCGAGGTCCTCGAAGTTGTCGGCGGTGATCTGGTCGAGACCGGAATAGCGCGTGTGCGCGGCGTCGCCGCCGATGTAGCGCCACTCGCCGGGCCGCGTTTCATCCCCCTGCGCGCCGGCCGAAACCGACAGCAACAGGCCAGCGGCCGTGCCGACGGCAGCCGTGGTGGTGACCGCAACGAGAAAGCCGAAATGATTCCGGACGCTGGCAAGCCGTTTCATGGCGCCTCCACTATCTCCATGCCGCGCAGTTCCTGCAGAGCGGCCGGCAGGTCCGCCGCCCCGGCGGGGTACCCGTTCAGTTGCAGCAGGTAGGCGACCAGCGTCGCGTACTCCGCCGGGCTGAGGCTGCCCGGATCGCCCTCCGGCATGAGAGTCGCGATGGTGTCGAACAGGTCTCCGGCGGTCCGGCCCACCCAGGTGAGGCGGAATCGCCCGCCCGAGAACTCGCCGGTGTCGTGGCAGGCGGCGCAGGCCTCCCGGAACGTCTGTTCGCCGCGCGACGCCTGGGCTTCGGTGAACACGCCGTCAGCCACCGAGCCGGACGACTGCCGGGCCGACGCGACGTGCATCGCACCTTCCGTGGGACGGCCCTTCGGCGCCGCGGACGCCCATCCCGCACCCACGCAGCCGATGACGGACGCCATCACGATGGCCGCGGCATGGCGCCCTCCGCGGCTTCGCCGATTCGCCCCGGTGCTCATGCGGACCTTCACACGGGGCGCGTCAGCGGGCCGGGAAACGTCCTATCCGGTTACCCTCGGCGACCTGGCCGACCCAGATCTCGTCGCCAACCTGGATCGCGGCCGTGCCGAGGATAATGAGGTCGTTCGACGGGTAGTTGACTATCTCTTCCGCCGTGTTGTCGTCGAGGTTGATCCGGGCGACGCGCGACGACACGCCGTCGCATTGGCCGTCGCGGATGCACAAGCCGATCGCCTGACGGGTCGGGCCGATGTGGCCGGCCGCGAGCAGCGTGTTGCCCGGGCCCCACCGCACGTTGTCGATGTGGAAGCCGACGGGAATCGGATGTTTCTCGGGCGGCGTGCGATTGCGCGAGAGCCGGATCAGCGCCTGATCCCCGTAGCCGCCCACGTAGTACCACTCTCCGTCGCGCGACAGCTCGATGCCGTTCGGCCCGATCTCCTCGCTCCCCGGAACGCGCGTCCAGCCATCGCCCGACTGCCACTCCCAGAGGTCGAGCGTCCTGGGGCTGGTGGCGGTGAAGCCGCCGTCGGGAAGCGCGACGACGGAGTTCAGCCCGGTCCCGTCAGGCGCCACCGCACAGCCGGTCCAGGTGAGCGCCGGCTGGGACCCTGTCGCATCCAGCTCGAAGACCTCGATCGATTCCCGCGCGCCATGGCCCACGACGTAGAGCGTGTGGCGGCCGCCGCTCCCGGGACGCAGGTTCAACCCGTGCGGCCGAATGTTCGACGTCACCGGACCCGGACAATCGCCGTACATCGCCCGGTCGTGCCGCGCCCCGGCCGTGGCAGGGAAGATGGTGACGACACTGTTGTCCCGTGTGTCGACCACCTGAATCGCTCCGTTGTCCACCATGTTGGGAACGATGACCCAAGGGGTGTCGGGCACCTGGGCAAAGTCCTCCGGGCTGATCGGACCGCAGACGAACTGCACGTCCCCGTCCGGCGCGCAATCCTGCGCCGCGGCGGGCGGGACGGCGCCGAACAGGAAGATGAAGGCGCACGCGATGCCGATGAACGGGATTCTGTTCATGATGGTTCCTCCGCAACCTGCCGGCTACCGAGCCGGAAAGCGGGCAATCCGGTTCCCTTCCGCGACCTGGCCGACCCAGATCTCATCGCCCACCTGGATCGCGGCGGTGCCAAGGATCAGCAGGTCGTTAGTCGGATAGTCGACGATTTCCTCCGCCGTATTGTCATCCAGGTTGATTCGGGCGACACGCGAGCTGATGCCGTCGCACTCGCCGTTGCGAATGCACAGGCCGACCGAATTGGGCGCCGGGGAAGTGTGGCCGGCCGCCAGCAGGGTGTTGCCGGGGCCCCAGCGCACGTTGTCGACGTGGAAACCGACGGGGATAGCGTGCTTCTCCGGATTCGACGGGTCGCGTGAGAGGCGGATGAGCGCTTCGTCGCGGTATCCGCCGACGTAATACCATTCGCCGTCGCGGGACAGCTCGATGCCGTTCGGGCCGATATCCTCGCTGCCCGGAACGCGCGTCCAGCCGTCGGCGGCACGCCACTCCCAGATATCGCTGGTGGCCGGGCTCGTCGCGGCGAAGCCGCCGTCGGGCAGGGCGACGACCGAGTTGAGCCCGAGCCCTTCCGGAGCGACCGCGCACCCGACCCAGGTGAGGGCCGGCTGCGATCCGGTTACGTCCAGTTCGAACACCTCCACCGACTCCCGGGCGCCATGGCCGATGACGTACAGCGTGTGCCGTCCGCCCGCGCCGGGACGCAGGTTCAAGCCGTGGGGACGGATCTCGGTCGTCACCGGATCGGGGCACTCGCCGTACATCGCGGCGTCGTGGCGCGCGCCGGCCGGCCCCGGGAAGATATCCACCACGCTGCGGTCACGCGTGTCGACCGCATGCATCGGCCCGTCGTCGATCCAGCTCGAGACGATCACCCAAGGGGAATCGGGTACCGGCGCGAAGTCCTCCGGGCTCACGGGGCCGCAGATGAACTGCACGTCGCCGTCGGGCGCGCACTCCTGCGCCGCCGCGGGAAAGGCGGCAACGAACAGCAGAATGCCAAGGGTAGCCGTGCCGAGGTTCAGTCTGTGCATGGCGCTCCTCACTGACCTGTTCACGCGGGCCCGTCGTGGACCTGCCGGTGATTATGCTCCAGAAGGCAATGCGGCGGAGCCATGTAGAGTACGGCCCTTGACATCGCCATTGGGTGGTACGACCAACCCGTCCTCGTCGTAGCCGGTCTCTTCGTCCGTGTAGCAAGCCTCGACATGATCACTGGCGAATTCCTCGATCTGAAACGGCACTACTTCCCTGGCTTGCCCTATCCCTCGATTCAGGGGAGCTGTGCCTATTTCGACCATTACCTCACCCACATCGACGATGCTGGAATCTGCATTGCCGACAGCCGCGACAAATTCAAGTCTCGTCTGCTCCGCGCTTCTCTACCCCATTGCCTGCTTCGCCTACTGCACGGGCCATGTGAACAACATCCATGTTCAACCGCGCGCCGCCGTCCTCAAACAGCGTTACGGACATCGGTTGAAGGCCCTCCAGTACCGATACCGGAACCCGCTAACCGACCGCTACGAAGGTGGAGTCGTCGTCGCTGACGCCATCGGCCACCAAAACGGCTCCTTGATGTTCCGCTGAACAGCGCGTCAAGCAGGTTCTGGATCCCTTCCTTGGGCTTGGACACAGCGCGCTGGCGTGCAAGGCCCTTGGCGTGCCGTTCGTGGGATTCGAGACCGACAGAGATTATTTCGCGGAGGCACGACGCCAGATCGAGGCGTTCGATTCCGCATCCTTGAATGTGTCCCGGCCCGGCCGAGACCAACCGACTCTGTTCTGATTCCCCGGCCTAGGCGAACATCCCCAGCGTTTCGAACTTGCTTCCGAGTACGTCCTCCGACGCCGAGTAGCCGAGGTACTCCTCGATGAGCGAGGCGTAGACGCGCCGGAAGTCGGTCGTGTACTGCAGGTTGTCGCCGTGCACGAGTTCGGTCAGGCTGGGCGGGGTGCTGTACTGACCTCCCGTGACGCCCCCGCCAAGCACGAAGGAAACGTTGGCGGTTCCGTGGTCCGTGCCGAGGTTGGTGTTCTCCGGCACGCGCCGGCCGAACTCGCTGTGGATGAAGACGCACACCTCGTCCTGCTTGCCGAGGCGCTTCATCTCCTCGAAGAAACCCCAGACCGCGTCGGAGCAGTACTGCACCTGGCGGTTGTGGGGGCTTTCCTGGTTGACGTGGGTGTCGAAGAGACTGCCCCGCAACCGCACGTAGTACAAACGCGCCGGGAAGTCGTTCTCGATGAGCGCCACGACCTTGTCGAGATCCAGCAGCCGGAGTTCCGTGTTGCGGCCCTGGTTGTAGTTGGCCCAGGCCTCGCTCACGAGGGCCGAGGCCTCGCGGGCGCTCTGGTTGACGTCGAGGAGGAACTTGTGGATCTCGCCGCGGGCGGCCTGCCCGTTCCCCAGCCTCTCGATGTACGGGCTCTGCGGGTGAAACAGATCACGCCGGAATGCACCCGGATCCTGGAAGACCACCGGGACGTGTTCGTGCGCCCGTACCGCAAGCGACTGCGCCGAGGAGATGTTCACGAGGAAGTTCGGACTGCCCGACGGATCCAGGACGTCGGCGGTCCGGCCGTACCAGCCATAGGCTTCGCCGCTGTTGGGGGCGCCGGTGTGCCAGTACGAACTGGACGCGAAGTGGGAGAACGACGGCTGGTCGTAACCCGCGCCGTGAATGACGGCGCAGTTGCCGTCCTCCCAGAGGCGGTGCATGCCCACCATCGACTTCTGGAAGCCGAAATGCTCGTCGACCTTGATGACGTCGGCCTCCCGGACGCCGATGGTCGGACGGCGCCGGTACAGCTCATCGTTGCTGTACGGCACGAACGTGCTCAGGCCGTCGTAGCCGCCGAACCACTCGAACACCACCAGGATCTTGCCCTCGGTGGCGGCCAGCGCCTCCGACGTCGCGCCGAACAGCGGCGGCAGGGGTCCGAGCCCGCTGCCCAACAGGCCGAGGCCGATCCCCTTGGCGCCGATCTTGAGCGCCTGCCGGCGGGACACTCCGCTCGCATCACACAACTTCTTGCCGCGACTGGTCAGGGTCATGGTCGTGCACCTCTATATCGGACGGGTCAGTCGATCTGATACTCCGGTGTGCTCATGATGAGATGGGTCACCATGCGCAGCGGGTCCTCCAGATAGGTCCGGGCGCGCTGGAGATCCGAGGTTCCGAGCTCCTCCTGCAGGAGTTCGATGAGACCGTCGCGCATCTCCGCCGAGACGGGAATTCGCAGGAACCGCCCGAGCAGGTGATCGACCGCCTCGGTGGCGGTCGCCGCGCCGGCATCCAGCACCATCCGGGTCATGTCGAAACGGGCCGCGCCGCGCGGGGTCGGAATCAGCTTGCGACCCGCCTCGGCCCATGCCTTGTAGCCGGAGACGCGGGTGTTGAACAGCTCGTCCCGCTCCAGGGCGGACAGGTCGAACGCGGTCATCTGGGCCGGATCGCCGTCGATGGCGATGGCCGCGCCGTAGTCGAAGCCGCGCCGCAGGCGCTCGCCCACCAGTCCGTCTCCGGTGGGAGAGAGGAAGTTCGGATCCCTGAAGTCGATGATGTCCGGGAACAGGTATTGGAAAGCGACGTTGCCGCGCTCCTGCAGAAGCGCCGGCGTTATCCACGACCGCCCCTGCGCCCAGCCCGCAACCGATGGCGGGTTCAGCAGGTTCTGGCCGAGGGCGACAGTGGTGCGGTTGAAGTCCGGCAGGCCGGGCACGTCCGGGGCGCCGAGCTGTCTCAGCATCGCAATCACATGCTCGACCGGCCCCTTGACGTGGGCGCCGTAGCTCGCTTCGCTGTAGAAGTCGCGCGACAGGAAGATCGTGCGCAGGAGCGGCTTCAACTCGTAGTCGTTGTCGCGGAAGACGTCGCCGAGCTCGGCCTGCAACTCGGGTGACGGATCCTCACGGACGAAGAACCGGTAGATCTTGGCCGCGATGTACTCGGCGGTGACCGGCTGTTCCAGGATGATGTCGAGCACGTCCACGCCGTCGAAGTTGCCGGCGCGGCCGAGGAAGGTCTTGGGGCCGTCGTCGTGCTGCTCCTCGTTGACCACGAAGTCGAGGTTCACGAAGTTCCAGCCCGTGAACGCGCGCGCCGCCTCCCGAACGTCCTGCTCGGAGTAGTTGCCCACGCCCATCGTGAACAGCTCCATGACCTCGCGGGCGAAGTTCTCGTTGGCGGCGCCCTTCACGTTCACGCCCGCGTCGAGGTAGTAGAGCATTCCCGGATCCTGGGCGACGGCGACCACCAGATCGCGGAAGTTCCCGGTCGCGTGACGCTCGAAGGTTTCGACCTGCAGGAGCATCTTCCGGTAGTCGCGGACCTTGCCCTCGGCGGTGGCGAAATGGCCGTGCCAGAACAGCGCCATCTTTTCTTCGAGGGGCCGGTTGGTGTCGAGCATCCGCTCCGCCCACCAGTACGCGACGCGCCGGGTCTCCAGCACGCTCGCGCGCAGCCAGTAGAAGAACCGGTCGGAAACCGGCTGCATGTGGCGGTTGACGAACTCCGGCTTCACCCGGATGCCCATGCTCTCGCCGCGCACCATGGCGCGGTCGGTCGCGGCGGGTCGGCTGGGCGGGAAGTTCATCAGCGACTCGTCCCAGAAGCCGGAGTGCTCGAACGGCGACAGGTGGTCGTTCGGGATGTCGTCGTAGTCGACGAGGGAGCGGACCGCCTCTTCCGGCGTCATGTCCGCCAGCCGTTGCACGTCTTCCGGCGTGCCGCTGAATCCCGCGCGCCCCAGCAGGTGCTCGGCGCGGTCGTAGTTCCAGTCCGCGGGGGAAATGGCGGTCAGGTCCCCCGTCCAGGAAGCGGGCCCCGGATCCCATTCCTGGGCGCTTGCCGTGGCGGCGCCGCCGCCGACAAGAAGCGCCAGCGCGGCGGCGGCAACCACGGTGGAACGGCGGTGTCGAGTCGGCATGGGTCGCATCTCCTCCGTCCGGCGGTCCATCCACCTGGGACAGACGCACTTCCACCCGCCGGAATCTCCATTGTGGACGCCCACGTGGTTTTGTCAAGGGAGGCGATTCATCGATGGCCCGCGGTCTCGCCAAATTGTCCCGGGCCGGCGGGCGCGACGCTGCCCGTCACTCGGCCGGTTCGATGCGCAGCAGGGCCGCGTCGCCGCCGTTCGGGTCGATGGAAAGGAACACGCCCCCCGTCAGCACGTACAGCAGGCCGTCGGGACCCTGCCTGACGTCGCGGTGCGCCGCCGGAGGTCAGCCAGCAGCCACTCCCGGCGGAACTCCAGGCCCTGGCGGTTGAACTCGATCCGTTCCAGGTGACCCGTCCGTTCGACTCGGCCGACCATCAGCGATCCGACGAACAGGTCGCGGACCTCCGAGAGCGCCCCGCCCTCCAGGCGCCCGCGAGCCAACGCGACCCGCGACCCGTCGTCGACGGGCTTCGAATAGGTCAGGTAGACGAACCGGTTGTTGGCGAACTCCGGGTGGACGGCGACGTCCATCAGCCCCGAGAGCGGAGATCCGGTGAAGACCTCGGGCATGCCGGCGATCGGGTCCGGGTCCAGTACGCCGTCGCGGATCCGCCGCAGCGACCCCAGGCGCTCGGTGACGAGCAGGCTTCCGTCCGGCAGAAATGTCAGGCCCCGGGATAGGTGAGCCCCTCGGTAACGACGGCCACCCGGATCCGCTGCCCAGACGCGGTGTCGTACTCGCGTGGACCGTCCGGGAACGGGACGGCCGGGATGCCCTCGGCCGTGAACGGCTCGGGCTCGGGGTCCGGATCGTCCTGCTGTGCGCCGGGGGCGGTCGAGCAGACGAGCGCGAGCAGAGTCGCGGCGAACAGCGTGGTCGGTCTCTTCATGGTTGTGCCTCCGGCGGTCGCCCGCGGCCACCGGCCCATGCTATCCGACAACCGTGAACGTCAAGTACGGACTCGCGGGGTTTCTGGAGTGATAATCAACGGGCATCAGAAGCGAGAGGAGGGCGCCATGCTCACATCCGGCTTGCCGACGTTCCGATTCCACCGGGCGTTCCCCGTGTGGGGACTTGCCGCCGCGCTCGTGGCCGCCGCCGGGCTGGCGGGATTCGCGCAGGAAGCCGATCGCATCCGGCCGGTGACTGACGCGGAGCTTCAGGAGCCGAGTCCGGACGAGTGGCTCATGTGGCGCCGGACGCACAACGGCTGGGGTTACAGTCCGCTCGACCAGATCAACCGCGCCAACGTCGCCGACCTCCAGATGGTCTGGACTCGCGGCATGGGGGAGGGGCGGCAGCAGGGCACGCCGCTCGTGCGCAACGGCGTGCTGTTCATGCCGAACCCGCGCGACATCATCCAGGCGATCGACGCGGTGACCGGCGACCTGATCTGGGAATATCGCCGCAACCGCCCGGACGACCTGGGCGACTACATGATCGGCAGCCTGATCGACACGAACCGCAATCTCGCCATCCATGGCGAACTGATCATCAATACCAGCATGGACGACTACCTCTACGCGCTGAACGCCGAAACCGGCGCCGTGGCGTGGGAGACGCAGGTCCTCGACTACACCGTCAACCCGGCAAACCAGACCTCCGGACCGATCGTTGCGAACGGCAAGGTGTACTCGGGCCGGAGCTGCGACCCGCGAGGCGGGCCCAACGGCTGCGTCATCACGGCGCACGATGCGGCAACCGGCGAGGAACTATGGCGGCGCCGGCTCATTCCGGCCCCCGGCGAACCGGGCAACGAGACCTGGGGCGACGTACCGTTCGAGGAGCGCGGCCACGTCGGCTCGTGGATGGTGCCGAGCTACGACCCGGAGCTGAATCTGGTCTACGTCGGCACGTCGGTCACGTCGCCCGCGCCCAAGTTCATGCTGGGCGGAACCGATCTGGCGCATCTCTACCACAACTCGACGCTCGCCCTGCACGGCGACACCGGCGAAATCGTCTGGCACTACCAGCACATGAACGATCACTGGGATCTCGATCATCCGTTCGAGCGGATCCTGGTCGACACGGCGGTCCGCCCGGACGCGTCGGCCGTGAGCTGGATCAATCCGCGCATCCGGCCGGGCGAGGAACGGCGCGTCGTCACCGGCATACCCGGCAAGACCGGGATCGTCTACACCCTCGACCGCGCGACCGGCGAGTTCCTGTGGGCGACGCCTACCATCACCCAGAACGTCGTGAGCGGCATCGACGGCGCGACCGGCGACGTCACGGAGAACGCGGAGCTCATCTTTACTTCCAGCGGCCAGCAGGTGCTCGCCTGCCCGCACGCGAGCGGCGGCAAGGACTGGGAAGCGGGCGCCTATTCGCCTCTCACCAACCTGATGTACATGCCGCTCCGTAACGTCTGCGCTCGGATGATGGCGGAGGATCCGGATCAGCGGACCAACCGGCTGTACGCCATCGCCTGGAAATCGCAGCTCGCGCCCGGCTACGAGGATGTGGGGAGCGTGCAGGCGATCTCGGCGGAGACCGGCGAGGTGGTGTGGAACTACCAGCAGCGCGCCGCCACGATGTCACTGGTGACGACCGGAGGCGGCTTGGTCTTCGGCGGCGACGTGAACGGGCGCTTCCGGGCCTTCGATCAGGAGACCGGCGACATACTCTGGGAGGTCAACCTCGGCTCGCCGATCTCCGGTTTTCCGATCAGCTACGCGGTGGACGGGCGGCAGTACGTCGCGGTCAGCACCGGCACCGGGCGCTTTCTGGATCTGACGCCGGAGCTGCGTCCGAGCAGCGTCCCGAACCTTTTCGTCTTTGCACTGCCAGAATGAGGCATCTGGTCCGAGCGATAGTCCAGTGACGTAGGTCGCATAGGGTGCATCGCGCCTTCCTCCGCCTGAACGACACCGGACTATACTGCGGCAGGACGAGCGGACGCAGGGCACTCCGGCGTTGTGATTGCATCACGACGCCAACGTCAGCAGAATGGCAGTGATGCGGCCACCGGAAGATCGCGGCGTCGATTGGACCGGTGTCCGGCCGGACGACTCACCCATCAGGCCACTCGACAGTCAGTCGTTTCCGGCGCGCCTGCGGATGCTCAGCGAGCGCGTCCGCGACCTGACCTTGCTTCGCCAGGCTCGGACGGAGCGGCACACGCATGAAGAGCGGCTTCCTCGAGATCCTGAATGCGCTTCACGACCGTCACGTTGAATACGTGATTGTCGGTGGAGTCGCCGCCGCTCTGCACGGCGGTTCGCGCGTGACCTTCGATCTGGATCTCGTGCCCAGTCTGGCGCCCGCTTCCTGGCAGGCCGCGGTCGACCTGCTGTGGTCACTCGGAGCCCGCCCCCGTATTCCGGAACCCGTTGAGCGGATCCGTGATGTTGAGCACGTCCGTCGCTGGCGGCAGGAGAAGGGAATGCTGGCACTGAACTTCCAGTCAGCGGACGGCGGCACGGAAGTCGACCTGTTGGTCGGCGAAAGCGATGCGTTCGACCAACTCAGGCGGCGCGCGATCGAGGTGACGGTCGATCAGCGCACGTTCTTCGTGGCGTCGATCGACGACCTCATCTCCATGAAGCAGCGTGCCGGCAGACCGCAGGACCTGCTGGATATCGCCGAACTGCGCAACATCCAGAAACGGCTGGACTGAGCCAGGAGGGGCGGGGGCGCGTTCCGATTCCCCACGGCTACCAGGTTATCCGGTGGATTGGCCCCGCGCGGTGATGAAGTCGAGATACGGCGCGAAAGCGGCGTCGACCCGTTCTGCCGTGAGGCCGTAGTCGTCCAGGCGGTATTGATGCCGCGCTTGACGCCGCCGCCGCTCCGCCTGCTTCTGCAGCCATTCGTCCATTCGATCGAGGGCGGCCGGCTCGAGCCGCCAATCGAACCGGTTGTATATCGTTCGCACGACCGCCAGCGGGTCTCGAACCAGATCGACGTACTCCACATCGATCCAACGGTCCGCCAGTTCCCTGCGGCCGATCCGGAACCGCGTGGCCCGGTTGAGCATGTCGCTCATGAAGTCCAACTGTTCCTCGCCGATCTCGTGCCGCGCAAACGGCTCCAGGATGCCCGAACGGGCCCGCTCCACCAGGCTGTTCCACGAACCCATGACCTCGGCCGGAGCGCGGTGGGTCTGGATGAAGAGCGCATCCGGGTAGGTCTCGATCAGGGTCCCCAGTTCCCTGAGATGAAAGGGCATCTTGAAGAGCCACTGTCCACTTCCCTCAGCGGAGTCCCGGCGGCGTTCCCAGGTGAAGCGCTGCACGATGCGGCGGTGGTGAGCATACGCGTGCCTCGCGCCGGTTTCGGCCAACCAGCGAGCGTAGTCCGGCAGACGAAACCGGACCACGGTGGTCCACGTCGCAAACGCCAACCGCAACAGCGGAAAGTCCTCCTCCGGTTCATCGATATCGAAGTCGTGCACGCCGCTGAAGCTCTCGACCGCTCCCGCCGCTTCGAACATGTCTTGCAGGGCCGCCCGTCGAAGGTCCGCGGCGCCGGCGGAGACTCCGCCGCCCTCTCTCGGCGGGCCGGCCGGTGCGAAGCACTCGTAGGTCCGCAGCGTCCAGAAACGCGGATCCCGCGCCATCAGCCGGTGCAGAAGCGTCGTTCCGGAACGATTGATCCCCACGATGAAGACCGGCCGAACTACCTCCTCCCGCCCGATCTCCGGATGTTCCCTCCGCTCGCGGGCGAGCGCCGCGTTGTTGCGCAACAAACGGCTAAGCTCGAAGACCAGCAGACTCCGCCGCTCCTTCCGTAACCGGACCTCCGGCGCCCTCAGGCACTCCACCAACCGTTCGAGGCCCTGGCGCATCCACGGGGGATAGGCCTGCTCGAAGCCCACGCCCGCACGGTCGGCGTAGCGTCTCGCCTGCGAGATCAGGCATTCGAAGTCCAGGCGGCTCTCCGCTGAGGGATACGACCGTCGGTCGTGAGGTCGCTCCACCCACTCGCCCAGGCGGGTGAGCACCGTCAACACGCCGGGCCACTCGATCGCGGCCGGACAGTCCTCCCGCATTGCCCGGTCACAGACCGGCAGGGCGCCGCTCGTATCCCTTTCCCCGAACCAGTACGGGGCCGCGTGGTCGAGCAGCGCCCACTGCCCATGGAGGGCCGAGCGTTCGCCCCGCGCCTGGCACGCGCGCTTGAACGACGGATAGGGCGCCTCCGGCCAGTACCACCCGAAGTCGGCCGGTTCCAGCTCGTGCAGGGCGGGACGCGAATCGCAGCACTGATAGATGGTGTGACGACGTTGCGGGTTCCTCGAAATGGCCGTGCAGATTCGGGTCAGCACGTCGACAGGCTCGTGCACCCGCTGCATCGAGAACCCTTGCGGCAGCATGCCGACCTCAATCACCGCCGCCACGACCCTGGTGACGATGTCCTCCAGCCTGACGGCCCCGGTGCTCGCCCCTCCGGCAATCGGCAACCGGAAGATCCCCACCGGCAGACCCGCCGCGCCCGCGGACAGCAAGGCCTGCTCGACGACCAGCTTGCTCCACGGATAGCCCAGCGCGCCGACGGGGAACTTCCTCTTCATCTCCTCGAGGTCCGGCTGCATCTGGTGATCGATGCGACGGCCGGCGAATTCCCTGCCGAACAGGAAGAAGTACTGCGGGAACACGCCCATCGACGAGGTGAAGAACAGGTGCTTGAGGCGCGTGCGCAGGCACAGCTCCAGAACGTTGCGCACGCTCAGGGTATTGACCTTCCGCAGGGCGAGGTACGGAACGGTGATGGCAACGCTCGCGGCGACGTGGTATACGGCGTCCACGCGGTGACACAGGTCGTCGAACGCGCCCTCGCTCAAACCGAGCCGGGCATCGCAGACGTCTCCGACCACGACGCGCAAACGCTCCGCGAACCGGTCTTCCCAAAGATCGGCTTCTTCCAGGGCCGCCCGCAAGCGCTGCAGGCCATGGGCTTCGTGTTCCGCCCGAACCAGGCAATGCACGACGAGGTCGTCGTCCTCCCGCAAGAGGTCGCGCAGCAGGAAACGCCCGACCAGACCGGTCGCGCCCGTCAGGAGGACTTCCCGAAAGGATGCGGGAGACACCGCATCGGCGAGCGTCCCCCGGCCCATGGCGTCCTGCGCGAACCGCCGGAGCATCGCGAGGTCCTTCTCGCACTGCATCGGCAACGTACCCGCCAGAGGGGCCACCGGCGCGGTGTGCACCGTGATGCGGGTCATTCGCTCCGTCTCCGGGAATGGGGGTTCACCGGGCCGGTCGTCACACCGCCTCCGGGTGAACCGGCCGCGCCGACGGTTCGTTCAAGGCGGACCTGAACAACTCCAGGGCGTCTTCGATACCGTCCCCGAGGTAGCGGAATTCGTCGGGAATCGCCCGACAGCGGCGCTCGGCCCGCCTGAACGATGTTCGCCGCCGGTCCTCGAATTCCCGCTCGTCGCGATCCTGGACGGCCGCCGACTCTGCGGAGCGGGCCAGTTCGGACGCGAGGAATTCCTTGAATTCCTGGATGGCAACCTGTTGGCGGGTGATCTTCTCGAAGTGGTAGGCAAGCACGGCCAGGACGACCGCTTTCGGAAGCATGCGTGGATGGCGCCTGGACACCGTGGCGATGAACTCGAGGAACGCCGGCGCCTGAGCATCCGAAAGGAGACGCCGCAGCGCCATGATGTCCGCATAGATCGCGTTCCTGCTTCTCGGCCTCGTCACGTGCGGCGAGGGCTTGAGGTGCTCGAACAGGGTCAGGCAGCGCTGGAAGTAGGTCTCGAGGGTTGGCCCGTAGAGAGTGGTCGTTACGCGCCGATATCCTTCGAGCAGGGTCCTCGGGTCCATCTCCGTCCTGAAGTTCAGCGCTGTCGCGCTGGTTCCGATAGGCACTTCCAGAAGCCGGTTCTCCGCCTTCAGCCGGTTGTACATGTCCGTGCCCTTGAGCGCCGTCAGCAGGTATATCGCCGCGGCGGGAATGCCCGCCTCCTGAATGAACTCGATCTGGGCATCGAACACGTCCTCTCCGTCACCGTCGAGACCCAGAATGAATCCCGCCTGGACCTGCATCCCTCGCCGCTGAATCCTGCGGACGGCGTTGAGGAGGAAGTTCTCTTCCCCCGCGCTGACGTTCTGCGGCTTCTTGGTCTTGAGCAGGGCTTTTGGGGTCGGGGTTTCGATACCCACGAACACCGTATCGAAACCGGCCTCGCCCATCGCTTCCATCAGCTCGTCCATCCGCGCCAGATTGACGGTGGCCTCCGTGGACAGGGCAAAGGGGTAGCCACGGGTCTTCTGCCAGTCGATGATCGCCGGCAGGAGATCCATCGCAGCGCGCTTGTTGCCGATGAAGTTGTCGTCGACAATGAAAACCTGTCCGCGCCACCCGAGTCGATAGAGCGACTCGAACTCCTCGACCACCTGATCCGGAGACTTCGTCCGGGGCACGCGGCCATAGAGCTTGGTGATGTCGCAGAATTCGCAGTCGAACGGGCAGCCGCGAGAAAACTGCACGCCCATGGTGTCGTAGTTCAACGGATCGATGAGGTCGAAGCGCGGGACCGGGGTTTTGGTGACATCCGGTTTTCGCGGCTCGCGATACATGCGCTTCGCGGAGCCGTGCTCAAGATCCGCAAGGAACCTGGGGAAGATCTCCTCGACCTCATCCAGCACGAAATGGTCCACGCCTTCGATTTCGTCGTGAAACGTGGTGGGGTGCGGTCCGCCGGCCACGACGGGAACCCCGGCCCGGTTGCAGCGTTCCACGACGGCTTGCAGGGAGACGCGCTGCACGATCATGGTGGATGTGAACACCATGTCGGCCCACTCCAGGTCGGCGTCCCGTAGCGGACTCACGTTCATGTCGACGACGCGGACGACGTAATCCCGAGGGAACATCGCGGCTACGGTGAGCAGGCCCAGCGGCGGGAAGGCAGCCTTCGTTCCCGAGATCTCCAGGGCGAAATTCGCGCCCCAGTAGGTGGGAGGGTGCTCGGGGTACACAAGCAGCGCATTAGGCATAGCGTCTCTACCCGTCCCGGCTTGCGCGGTCAGTGAACTGCATGGGCATCCGATGCCACGCCGTGCCGGTGCGGAAAGTGGTCCTGCGGCGGGTTGGCGAAGGCCGACGGCGTGCGGCGGGTACGCGGCCGGACGGCGACGCCAGCGTCCCTCGTTCCGCGGTGGTGCGTCTCGGCCCGGTCGTCCTCGATGTCGTCCTTTCCGTGGACGATGCCCTGCGCCAACGACAGGGCGGAGGCCGTCGTCATCAGCTCGAGCGCGCTCACCCGGTAGTTGAACTGAGTCTGAATGAACGTTCCCAGCTCGGCGACCGAGATCGACGTGAGCCCGAAGCTGGACAGCGGCTCCTCGACGGCGCCTTCGTCGTGGCCGCAGAGCTCCGCCACCTTCGCGGCAATCTGTGCGACCACGCCGTCTACCGTCAATTCGCTGGCCGCGCCGGCCGCGAAGGCATCCTGGTTGCGCATGAGGCGCCCGACGCGCATGTAGTCGGGAGAATCCACCGTCCACGACGGACGCTCGAACAGGGCGGTGACCAGGTGGTCTCGATCGGACATCGCGCGCAGCGCGTAGTCGAGGTTGGCAATGGCGAAATCGCTGCTGACCGGAGGCACGCCGGCAGCCCGCATCATGCGCAGTACGGGGAGACTACGCGCGGCCATCCCCGCATCCGCGAGGGCCGCCATGTTGTAGGACAGGCAGGGCAGGCCCCGGCGGCGGCGACTGGCGGCCAGGCCGTCCAGAAAGCCGTTGGCCGCGCTGTAGTTGATCTGGCCGGGATTGCCCAGCGCCGAGGCGGTGGACGACAACAGCACGAAACAGTCGAGCGCACTGCCGAGGGTGGCCCGGTGCAGATGGAGGGCGCCGTGGGCCTTGGCAGCGAAAACCCTGGCAACGGACTGGGCTGACAGGTCGTCCAGCAGGCGGTCGTCCAGCGTGCCGGCGAGGTGGAAGACGCCCTTCAGCGGGCGCCGCAATTGCGAGACGCATCGCTGGACGTCCTCTTCCACCGCGACGTCGCCAGTCACGATGTCGAGCTCGACCTTCTCGTCCATGTAGGCCAGAGCGCTCGACCGGCGGATCCAGGCGGCATCCCGGCGGCGCTGCGGATCGCGGTCCAGCAGGGTGAGATGACGCGCCCCGGAAGCAACCAGGTAGGGCAACAGCCTCAGGCCGAAGCCGCCCAGCCCCCCGGTCACCAGATAGGTCGCATCCGGGTCGAACAGCGGCCGCACGTCGGCAACCGGGAAGTCGGGATCGGAGCCGGCGGCAGGCGCCTGCAGGACCAGCTTTCCCTGATGCCGGCCGGTGGTCATCAGGCGGAGCGCCCTCGCGTAGCCGCTGTACGGGAAGACGGTGACGGGAAGCGGGGGCAGCGTTCCCTTTTCGACCAGGTCGAGACAGGTCTGCGAGAGCTCGCGTGCAAGACGGGGATCGTCCACCATGAGGCGATCCACGTCGATAGCGGCGAAGCGCAGGTTCTTGCGGAAAATGCGCAGGCCGATGTCGCTGTCGGCGAAGACGTCGACCTTCCCGATCTCGCAGTGCCAGCCGCCGGCCCGTAGCGCGCGCAGGCACAGTTCGATGTGGCGCCCGGCAAGGGAGTTCAATACGGCATCGACACCCTCGCCCGCGGTGGCCGCCATCAACTCGTCATACCAGTCGAGGCTGTGGGAATCGAATGCCGCCCTGGCGCCTAGCGCCCGCAATTGCTCGCGCTTGCTCTCGGTGCCCGCAGTTGCGTAGATCTCGGCTCCGGCGTGCCTGGCCAGCGCGATGGCGGCTTGTCCGACGCCGCCCATGGCGGAGTGAATCAGGACCCGCTGCCCTTTTCGCAGGCGGGCCAGATGAATCAGCGAATAGTAGGCGGTGACGTAGACCGACAATACGGACGCGGCTTCCTCCATGCTCAGACGGCCGGGCTTGGCGAAGACACGTTGACGGTCGACCACCACGCGATTGGCGACGCAGCCTCCCGCAATGAAAGCCACCTCATCACCGACGCGGCAGTGCCGCACGTTCGGCCCGACGCGGCGAACGATTCCGCTGGCCTCCATGCCGACTTCCTGCCCGAGCGCCGAGCGCTCGTAGGCCAGTGCCGGCAGGAGACCCAGTGTCACCGTCACGTCGCGGAAGTTGAGCGCCGCCGCGCTCACCTCGACTTCCACATCTTCAGGCCCCGGCGCGGGAAGCTCGCACGTCTTCATCTGGAGGCCCGCGATCTGGCCCGGGTTGTCCAGGGCAAGCCGGTACGCGGCGTCCTCGCCGGCGGGGAGGCGGTAGTACCGCTCGCGCACGCTTGCCAGCCTCGGCGCCCACAGGCGCCGCTCGCGGATCGCAAGCTCCTGCTCGCGCAGATCGCACCGGGCGAGGCGGGCCAGCGTGCCCAGATCGTCGTGATCTCCCAGGTCGACCAATCGGAAATCGAGTCTGGCCTCCTCACCGACCTCCATGGCCATGCTGCGGACGGCGCCCCAAAGTGCGCTGCCGCGGGGATTCTCCACATCGTGGGCGGCCCGGCGAGTCACCACCGTCACCCGGCACCAGTGGCGCGCATGTTCGATCCGATGGGAGACCAGCGCCTGGACGAAGGCAATGAACCGCGACGCCACCTGCTCACCCGTCGGGTCCCGTGGGTTGGCGCCGCAGAAGAAGTCGACGGCCCGTAGCTCGACGGCGCCCGGCCATTCGTCGAGCGTATGGAACGCGGCGGCTTCGAAGTCTTCCTCGGAGAGCGTGTAGACCGCCTCGGGCTCGTCGAGCAGGGACACCCAGTGCGAGGACGAGCTCTCCGGCTCCCCCAGCACCCACCTGGGGCCCGGGAGCGCGCTGGTCTCGAGCGTATCCGCCTGGGAAGGCGACGCTTGCAGAAGGGTCGTCGTCCGCCCCGCACGAACCGTTGCCCAACCGGGACCCGGATCGACCGCGTGGCTCTCGTCGTGACGGATCAGCAGCAAGCCTCCGGGCACCGCCAGTCGGCGCGCCAGGTCCCATTGCGCCGCCCCGGGCGCGCCGTCGTCTCCGTGCAGGAAAACGATCTCGGCGGCGCCCGCACGCAGCAATCCGGTTCGCAGCGCAGGGTCCGCGCAAGCATCGACGCTCGCGAACCGCAGTGCGGCGTCGCGCAGATGGAACGCGTCGTAGAACGCACGGGCGGCTTCGTCGCTGTCTCCCACGAGCCAGTACTCGGTCTGTCCGTCGGGCAGGGAGAGATAGTCGATGCAATCCTCGAGGAAGGTGCGATCCGGCTCCCGGCTGCCGGCCAGCTCGACGACGTGGCAGGCGTAGCGCGTCACGTCCCGTTCCGGCCGCTCGAGAGCCGCGATCAGCGCAGCGGGCTCGATCTCCCCGTCCGGCAACCGGTCGACAAGCAACGGCCCGGCCGGAACGAACTTCGGCTGCCATGCGATCCGGTGCTTGCTGTCGGGTAGGTCGCTCCAGCGCGGATTGGAGGTGAAGTACGTGTACTCGCCGATGTGCGCGACGAGCTCGCCCGTTTCGCCGTCGTAGAAGCTGATGCTCCCCCCGGACCGCTCCCCGCGGCGAACGGAATACTGGCCCCTCTCGTTCGCGTTCATCCAGTCGTCGCTGGGCTTCCTTACGTGACAGGTGATCCGCGGCCCGCTTGGCGGTCGAAGGAACGTCATGCGTTCGGCCCGCTGGGGGATGGCAAAGAGATCGGCGGCGGTCAACAGGTGGTACAGGAATATCTGCAGGCCCCCGTCAAGCAACGGGGGGCAGGCGACGTAGCCTTCCTCCCGACCCGTGGCCCACAGGTCCTCGTCCATCTCCACGTCGAACAGATACGCCCCGTTGATGCTGTCCGCCCGGACGCGCCGGATGGTTCTGAAGAACGGGCCGTACTGGAAGGTCTCGCTGAGGACCGCTTCCAGGCGCTCGTAGAAGTCGCGGTCGTCGGTCAGATGCGAGGCTCCGAACCGGGAGGCATCGATATCCGCCAGCCGCTCCGGCACGCCGGCTACGCGTTCCTTGCCCGCCAGACGAACCTTGCCGCGGCAGTGCAGCTCGCTCTTGCTCTCGACGTCGTACGACCGGGAAGAGATCGTGAAGGCGAACTCGCCCGTAGCGGAGGCGACCGGCCGCAGGGCCGTCTGCAACCGGACGGGTGTTCTGGGGACGGGACACGGTTGGAGGAACTCGAGTACTTCGAAGTGGACCGGAACGCCCCGCAGGGCTTCCAGGATCAGCTCCATGTAGCCGGCGGCCGGCATGATCGCCGCGTGGTGGACCCGGTGGTCCGCCAGCCACGGGAAGTCCTGCTCCGAGAGCCGGGATTCGAACATCAGGTGCTCGGCGGGTACTCTGTGCCCCACCAGCGGACCGTGCGAGTACTCGCCCTGCCGGACGAACATCTCGTTGTCGCACATGAGATCCATCGCCGTCTGTTCTTCTCTCGGATGGCCTGGAAGCAGGTGGGCGATGGGCTTCGGCCGCGGATACTGTTGTGCGAAGTCGAGGTCCCAACCGGCCCTGAAGAGCGCACCGACGGCCTCGAGGAATCCGCGACGGACGTCGCTGTCCCGCATCAGCGTCGGAATGCATGCCGGCGTCTTGACGGGTCCCTCCAGGCACTGCGCGATCGTGGGTTGCAGAGCGCTGTGCGGAGCGACTTCCAGAACGATGTCGGGCCGGCACAACCGTTGGGCGGTTTCCATCGCGGAGGCGAACAGCACGGGCCGGCGGACATTCGTCCACCAGTAGGAGCTGCCCAGCCGCTCCGGGATGTCGCCGGTCACCGACGAAACGAACGGCACTTCCGCGTCGAAGGTGCGGTCGTCCAGGAAGGCAAAGGCCGCCAGCGCGTCGTCCTCGATGCCGTCCATCGCGGCGGAATGGAAGGCGATGTTGCCAGGCAGGAGGGCATGCTGCAGGCGGCGCCGGTCCAGCTCGGCGAGAACGGGCTCCAGGGCGCCTTGCCGGCCGCAGATGACGGTGCTGGCCGGCGCGTTGACGCAGGCGACCTCGACCCCGCTCTCGTCGTCGGCCCCGAGGGAAATGCCCAGCTCATCGAGCAGTTCCTCAGTTCCAGGGCGGTCGAGGCCGACGGCCAGCATTCGACCGGAGCCGGCCGTCCGCTGTTGCAGTGTGGCGCGGTGAAAGACCAGGCGGGTCGCTTCCGCCAGCGACAAGGCCCCGCAGGCATAGGCGGCGGCGACCTCGCCCGAGCTGTGGCCGACCACGCAGTCCGCATAGACCCCCCAGGTCTTGAGCAGTTCGACCAGCGCACACTGGATCATGAAGATGGCGGGCTGCGCCAGCCGCACTTCGTTGAGCTCGTCTTGCGGAGCGGAGAAGCAGGCGTCTCGCAGCGACGTGTCCGAATGCAGCCGCCACTGTTCCTCGATGGCGTCGATGGCGCGGCGGAAAACCGGATTGGCGTCGTACAGCTCGCGGCCGCAGCCCGCCCACTGCGTCCCCTGGCCCGAGAACACCATGATCAGCCGCTTCGTACCCTCTTCCACCGTGGCGATCGGCACAGGGTCGGCCGCGAACGCATCGAGCGCGTCGCAAAGCTCTTGCCGGCTCCGCACCCCGAACGAAGTCCGCGTCGCGAAATGGGTGCGGCGGCGGCCGAGATTGCCAGCCAATGTGTAGAGGTCGATGTCCTGCTCGTCGAGCGCGTCGCGGAGCCGTTGCGCGCTCCGGGTCAGCGCTCCCGCAGAGCGGGCGGACAGCGGAATCATGAAGCCGCCGGTCGGAGCAAGCGGCACGGACCAGACTTGCCGCTGTGACGGGCGGTATTCCCGCACGACGCAGTGTCCGTTGGCCCCGCCGAAGCCGAAGGAATTGATGCCCACGACGACGGGGTGCTGCGGAAAGGGCTCGCAGGCCGTCTGCACCTGCATCGGGCAGCCGTCGAAGTCGATCTCCGGGTTCGGCGCCAGGAAATTCCTGGAGGTCGGAGCGAACGTCCGGCGCCGCAGCATCAGGATGACCTTGAGCAGGGCGCAGTGGAACGCCGCTGCCTCCATATGGCCCACATTGCTCTTGACGCTCGATACTCGTAGCGGCGTCTCGCGGTCGATGCCGCCGAGCGCCTCCCTGATGGCATTGCCCTCGATGGAATCTCCCACGACGGTGCCGGTTGCATGGGCTTCGATATAGTCGAAGTCCTGCGGTGCGCGGCCAGCCCGGGCGCGGGCCGCACGCATGAGGGCCACTTGAGCGTGACGGGTGGGTGCAGTGATGTACCGCCCCTGGGCGAGGCCGTCCGTTCCGTCGGCCGCGCCGGCCGCGTTGACTGCGGTCGCCTCGACGACGGCGTGAATGTGGTCGCCGTCCCTCTCGGCCGCAGCGAGCGGTTTGATCGCAAAGGTGAACGCGCCCTCCGACCGCATGTATCCGTTCGCTTCGGCGTCGAAGGAATGGCACTTGCCGTCCGGGCTGATGACGCCCAGGGCATTGAAGGCAGTGCTGAGTCTGGCTCCGCCGAGGTAGTTGACGGATCCGACGAGGGCCTGTTCGCAATCGCCGCACTGCAGCGCGTTCATCGCCGCGTGCAACGCAGTCAGGCTGGCGGAACAGGCCGTGCAGTGAGTGATCGACGGCCCCGTCAGATTGAAGTGGTAGGAGATGCGGTTGGCCAGCATCGCCAGGCTGATGCTCGTGACCGCAAACTCATTGACGCCGCCCAACGGCCGCCAGTTGGCCACCGACGGTACCTGTCCACCGATGAAGACTCCGGTCGGGCTGTTGCGCAGCGAGTGCAAGTCCCAGCCGGTACGCTCGAGTGTCTCCCAGGCGCATGACAGCAACATCCGCAACTGCGGATCCGTGGCCATCATCTCGTTGTGCGACATTCCGAAGAGACTCCGGTCGAAGAGCCTCTCCGCGTCCTCGCGGATCAATCCCTCGAAGGAGCTAGCGAACCTTCCCGGGCCGGAAGATCCCCCGATCGGGCGGTACCCTCTGCCGTAGCGATCGACTACCGGCTCCTGAACGATCTCCCGCTCACTGAGAAGACGCCAGAAATCCTCGTCCGTGCGGATGCCGCCGGGCATGCGGTGGCTGTATCCGATGATGGCGACAGGGACTTGCGGCCGTGACGGAGGCTCGATCGAGGCCCTGCGATCACCCGGCACGATGATCCTATTCGCTGGCGCCCTCGACCATCATCACCAGCGTCGGCAGGACGAAGAGAATGAACGCGGCCGACATAACCAGGCCGCCCAGCATGCTGACGACGAACGGCACGAGGAACACGAGGTCGTCGCCGCGTTCATAGAGGAGGGGGGACAACCCCAGGATAGTGGTCGCGCTGGTCAGGAATACCGCCCGGAAGCGGTGCCGGGCCGCCGCCGCCGCCGCGGCGATGGCGGGCAGCATCTCGTTCTCGCGGCGGATCACGTTGTAGCGGTCCAGCAGCACGAGGACGTCGTTGACGACGACCCCGAAGACCGCGATAAGGCCGAAGAGCGACATCGCGGTCAGGTCCCAACCGAGGACCCAGTGGGCGAGGACGGCGCCGGCGAACGAAATCGGGAACCCGGCGGCAGCCACCAGCGGCTTCCAGTAGCTCCGCAGAAAGGCAGCCATCAACGCGTACATGGCAATCAGCACGACCGGGACCAGCAGCCCCAGCGTCTCCAGCATGGCCCGCTCGTCCCGCACTCCGCCTTCCGGCTCGAGGGTCAGGCCGGGGTGATTGGCGAGAAGCTGCGGCACGAGCTCCTGTTCCACCCGCTGGCGTGCCTGAAGGGGCGTGATCACCGCGGCGTCGGCCTGGGCGTTCACCGTCGCGGCCCGGTTGCCGTCGATGCGCGTCAGCGTCGTCTGTTCGCGACTCTCGGTCAGGTTCGCCACCACCGACAACGGCACCTCGCCGCCGCCCGCGCGGCGGATGCGCTCGCCGGCCAGTTCCCGCAGATTGCTCCGCCGCTCGCGCGGGTAGCGCACCATGACCTTCAGCTCTTCGTGACCGCGCTGGATCCGCTGCACCTCCACACCGTGGAAGCTGGCGCGCAACTGCGCCCCGATCGCGGCCGGCGTCAATCCCGCCGCCTCGCCGACCGGGGTCAGCGCGATCGCGAGATGCCGCTTGCCCAGCGACAGGCTGTCGGCAATCTCGTAGACGCCCGGGATCGTCGCCAGAAAGGACCGCAACTCGCCGGCCGCCTGCCGTAGCGTCTCCGCATCGTCGTGCTTCAGCGCATAGGAGACGCTGGGCCGGGGCCGAACGCTCGTGGTCTGGAACTCCATCCGCTCCAGGTGCGGGAGCTCGCCGATGTTCAGCCGCCACGCCCGCTCGATCTGCGCGGGTGACGCCTGACGGGTCGGCCGCTCGTTCAGATGCACCCGCACGCCGGCGAGGTGACTGCCATTGGGCTCCTCGGCGCCCGTGCGCGACGATACGACGTTGCCGGCGACGATGCTGACCCCGTCGATCGACTCACCGGGGAGCTGTTCGTTCATTGCGTACGCCGCGTCGGCGACCTGCTCGGCTGCGGCCAGCGTCGTCGCGAACGGCGTGCCGGCCGGCAGACGCAGGTCCACCTGCACGTTCTCGGGGGGGTTCATCTCCGCATCGAAGATGATGACGCGAACCGTATCGGACCCGACCAGCACCAGCGAAAACAGCACCACCGCCGTGCCGGCGGCCAACGTCGACGGGCCGTGGCGCACCGACCACGACACGGCCGGCAGCACGGTGCGATCGCGGATGCCGTTTATCCAGATGCACACGCGGTCCTGCAGCGAACGCAGCGGTTCCAGACTCCAGCGCCCCTCGTGCGAGAGATGGGCCGGCAGGATGAGGAACGCCTCGATCAGCGAGACGGAGAGCACGAAGAGTGCGACGTACGGGAATACGTTCACGAACTGCGTGACGGTGGCCGTGACGAAGAGGAACGGCACGAACGCGAGCAGCGTCGTGCACGCGCCGATGGTTATCGGACCCACCACCGCCCGGGTGCCCGCCACGGCCGCCTCGGTCCCGCGCTTGCCGTTGTCGCGCTCCGCGGCGATGCTCTCGCCCACTACCACGGCGTCGTCCACAACGAGGCCGATCAGCAGGAAGAAGCCGACCAGCGTCCCCAGATTGAGGGTCAGGTTCGCCGGGCCGAAGAACACCAACGAGCCGATGAAGGAGAAAGGGATGCCGACCGTTATCCAGGTCGCCGCGCGCAGATCGAACACGAGAAGAAGCAGGACGAAGACGAGGATCGTGCCGGCCAGGCCGTTTCTCGCGACCATCGCCAACCGGTCGAGGGCGGGTTGCGCCCGGTCGTTCCAGACGCCGACCTCAATGTCCTGTGGAGCGTCGTAGGCGGCGAGCCAGCTTCGGATGTCGTCGACCATGTCCGTGATCGACTGCTGCTCGGTGGCGTCGACGCGCACGAACACGGACGGCGTGCCGTTGACCTCGGAGACGATGTCGTCGTCGACGAACCCGTCGCGGACTTCCGCCACGTCGCCCAGCGTGACGATCGTCCCGTCGAGTTGCGTGATTAGCGGAATGCCCTCGAACTCCTCGCCGATGCTGCGCTTGGCGACGGTGTGCAGCACCACCCCGCCCGACTCGGTGCGCAACTCCCCGAACGTGAGGTTGAGGGAGGCTCGCTGGACGGCGTTCGATACCTGAGAGATGGACAGGTCGTTGCGGCGCAGCTCCTCCTCGCTCAACTCGATGGCAATCTCGCGGCTGCGCGTGCCTCTGAGCATCACCATGGAGACGGACGGCAGCCCCAGCAGCTCGCTGCGCACGGCCTCGGCCGCAAGCCGCAGCTCGTCCTCGCCCGCCACCGACGACGAGACGGAGAGGGTCATCGCCTCGATGGTCAGCCGCGCCAGCTCCACTTCCGGCCGCTCGGCGTTCAACGGCGGAAAGTTCTCGATGGCGTCCACCGCGTTCCGCACGTCGTTCAGAACGGTGCCGGCGTCGGCGAAGGTCGCCAGCTCGATGCGTATTCGGCCCTGCCCCTCGGTGGCGGTGGCCACGACCCGCTCGACGCCGGCGAGACCGATGACGCTCTCTTCGACGCGGCGATTGATGTCCTGCTCCACCTCCTGCGCCGACGAGCCCGGCGAGCGCACGCTCACGGTGACGGTCCGCAGATCGATTTCCGGAAAGTTCTGCACGGCGAGACCGAACCCGGACGCGATCCCACCGACGATGAAGACCAGCATGAGCAGATTCGCGGCGACCGGATTCGCCGCGAAGTAGGCGATCAACCCCTTGTATGCGGAGGTCGCTGGCCGCGCCGCCCCGCCGGGGTCGCCGTTGCTCATGTTCGGGGCTCCTTCAGTTCGCCGCCGGCGCCGCGCCCGTCGCCTGGACCGCCAGGCCCTCTCGGGCCGCGGGCAGCAGGCCGACGACCACGCCCTCGCCCGCGTCGAACGCCTGCACCACCCAGCCGTCGGCCGTCCGGCCGACGGTGCTCGGCTGGAACGCGCTGAGCAGGCCGTCCCTGACCACCCAGACGCTGTCGCGTGCCTGCAGCACGGATTCCGGCAGCACGTACACGTCCTCGTGGACAGGCCCTGCGATGTCGACCTCCACGAACGTGCCCGGCGCCGGCAGCGAGTCCGGATCCGCGTCCTCGGCGAACTTCAGGAACACCGAAGCCAGACGGGTCCTCGGAGCGACCACCGAGGAGACGCGCGCCACCCGCGCCTCCCAAGCGGTCCTCTCTCCTGCGACACGCGCCGCGCGGCCGATCACCGGATCCAGGTTCTCCAGGTCCCGCGGCTCGATCGGTACGGCCACCTGCAGGGCCTCGGGCCGATACACGACACCGAGGCGCGTCGACGGTCCGTCGACCAGTTCCCCCGGCCCCACCAGCTCACCCACCTCGACGTCCGAGGCCGTCACCCGGCCGTCGTACGGCAGGGAGATGTTCGTACGCGCCAGGTGCAACTCGGCCAGCTTCAGGTCGGCGCGCGCCTTGAGGAGCCGCGCCTCGGCCTCCGCTATCGACGGCAGGCGGCGAACCGACTCGGAGGGTTCCGTTCCCGGGTTCTCGCGCTCGAACGCCCGGATGTTCTCCTCGGCCTCGGCCCTTTCGATCCACACGCGGGCCTCGGCCTCCCGGACCGCCATCTCCGCCGCTTCCACCCGCAGCTCGAACTCGGCGGAGTCTATTCTGATGAACGGCTCGTTGGCCCTGATCGATCCGCCATTGCTGAAATCGGGCGAGACCCAGACGATGCGGCCGGTGACCTCGGACGCCACCCGCACCCTTTCCTCCAGATTCACCGTGCCGGTCAATTCGACGGTCAACGCCTGCTCGGTCGGGGACGGGCGCACCACCCTGACGGTGGGGCGGACGTCCTCCCGCGCCAAGCCGGAGGGGGCGCCGCGTTCGACCCGGCCGGGCGCCCGCGCGAAGAACAGGGCGACGGCGATCAGGAAGACAATTGCGGCGAACTGGGCTAAACCGCGCCATTCCGCCCCGCTGGACCCGCTCGCGGGCCGGGTCGGTTCTTCTGTCATCATGTCACGTCCCCGGCTCGAGCCAAGCGGCCTTGCGAGACAATAGCGCGAGAATCAGATTCTGCATGAGACAATTCGGCGAGTCAACGCGGCGGCTTGAGAGAAACCAGGTCCGATAGGGGGAAATCGCCGTGAACGGCGCGATCGGCTGGCTTGCCCGAAACCCCGTTGCCGCGAACCTCCTGATGGTCCTGATCGTCGCCGCCGGCCTCGTCGGCGTCGGGGCGGTCACCGAAGAGGTCTTTCCCGAGCTCGATCTGCGCCGCATCCAAATCGAGATGCCCTACCTCGGCGCGGCGCCGGAGGAGGTCGAATCGGGGGTCGTCATTCGTATCGAGGAGGCCGTCCAGAACATCTCCGGCGTCCAGCAGATCGTGTCGACCGCGTCCGAAGGCGGCGCGTCGGTGATCGTGGAGCTCGAGTCCGGCGCCGATTCCCAGCGCGTGCTGGACGAGGTGACGAACAACGTCCAGGCGATCACGGCGTTCCCCGTCGAGACCGAGAGACCGATCATCCGCGAACTGGTCACCCGCAGCCAGGTTACGGACATCGCCATCGCCGGCAACACCGACGTTGCCTCGTTGAAGTCGATCGCGGAGCGCGTCCGCAACGGGCTCGTCGCTATGCCGGAGATCGGACAGGTCGAGATCGTCAGCGTCCCGCCGTACGAGATCTCGATCGAGGTGTCCGAGGTGGCGCTGCGTCGGCACCGGCTTACGTTCGACCAGGTGGCGAACGCCGTCCGACGCTCCTCGCTGGACCTGCCCGGCGGCTCCGTGCGCACCGCGCGCGGAGAGATCCTGCTACGCACGATCGGGCAGGCCTACCGCGGGGCGGACTACGAGAACCTCGTGCTCTGGACCCGGCCCGACGGCAGCCGCCTGCTGCTGGGCGACGTGGCCACGGTGGTCGACGGCTTCGCGGAAACCGATCAGCGCGCCCGTTTCGACGAGTTGCCGGCCGTGACGGTAGCGGTCTACCGCTCGGGCGAGCAGAGTGCGCTCGACGTCGCGGCCGCCGTGCGCGACTACGTCCGGCGCGCGAACGCGTGGTTGCCCGAAGGCATCACGCTGACGATGTGGCAGGACCAGTCGCAGGTGCTGACCGACCGGTTGGCGATCATGCTCTCCAACGGAGCGGCCGGCTTCGTGCTCGTCTTCGTCGTGCTGACGCTGTTTCTCGAGATGCGCCTCGCCTTCTGGGTCAGCCTCGGGATCCCGGTCTGCTTCCTCGGCGCCTTCGCGCTGATGCCCGGCCTGGACCTGACCGTCAACATGGTTTCGTGCTTCGCCTTCATCCTCGTACTCGGCATCGTCGTCGACGACGCCATCATCGTCGGCGAGAACATCCATCGCCACCAGGAACGGCACGGAGACGGACTGCGCGGCGCGATCGAGGGGGCGCGCGAGATCGGCAAGCCGGTGATCTACGCCGTCCTGACGACGGCGGCGGCGTTCGCGCCCCTACTGCTGGTCACCGGCGCGTTCGGGCAGATGTTCCAGGTCGTTCCCCTCGTCGTCGTTCCCTGTCTGCTTTTCTCGCTCCTCGAGTCGCTCGGCATCCTGCCCGCCCACCTCGCGCACAGCCGGCGGCGGGTCGGGGCGGGCTCATGGCGCCGGTTTCAGCAACGGATCGCCGGCAGCCTCATGTGGTTCGTCCGCAACGCCTACGAGCCGCTCCTGGACACGGCCCTCCGCTGGCGTTACGTCACGGCGGCGACGGGCTTGTCCACGCTCGTGCTCACCGGCGGCGTTGCGCTGAGCGGCTGGGTCGACTTTCGGTTCGCCCCGTCGATCGAGAACGAGTTCATGACCGCCTCGATCACGATGCCGCTCGGCGCCCCGGCCGGAGCCACCGCCGAGGCGGTCGCCAGGTACGAGGCCGGCGCCGCACGTTTGCGCGCGCGGCTGGAAGAGGAGACCGGCGTGGACCACTTCCGGCACGTGGCGACGACGATCGGCGACCAGCCGGTGCAGGCCCGGGGCGGCGGCCGGCTGGGACGCATCAGCGCCGACGTGGTGGCAGCTTCGAACATCGGCGAGGTCACCGTCGAGCTCGCCCCCGCGGAGACACGCTCGCACACCAGCGAACAGCTCGGCATCCTGTGGCGCGAGGAGACCGGCCCGGTCTCCGAAGCGGTCGCCATCGACTTCCACACGTCGCTCCTGAGCGCGGGGGAGGACGTCGAGGTGGAGCTCTCCGGGCGGGACCTCGACCGCCTGCGGGCCGCCGCCGACATGCTCAAGGGCCGGCTCGCGGAGTACACCGGCGTCTACGCGATCGCCGACTCCGTTCGCACCGGCAAGGCGGAGATGCGGCTGGACATCCTTCCCCCGGCCGAGACGCTCGGGCTCACGCTGCAGGATCTGGGCCGCCAGGTGCGGCAGGCGTTCTACGGCGAAGAGGTGCAACGCATCCAGCGCGGGCGGGACGACGTCCGCGTCATGGTGCGCTATCCGAGCGGGCAGCGGCGGTCGCTCGGCAGCCTGGAGGGCATGCGCGTACGCACCCCGAACGGCGGCGAAGTGCCGTTCAGCCAGGTGGCGCGGGTGGAGCCCGGGCGGGGCTTCGCGTCGATCCGGCGAATCGACCGCAGCCGGGCCGTCAGCGTGACGGCATCGGTCGACCCGCAGATCGCGTCGACAGCGGCCCTCATCGGGGATCTGCGGGCGCGGATCCTTCCCGAGGTGCAGGCGGCGTTCCCTGACGTGTTCCATGCGTTCAGAGGCACGCAGGAGGCGCAGGACGAGGCCTTGAGCGGCCTGCGGGTGGGGTTCGTCCTGGCCCTGATCATGATCTTCGGGCTGCTCGCGATCCCGCTGCGGTCGTACGCGCAGCCGTTCATCATCATGGGCGCCATTCCGTTCGGCCTCGTCGGCGCGATCTGGGGCCACCTGCTGATGGGGCTCGACGTCACGTTCATGACGCTGCTCGGCCTGGTCGCCCTGACCGGCGTCGTGGTCAACGACAGCCTCATCATGGTCGATTTCATCAACCGGGAACGGAGCACTCGCGGCCACCCTTCTGCCGCAAGCGGACTCGAGCACGCGATCCGCGAGGCGGGCAGCCGGAGGTTCCGGCCCATCGTGCTCACTTCGCTGACGACGTTCGCCGGCCTGGTCCCGATGATGGCGGACCGCAGCATGCAGGCGGCCTTCTTCATTCCCATGGCGGTCTCGCTCGCCTTCGGCGTGCTGTTCGCGACCTTCATCACGTTGCTGCTGGTGCCGATCGCCTACGCGATCCTGGTCGACCTGCAGCGGCTGCCCCGGTTTCCGGCATGGGTGCGAGGCGCTACGCGCGCAACCCACCCCGCGTCCGGCGTCTGAACCGGCAGCGGCGCCGAGGGTCGAACGCCGGCGGCCGGAATCGGGATCGCGCGAGCACCTCGTGGTGGAGACGAGCCAGAGCATCCTCGCTTGAGGCCATCCGGGTCGATGAGGTAGCACACCATTCCGGTGATACCCCGAAACCCAAACGACCGGCGGCACGGCCACTTGTTGCATCGCAGAGATGACGCCGCCAGTGCGGGGTGAGAGCTTGTTTGTCAACCGCCGCGCGACGCGGCCGATTTGCGGAAGAGGCCGTCCAGGACAGGCCAAGCACCGCCGAGTTCTTCGGCCCCCAGCAAGCGCTGGATGGCACGCCCCAGGGAGCCGCCCAAGTCGAAGACGACTACCGAGCGCAAAGCTTCGTCGCTACGCGCTTGGTCCAATTCGTCGAGCGGTCGGGCGACTCGTGCGATCCATCCTTGCCGACCACGAAAACACCAGCACCGCGGCTACGGCGCGTTGCGCCGGTCGCATTTCCGGGTAGTCGAAGAGGGCGCGGAAGTCTCCGCAGTCCGCATCGGTCGCTGCTGTTACCCAATCGCGTCGTCGGAATCCCGTGCGCCGAATGACCTCAGCAGCGATGTGGCGGGCGCGTTCGATATAGTCCGGATCCGGATGCGGTTCATATTGGAACGCTTTTTCGTCCGACCCGAGTTGGTCGGCAAGGGTCACCGTCCCGGCGAAGAGATGCGCCAGGGCCGGGTTGTCGGGTATGTGAGGTCCGCTGGAGAAAGCCGTCGGAAACCAGGATCGGCCCCGTTCGCCCAACAACTTGGCGGTCGCACGTGGATCGTACCCGGCAAACGGCTGCCACAGTTCAGGTGGGCCACTGCCGGATCGCGTCGGTCGGCGACCCGGCCGACCGTGATGGGCCAGCATCGCGTAGGCGAGAGGAATGACACCATCACCCCACTCGTTGACAACGTCATGCAGTCCCAGAAGTGCACAGATGTCAGGCTGGTCAAAGCAGAGCAACGCTTCGCCGATATGGCCGGCCCGGCGCGGCACCTGAGATGGCAATGCGTTTTTCGGCCGAACCTTGAACTGAAAGCCAGCGTTCAGCTTGCCAAAGTCATGGAGGTACGCGAGATACGTCAAGCGGGCCGCAGTCACGTCAGTGAATTCGTGGAGATCCGATGCGCGGGCAAAACGCGCGTACAGCACCGGGTCACGGAGCAGAGCTTCGAAGCATGCCGCGACATCGGCACAGTGATGTTCAAGACGATGCATGCGACCCGATGACTCGTCGAATTTTCCCCACGCCTCCATGCGGCACCGTCCCCCGATTCACTACCCGACGGACCTGCGTATCGACGCCGCGCGTCGACCGGCTGTCGCATCCGAAGCCCTGGACGCGTTCGTTGCCATCGATTTCGAGACCGCCTCGGCCCGCCGAGACAGCGCTTGCGCTGTCGGTGTCGCCGCCGCCTGCGCAGGTCGGGTCGTTCTCTCGCGGACCTACCTCATCAGGCCACCCGTCGGGCAGTTTACGTTCACTAGCCTTCACGGCCTGGGTTGGGAGGACGTACGCGACGCGCCGACCTTCGCCGAGTTGTGGCCGACACTCCGGGCTTGGCTCGCCGACGCTGCCTTCGTCGCCGCCCACAACGCTGCGTTCGACCGTAGCGTCTTGCACGCTTGCTGCGCCCGCTACGGACTGCGGCCGCCCCGTACGCGGTTCATCTGCACCGTGCACCTTGCCCGCACGCAGTGGGCAGTCCGTCCGACGAAACTCCCCGATGTTTGCGGGCGGCTCGGCATTCCGCTCCGTCACCACGATGCTGGGGCGGACGCAGTGGCATGCGCTCGAATCGTTCTTGCGGCTCAAGCCGTTGGCTGGCGGCCTGGGAGGCGCCGAACCCGCCGGACAAACACCCGCGCCATTGTTCGCGTCGGACGGCCTGCGGTCGGATCGCGATGGGCGAACCGGCAACGTTCGCTGTCCCTTCGGCACCTTGTACAGACCTGGTGGCGGCTGCTACTGGACTCTCTGCGTGACTGGAGCACCCGTGCGATGGGCCTCTTCCTCCTCCGCGGCGGCGGGGAGTAGGCCGCATGGCAGCCGATCCTGTCGTAGCGTCGTAACCTGGCCGTTCCCGTGACAACGGGAGATGGATCTTCCTGCCAGTCGTCTGTACACTAGGAGAACCAAGCGACTCCGTGAGTTCAAGTCGGCCTTCCGACCTTCCCGATTTCCGCAAGCCGCCTTTGGCGGAAGTTGTTCTGTCTCTACAGTTCCAGGCACTTCTTGGCTTGACGACCGCTCATGTCGGCCTGCTGTGGCAGAGGTACCGTGACCGGTTGCCGGAGATCGAAGAGCGAGCTCCGTTGCCGCCGGTGACCGAGGGCTTCGCTCTGCCCTCGCCGCCGCGGGCTGAAGTGTCCTTCGAAGACAAGCCGCCAACGCCACGCGTCTGGTTCGTGAACGAGGAGAAAACGGAGCTCCTGCAGGTGCAGCAGGATCGCTTCATCCACAATTGGCGCAAGGTGGGCGAGGGGGATGCCTATCCGCGGTACGAGCGGATCCGAGACCGGTTCAGAGAAGAGGTGCTGGCGTTCGAGGAGTTCCTCAAGGCGGAACATCTTGGTGAGCTGGCGGTCAACCAGTGCGAAGTAACCTACGTCAATCACGTCGAACGTGCGGGTGAATGGCAGCACCACGGGGAAATCGAGAGGGTCCTGAAGAACTGGACGCCCCTGCCGGCGCCTGCATTCCTGCCGGTGCCGGAGGACGCCACGTTGCGCTGGCGCTATCGGATCACCGGCGAGAACGGGCCGGTTGGCAGGTTGTACGTGGCGGTGCAGCCCTCTTGGAGCGTTGCGGACAAGAGACCCGTGTGGGTCATGAACCTGATGGCGCGAGGCGCCCCAATAGGGCCAGGAATCCGAGGCGCGTTCGAGTTCTTCGACCTGGGGCGTGAGTGGGTGGTTCGCGGATTTGCGGACCTGACTACGGATTCGCTGCAACATCGTTGGGAGAGAGTGGATGCCAAGTCTGGTTGATGCGGTTCAGAGCGGGCAGGGCGACTTGGTCGGCAGCACCCTGCTGGGTCCGTCGACCGTCGCCACCGTGGTGTTTCCGTATGCGTTGGCGGATGCTTCCGTCAGGGCGACGCCGCAACCCCCTGTGCGACCAGTGCCGAAGATCGCAATTCGGTCACCGAGTGTCGCTCTGCCGGAGCAGTTCCGGCGTGCTGTCTATCGGGCAATCGAACTACGGCAGCTTCCCAAGGGCTGGAACTCGTACGGGGCGGAGCCGGTCTCGGATGCCGCATTTGTACGAACAGTGACGTTCTTGTGCGAATACGTGGTTGCGGGTGTCCCCGGGCCATCCCTCGTCCCCACGGTCCGTGGGGGATTGCAGATCGAGTGGCACCGGTGCGGAGTTGACATCGAAGTGGAAGTCAATCCCGAGGGTTCGGTGTTCTGGTGTGCTGCGGACCGACGTACCGGCGAGGAGGTTGAAGCGAGTTTGGCCGGTGACGATGAGTCGGTCCGCGATTGGCTGCTGCGGGCCGCGGGCTGACTCGTGACGTCTCCGGACGAATGCCGACGGACGTTCCCCGACGATCCACAGACAGCCGACGACGTTCGTCTGCTGCGGAGAGTGCCGCCTTGGCACTTCGTGCCCGACGACAACCGAGGCAGTTTGCGCCCGTCGTCCGCCGCTTTCGAGGACGATAGGGACGGTCATCCCATGTCCGTCTATCGCCAGAACGTGATCGAGCAAGATGGCGGCGAACCGAGTCGGGTGCTGGAGAATCATCAGGACTTCGCCTTGGTCTCGATCGCGGCGGGTCAGGTACGTTCCAAGGCGCAGACGGTTCACCCCGTTCCTGTTCCCGAGGAGCCGTCGCACACCGTGGTGTGTGGCCCGAAGCCAAAGTCCACGAGGAAGTGGTTTGCGCGCCATGCAGAGTGGGTCGTGGAACCACCATGAACTTAGCTTCAGATCCATGTCACCGAAGAGAGCCCGTACAGTCCCGTCTGGGCCGTCCTCGGCTGGGTGATGATGCTGCCATTGGCGCTGGGTATCGCGTTCGGGTACCGGCGCAAGAAGGATGCCGAGAGCGGCGGTGGCGCGGTCACACGCGAGTTCCTCGCGGCCAACACGCACTTCTACGGCGGCTTGTTCCTCGGCATCATCTTCCTCTGGAACTGGTTCAACCAGCTCAGCCCCGGATTCAGCGCGGTAGGCGCCGATACCATCGGTCTCGTGTGGATAATCTTGGACGCCGGCCTGCCCCTGTTGTGGGGCACGATGGGGGTGTTTCTGCTGCGCGGCGGCGGGGAGTAGTCCGCGCCGCAGGATCTTTCCGACGCCGAGCCGCTCCGGCCCGCCCGGAATACGCAACGGTATAATCGCCGTGCGAGGCAACACCCGTTCAAAAGGGGTTCCGGACGATGCAGGACCACCACGCCGATAGACAGGCGCGGGGCCGCCGCGTGCTGGCGGTGGCACTGGCGACGGCCACCGCCGGGGCCAGTCTGCTCGCGGCGGAACTGCACGAGGAAACGATCGCGGCGTGGGACCGGTATATCGCGGCCACGGAACAGCGCGTAGAAGCCGAGTTGAATGACGGCGAACGCTTCCTGCTGATGGATTTCCGAGAAGACGGTGACCGGCTGCGCGGGGAGGTGCTGGCCGGCGGAGCCGTCGTCGAGCGCCTGGAGACGCGCGACGGGCAGGGCGACCGGATCGACGTGCCGCGCGGCACCATTCAGCACTGGCTGGGCGCCATCCTGATACCGAACGCGGAATTGAACGACGTGCTCGACGGCCTGCAGTACGACATTCCGCCGCACGAGCTGCAGGAGGAGACCGTTCTCGACTCGCGCGTCCTCTCGCGCGATGGCGACAGGATCGAGCTCTATACGAGGGTGCTGCTCGACGCACCGATGGCGTCGGCGCAGTTCAACCTGAACCAGGCGGTGGAATACGTGCGTCTGGGCGGCGGCCGGGCCTGGAGCTGGGTGGAGGGGACCCGGATCGCCGAGCTCGAGGATCCCGGCACTCCGAACGAGCGCGAGAAGCCGATTGGCAACGACAGCGGCTACCTGTGGCGGTTGAAGTTGTGGTATCGCTACGTGCAGGTCGATGGCGGCGTGCTGATCGAATGTGAGCAGGTGACCCTGAGCCGGGGCATTCCTCGCCTTGCCCGCTGGTTTCTTGGGCCGATCATAAACGGGGCGCCGCGTTCCGCGATGGAAGACACCCTGCACGCGTTCGTCGAGCATCTGGGATCGGCCGCGCCGGCCGGCGGAGGCTGATCGCGCGTGCCGTCCCGGCCATGAAGGGCACCAGGCAAGTCCGCGAACTGTCCGAGGCGTTGAGAGCCGCGTTCGACGGATCGAACGTCGCGCACCGAGTGCAGGACTTCGAGGGATGGACCGACCGGGTGTCCGACCAGGATTCCGCCGGGGGGTACGACCACACGCGGACCGTCGGGGAGTACTACGACCTTTGTACCGAGTTCATGGTCTGGGGTTGGGGAGAATCCCTGCACTTCGCGCCGCTGTTTTCTGGCGAGAGTCTGGAGGACTCCAAGATCCGGCACCAGAGACACATGATCTCCAGGCTCGAATTGCGTCAGGGCATGACGGTCGTGGATGTCGGCTGTGGGATCGGCGGTCCGATGCGCCGCGTTGCCCGCGAGTCCGGTGTCCGTGTTGTCGGGATCAACGTCAGCGAAGTCCAGTGCAACACCGCCCGGCGGATGAATGCCGCCGCGGGGCTGACTGACCAGACGGACTGCCTCCGTTGCAGTTTCATGGACATGAGCACGATCGCGGATCAGACCTTCGACCGGGGCTACGCGATCGAATCAACCTGCCATGCGCCCGACAAGGCTGGCGCGTTCGCCGAAATCTACCGGGTCCTGAAGCCCGGCGCCCTCTTCTGGGGTCAGGAAATGTGCATGACCGACCTGTACGACCCTGGGCGCGACCGGCACCGCGCCATCAAGCGGGAGCTCAGGCACGGCATCGCACTCAAGGACATTGCGACGTGCAGGGAGGTGAACCGGGCGCTCGAAACGGCGGGATTCGAAGTCGTGGAGGGTGAAGACCTCGCTGCCCGGCAGAGCGGCTCGGGCACGTCGTGGTATCAGCCCATGGACACCCGGCGCGGGCTGCCGGGCGGCGCCTTCCGCCGGATTCCGATGGGCCGCAGGGCGACGCGGTGGGGAATCAGGATGGCCGAGCTGTTCGGTGTGTTTCCGAAAGGCTCGGCGGAGGTGGTCGCGCTGCTGGATCGGACCGCGAATGCCTATGTCGCGGGGGGCAGGGCGGGGATCTTCACGCCGCTCTACTGTTTCCTGGCGCGCCGGCCGCTGTCGGGTTAGCCCGTTCCCCTTGGGGCCCCGCCCCCGAGCGCCCGTCAACCGGAGGCGCCGCGGGCCAGTTCGTGCCGCCCCGAGGTCAGGCGCAGGTGGAGCGAGGAAAGCGCGGGTACCAGGAACATGACGATCGCCGTTGTGAAGAGGATGCCGCAGCCGATCGAGGCAGAGAATGGCACAAAGAACTGCGCCTGAATCGCGTCCTCGAGAATCAGGGGGGTGAAGCCCAGGAAGGTCGTCAGGGAAGTCAGCATGATCGGGCGAAAGCGCCCCTTCGCGCCCTCGATGATCGCGGTTCGTACCGGAATGTCCTCCCTGAGCTTCCGATCGGTGAAATCTATCATCACCAGGGAGTCGTTCACCACCACGCCGGCGAGACCGAATATCCCGACAAAGGACTCCGCGCTCAGCGCCACCCCCAGGACCCAGTGTCCCAGGATCACGCCGATGAACCCGAACGGGATGATGGCCATGATGATGAACGGTTTGGTATAGGAGCGCAGCGGAATGGCCAGGAGCGCGAAGATCATGAGCAATGCGATCGCGAATCCGCGATAGAGACCGCCCAATGAGTCGAGCTGCTGCTGCTGTTCACCTCCGAAGGTGTACGTGAGTTCCGGGTTTTCGTCGATGAGTTGCGCCAGGATGGTGTTCTCCAGAATGTCATTGGCGGTCGCCGCGGAAACCACACTGGCATCCACATCAGCGGTAACCGTGACAATGCGCTGGCCGTCCTGGCGCCGGATGGCCGGCGGTGATGTGCCCGAACTCAAGGAAGCCACACGGCTTACCGGCACGTCGGCGCCGGTTGGCGTACGGAGCCAATACCTCTCGACGTCGGTAATCGAGTTGCGCTGCTCCTCGGGCAGCCGCACGTAAACCCGAACTTCTTCACGTCCTCGCTGCACCCGGACGGCTTCCGCGCCGAAGAAGGCGGCTCGCGTCTGCCAGGCAAGATCGTCAAGCGTGAGGCCGAGGGTGCGCGCATCGGGACGCAATCCCACCTGAACTTCCGGGATACCGGGAGTGTGATCGGAGCGTATGTCGAAGACGCCTCCGACTCCGCCGAGGTCCGCGACGGCGGAATTCGCGATCGCGGTCAGGCGTTCCGGATCCGGGTGGGACAGCGCGGCCTCGACCGGGTTGCCCAGTGTGTAGATCTGGCTGATGAAGGTGACCGCGCGCACATGAGGCAGGACACCCACCTCCTCGCGCCATGCCTGCACGACTTCTCCCGAAGTGATGCGCCGTTGCTGCGCGCTCAGGAGCTTGAACTCGATGGTGGCGATGTTGGTTTCCGGGTTCAGGGTGGGCGAGGGGTTGAGGCCCCCGGTTTCGATCCGCGAACGCTGACCGACGACGACCGAAACGCCGGACAGCAGAGGAGGCGCATCCGCGGGCCGGCCTTCGGAAAGCCGCTCCACGGCCCGGCGACCGGCTGATTCCAGTTCCTGCGCCACTGCGTACGTCTGCTGAGTGGTCGTTCCGTCCGGCATCTCGAGGGTGGCGATGGCGAAATCGCCTTCGACCTCGGTCGCGAAGGTGGACCGGACGATACCGGCCGGAACGAGGGAAACGCTCACGACGAGCAGCGCAACGGCTGCGGAGACCGTCACCCCGGGCCAGTCCGTCGCGAACTGGATTCCCCGATCCAGGGGCCCCTGCACAAAACGGTGCAACAGGGAATCGACACGACTCCGGATCCGGTTGACGAATCGTTCCCCGCGCGTAGCGGGCGCCCAATCCGGACCGTGCACATGATGGGAGAGGTGGTTGGGCAGCACCAGCAGCGATTCGGCCAGCGAGATCAGCAGCGTGGCAATGACGACGATCGGCAGCGCCTTCCAGACCTCTCCGAAGCCCGCGGGTATGAAGAGCAGCGGAAGGAACGCCACGACGGTCGTCAGCACCGCGAAGATCAGTGGCACCTTGATTCGTCGCGCACCCCGGATCGCCGCAACAACCCCCGGCGTGCCGCGCATTCGTTCCAGGTGAATGTGCTCGGACACGACGATCGCATCGTCCACGACGATTCCGATGGCAAGCACGAAAGCGAACAGCGACACCTCATGGAGCGGGATGTCGAACAGCATCATGGCGGCCAGGGCGCCGACCGCGGAAACGCCGAGACCGACGGCGACCCAAAACGCCAGCCGGATTTCGAGAAAAAGGCCCAGCGCGAGCAAGACCAGCAACAGCCCCAAGGATCCGTTCTTGAGGAGAATGAGGCCGCGCTCCACGAAGATCGAAGAGTCGTCGCTCCAGATATCGATGCCCACCCCGTCGGGGAGCGCGGGGGTCAACTCGTTCGCAACGTAGTCGCGAACAGCGCTCGCCACGTCCATCACCCTCTCGCCGTCGGCTCGCGAGACTTCGACGAACACGGCGGGGCGCCCCTCGTGCCGGACGAGCAAGCCGGAGTCCTCGAAGCCGTCGCGCACCTCGGCGATGTCACCTAGGCGCACCACCGTGCCGTCTTCGCGGCCGAGGATGACGATGTTCTCGAAATCCTGCTGATCGTAGCTCTGGCCGAGGGTCCGGATCCGCACCTGTGACTGCTCGGTATTGATGCTGCCCGCGGACAGATCCAGGGAACCGCGCCGAATCGTACTGGCGACATCGGTCAGCGTGAGCCCCAAGGCTCGCAGCCGCTGCAGCGGCACCTCGATCGAGATTTCGTAGTTGCGCACACCGCTGGTCTCGACCTGGGACACGTCCGGGAGCGAAGCGAGATCGTCCTCGATGCGGTAGGCGAGCTCTTTCAGCGACCGCTCGGAAACGTCGCCGTAGAGGACGAGACGCATCATGCTCTGGGCGTTGGTCATTTCCCGGATTTGGGGCCGCTCGGCTCCGCCCGGGAACGTCTGAATGCGCGCGACCGCCGCCTCTACTTCATCCCTCTTCGCGCCCATGTCCGTCCCCGAATCGAATTCGACCCTGACGGACGCTATTCCCGGGGCCGCTACGGACCTGACCGCCTTCACGTCGGCCATTCCCCGGACCTCATCCTCGATCTTGACGACGATGGCCTCCTCGACCTCTTCGGGCGTTGCGCCGGGGAGCGCCACGGAGATTTCGAACTGGTTGAAGGGCACCGTGGGCCACGCTTCCTGCTCGAGGCCGGTCAGCGACACCAGGCCCACCGCGAGGATCCCGAACATCAACAGATTGGACGCGACACCGTTGCTCGCCATGTAGGCGATCGGTCCGCCGGGTTCGGCGTGGTTGCCTCCGTTGGAACTCATCGGCAAGGGTCGGAGCGGGTCTGGAAAGGCACTTGGGGGTCGGCTGCGCCGCTACGCGCTTCCGCGTTCACACGGGATTCGGAATCTGAGCGACGCGGAACTGGAGTTTCTTGTTGGGGGCCAGGGTCGGGAACGGGTTGATTCCCATCTTGTAGTTGGCGGGCACCACTTCGAGCTGCAGGTGATGCGCGATGAGCAGGACATTCACAGCCATCTGCAGTTCCACCCACCGGTGGCCGAGGCACATGTGCGTACCCAGGCCGTAGGGTGCGTAAGCGCCCGGCTGCAAGTGTTCGGCTCGGTCCGGCAGGTACCGATCGATGTCGAACTTCGACGGTTCCCGGTACAGATCCTCGTCGTAGTGCGGCGCCGTCTGGCAAATCAACGCCATCGTCTTCGTCGGGATCTCGTAGCCGCTGATGATGCACTCGTTCATGACCGTTCTCAACTGCCAGGGAATCACGGGGTACATGCGCGAGGACTCCATGCAGAGACGAACCGTGACGTCGATGCTGTCGTGACTGAAATCACCGTCCTCCGGTTCACGACCGTTCCCGAAGAGCGACTCGGCCTCGCTCCGAACTCTCGCGTACACGTCCGGATGACGAGCCATGTTGTATATGGTGAAGGCCAATCCACTGCCGAGATAGATACTGGCAACCATTGCCGCCACGAACGGAAACGTGAGGTCGGTTTCAGGAAGAAACTGTGGATCGCTCTTGTGGAGTTCGAGGAGCGCGTCCGCTATGTCCCGCGGCTTTCCCTTGCGTTGGGCCGGCGTGTGCGATTCCAGGATCGCCTCCTGGAGCCTATTGACATGCTTCCCGTAGCGCTTCATCCGCGGCGTGGACAGCATGAAATCCGGCAAAGCGCCCTGGATCCGCGTCACCAGCGCGCGGTGTTCAAAAGCCAGCAGTTCGTCAACATAGTGGCTGCAATCCACTCCCATCGTGAGATGGGAGATCTGGCTGCTGATGTGGTTTTGAAAATCCTCGGTGCCGTGGAAGACGTCCCCTTCCTTCCACCGGCTGAGTGACTTCCGGCAGTTGTCTATCAGCTCCGGCAACCGCGACGCCAACGTGGCGCGGGAATACGCACTCTGGAGCGACTTGCGCATTCGATAGTGTTCTGCGCCATCCATCCCCGGCATGCTCCGGGAGGCGCCGAATGCCCTTTCCAGCCCTTCGATGTAGTCCTTGGAACGGAAGTAGAACCGCCCATGCCTGTTAATCCAGTGATTGGCATCCGAACCCATCAAGGCGACCACCGGCGCGCCCCGGATCCTGAAGGGCATTCTGACGACCGGTCCATGGTCTCGGTAGATGCCGTACATCGCCTTCGGAATATTGCCCGAGAGGAAATCACGTTGCCGCAGCATGTCGAGGAATCCGAGCCGCGGGATGGGTTTGGTCTGCAGAACGCGACGAGTCTTCGGCTTGGCGGTGCTGTCCTCCACGGCGGTAGCAACCGTGCGCCCGATGAGGTCCAGCCTGGCGACCAGTTCGATCCGGTGGAGGCACTCCCGGTAGTCATCCTCTTCGAGCAGCAGCTTGAAACCGCCGCACGTGTGCATCAAGGCCACGAGGATCCCGTCGCGCGGGTCGGGGATCTCGTTGTTCAGGATGACGTTCAGGATTCTCGTCTTGGACTCCTCGCGGGTCTCGACCGCCTCGGTGGGAAAGACTCCCGAGCGCGCGACGGAGCGCGAGAGCCCCCAGAATCCGCCGCTCGCGTGGGTGAGGATGTTGCGCTCCACCAGGCGGTCCAGCGCGGTTGCGACGATTTCGTCGGCGTGGCGGGAGCCCCGTTCGACCCAGAACTGGGCGTCCGATTCCTCGCCGGATTCGGCGACGTCCTTGAGTGCCGGATCGAGCAGGCTGTCCCCCGTGGGCGTGGGATCCACCAGATACAGTCGTTCCTGATCGGTGTCGATGCGGTCTTCCAGCGCCAGGTCGGCGAGCACCGCGCCGGCCATGACGCACTGAAAGTTCCAGTCCGGAGCGGTTTCCAGGTAGCCGCTTTGCTCGTCCAGCATCAGGAGGATCAACTCCTCGGCGATGCGTATAGGGAATTGCGGCGGCGAGCTCATCGTGCTCTATCCTCGAGCGTGGGAAGGGGCTCAACCTATGGAGGTCGAAGGCTTTGAGCGCCCTCCACGTGTTCGACTACATTAGCATGGCCGATATACTGTCCGTGAGTTCCGGGTTTCAGCGCATGGCGGCTTCCTGGTTGCCCCGCCCCACCGATTGTGTGCGGCTATTGGCCGTTCTGGCGTGTTGCGTCTGCGCCGCCTGCGCGATGGGTCCGAAGCCGGCATTGCCTGAACTCGAGACCGATCAGCTCCAGGAAGTTCCCGGCCAATTCGCTGAGACCGCCGCCTCAGGTGCTCATGAGCCGTTCGAATGGTGGCGGGCGTTTGGCGATCCGGTGCTCGATAGGGTGATCGAGATGGCTCTGGCCTCCAATTTCGACATGGCGGAGGCGGTGGCCCGGGTAGAGCAGGCCAGAGAGACGGCGCTGCTGGCCAAGGCCACGATCTTTCCCGTCGTCGGGGCACGGGCCGGCGTGGACGACTTCCGGTCGCCGACCAACGCGGGCATTGGTGCACAGGTGCAGGAACTGGGGCTGGAGGAGCTGCTCGGCGCCGTGGGCGATGACTTCACCCTGCCCGATCGGCTCGGACTCACCAACTACATCCTGAGCGCCGACGTCGCCTACGAGCTGGACTTCTGGGGGCGGGTTCGCAGCAGCCGGCTGGCGGCCGGCGCCGACTACCTGGCCTCCGAGTCGGATCTGCAGGCGGTCCGTATCGGGATACTGTCGGAGACGATCGCGGCGTATTTCGAGATTGTCGACCTCCGGCAGCGGATTTCACTGACCCACGAGACGGTGGAGGTCCTCGAGGAGCGCGAGAGCGTGGCCGCCACCCGCTACGACCGAGGACTGGCCGACTCGCTGGATCTGTACCGCGTGCGCCAGGAGCTGCGCGACACGCAGGCAGGCCTGCCGCAACTGGAACGCCAGCTTGCTGCCGCCGAAGCACGCCTTGCGGTGCTCCTGGGCGCCTACCGGGAAGGACTGGACGGGATCCTGCCCGATACGCTCTCGCCGGCGCCGCCGCCGGACCCGGTACCGGCCGGAATCCCGGCCGACCTGCTGTTCCAGCGGCCGGACGTTCAGGCCGCGCGCCATCGGCTCGATGCGGCCGGCTACGCTATCCAGGTCCGCCTTGCGGAGCTCATGCCGACCCTCTCCCTGTCGGGCTCGATTGGGCTTCAGAGTGCGCAGATCGGGAGCTGGTTCAACGTGAACCAGTGGTTCACGAATCTCGCGGCCAACCTGCTGGAGCCGGTCTTCGACGGCGGGCGGCGCGAGACCCAGGTTGCTCTCGCGGAGGCCCGCTTCAACGAGCTGGCCGCTGCCTACGGGCGCACGGTGGTCACCGCCGTCAACGAGGTCGAAGCGGCCCTCGCCGGGCTTGAGAGCGAGGGCAGGCGTCACGCGTTTCTGGTGTTCAGGGAGGAGGAGGCCCAGGCGACTCTGGACCTCCGATCGGAGCGCTACGCCTCGGGGATTGGGGGCTACGCTGACTTCCTCGATGCGCTTCGCGCCCTCCTGAACGTCGAGTCCGCGCTAATTGGTGTCCAACGGGACCTGGCGCTGGCGCGCCTCGCCGTGCACCGCGCCCTGGGCGGGGCGTGGGTTGCCCCGGAGGTGTCGGACGCGCCAGCCGCGTCGAACGCGGCGTCGGATTCTGGTGGCGCCGACGGATTGGCTGAAGCAACAGCCAGGGATCGACGAAACCCATGAACAGAGCAGTCAGCTTTCTGGCAGTCATCGTCATCCTCGCCGGATCCGGGGTCGTGGCCTGGGTCCTGGTTTCTCAAAGACCTGAGCCTGAGCGCCAGGAGGTCCCCTCGCCCGTCCCGTTTGCGAGCACGGCGCTCGTGGTCGCCGGCTCCGGCTCCATTCCCGTGTACGGAGCCGGCACGGTTCGCCCACGGGCGGAGGTGGAGGTGGCGGCCGAGATCACCGGTCGGGTTGTATGGGTAGCCTCGAACTTCCAGAGCGGGGGGCGGGTCGATGCAGACCAGTTGCTGTTTCGTATCGACGATGCCGACTACCGCAATACGGTGGAGCAGGTGGGGGCGAGCGTCGCCGTCCAGGAGCTTGAACTATTGCGGGTGACGGAAGAGGCGCGTGTTGCGCGCTCGCAGTACGAACGTTTCAGACGTATGCGGGAAGGCGCCGCGTCTGCCGCCGAGACCAGCCCCCTGACGTTGTGGGAGCCCCAGATGAAGGCCGCCGAGGCCACGCTGGCCAGAGATCGCGCCGCGCTCGTGGCCGCCGAACTGCAACTATCGCGCACGGAAGTCCATGCGCCGTTTGCGGGCATCGTGTTGGAGGAATCCCTCGAAGTGGGTCAGTTCATCGCGGCCGGACTGAGCGTCGGGCGTTTGTACGCCGCCGACGCCGTGGAGGTCGTGGTTCCCCTGTCGGACGCTGAGGCGGCGCTCATCCCGGGCCTTTGGGAGCTGGAAGCCGGTAACGCCGACCGGCGCGTGCCGGTTCGCGTGATCGCGGAGTACGGCGACGCGCACTACGTATGGGAAGGCTACGTGGACCGGGCCGAGGCGGCCCTCGACGAAATGACACGGACGATCGACGTGATTGTGCGCGTCCCGGATCCGTTCGCGGGAGGCGCGTCGATGAGTACAGGCAGTCACGGTGAAGCCGCGGACGACGCCGGGCCACCCCTCCTTGTTGGCAAGTTCGTGGAAGTCGAAATCGACGGGTTGGCCCCGGACGAGTACTTCAGGGTTCGGCGGGCCGCCCTCAGGCCTGGAAACGAGGTCTGGGCGGTGCGCGACGGTACGGTGCGGATTGTTCCGGTGCAGGTCCTGCAGCGCTCGGATGACGAGGTGTTCCTGACGGGCGGGCTCGAGGCGGGCCAGGCCGTCATTGTCGCTGGAGTCCAGGTGGCCATCGACGGCATGCCGGTTCGGACCGACACGGGAGACGCGCCGTGAAGGCAGCGGTCTCAGCATGACCGCGATCCCTGATCAGATTCTGTCGAGCGCATGATTCGGCGCTGGAAGGGGTGCGGCGTTGCCGAGAAGGGTTGCCATCATCGGTGCGGGCGTATCGGGCCTCGGGGTGGCCTGGGCTCTGCATCACCATCCCGATAGATTCGACTTTCGATTGTTCGAAGCGCGCGCGCGGGTCGGCGGAAACGCTGTGACCGCGGACATGCCGCAAGACGACGGAACCACGATTCCGTTCGACATTTCCGTCACCGCGTGCATTCCTTCCGTCTACCACCACATCCTTCTGTTCCTGCAGCAACACGGTATCGAACTGCTGGATACCAGGTTCAGTTACAGCGTGAAGTACCACGGGGGCATCTATGCCCACGACTTCGATTCCGACATCAGGAGGCAGTTGCAGCCGGAAATCCGAAGATTCCAGAAGCTCTTGAAACGGCTGAAGTGGTTTGGCCGGCTCAACCGATCCAGGTCCAGGCTGCTGAACGCCCTCAACCCGTTCAACTACATCAGCATGGGCTCGGTTCTCAATCTCGGCAGATTCTCGGGGGACTTCCGTTACAAGATACTGAAGCCCATGTTCGTCAACTTCCTGATGGCCACGAACGTGTTCGACATGCCCGCGTCGCTGTTTTCCCGGTACCTGGAGTTCTTCGATATCGAAACCGCCACCCCGATGCAGACCTGGGACCGGGGCACACGGCGCATTTACGAGGAGATGTCGTCCGCCTATCGGGACAAGATATACCTCGACCGCCCGGTCAGAAAGGTGTACCGGCGTCCGTCCGAGGTAGTCGTGGAGGACGAGAACGGCGACACCGAGGCGTTCGACGACGTGGTCTTCGCGTGCAACGCGAACCAGGCACTGATGATGTTGGACGGACCGACTTTTCTGGAGAGCTGGCTTCTTTCGTCGATACGCTACGAGAGCGAACTGCACAACCATACCGTCGTGCATTCGGACGCCTCGGTTCTCCCGGAGAACGAGGTGGAGCCGCTCGCCACCCGAAGCAACCACATCGAGCAATATGGCGCGCGGCCGGACAACTACGAAATCACCTACATCATGCACAACCAGCAGCCCTGGGCGAGCCGGTCGGACAAGCCATGCCTGGTGACCTACAATCCGATCAGCCGTATTGACGAAGACAAAGTCGTCAAGAGGTGGTGGTTTCAGCACATAGTCCACGACGTGCGTCACGTGACGTTGCTGGTCCAGCTCTTTCGCTTTGTTCAGGGCAGGCGGCGCACGTGGTACTGCGGCGCTCACACCCTGGTGAACAGCCAGGAAACCTGCTTCGTGACCGGCCTCGCCGCGGCCCGGCAGATCGGCGCCGACTACCCGTTCCGGGATTCCGAAGCCAGGAAGTGGTTCAACTTCTATGGGCGGATGATGTACGGCTGGCGCTTCAGAAAGGCGTGACGCACAGCCGGGGTCGGCTTGGCCGGCGGGCGAATGTCACTAACGGTGTCGAGGCCCGGGATCCGAATAGAACTGCCTGCAATAGCGGCGGTACATTCCGATCTCCCCGTCGGACCGAGACAGTGCCGGGATGGACTGGTACCGTTTCCGTTGCCAGATCACGACGTCCTGCAGGACGTCCTGTTTCTGCACGGAGAGAATGATCTGGTTCATGATCCGGGCCCGTAGACTCACCGGAAGGAACCGCAGGCCGACGATCGGCCGTTTCGGTCTACGGATTTCCCGTATCTGGCCGACCAGCACCATATCGATATGGACGCCATCGACGGGTGTCGCCAGCACCCACAAGCGGGCGTCCATGCCAATGGTGTGCTCGCGAATCTGCACGAGCGAGTATCCGAGCCCAAGGATGCAAGCCGTGGCGGACACGTCGTATACATTCTCCACGAACCGTGCGATCTTCCGCGTGCGCCTGAAGTTCCAACGACTCGTGAGACAGGCGCCGTCCACGCTCACCGGTGCGACCCGATCGACGTTATCGTAGCCGTGCACGTACCGCAGGTGCGCCAGGTCCACGACGTTCTCGGTAGTTTCCTGCGGGTGCCCGGCGAATCGCAGGGTCCGGAATCCCAGGTCCGACCAGTCGGCGCCAGCCGGCGGATCCTCGGGCAGATGCCATTGTGGTGGCCGCCCATCGATCCCCCACCACGCGAAGATCATGCCGAGGACTTCCCGCGTCGGGAATACTCTCAGTTGCGCGGTTCTCGGCGGCTCCGCGAAGGGAGTCGCAACACACTGGCCGCTGACGTCGAACTCGAAGCCGTGAAACGGGCAGACGATACGGCCATCACGCACCCGGCCCCCGGCGCCAGGGCCGAGGCTGGAACCCAGATGCGGGCAGGTCGCGACGGCCACGCAGACACGGTCCGCATCGTCGCACCACGCGACGACGTCCTGCCCCATCCAGGTTCTCTGAAGCAGTTTCGCCTTGCGTATCGAGTCACGGCTGGCAACGAAGTACCAACTTTCCGGAAAAGGCGGGAGCGGGCCTTCACCGGCAGCCGCGATACGTTGTGCCGACTTCCTCGCGCGGGTTGCCGGAGCAACACTCACGCGTTCAATATTACCGCTGCATTGCCGCTGCGTGACGCGGGGTTTCATCGGAACTTGGTTACCATGTGAGAAGTATGAGCCAGCCGGGCCATGCGGGCTGGTTGACCCTGGGCGCCTGCGCGCTGTTCCTCTGCGGGTGCGGCGCCTTCCCGGAGCCGGAGCCGCGTGACGCTGTCTGGTTCGAAGGCGCCAGGCTGATCGACGGCAACGGCGGCGCACCCGTCGAGCGTTCCGCTTTCCTGATCGAGGACGGCGCTTTCGCTTGGGTCGGCGCGCAGGGCGAGAGAGAAGCTCCCGACGGCGCGGAACGCGTGGACCTGTCTGGCAAGACGGTAATCCCGGCGCTGATTGACGCCCACCAGCACATCGGGCTTACGAACGTCAGCGACGGCACGCACAGCAAGGACAACTACACGCGGGCCAATCTCATCGAACACCTGGAGCGTTCCGCCTATCACGGCGTGGCCGCGACGATGAGCCTGGGCCTGGAGCACGACGAACCGCTGGCCTTCGAACTGCGAGACGCGCTGTTCCCCGACGCGGCGCAGTTTCTGACGTCCGGACGCGGAATCGCGGCGACGCCGATGGCCGGCCCGCAGCAGGAATACCGGCTCGGCATCCCCCGCGGCACGCAAACCGAGGCGGAAGGACGCGCGGCGGTCGAGGAGCTGCACGCGCACGGGGTCGACCTCATCAAGATCTGGGTCGACGATCGGAATGGCACGGTGCCGAAGCTGGAGCCGCACGTCTACCGGGCGATCATCGATGAGGCCCACGCTCGCGACATGCGGGTCACCTCGCACCTCGGCTCCACCAGCGGCTTGGCCGACGCCAAGGACCTGCTGCGGGCGGGAGTCGACGGGTTTGCGCACACCGTGCGGGATCGCGACATCGACGAGGAATACATGGCGCTGGTGCGCGAGTACCCGGACATCTGGACCATTCCGAACCTGCCCGGCTCGCCGGTGACGGTCGAGGATCTGCCCTGGCTGGCTGAGACATTGCCGCCGTTCGAGATCGAGAGCCTGCGGGCGCAGGCGGAGCGGTTGGCGGCAGAGGAGCCCGGCGAGTCGTTCGAGTTGCAGTGCCGCAACCTGGCGCGCAACCGCGAGGCGGAGATGATCATCGGGATGGGGACCGACTCGGGCGTCAGTGTCGCCTGGACCACGCACACCGAATTGCGCGACATGGCGGGCTGCGGGCTGACGCCGATGGAGGTGATCGAGGCGGCGACGCGCGCGAATGCCGAGATCCTCGGGCTCGACGATCTGGGAACCGTGGCCGAGGGCAAGAGTGCGTCCTTTGTCGTGCTCGACGCAAACCCGCTGGACGACATCGGCAACACACGCCGGATCGACAGTGTTTATCTGCGCGGCGCGCCGGTGGACCGCGCGGCGTTACGGGCGAAGTTCACGGATCGTGCGCGTTGACCCCGGCGCGGCCCGAAGCGCTCGCGAAGCGCGCAGCAACCTCCTTGAACTGGCACCGTCAGCGACGATCTTGATGCTTGATGCGAAGCATCACTAGCTGGTACTCTGGCTACGGAGTATCCGACCATGAGGACCACGCTGAACCTCTCCGCCGAGGCGTTGGCCAGTGTGCGCCAGTTGGCGCAGCAGCGCGACAAGACCCTCGGCGCCGTTGCGTCGGAACTGATTCTCAAGGCGATCGCGCCGGAGAGCGCGCCGGAGGTCCGCAACGGCGTGCCGCTCTTTTCCGCGGCCGGCGGTGTTGGAGACGGAGACCAGGAGGCCGTTCCGGACATCGAGCTGGTCAATCGGCTTCGCGACCAGGAACCGTGAGCCATCTGCTGGACGTCAACTTCCTGGTGGCGCTGTTCGATCCACGGCACGTCAATCACGACGCCGCTCACTACTGGTTCAGCGCCGGGTTCTCGTCGACGTGGGCAACCTGTTCCATCACCGAAGCCGGGTGTATCCGCGTGTTGTCACATCCGGCCTATCCAACGGTATCGACGACTCCCGTCGACGCGTTGAGGCGGCTCACGCGGTTCTGCGACTCCGGTGGGCATAGCTAGTGCCAGCCAGAAAACCCCCGTTTCGGGTGAGGATCTGCGCCAATTCG